>CAXYXY010000072.1:0-4845 GCA_964293125.1 uncultured Thiothrix sp. | reverse complement strand
CTGGTGCGACGGTGGGGCCCTCCCCGGGGGCGCCGGGGCGGCGTTGCGAGGCCCCCCCCCCCCCCGCCCACCGGGGGGGGGGGGGCGCGGAGTCTGAGCCTAGGTGCTTACATCCGTTCGAAAATAACCGCAATACCCTGACCACCACCGATACACATGGTCACCAGTGCATAACGGCCATGGGTACGGTGCAGCTCATAAATCGCCTTGGTGGCAATGAATGCGCCAGAACAGCCGACCGGATGGCCGAGTGCAATCGCGCCGCCATTCGGGTTGGTTTTGTTCATATCCAAGCCTAAACCACGCGCTACTGCAATCGCTTGGGCGGCGAAGGCTTCATTGGACTCGATCACGTCCATTTGATCCAGACTCAAACCAGCGCGTTTCAATACCAGTTTGGACGCAGGAATAGGGCCTTCACCCATGATGTGATTCGGCACACCCGCGACGGCATAGGCCACCATGCGCGCCATGGGTTTTTGCCCGGCTTTTTCTGCGGCTTCTGCGGCTGCCAGTACGAAGAACGCGGCACCGTCATTGATACCGGAGGCATTCCCGGCGGTGACTGTACCGTCTTTTTTGAAAGCAGGGCGCATTCTGCCCAGTGTTTCCATGGTCGTGTCTGACTTGACATGTTCGTCAACCTGGAAGGTGACTTCGCCTTTGCGGGTTTTCAGGGTGACAGGCACGATCTGGGACTCAAACCGGCCTTCGGCAATGGCGTGAGCCGCCCGGCGATGCGATTCCACGGCCAGCTCATCCTGTTGTTCGCGGGTGATTTCCCACTTTTCAGCCAGATTCTCAGCCGTGATGCCCATGTGTCCGGCACCGAATGGATCGTTCAGGGTTGATACCATCATGTCGATCATGTTGCTATCGCCCATACGTGCACCGCTGCGCATGGCTGGCGACATATAACCACCGCGTGACATGACTTCGACACCGCCGCCGACACCGTAATCACAGTCACCGAGCATGATGGCTTGCGAGGTGGAGACAATCGCCTGCAAGCCGGAGCTGCACAGGCGGTTGACCGCCATCGCGACGGATTCCATCGGCAAACCGGCCTGAATGGACGCGACGCGCGCGACATAGGCAAAGCGTGAATCGGTAGGGATACAGTTGCCTACCGTCACATAGTTAATAACCGCCGGATCAACCTCGGAACGGCTGACCGCTTCCTTCATGACCTGCCCGGCCAGTTCGCTGGGTTCAATCCCGCTGAGTGCACCACTAAAGGTACCGATAGCGGAACGTACCGCGCTTAATACTACAACATCACGACTCATGTTTGACTCTCCTGTTTCAGGTTTATTAACCCCTACTCAATGCGACTCTCAGGATAGACTAAAAGATGGCGCGATGCAGCAATGGTGTAATTTTTTAACAGGCTTAAGTCAGTTCAAATCAGCTTAACTCTTAAGTCAGACTCTGTTCGGCGGCTTCCACCGTCTGGCGAATCAGGGTGGCGATCGTCATCGGCCCCACCCCACCGGGCACCGGGGTATACGCGGCAGCACGATTCGTGATGGCGCTCAGTTCAACATCACCGAGCCCGCCGTTGTGATAACCCGCATCCACCACCACCGCACCGTCCTTGATCCATTCACCCTTGATAAACTCAGGCCGCCCGACCGCTGCAACCACGATGTCGGCCTGTTTGACCAGTGCGGGCAGATTCTGGGTGCGTGAATGGCAGATGGTGACGGTCGCGTCCGCGTTCAGCAGCATCATCGCCATCGGTTTGCCGAGGATAGCACTGCGCCCGATCACGACGGCATGTTTGCCACTTAAGGGGATTTCATAATGCGCGAGCAGGCTCATGATCCCGGCGGGTGTGGCGGAACCATATGCAGCCTCTTGCATCACCATCCGCCCGAAACCCAAGGAGGTCACGCCGTCTACGTCCTTGTTCAGGGCGATCTGGTCGAAACAGGCGCGTTCGTCGATTTGTGCCGGTACCGGGTGCTGGAGCAGAATACCGTGTACCAGCGGATTTTCATTGAGCTTGCGGATTTCTTCCTGTAATTCGGCGGTGGTCGTCTCGGCGCCCAGCACGACTTTGATCGATTCCATCCCGACCCGGCGGCAGGCATTGCCTTTCATTTGTACATAAGTCGCGGAAGACGGGTCATCACCGACCAGAATGGTGGCAAGAATAGGTGTTTTGCCCCCCATTTTTTCCCGAATGACCGCGACGCGGGTGGCCAGTGTTTTTTCCATATCCAGCGAGAGTGCTTTGCCGTCGAGTATCAGGGCAGTCATGTGTGTATTCCTTGGTGGCGGTGGGAGGGTGAAAGCGCTTACTGTAGACGGAATTGGCTCCACTGTGCAAGCTGAACTAAACTGGGCGATTAGCCCGAGCTCACAAAGGATTCTTCATGTTTCAGCCACCCCGCGCCACCCGCAAACCGCATGTCCACACCGAACAGGGTGTGCAGCGTTTTGATCCTTACCACTGGCTACGCGATGACGAGCGTACTGACCCGGCGGTTATTGCCCATCTTGAGCAGGAAAATGCCTATGCCGACGCCCAGTTACAAGCGACGAATGCTTTGCAGGCAACGCTTTATCAGGAAATGACCGCACGACTCCAGCAGGACGACGATTCGGTGCCGTATTTCGAGCACGGCTACTGGTATCAAACCCGTTTCAGCGCCGGTCAGGAATACCCGCGTCTGGTGCGCTATGCGCAAACACTGAGCGCGCCAGAAGAATTATTGCTGGATGCCAACGAACGGGCGAAGGGGCTGGAGTTTTATGCGCTGGACAGCAGCGAAGTGAGTCCGGATGGCCGCTGGCTGGCGTTTAGTGAGGACACTGTTGGGCGGCGCGAGTGTGTACTGTCGATCAAGGATTTGCAGACCGGTGAAGTACTGGCCGAACGAATGGAGCGGGTGAGTTCGGTGGTGTGGGCGAATGACAGCCAGACGCTGTATTACGTGCAACAACACCCGACGACCTTGCTGCCTTATCAGGTTTACCGGCATACGCTGGGGCAGGGTGTGGGCACTGATCAACTGGTTTATGAGGAAGCGGATGATACGTTCGACACCAGCCTGTATAAAACCACGTCTGAGCAATACATCGTGATTGGCCTGTTTGCGACCGTCACCAGCGAAGCGCATTTATTGGACGCTAACCAGCCGGAGGCGACCCCGACCCTGTTTCTGGCACGCGAGCGTGAGCATGAATACAGTCTTGATCACCACCACGGGCGGTTTTTCATCCGCAGTAACCGTGAGCAGCAAAATTTCAGCCTGTATGCCTGCGCGGATATTGCAGATGCCAGCCCTGCCGACTGGTCGCTGGAGTTTGCGGGGAGTGCGGCGGTTTATCTGGAGAGTTTTGAACTGTTTGATGATTATCTGGTGCTCAATACCCGAAGCAAAGGTTTGACGCAGTTACAGTATCGCCGCTGGGATGAAACCGCATTGCGCCAGATTCAGTTTGATGACCCGACTTATTCCGTCTGGCTGTCGTATAACCCCAGCCCTTCGACCCCGTATTTGCGCTATGCCTATACCAGCATGACGACGCCGGTCACGCAGTATGAGATTGATCTGGATAATGGTGCGCGTACCGTCCTGAAACAGCAGGCGGTGCTGGGTGATTTCAACGCTGCCGATTATGCCAGCGAACGGCTGTGGATCACGGTGCGGGATGGGGTGGAAGTACCGGTATCGCTGGTGTATCGCAAGGCCAGTTTCCGGCGGGATGGCACCCATCCTTTGCTGGTCTATGGCTACGGTGCGTATGGGCACAGCATTGACCCGTTTTTCAGCTCGGCCAAACTCAGCCTGCTGGATCGGGGCATGGTTTATGCGATTGCGCATGTGCGCGGCGGCGAAGATTTGGGGCGTGCCTGGTATGACAACGGGCGCTTGCTGAACAAACAAAACAGTTTCAATGATTTTGAGGATGTCACCCGCGCCTTGCTGGCACAAGGCTATGGCGATACACAACGCTGCTTTGCAATGGGCGGCAGTGCCGGTGGTTTGCTGGTGGGGGCGGTGATGAATCAGGCACCTGATCTTTATAAGGGGGTGGTTGCACAAGTACCGTTTGTCGATATAGTCAGCACAATGCTGGATGCTTCGATTCCACTCACGACCGGCGAATACGATGAATGGGGCAACCCGAATGACCCTGATTATTTTGCTTACATGCTTTCCTATAGCCCTTATGATCAGGTCAAGGCACAGGCTTACCCGCATCTGTTAGTCATCACCGGTTTGCATGATTCACAGGTACAGTATTGGGAACCCGCCAAATGGGTGGCGAAACTGCGTGAATTAAAAACGGATAATCATCTGGTGTTGCTGAAAACCGATATGGATGCCGGGCACGGTGGGAAGTCTGGGCGCTTTAAACAGTATCAGGATATTGCGCTGGAATATGGGTTTTTGTTGTGGCTGGCGGAGGGGAGGGGTGAATAACGTTTTTTTTACAGCCAGCTTTTAGTTCGCAGCGGACAGTGATTTTGTGTTTTGCATCAAGTCAGTCTTGTCGAAAAGCTCACCACAAGGAGGTAGCAATTTATGAGAAGTAAATATGATTTCAGTCAGGCAAAGCGGGTAAAAGACATCCCGCATCTGGCAAAATTACAGGAGCAGGGCGGCAAAACATGCATTGTCCAGCAGGTAGATGACAAAGGCATGCTGCCCGAATACGATTTTTCAAACGGTGTTCGTGGCAAATATGCTGCCCGTTATCAGCAGGCAAGTAATGTTGTCCGGTTGGATGATGATGTTGCGGCCATGTTTCCAAGCGCAGAGAAAGTGAATGAAGCATTACGTGCATTGGGTTTACTGATCAGGAAAAACGCAACATCCTGATTTCTCA
>CAXYXY010000071.1:0-4865 GCA_964293125.1 uncultured Thiothrix sp. | reverse complement strand
GTATTAGTTTTTTTGATGGGACTTTAGGTCGGTATTTTTAAATAATGTCTATTGACAAGACCCGCCGGGGTAATGCTAATGTGCCCGCAATAGCGCACTGAACCGTATTAAATCACGTTGAACCGCCAGCCAGTGAGAAAACCTGTGGCCAAATACCTGCCGCCAAACAAACATTCTATGGGATTTTACCACCGGCTCATACTGCTCGGATTCTTCGCCTTGACCAGTGTTTTCAGCCAGGTTCAGGCTGATGTCGTCAAGCCCGCCCTGATTGAAATCAGTGCAAAAAAAGGCGGTGAAGTCAGTATCGAAATACGCGCCAGTATCGAAGCATTGCTGACCGGCATTAACTCACAATACAAAAACACCCAGGATGCGCCGCAGGCAGACGCATATGACGCACTGCGTGTTTTGCCTGCCGACCCGCTGACCCGTGAATTCAATGCCTTTTCAGCCCGCTTTCTGGACAGTATCCGGCTGCAGGCTGACGGCAAAACCATACCGCTACACATCACCCAAGTGGATATTCCGCCGCCCGGTTATGTCAAAGTGCCCCGCATCAGCCTGATCCTGCTGGCTGGGCAGCTTGACACAACGGCCAAACAGCTACAGTGGTATTATCCGGCAGCTTTTGGTGACAACGCCGTGCGGGTGCGTCAGGTCGACACGGTCAATGAAAAATGGCACTGGTCAGACTGGCAATGGCTACGCAATGATAAAACCAGCCAGCCCTTTTCCCTGACCGAAGTATTTCGCCAGCAATCCACTCTGGAAGTGATCGCAAGCTATGTGGAGTTGGGTTTTGTACATATCATCCCCAAAGGCCTCGATCATATTCTCTTTATTCTTGGCATTTTTCTGTTCAGTACCCGGCTAAAACCGCTGTTATGGCAAGTCACCATGTTCACGGTCGCGCATACCATTACCCTGGGGCTATCCATGGAGGGCTGGATCAGCCTGCCTGCACAAGTGGTAGAACCCCTGATTGCCCTGTCAATTGCCTACGTAGGCATTGAAAATATCTTTGCAAAAAATTTGTATAACAGTCGTCTGCTGCTGGTGTTCGCCTTCGGCTTACTGCATGGCATGGGCTTTGCGAGCATGCTGGCCGACTTCGGGATGCCAGAGCACGCCTTCATCACCGCCTTGCTCAGCTTTAATGTCGGCGTTGAACTCGGGCAGCTGGCTGTCATCACGCTGGCATTCTTGGGGATGGCAGTCTGGTTTCGCCACCGCCCCCATTATCGCCAATGGGTACTTATCCCCGGCTCTTTGCTGATCTCGGCGACCGGGCTGTATTGGACACTGCAACGGTTGCTGATTATTTAATGTTATTTAACCGGGGTGGGCAGACCGGCAGAAAATTCCAGCATACTCACCCACATCGCCTCTGTCCGTTCTGCCGCTGCTGCCGGGCTGTAAGCTTCTGGTGCAAACTTCCCCCAAACAGGTGCAGGCCAGGCAGCATCCGTTTTAAAACGGGCGATATGATGAACATGCAGCTGTGGCACCACATTCCCCAGTGCGGCCACATTCAGCTTGTCCGGTGAAAACTGATTAACCATTTCCCGACTTAACCAGGCTGATTCTGCCCACAGCTCCTGACGATCAGCCGCTGTCAGCTGATAAATTTCACCTATATTATTTCGGCGTGGCACCAGAATAAACCACGGGTAGCGTGTTTCATTCATCAATAACACACGGCATAAAGGCAAATCGCCGACCACTAAACAGTCCGCCGCTAATTGCGGATGCAGAACAAAACTCATGCTGATGGCTCCCTGGCTATCGCTTTTAAGGTATCAATACTGTATTCAAACGCATCCGCGAACAGCTGTTCGGCGGGCAAGCCTGCGGCAAGGAATGCACTCTGCGCAGCGCTAATCATCGGTGGTGGCCCACTCATATACACATCATAGTCGACCAATGCGGGGAAGTCGGCGACGACGGCCTCATGCACCCAGCCCGTTCGACCTTGCCAGTTATCCTCCGCTGCGGCTTCTGACAACACCGGCACATAAGTCAGTAACGCCAGACGTTGTGCCCAATCACGCACGAGTGCATCCATGTATAAATCTTCTGCTGTGCGCACCCCCCAGTAAAAATAAACCGGTCGCTCCAGACCTTGCGCTTTCAGCTGTTCAAGCATACTTTTCAACGGCGCAAATCCAGTACCGCCGCCCATCAAAATCAGCGGGCGTTCTGACTCACGAATGTAGAAACTCCCGAGTGGTCCTTCGATGCGTAACAAAGCTTTGGGCTTCATTTCGTTGAAGATGTGCGAAGTAAACTGCCCATTGGGCACCTGGCGCACATGCAGCTCCAGATACTGGTCATCATACGGTGCATTCGCCAGCGAGAAAGCGCGACGCTTGCCATCCCGCAGGAGAATATCGATGTACTGTCCGGCACGGAAACGCAAGCGTTCGGTAGCAGGCAACTTCAAGGTGAGTTCCATCACGTCATGATTCAGCTTGTGCAGCTTCTCGACGCGTACCGGCAGGGTTTTTACCTCAATCTCCACCTCGACCCCCACCTGCGGGCTATCCAGCTCCAGATCCGAATAAGCCACCGCCTGACACAACAAGGCACGCCCCTGATCACGGTCATACGGTGACAAGCCCATCGGCTCACCGTCCGGGTAATCGAGCGTGCCACTGAGTACGGTGGCGGCACATGAACCACACGACCCACCCCGGCAGCTATAGGGTAAGGCCACACCCTGACGCAAACCGGCCTCCAGGATGTTTTCGTGTTCATCAACAGTGAAAGTATGCCCACTGGGCTGGAGGGTGACCGTATACATGCGCTGGGGGGTGTCCTTGCGGCTAATTAAGAATGGGTTGGCTATTCTAACGCTTAACCTGCTGTTACAACAAATCTTCTCACGGGAGACCGGTCTGGCCTGTGCTATATTGGTTGTATCATGAAAATCCGGCTATTCCTCACCCTGCTTCCCTGCCTGGTCATGGCAGAAAGCGAATTGAGCGCACCGTATGCAGCGCTCGATACCGCCAGTCTCACCCGTGTGCAACCCTTCATTCGGGATGGCTGGCAGGCGATTGCCCTCGCACAGGGCGACTTGAACGCGGATGAGCGCCCCGACTATGCGCTGGTCATTCAGGCAACCGACCAGGACAAAGTTTACACCACCCCCGACTCCAACACAGGCAGCATCGACACCAACCCACGGCGGCTATTGATCGTATTGAGTGACGAAGACGAGTTCAACCCAGGTGCGCACACCCTGACCCTGAGTGATCAATACTGGCGTTTTATCCCGGCGGCTCATCCAGAGGAACGCGCTGACCCACTGGCTTATATCGCCATCAATACGGGTATACTGGAAGTGAAGCTTTCCGCAGCGGCCAGTGGCGCGCTGGGTGGGCGGACTGATGTGACTTACCGCTTTAAACGCAAGGATGGGCGTTTTGTCCTGAGCGCGTTTAGCCAGTACAAGGTCAAACGCACGACCGGCATGTTTCAGGAAACGCTGGTTGATCTTGATGCCGGTCACCAGAAAACCACCTCCGGCAGCATGTCCAGCCCGCGCCACAAAGTCGCCGAGGATACATTCAAGCCTCAGCAGGACTGGACGCCGTGCATGATTCGTGAACCGTTTGATTTTCAGCCCTGACTGGTTTCATGTTTGCAGGAGCTTGTCTATTTTGGTGTGGATGCCCGTTTGGACGCTACCCCAGAATTTATCGGCGGAAGGCCAGTCTTCCAGTGGGTGAGCATTTTCGGTGGTCGCTACGGTTAAGTGCCTCAAACGTGTCTGCCAATGGGTGTGGCGGATAATGACGGGTGCAACGGGTATACCTTCTTGCTGATGGCGTTCCAGCGCAATCGGTAATTCAACCCGGCAACTGTAACGCTCGGGGTCAAGGAAATCGGGGCTGACCAGCAGGATAATCAGGTCGGCTCTGCGCAATTCAGGCAGAATTTGCTCGTTTACGCCATCGCCCGCCTCCATCAGGTGGTCGCTCCAGATGTCGAGTTTGACTTGGAGCTTGAGGGCTTCTTTGATCAGGCGTAAGTGCTTTTCCAGTGTGAGTTTGTGTTCACGGTCTGCACGGGAATAGGAGATAAACAGCTTGAGGGTTTTGCTGGGTTCAATGGGGTCGAGACGGAAGCTGAATTTCTCCTCTGCTGCTTTGAACGCGGGCAAGGCTTGGCGCTTGGTTTGGCCTTGTTGCAGAAATTCCTGATAGCGACGGTGCGGGCTGATTTTGCTCACCAGTTTGCGCAAAGCGTAGACCAAAGGGGCAAGCTGCTGGCCGCGCAAGTGGAAACTGAGTTGCCCTTGGGTGGACTGTTGTTTGTCCCGATACGCGCATTCGAGTAATACCTGCCCGTGTTCGGTGTTGCAGAAAATGCCAGTGCGCCACGGTTCGCCCTGATAAGTTTCGCCCAAACGCAGGATGGTGCGTTCGATGATGCTACGGTGCAGGAAGGGGTATTCGATGTCGAGTTGCCAATCCGTAGTGTTTTTCTGCCAGGCAGAACGGGCGGTGCTTTCTTCGGGTAATAGTGCGGGGATGATGAAGGTGCGTTCGGCAAAGGGCGTGTCATGTTTACGGTTGGGTTCGTAGCAGATGCCACAATTGCGCATGAAGTCGAGATAGATGTTCCGCTCCGTTTCATTCGCATCCGGCCAGAATATTTGGGTATACGCGCCTTTGAAACTTCCGCGCATTTGTTCAATCAGCCCGCGCTGGCCTTTGGGATCAAACACCCGGTAAACCGCATTAATCGCCCAGTTCTGATCAAGAATGATCTGATCTTGAAATGCGCCTTTGCGGTAGAACAATAGACATTATTTGAAAAATACCATTTATCTTCAAATAAGTTAAACTGATTTG
>CAXYXY010000070.1:0-5476 GCA_964293125.1 uncultured Thiothrix sp. | reverse complement strand
GATGTACGGCTATTTCATCACAGCTGTAGGCGGAGTGTAAAATTGAAATGCACCCCCCAAACGCGGGGAACTAATTGCTGAACTCAAGAAATTCGGCTCAGTTTCCATCTACAAACTGGCAAAGCAGCTGGATCGGCATTATCGCAATGTGCATCAAGATGTGGCGCTGCTCACCGAATGGCTGGTGATCGAAAAGGACGAACAGGGCAAGGTCTTCGTGCCCTGGGATGAAGTCGACGTGCGGCTGCTGTTGCAGGCGGCTGCTTAAAAGAATTGTGATAAGGAAAACAACCCCGTGAAGATACTCATCTGTACTGTTGGTGGTTCACATCAGCCCGTTATCAAGGCAATCAAAGATAATCGGCCAGATTTCACTTTGTTTGTCTGTTCAGAAGATGACCCGGATACTGGCAAAGCTGGCTCTTACGAACAGATTGAGAAACGTGGTATTTTTCTGAAAAAAAATTTCACTGACGACAAACCCTCGCTCCCCAATATTCCTGCCCAGGCTATCTTGCATGAAGGTAGTTATGCCGTGCTTCGCGTATACCCGGATGATCTGGACGATGCTTACCGACACATAGCCCGCCATGTCTTGGGCTATATTCAGCGCCATGATCAGATCGTGGTGGACTACACTGGCGGCACTAAAACCATGTCGGCGGCACTGTGCTTGGCAGCAGTAGACCACGACAGTATCAGCTTACAATTGGTAACAGGATCACGCGCTGACCTGTTGAAAGTGAAGGATGGTACAGAGCAATCCCAACAGGCGCAAATCGGGCGCACCCGTTTTCAGATGAAGTTACGGCAGGCATTGGAATCATGGGGATTGTTTGCCTACGATGATACTATTCTGCACTTGCAAGCCCAAAAACCTTTGCATCGGGATGATCGCGGAACATTACAGGCAGTGCGCAACCTCAGTAGTGCATTTTCAGCATGGGATCGGTTTGACCATGCCACCGCCCTTGAAATACTTGATAACTACATGCGCAAATACGGTCAACAATTAGCGCCGTATGTCGCCCAGTTGCGTCTGTTGTGTGCTGAATCCCCCAAAAAGGAACCCGCCCGCCTGTTTGACCTTTGGTTAAATGCCCAGCGGCGGGCGGGGCAGCAACGTTTTGATGATGCCACTTCCCGCGCTTACCGCTTGCTGGAGTGGTCTGCCCAGTGGTTGCTGAAGATACAGGCAGATATTGATACCAGCGACATTTCACCTGAACACATTCCTGCATCCATGAAGCAGAGGCTATCCCCCAATAGCCAGGGGGTTTACAAAGCCGCCCTGAATGATGCGTGGGAATTAGCCAGTCATCATGGTGATGAGTCCGTCAAGGCATTTTGGGCACAGAACAGCGAACGCATGAAAGATTTGCTCACTATTCGTAACCATTCCATATTGGCACATGGGTTTACTCCCGTTTCCAGCGAAGAGTGGGGGCGCATTGCCAGTTTCATTGAAAACTTCTTGTTGCCACTCCTTCAGACACATGCTACGAAACTGGGGATACGTAATCCACCTGCGCAACTGCCCACAACACTAATGGCTATTGAGCCGTAGATCAGTACATAGCACTAATATCTTAGAAATGACACTAAGCATTGCTTTACTTTAAGCATATTGAGTAAAATTACTCAATGTATTGAGCAATTCGGAGAGCCACATGCACCAACGCCCCCAACTGAGCCTCCTCACCCGCCGTTTACAGCAACCGCGCCGCTTCCTGCAAGTGCTGGCCGGGCCACGCCAGGTCGGCAAAACCACGCTGGCGCGTCAAGCAATAGCGAGCTTTGCAGGCAAATCGCATTACGCGACCGCTGATTTACCTGCCGCACCCGATGCCTTGTGGATTGAACAGCAATGGCGGCTGGCGCGGATCATGGCTACAGAGGAACCAACCCTGCTGGTACTGGATGAGGTGCAAAAAGTCCCGCGTTGGTCAGAAACGGTCAAAATGCTGTGGGATGAAGACAGTATCCAGCAGACCAACCTGCACGTTGTATTGCTGGGGTCTGCGCAATTCCTGATGCAACATAGGCTGGGGGAAAGTCTGGTGGGGCGGTTTGAACTGATCCGTGTGCCGCACTGGTCGTTTGTGGAAATGCAGGCCGCGTTCGGGTGGGATATAGAACGTTTCATCTATTTCGGCGGTTATCCCGGTGCGGCGGTATTGAGCGATGATGAATTCCGCTGGCGCAGTTATGTGCTGGACGCGATCATCGAACCCACCCTGTCCCGCGATGTGCTGCAACTGGCACGTATCGACAAACCCGCGTTATTGCGCCGCCTGTTTGTGCTGGGTTGCCAATATTCCGGGCAAATCCTGTCCTACCAGAAAATGATCGGGCAATTGCAGGATGTGGGCAACACCACCACCCTGGCGCACTACCTGACCTTGTTGAATGGC
Source organism: uncultured Thiothrix sp. (assembly GCA_964293125.1). Classification (GTDB taxonomy): domain Bacteria; phylum Pseudomonadota; class Gammaproteobacteria; order Thiotrichales; family Thiotrichaceae; genus Thiolinea. Next base: position 3,062 of record CAXYXY010000070.1, on the reverse strand, counting down.
GCGTGGATGCTGGCCGGGCTGGACAAGTTTGCGGGTGATCTAGCGCGTAGCCGTGCTGCCAGCCCCAAACTATTGGTGTTGAATACCGCCTTGCTTACTGCCCAGCACAGCTTCGATTACCCAAGCGCACGGCAGGATGGTGAGCAATGGGGGCGCTTGGTGGAATCTGCCGTGGGTGCTTATCTGTATAACACCCTGCCCGCCAATATGAGCCTGAGCTATTGGCGGGAACGCAATGCCGAGGTGGACTTTGTGGTCCAGCACGGTACGCGCCTGCTGGCTATTGAGGTCAAAAGCGGGCGTAACAAAGGTGTGTTCACCGGGTTGGAAGCTTTTGCCGGAACGTTTCCGAATGTGACTAAACTGGTCGTAGGTACGGGTGGGATTCCGCTGGATGTTTTTCTGAGCACACCCTTGCAGGCTTGGTTTGCTTAAACCAACTCCTCGACTTTCCACCCCTCCACCGTTTTCAGCCCACTGCTGAAGTTAATGCCGACCAGTACCTTGGTACGTGGGTCGGCGCGGTACTTTTCTGCATAGCTCTTGTCCTTGATCTGCTTGAGCGCCGCCTCCGCGCTCTTGTCCAGCTTGAATTCGATCACGTAGACATGGGTTGAGGTCTTCACTACGCAGTCCAGCCGCCCGTCGTTGGTGTTGACTTCGCTTTCGGTGTACAGCCCCAGATAATGGAATACCAAATGGATCAGGCTGTGGTAATAGCTTTCCGCTTCCTTGATGAAAATATGCGAGGGAATGGTCTTGAAAATGCTTTTCACCAGCTTGATGACCTGCTCCAGATCATCGGCGGCGAAGGCGCGAAAAAGGGAAACGACGGTCGGTGTGCTGGTGATGGCTTCGTCGTGGCGCATTTCTGCAATCAGATAAGCCAACATCGCGGCGCGCACTTCGCGGTTGGGGTAGCCGAGCCGGTACAAACCGTATTCCAGTTTGGCCTGTATCGTCAGGTAGCCGGTTTGGAATAGCACCGGTAAAACTTGCAGCTTCTCGATGTCATAGATGGAAAAGCCCATTTCATCCATTTCCACCTGATCCACGTCCAGCATGTTCTGGGCTTTCATCAGTTTGGGGAGGAAAGTAGGGGTGCCGGTTTCAAACCAGAAATTACGGAAATCCCCGGCGCTGAAGAAATTGAGGATGGAAAACGGGTTGTACACCCGCGTGCGCCCGTCCCAGCTGTAGCCGTTATACCATTCGCGTATTTGCTCCAGCAATTCGGCACGGCTTAGACCCTGATATTCCTCCACTTCCGACATGTAGGGTTCGAAGTGGTGCTCCAGCTCGGTTTGGGTATAACCGGTCAGTGCGGCGTAATGGCGGTCAATCGTCAGGTCTTTCAGGTTGTTCAGGTCGGAAAAGATCGACACTTTACTGAACTTAGACACTCCCGTAATCAGCAGGAATTGCAGGTAAGCGTCACTGTCTTTGATCACCGAGTAAAAGGTTTTCATCACCTGTTGATTGGTTTTGGCCAGCGGGATGTCATCGAGGTAGTCAATCAGTGGTTTGTCGTATTCGTCGATCAATAGCACCACTCGGCCATCACGCTGGGAAAGCTGCTGGATGAGTTCCTCAAACTGACGATCAATCCTGGTTTCGTAAAGCACAATCCCCCAACGGGTGCTGATAGCTTGCAATTCAGCCTCAATCGCCGCTTCCAGCCCCAAAGTGCGGTAGCCAATGCTGCTGAAAGACAGGTGAATAACTGGATGCACTTGGCTCCAATCCCATTGGTCTTCAATCCACAAGCCCTTAAACAATTCACGCTTGCCTTCAAAAATGGCACGGATCGTCGATAGTGTCAGCGACTTGCCAAAACGGCGCGGGCGGGAGAGAAAGTAATACCCGGCAGCATTCAGGAGCTGATGTATCTGCCGGGTTTTGTCGATATACAGCAATCCCTCGGTGCGGAGCTTTTCAAAGTTTTGGATGCCGATGGGCAGATGGGGTAAGTCGGGTAGGTTGTCCATGCACTCAAGCCTGTTTGGTTGATGCCCTCAGTATAGCATGACAAGCTTGCCAGTCTCGCCAAACCCCGCACCTGCCGTTACACTGACTACGTTTTGATAGGACAATAAAGGGAACACATGACCACCTATTTTATCTCCCGCCACCCCGGTGCGGTTGCTTGGGCGGAGTCGGAAGGCTTTCACGTTGACGAGCGGCTGGCGCATTTCGATGTAAGCATGGTGCAGCCGGGTGATCGGGTGCTGGGTACGTTGCCGATCAATCTGGTGGCGGAAGTGAATGCGCGGGGCGGCACGTATTTTCACCTGACGCTAGAGCTGCCGGCGGATGCGCGCGGGCGGGAACTGACGGCGGAGGATATGCGTACCTACGGGGCGCGGCTGGAAGGCTATTCGGCACAGAAACATTAAACCAGACTCAAGGGCTATTTATGCACATCCACATTTGTTTAGTGTCGGCACAATTGCTGGCCGTATCTTAAGTCCAGCGCACATCAAAAGCTTACGCCAAGAAATCCTCAGTTGGATGAAGATTTGAGCCTGACCCAGACGAAGTGCCTGCGGATGGGCGCAGATTCTGCAGGATGTGCGTGTTTATGTTTTACCTTCTGCCCCGGACGGGTGTATGATCAGGAAATCGTTATGGTCAACTGGCTGTGACGGTCACGGGGGCGAAGCTGCCTTCAGCGCTCTTTTACAAGCTGGAACAACCCTAACTATTGGTCAGACCAATTTTCTGTTAAGGGTGTCTGTAAGGTGTTGATAGTAAAGGCGAAATAAGCGGTCACGGTTTGAATGTTGCCCTGATTTAAAAGGGATTAAGACGACAGCCTTCACACGCCCGCCCGCTATTCGCAGGGTTTGAATGTTGCCCTGATTTAAAAGGGATTAAGACTGGGGTTGAGTGCTGTAGTCTCCAAATGATGATGGTTTGAATGTTGCCCTGATTTAAAAGGGATTAAGACGTTTCTACCGCATACGTTCCTCCTATAATGTTCATGTTTGAATGTTGCCCTGATTTAAAAGGGATTAAGACAGAACTTCAAAATCAGCCGCTTCAGCTTTCTCTGTTTGAAT
>CAXYXY010000069.1:0-5905 GCA_964293125.1 uncultured Thiothrix sp. | reverse complement strand
TGCCATTCAGATGGCCTGTGAGTTGGGGGATGACTGATTTGTGTATAAGGAGATGATCTATAAGGGGATTGCTTTTTCTGTCCATCGCCCCGCCAGCCCCTGTTGCCTGATGATTCCCCACCAACCGTTGCCTACCCATTGCCGTCCTGCCTGTTTCCGCCCTGATTCTGGTCAAACATAGCACAGGGTCAGGGGCGTTTCTAGCCTTTTGTCCATCAGGCACAACGGCGGTGGGTGGCAGTCCGAGGTTGCCTGTTTTTCCCTTACCCAAAGCAAACCTACTGGCTCATTGTGCCGTCAGCCATACTCCAACCGTTGGGGCGGCAGCGGGTAACGCACCCGCATCATGCCAATTTTGCAGCAAGGGCAAGGAATGCCGTCAAAGCGGGCAATGGCCTCCAGTGGCTTGTCTGCCACCGTTGGTAGCGTGGGTGCGTAACGGGCAATGGCCTCGCGCACTTGTGGCAAGCGGGTTTGGCGGCAGGCATTCGTCAGCCAGCCGTAATGGCGGATGCGCATGAACCCCGCTGGCAATACATGTTGCAGGAAGCGGCGCAGGAACTCAGCCCCAGCCACCGGCCAGCACCCAGGAAATGGCACGCGGACGAAACGCATCCGAGGCAGAATAAACGCCCAGCTGCCGATTGACCAGCCCTGACTCACCTGCCTACAATGCATTATGCGCGGCTTGCTGCTACAAAAGCCGTTACACTGATGCCTTCCTAGCCTGCGGAGAAAAACTGATGAAAATCCCACGGATGTCGATGATTACTATCGGCGTGGCAGACTTGGCCAAGGCGACTGCATTTTATGCGCAGGTGCTGGCCACTTCCCCCAACACGGATAATCCCGGTGTGACATTCATCCAGTTACCGGGGGTCTGGCTCGGGCTTTACCCACTGGCGGAACTCGCCAAGGATATTTCCCCGACGCTCGACCCTGCCCGCAGTGGCTTCAACGGCGTTACTCTTGGCCACAATGCGCGCAGCCGTGCAGAGGTGACCGCCATTATCGACCGCGCCCGCCAGGCCGGGGCAACAGTTGTCAAGGAAGCAGAAGATACTTTCTGGGGTGGTTTCAGCGGTTATTTTGCCGACCTCGATGGCCAGCACTGGGAGATTGCCTGGGGGCCGATGTTTGACTTTGATGCGCACGGCGACATGTTTGTAAAAGCCGAGCCTGCCGAATCTGTCGAGTCCGCCGTATAGTGAGATTTACATTTTCGCACGCCCTGTTAATGCTGATTGCCGCTATCTGGGGGAGTGGCTTTGTCGCCCAGCGCATGGGCATGGAATTACTCGGCCCCTACAGTTTTAATGTCGGGCGCTTCGTGCTCGCGACCCTTTCACTCTTGCCCTTGTGGTGGTTTGTCCGCAGGCGTGAATCGCCCGCAGCGCTGGCTTCCGACCCGCGCATGTTCTGGTGGGGGGGCATCCTCGCCGGGTCATTGATGTTTGCCGGTTTCAGTTTTCAACAGGTAGGTCTGCAATATACGACAGCGGGCAATGCCGGTTTTATCACCAGCATCTATATTGTGATTGTCCCCCTGTTCGGGCTGGCAGTGGGGCAGGCAACCCGCCGCAACACCTGGATAGGCATCGCGCTGGCAGTCGCCGGTTTGTATAAACTGTCGATTGGCCCCGATTTTCATATCAATAAAGGTGACTGGATTGAGCTGATCGGGGCGTTCTTCTGGGCGGGGCATGTGGTGACTTTAGGCTGGCTGTCACGCCGGGTAAAAGATCTGGTCGGCATTTCAGTCATCCAGTTCATGGTCGCTTCCCTTTGGGCGATCGGCATGATGCAGATGATGGAAACCCCGCAACTGAGTGATTTCACGGCAACGCTACTCCCCCTGCTCTACTCCGGGCTGATAGTCAGTGGCTTGGCTTTTACCTTGCAGATTATTGCCCAAAAAACCGTTAATTCCAGCACGGCGGCGCTCATCCTCTCCGGTGAAGCCGTGTTCGCGCTCCTCGCAGGCTGGCTGTTTCTGGGCGAACAGGTTGGCAGTCAAGAACTGATCGGCTGTAGCTTGATGCTGGCGGGTTTGCTGGTGAGTCAGTGGCCGGAAAAATCAGGGAAATCAGATGAATCAGAAAACTCCGATCAGCTAAAGCCCAACCAGTAAGCCGCTGGCCACCACCACTCATCCCGAACCATGCCTTGAACTCACCCACTCTGTACTAGTCTCAATAAGACAGGCTGGACTTGCGAGCCAGTCGTACTGAGCAAAATCATGGTCAAGTTTTCTGCTGCACCTGCATTGTTACTGCTGATTGCTGCTATTTGGGGCAGTGATTTTGTAGCGCAGCGCGCAGGCACGGAAAATCTGCAGACCTTCAGTTTTAATACCGCCCGTTTTGTACTCGCGACCCTCTCCCTGTTGCCTGTCTGGTGGTATCTCCGTAAATCTCACAGCCCCAAGGATATGCAAGGTACGCCTGCCAGCTACCTGTTCTGGTGGGGTGGCTTGCTGGCCGGAACCACCCTGTTTGCTGCCTTCAGCTTCCAGCAGGCGGGCTTGCAATACACCACCGCAGGCAGCGCAGGGCTTATTACCAGCGTGGATATTGTGATTGTTTCCCTGTTTAGCCTGCTATTAGGCTATCACACCCGTATTCACACCTGGATAGGCATCGCCTTGACCTGTACCGGCCTGTACAAGTTGTCTGTTGATCCGGAACTAACCATCAATTACGGTGACTGGCTGGAGCTGGTCAGCGCGTTTTTCTGGGCGCTGCACATGATTATACTCGGCTGGCTGTCCCAGTGGGTAAAGGACATTGTCGGTATCTCCCTGTTACAGTTTGTGGTCGCCGCCGTCTGGTCAGGCAGTGCGATGTTCCTGCTGGAGTCTCCGCATATCCGTGATTTTCAGGCCACCTTGTATCCCTTGCTCTATGCGGGCGTCATCGCCTGCAGTTTTGCTTTTACCCTGCAGCTCATGGCGCAACGCACTGTTGATATCAACTGCACGGCGCTCTTGCTGTCCAGCGAAGCCCTGTTTGCCTTGCTGGCGGGTTGGTTGATTCTTGATGAGCAGATAGGCGGCAAAGAGCTACTGGGTGCCAGCCTGATGCTGGCGGGAATCATCATCAGCCAATGGCCGGAACAGGGAGATGCGCCTTTGATACCCACCACCACAAAAAAGCCTGAAGGCACCTGTTAAAACAGGCACCGACAGGCTTTATTTCATGCTTTATGCCGCCACCTTTATCAGGCGCGACTTTGCCGCTTACTCGATGGTTTCTTCTGCCGCCATGGGCAAAACGGCTTGACCGTTTTCATCCAGTTCAACCGGCGACGTGCTTCTTTTCATCGCCTGGATTTCACTGTCCGAGCCAGTCTGAACCGGGATGGAAAATGCCCGGCTGAGCTGTTCGCCACCGCGAGTCGTTTTTACCTGCAAATTGATGTATTGCAGACCGGCTATCCCTGAGCTTGCCGAGAAAGAAAGCGGGTAATCAAGTTTGCCCGGCTCCAACGCCAGCGCAAAAGCAAGACCCGGCGAATCCTGCAGAACCAGCCCGGCATCCACGCTGACACTCACCTGCGCCTGCTCAATATCAGCCGTTGTCAGGTGTAATACCGCCTGGATATGACTGGTTTCGCCGACCTGAACCTTGGTCGAGGTATAACTGATCTGTACCGGAGCACCGGGTTTCATGTATTTATCCTGCGTGCCGCCGCTCAGCAGTGCTTTATCGGCTGTTCCTGCCGACGATGCTGCTGGTGCTGCTGGCAAAACACTCAGCTCCTGATTCATTTCGGACGCGCCACAAGCCGTTAACAGCAAGGCCAAGGCTGTGAAGGTGAAAAGCAAGCCATTCCGTTTCATAATGTAATAACCTCTAAATTCATTGATTGACATTGGTTACTGTGCAGCCGGTTCAATTTTGACATTGAAACACAAATCGCCACCGGCACCGTCTGCACTGGCAAAGTCATAAACTTCCATTACATGATTGCCTGCCTGTAAAACACCGGATTCTACCTGAGTTCCTGGTGTGTTGTTTTCACCCTTTATTTTATCTTTAACGAAAGGTGATGACTGCGCGACACTAAATACCGGGTCTTCGCCACTACCACTGGTTTTGTTTACCGTAACTTTATAATTACCGGCAGTCCCGATGTTAAAGCGGAAATAACGGCGGATAGACAAACGATTACCTACATCCGTCGGGTCAAACGTTTTCACGGCACAGCGATTGACGACCATGCCATTCGGTGTCAATTCGGTATAAATTGGCAGAACATCAGTATCACCGAGATCATCTGTCTCGTTACTGCCAAACACATCATTAATCGTCTGGATGTTTTCCATGCCGACCACACTATCAATAGCGGCTGACTTTCCAGAGTTGTTCGCCTTCAAACCCGTGATGAAAGTGAAGATACTGGTATAAGCAGGAGCATTTTTCTCTTTACCCACCATGGTTTGATAGATGGGGGTGAAACCCAGTGCCATTTTATCGGCATCAACTTCATTGGTGGCATCATAAAGGTCGTAGAGTATCCGCTGCAAAGACGATTCACTGTAAAAGCCCTGAATATCCGGGGTAGCCGGTTTGTTTTCCAGGTCAATTTCAAACGCCTCTGTTTGCTGCTCACCCGTGGTATCAATATACGACGGATCATTGGTCAGCATGCCAGACAAGGCGTTACCCCAAGCTTCACCGAAGGCAATCCGGATATCCAGAATATCGCCATCACCGTGCTCACCGCCCATGGAGTCAGAACGGGAAAACTTGTCTTCAAAATAATGACCCCATTCATGCAACATGACATGATCGTCAAACTCATCGGTATCGACATTTTCCTTGCCCAGAATATAAAGCCCGCCATTCTCGGCTTCATAATGCGAGGTACCAATTTGTCCCAACGCCTCTGAACCCTCCGCAGGCACATTGTTGACCGACCAGTTCACCAAAAGCGGGGCAAAAGTGGCACTGGCATCAGCGGCTCTGATTTTTTCACTGGCGACATACATGCTGTCCAAAATGGCAAAAGGTGCGGCCTTGCGGGCAGCATCGGATGCATACGCAGACCCATTCCAGCCCGACGGTGCATGCAAGTTACGGGTAGAATCGGTTTCACCGCTGCTGGCCAGCGCACCATCCAGCACATACCGCGCCGCACTGTTGGTATTATCCACCACGGTCACACCGTAGGCAGACAGTTCAGCCCGCACCCGGATTTTAACGGAGGTTTCGCTGGCCACAGTGACGGTGTATTTGCCTTGCGCATCGGTGGTCGTCGTGGCGATCACATTGCCTGCCTGGTTGAGCACTTCCAGCGTTGCCTTGCGCACGGGCGATTTAGCAATCTGAGCATAATCCAGTCCTGCCAATGTGCCTGGCACCCGGTCAAACGTCACGGTTCCAGATATATTAACTTTATCTGGGGTCACCGCCGCCACTTTAACCTTTAAACCGCCCGAAAGGGCAAGAGCACCCTTGATTTTACCGGCACTGGCTATCGGCGTGACCTCAAACCTGAGGAGCTTGCCTGAGTCGGCTGCTGCGACTTTATACGTTTTGTTGCGTGCCCCGGCAATGGCCACTCCATTGCGTAGCCAGCGAAATCTTGATGCACCTTCTGGGTCACTGTCCGCGTCCGTGTAGTTATAGGCCGCGATCAAGGTATCGCCAACGACCAGATCACCGCCGTTTCGGTCGGTCATTTTCACCTGGGCAGCTTTGGGAGCCTGATTGGCCGTGGATGTATTGTTGTCGTCGCCACAAGCAGCCAGCAAACTGGCAATACTGCTGACTATTAGCACTCTTCGAAGCATGATGTTCTCCTGGAACAGATCGTCCTGATAGCTGGAAAATAGCTGGAAAATAGGTAACTTCTCATTAATCACAGGAAATCCTAATAAAAATTGATTAGACTTGGACAG
>CAXYXY010000068.1:0-7016 GCA_964293125.1 uncultured Thiothrix sp. | reverse complement strand
TAGTAATTCGCCAGCGTTGAGAGCAATAAGGATTTCCCGAAACGACGCGGACGCAGGAATACCAACTGATCTCCTGCGGCTTCTATCGCCGGGATGTGGGCAGTGCGGTCAAGGTACAACATACCTTGGGAGCGAATTCGCTGGAAATCACTGATACCGTAAGGAAATTGGATCATAGCGTGGCAACATTTTGGTTGGGGTATATAGCTAGTTTAGCATGGTAGATCAAGGCAGGCACGCCGTCGGAGCAGTGCCCGCCTCTGGTAGATCATTATTTAACGACTCGCCACACTGCTGGTCACAGCATAAGTACGCAGCCGTTTTTGCCATTCCGCCAGCTGGCGTGCTTCGCGCCGTTCTGCGGGTGAGTTGGCGACGCGGCGTACCAGCAGGTCATCGGCGGCGCGCATGAATTCAGCCAGTGCGCTTCTGCCGGGGCTGACGGTTTCCATGCTTTGCAGGACTTGTACCAAGCCCCAACCTTCACCCCGATAGCGCTCGTTCGGATTGGTGCCATCCCCTTTGAAGTGTACATAATCAAGCACCGGGTACATGCCGCCCGGTGACTGCTCCAGCACCTGGAAGTTTTTCAGGGCGCGTTCACGCTTGGCAGCAGGCAGGGTTTTCACCATCTCAGGCAAGCCTTGCTTGAGGCGACCGGCCATGAAATTTGCCTGCAGATTCAGCGTTTTTTGCAGGAAGTTACGCATCTCGTTCATTTGTGAATCGTTTTGTGCCCGTTCAAATGCTGCCTTGTCAGGCCACGGGCCGCCACGGGTCGGGCGCTGTGCCAGCCATTGCGGTAATGGCACCTTGTTGGCTTCGACATAGCTCAGGAACGCGGGAAAGGTTTCGGTATAGCGCCCGCGCTTTCCGACCGGGTACCAGACAAAATGACCGATGCCGAGTACGGCAAAGTTTTCCTGTGCATTCCATTCAACCAGCTTACGCACATCACCGCCGGTTTCATTGCGGAAAATACGTCCAGCCACATCGTTCATGTTTTGCGCTATGCCATGAGTCGCTGTGCTGCTCGGTTGATAGCTGACGGCGGGGGCAGAGGGCGATAGCGTGGGGGGTGTCGTTATCGTCGGGCTGGTGGCAACTGCCGGGACTAATTCTGCATAGGGCAGCAACGGCACATTGTCCGCCGAATAGGGATTGCGCGCCAGCGGTGGTGACTGTGGAATCAGCCCCGAAAAGTAGGGTGCGACGGAGACTGGAACCGGCACCGCCGTACAGCCAGAGAGTAAGATCACTGCCCCTGACACAATGAGTATTCTTTTCATAATTCAAGCCCTTAATTGTTGTGTGTGGCCAAGCCTAGCATACGCAGGATGGGTCTTTTCTTAACAGAAGCGGTTTCGTCGGGTTTTTTTGACAAAAATGTCGCTTGACATTACTGGTGGTCACGATTGAAATGGAAGCCACACCCCCTGACCCATCACGCTAACTATTTGTAATCTGAAACAGAAGAGAAGAGGAGCACTATGTTTAAACCTACATTGCTATTATCGGCGGTCGCTGCGGCCTTGTTTGCTGCTGGCGTCCATGCTGCCGAGATCAAACCGGCGGTCATTTATGACATGGGCGGCAAGCATGACAAAAGTTTCAATGAGTCAGCTTACACCGGTGCCGAAAAATTCAAGACCGATACGGCGGTCGAGTTTGTTGACTTTGAAATCCAGAATGACCAGCAGCGCGAACAGGCGATGCGTAATTTTGCCCGACGGGGTTATGGGCCGATCATCGCGATTGGTTTCAGCCAGGCTTCTGCGCTGGAAAAGGTCGCCAAAGAATTCCCTGATACCCAGTTTGCGATTGTAGATTCGGTGGTTGATCTGCCCAATGTCCGCTCGATTCTATTCAAGGAACAGGAGGGTTCTTATCTGGTCGGTATGCTGGCAGCGATGGCCTCCAAAACCGGCAAAATTGGTTTTGTCGGCGGGATGGACATCCCCCTGATTCGTAAATTCTCCTGTGGTTATGCGCAAGGCGGCAAGTCCGTCAAGGCTGATCTGGAAGTGTTCGAGAACATGACCGGCACGACCGGCGCAGCCTGGAATGACCCGACCAAAGGCGGCGAGTTGGCCAAGTCACAGTTCGGGCGTGGTGCGGATGTTGTCTATCACGCTGCCGGTGGTACCGGGATTGGTGTACTGCAGGCCGCCGCTGATGATGGCAAGCTGGGCATCGGTGTCGATTCCAACCAGAACGGCTTGCACCCTGGCTCGGTGCTGACTTCGATGATGAAGCGGGTGGATAATGCCGTTTACAAAACCTTCGACGATGCAAAAAATGATGCCTGGACAGCCGGTTCTTATTCACTGGGTCTGAAGGAAGACGGTGTGGGTTGGGCACTGGACGACAGCAATAAAGACCTGATCACCGCTGAAATGAAGGCTGCGGTCGAAGAAGCGACCAAAAAAATTGCTTCGGGTGAAATTGAAGTCCATGACTACATGGCCGACAAAACCTGTCCTTTCTAATGCACAAGTAAGTTCACAACTTATTCCTGGGCGCGGGCAGTGCTTACTGTCCGCGTTTTGTACTTCGGTTCGGTGAGGAGTTTGACAGGTGGGAACAGCACAGCAACAGACAAGGCCGCCTGCACTCGAACTACGCGGTATCAGTAAGCGCTTTGGTGCCGTGCAGGCCAATAAAAACATCAATTTCTGCATAGAAAAAGGCACGATTCACGGCATCGTCGGTGAAAACGGTGCGGGTAAATCTACCCTGATGTCGATTATTTATGGTTTTTACCAGGCCGACAGTGGCGAAGTGTGGGTCAATGGCCAGCCGGTGACGATTCGCAGCAGCCAGGATGCGATTGCACTCGGCATCGGCATGGTGCATCAGCACTTTATGCTGATTGAGCCGTTTAGCGTGCTGGAAAATGTCATGCTCGGGGTGGAGGGCGGCGAAGTGCTAACCGCTGGGCGCAAGCAGGCGCGTATCGAGTTGCAGCGCCTCGCCAAAGAATATGCGCTCGATGTTGACCCGGATGCGATGGTCGGTGAGTTGCCCGTCGGTTTGCAGCAGCGGGTGGAAATTCTCAAAGCCTTGTACCGGCGCGCTGAAATCCTGATTCTGGATGAACCTACCGGGGTGCTAACGCCGGAAGAGGCTGATCACTTGTTCCGCATTCTTGACCAGCTGCGCCAGGAAGGTAAAACCATTATTCTGATTACCCACAAGCTGCGTGAAATCATGGCGATTACCGATAATATTTCGGTGATACGCCGGGGTGAGGTCGTGGCGAATCTGGCTACCCGTGCCGCGACGGTTGAAAAATTGGCCGAGTTAATGGTCGGGCGGCGTGTTTTGCTGCAGGTGGATAAAGGTGAGGCCGCACCGGGGGCGGTGAAGCTTGCGATTAACAAGGCGCGTTATGTTGACCGCTTTGGTGTGGAGCGTTTGCGCAGTGTTTCTTTGCAGGTGCGGGCGGGCGAGATTGTCGGTATTGCGGGTGTCGTCGGGAATGGCCAGTCGGAGTTGCTGGAGGTAATTGCCGGGATCAGGCCATTGACCTCTGGCGAGATTTTGCTGAATGGCAAAGACATTAAAGGTGCGTCACCCGGTGTCTTGCGCAGCCTGCGCCTGGCACATATCCCGGAAGACCGGCAGCGGATGGGGCTGGTCAGCCGTTTTGAAGCACGTGAAAACAGTATTTTGGGTTATCACGACCGGCCTGCGTTTAACCGCCGTTTTCTGATGAAACGCGGCGCTATTTTGCAGGCTGCCCGCAGCATGATGGAAAAATACGATGTGCGCCCCCTGAATATGTTTCTGCAAGCCTCCAAGTTTTCCGGGGGTAACCAGCAAAAAATGGTGATTGGCCGTGAAATTGAGCGCAACCCGGATGTATTGATCATTGGCCAGCCGACCCGTGGGGTCGATGTCGGCGCGATTGAGGCGATTCACCGGCGGATTATTGAATTACGCGATGCGGGCAAGGCTATTTTGCTGGTGTCGGTTGAGCTGGATGAAATCCGTTCTCTGTCGGATCGCATTCTGGTGATGTTCGATGGCCGGATTACCGGTGAGCGTGACCCCAGTGTCTCAGAGGGTGAATTGGGCTTGTTGATGTCAGGTGTTACCGACCTCACAACGGAGGTGGCAGCGTGAGTAATCCGGCAGCTGAGTTGCCCAAGTGGGTGGATGTCGTGTTATTGCCAGCTTTGAACCTGAGCGCGGCGTTTCTGGTGGCGGGTCTGGTTATTTTGCTGATCGGTGAGAATCCGCTGGAGGCATTACGCGCTTTGTTGGCCGGGTCGCTGGGGTATGGCGAGGGTTTGGGTTATACCCTGTTTTATGCAACCAATTTTATTTTCACCGGCCTGGCAGTAGCGGTCGCTTTTCATGCCGGTTTGTTCAATATCGGGGGGGAAGGGCAGGCCTATATTGGTGGTTTGGGGGTGGCGCTGGTGTGTCTGGCGCTGGATCATTACTTGCCATGGTGGTTGATCGCACCGCTGGCCGTGTTGGGGGCGGCGGCGTTTGGCGCGGCCTGGGCGATTATTCCCGCTTATTTACAAGCGGCGCGTGGTAGCCACATCGTGATCACGACCATCATGTTCAACTTTATCGCCTCGACCCTGATGGTGTTTCTGCTGGTGCGGGTGTTATCGCCTGCCAGTTCGATGGCACCTGAATCACGCACCTTTGAGGCAGCGGGGCGCTTGCCCAAGCTGAATGGGCTGTTTGAGATGTTTGGCCTGGATATTGGTGCGGCACCTTTGAATCTGTCATTTTTTCTGGCACTCCTCGCGTGCGTGTATGTCTGGTTATTGATCTGGCACTCGCAATTGGGCTATCAAATTCGTGCCTTCGGCAGCAGCCCCTCGGCAGCGGCCTATGCCGGGATTTCACAACTACGGATTACCGTGATTGCCATGGCGATTTCCGGCGGGCTGGCAGGCATGATGGCGATGAACCCGGTCATGGGTGATCAGAATCGCTTGTCGATTGATCTAGCCGGGGGCGCAGGTTTTGTCGGGATTGCGGTAGCCCTCATGGGGCGCGGGCATCCGGTTGGTATCTGTTTTGCGGCGCTGTTGTTCGGTGTGCTTTATCAGGGTGGGGCAGAGCTGGCGTTTGAAAACCCGAACATTACCCGTGACGTGATTGTTGCCATTCAGGGGCTGGTGATTTTGTTTGCCGGAGCGCTGGAGTTTATGTTCCGACCTTATGTGGCGCGTCTGTTTAAAAGCCATCAGGCGTCATCGGTCGACTCGGGAGTCTCCTCATGATTGAAACCCTTGCGCTGATTCTGGATTCGACCATTCGGCTGACCACGCCCTTACTGTTGGCCTGTCTGGCCGGGCTTTATTCGGAACGTTCCGGTGTCGTCGATATTGGTCTGGAAGGCAAGATGCTGGTAGCAGCCTTTTTGGCGGCGGCAGTGGCGGCCTGGACAGGTTCGGCGTGGCTGGGGCTGATGGCGGGTATATCCGGTTCGGTACTGACTGCGCTGATTCATGGTTATGCGTGTATCACCCAGCGCGGTAACCAGATTGTTTCCGGGGTCGCGATTAACTTTATGGCGGCGGGGCTGACTGCTTTGTTCGGGCATAACTGGTTTGGTCAGGGCGGTAAAACCCCCCAATTGGAACAGAGTGCCCGTTTTACTGAAATCCAGTTGCCGTTTACGGCGGCTTTGCAGGATGTACCGGTGCTGGGGCCTTTGTACAGTGAAACCATTTCCGGGCATAACCTGCTGGTCTATGTGGCATTTCTGCTGGTGCCACTGACTTGGTGGCTATTGTTTCGTACCCGTACTGGCATGCGTCTGCGGGCAGTGGGCGAGAATCCGGCGGCAGTCGATACGGCAGGCATCAGCGTGACCTTGCTGCGTTACAAAGCAGTGATCGTGGCCGGGATTTTGTGTGGTTTGGCGGGTACTTATCTTTCGATCGGGCAGTCTGCCGGTTTTCTGCCGAACATGACGGCGGGCAAAGGTTTTATTGCCCTCGCTGCCCTGATTTTCGCCAAATGGAACCCGGTCAATGCGGTGTTTGCCTGCCTGTTATTCGGTTTTCTGGATGCGCTGGCGATTCGCTTGCAAGGGGTGTCCTTGCCAGTGATCGGTGAGGTGCCGGTTGAATTCATGCAGGCTTTACCGTATGTCATCACAGTGGTGATTCTGGCCGGGTTTGTCGGGCGGGCTATTCCCCCCAAGGCGGTGGGTGTGCCGTATGTGAAAGAGCGTTGATGCGGTAAAGGCGTATAATGTACCAGTAATGTACTGGTCAGCAATCAAAGGTGATTTTTCATGAAAAAAGTATCCGTATTATTTGTTTGCATGGGAAACATTTGTCGTTCTCCTACTGCACAGGGCGTGTTTGAGAGTCTCGTCAGGCAGCAAGGGCTGGACGAATTTATTCGGGTCGACTCAGCCGGGACGCATGCTTACCATCTGGGTGAGCAGCCCGACCGACGCTCTCAGGCGACTGCGCTGGACAGAGGCGTTGATCTGTCTGCACAGCGTGCCCGCCGGGTCGTGCCGGAAGATTTTGAGCGGTTTGACTACATTCTGGTCATGGATCGGAATAACCTGCAGGGTTTGCAAGGGATTGGTAAAGCAGAACCGCGTGGACAGGTGCGTTTGTTCATGGAATTTGCCAGTCGCTGGTCAGAAACAGAAGTGCCAGACCCGTATTACGGTGGGCCGAATGGCTTTGACCGGGTGCTGGACATGATTGAAGATGCTTCTGCGGGTTTACTGGCACATTTGTTGAAACAGTAGCAAGCCACATAAAAAAAGCTCCTTACGGAGCTTTTTTTATGTCTGTTGACGAACAGTGGTTACACTTATTCATGCATCCAGGCTGGGCGTTTCTTGGGGGCAACGGTTTCTGTTGGCTCCGCTGCCTTTGGCTCCGCTGCCTTCGGCTCAATCACCGCTGGCTCCGCTGCCTTCGGCTCAACCACCGCTGGCTCCGCTGGCTCCGCTGGCCCCGCTGCCTTCGGCTCAATCACCGCTGGTTCTGCTGCCTTCGGCTCAATCACCGCTG
>CAXYXY010000067.1:0-8044 GCA_964293125.1 uncultured Thiothrix sp. | reverse complement strand
GGTGAAACCTAACTCATTGATTGGGGTGAGTGTCTCGCCTTAGACTGGTAGCCCAAAATTGAAAGCGCACTGGATTTGCTGGTCAATCGAGCCATCACAATCCTGCGCATCCACCTGATACTCCGCGTTGCGCTCCTTGCCATTATAAGCCACGCACTGCACCACGGCAGACGACAGGAAATCAGTGGGACGCGCCGTCACCAACAATACCCCGGAAACAGTCAGGCAAAGCTGTTTGTTTTCATCTTCGGCAATCAGATAAAGCTTCTTGAGCTGCATTATCTCCGGCAACTCGCCACGCAAGAAACGCTCTTTCAAGGCGGGATCAATGGCATCCACCCCAACCTGCGGCACAATCTGTTCATCGAAGCGGATCATCCCCAGCATGCCCTGCTTCAGTAAAAGCTGTTCTATCTCATGCGGTAGCATTCGATTCAGCTCTTGTTCGGGCATTCTTATCATGCCACTTCCTTCAGCGCCCAGCGAACAGCAAACAGACGTTCCCTTGCAGAACTCAGCTCCAGCATAGCAGCCGCCTCATCCAGCAAACGGTCTTCTTCCCCTTCAATTTTTTTCTTTTCCTCATGGTAAGCCAGCACCAGCTCATCCCGTTCTTTTTCCAGACGCTTCAGTTCACGCTTGGCATTGATCTTTTCCTGCAAGGTCGGCAATTGCCGTGCCGCCTTGCGAGCTTCACGGATTTCAACATCCAGTTGTTTGTTGCGGATGTCGAGTGCTATTTTGCGGTCTTCCGCCCAGCGTTCCAGTTTGCCGTTCTCTTCTTCGTAATAACGGGCGTTGTCAGCCTCAGCTTGCTGGTAATGGGTGTCGGCGTTATCGACCAACTGCGCCAGCAAACGTGTTTCATATTGGGTAGAAAAATCACTGGCAACAACCTGACCCGGTACCTGTAACAGCCGCTCAGCAGTGCGTGGAGCCAATGCCTCACCCTGATCCGTATGGGCGGCCACCAACAAGTGCTCCAGTTTCTGCTTTTTGCTGGTGAAGGTCAGTTTTTCCACCACCAGCTCACCGGATTGCCCAATCAATGCCTGCACATCAGAGAAGTGCCCATTATCCGACGCTGAGTAATTCAATTCCAATACGGCATTATCCAGAACACGGGTTTTGGCTTGCTGGATCAAGTCAGCACCCAAGCCTTCGTGCGGACGGAAAAACTGGGCATCCGAGATTTCAGCTTCCTGCCAACGCACGTCATGCCATTGTTGCTCCAGCCGGAAGCGCTGCTGATGAAACAGGGCTTCCGGCAACTCTGCCCGCGCCAGTTGCAACAGCATGTGCTGGTAATCGTTGAGTTGATGCACAGTCTGTTCACGGCGCATGTTCAGGCGCTTGACCACATCCACATCGAAACTGTCCAGCACCGAACGACTGGCATCTTGCATCCGGTGCTCCAGCTGCTGTCTCAGCTCCTCCTGCAAGGTGTTGAACTCGGCTTCAATCTGCGCATCATTGCGGCACTTCTGGTAAATCGCATGAATCCGCCGCTCAATATCCACCCCGGACTCGATGGAACCCAGTATTTCATCGGACGCGCCGAACACACCCTCAAACAACTGGAATTTTTCGTTCAACAGCTCAAAGACACGCTCATCCGCACGGTTGCCCTTATTGATGAAATTGACCACTACCACATCGTGCTTCTGTCCATAGCGATGGACACGCCCGATACGCTGTTCCACCCGTTGCGGATTCCAGGGCAGATCATAATTGATCAAGATGGAGCAGAACTGCAGGTTGATACCCTCCGCACCCGCCTCAGTGGAAATCATCAGGGTGGCATCTTCACGAAATTTATCCACCAACGCCGCTTTCATATCCGCACTTTTGGAGCCGGAAACACGGCTCGAACCTTTGTGCTTCTGGAGCCACTCGCGATAAATCCGCCCGGATGAGCTGTCCGCATTACTACCATTGAGCATGACGATTTGTTCCGCGTAGCCATGTTTGCCCAACAAACCCGCCAACCAGGTTTGGGTACGCACCGATTCGGTGAAGATGACCGCCTTGTGCGCCCCTCCCAAACGTTCGTTCAGTTCAAACGCTTTACCCAGCACCCGCAGCAAGGCATCGGCTTTGGCATTGTTGCTGATATTGTTCGCCAGTTGCTTAAAGCCTTTGAGCTGGTCGATTTCTTCCTGCAATGCTTCCGGGTCGATGCTATCCTCGTCATCCACATCGTTGCTGTCGGCAATATCATCCGCCCCCTCATAATCCTCTTCCAACCCTGCCAGCAGTGGCATTTTCTTTTCCAGCCGCCCGATCATGTTTTCCAGCGTACCTTGCAACGCATAGGAAGAAGACGCCAGAATCTTGCGGATAACCAGTGTCACCAAATGCCGGGCATTAGGTTTGATGGCCAACGGGTCATCTTTCAGATAGGCAGATACCTGCTCGTAAAGCTGAAGCTCTTCATCGGTCGGGCGAAAATCTTCCGTCAGGGAATAACGCCGGGTGAAGTTGATGCCACCTTCTTCCTGTACCTTACGCCGCAAGGTGCGGTTGACCAGCTTACCCAAACGCTGGCGCAAGCCACGCAACTCATTCTCATCCAGACGAGGACGGGCATAGCGCACCTTAAAGGAGTTCAGATCACCAAAAAAGTAAGGGTCAATGATGGAAATCAGACCATACAATTCCAGCAGACTATTCTGTAAAGGCGTCGCCGACATCAGGATTTTAGGCACACCCATCAGGGTATCACGCAAGGTTTTCGCTGTTTTAGCTCCATCCGGTTTGTAAACGTTGCGTAGCTTGTGCGCCTCATCGAACACCACCATATCCCACGGCACACGCCCCATGTCTTGGGCTTTTCTGGCAGCAAATTCGTAGGAAACGATGAGAATAGCGGCTTGTCCAATGGCTTCACGGTCAAAAGGATTAGCCAGTTCCCGCTCCAGATTGAAGTTACGAGCTTCGAGAATAACCGACGGCAAGGCAAATTTGTCCTGTAGCTCCTGACTCCATTGTTTGCGCAAGGTGGCGGGCACAATCAGCAGCAACTTGCGCTTACGTTCAGCCCATTTCTGCGCCAGAACCAGACTGGCTTCGATGGTTTTCCCCAAGCCCACTTCATCAGCCAGAACCACGCCATGGGATAGCGGGGAACGCAAGGCGAACAGGGCTGCTTCCACCTGATGCGGATTCATATCAACTTTGGCGCTGGCGATGGTTTGGGTGAGCGCAGTTTCGGCTTTTCCTTCCAGGCTCAACCAGTGGGCGAAGTACATACTCTGATGGTGGGAAAACATGAGTGTCCTATTTTGTCCTTTTTACTGGCTTACAAAGAAGCGCTTGCATCTCCGAGTATATCCCAAGCACTTGGGGGTATGTACTGGCTCTGCAAAAGTGGGCTGAATCTTTCAGTGCTGTGTTTTGCCACATACAGCCTGTCTGCCCGTTGTTTTAAGGACTTAGCCGCCATTCCTCGCTGAAAATCTACCGTTCATCTGTAAAACCGAACAAAAAACGAATATAGGCCAAGAATTTTTGATTGGTAAAGTTCGCCTTTTGTTCGTATATTAGGTTCGTGTTTGGTTCGGTTTGAAAAGGAAGGAAAGCCAATGTCAACGTCAATGTTAACGCGCAGGCAGCTACAAATTTGGGAGGTGATCCAGCAATGGTACCACCAGCATGGCTACACGCCTACCCTGGATGAAATTGGACAAACGGTAGGTATCAATACCCGCAGCACTGTCCATCAGCATGTTCAAGCCTTGATCAAGCACGGCTATTTGCTGGCGACGGAAGGCAAGCGTGCCTACCAGATGCGTAAACAGGATACTGCGCCACCGCCGCAGATGAGCCTGCCTCTGGCCGGTCAGATCGCTGCTGGTTGTCCGATTGAGGCAATCAGTGACCGGAATGACATCAGCCCGAATGAGTTGTTTATTGGCCCCGGTCGCTATGCACTCAAAGTACGCGGTGAGTCGATGATCGATATCGGGGTGATGGACGACGATTATGTGGTGATCCAGCCTGCAGAAGATGCGCGTAATGGTGAAATCGTGGTCGCGCTGATCAATCAGGAAGAAGTCACGCTAAAACGTATTTTCCATTTGCTGGATGGACAGGTCGAACTACGCCCGGAAAACAGCCGTATGCAGCCGATGATCTACCCGGCAGAAAGCGTACAGGTACAGGGGCGCATGGTCGGTTTGTTCCGCAGCTATAACTAAATTCATTTCGACAATCATTTCAACAATGATGCCCTCAGACCCCATCCACTAACCCGTGGGGTCACTATACGGCAGTGGTTTACGCTGCCGTTTTTTTTCGGATACCAATAACAGGAGTACTGAATATGAACATGAATAATTCAATCAAACACCCGGCTGCCCTCGATACCGGTGCAGCAGTCAAGACAGACAAGGTGGTAACACCTGCCCAGACATTGGCCACGGTGGAATACCGGGAGGTTTGGAAAATCCTGCGGGCGGTGCTGGTGGTGTGGGCGCTGGCCGTATGGTTGCTGCTGGTGATGATGCCGGGCATGGAGCAGATCAGCAATATGGCGACCGCCATGCTGCATTTACCGAACATGTTTATTGGCTTGGGGCTGGTTTGCGCTATTTTCGCCGCCTATAACCTGCGTTCAGACGGGCACTTGCTCTGGTTTCTGGGGGTGTTGTTATTGCTGGCAGGCTGGATGTAACAAAAAGTGCAAAGCAGGCGGCAACCCGCTTTGCACCGAACCTGTGTCATTAGGAAAGATTCGACAGGAGAATAGATTATGACCGATTCAAGTATAAAAACCAAATTCGACCGACCAGCGTTCCTGGTACGCAGTAAATCCCTGCGCGATTTGTTGGGTGATCTGCGCAAAGCCGAGTTATGGCTGACCATCGCGGCTATTGCTGCATTTCTGGCTTCAGCTTTTTTCGTCGTGAAGTATTTCGTCGGCGGCGAGATGACGCCGGAGCTGTGGTCGATTGAGCAGTGGATGAATGCCATACTGGGCTTGGGGATTACCGCCGTGATTACCGCCGCTCAGGCGTTTCTGTATGCCTCAGGGTACAAGGGGCATGCGGCAGTTCTGGCCACCTTTGTGGTCGTGTTTTTTGGCCTGTTTTCAGAGGTTTCACAATCGATGGAGCGGGAAGACGCGACCGTGCGTCACCGCTCTGAAAACTCGGCAGTCTTTCAGGCAACACTGGGCAGTATTGGTACGCTGGCGGGTACCGCTTCGGGTGTATCCAGCGAACAGAGGTCACTGGCGGATGCGCGTGCCCAGCTTTCCTACTGGGAGGGTTTGAAAGAACAAAAAAACACTGCGCACAGTTCGGTTAAATACTCCCACCGTACCATTGACCGCAATATCAGTGATTACCAACGCAAGATCGATTCCTTCAACCAGCAGGTCACCATGCAGGATCAGACGCGCTCCAGCCTGCTCAGTGGGGCGATTGCCCAGGCCAAAGCGCTTGAATATGACGAGGACAAGCATTACGCGATGATCCGTCTGATCCGTCATTTTCTGGGGGTGACCGGCATTTGGGCTTCTTTTTTGTTCTCGGTCATTATCATTGGGACGTTTGAGTATGCTTTTCACTTTGTAGGTGCGTATGTCGCTGATCACAAAAGTGCTTTGTTGCTGCTGGGTCGCGATGCACATGGCAGTTTGATCAATCCGGTGCAAGCTGACCCGCTGGGTCGCAACATTCCGGAGGATCATGCCAACCAGGTGCGCGATGAATATCTGGACTGGGTTTCGCCGGAGCGCGCTGCCGCACCGGCTGTGAGTGACAATGAGCTGGCGGGTGCTGTTGTTGGTGCTGCTGGTGCCAGTGCCAATACCAGTGTTAGTGTGAATGGCGACAATATCAGTGACCTGACGCAAAAGCGCTTTTTCAAGTTGATTTATACGGAAGTACGCAACCAAATCCTGAACGGTGAAGTCAAACCGACGGTGCGACCGGTGACGGATGCGGTGACCAGCATCATTCGCCACAAGGCACACTTGCTGGGCGTGAAACCTTCTTTAATGGGCAAGCCGCAGCGGCAGAAGATTGCCGAGTCCATTCTGGAAACGCTGGAAAAGGAAACGGTCGTTGAGCTGAATGCTGAAGGTGGCGTCGGCAAACCCAAGTATGTACTGGCACCCAGGTATGTGCAGGCGATCGGTGTGAACCGGGCTGTCCCACATTAATTTCGCAGCAGTTTCGCAGTAATTAACAACCTTTATCGGTACGGACAAGCGGCAGGTTTAACGGAAAAGAGGGGCGCTTTATCTGTTATCAAACTGCATTCGGTGGCAAAATCAGCTATAACTAGGCTTATACAAAGCTAATGAATGGACTTATTAACCGACATGTTTAAACGTGCATTTCAGATGATGCTGTTAGGGCTGGCATTATCCGTACCGGTACAGGTATTTGGGGCAAGCAGCTATGGGCCGGTCAGTCGTCAGGAAACCCTGTGGAGTATCGCCAGCCGCTTGCGTCCGTCCACCCAGGTAACTGTGCAACAGACCATGCTCGCGCTCTATCATAAAAACCCGCAAGCTTTTGCGGGCAACAACATTAATTCCTTGTTGAAAGGTGCGCGCTTGCAGGTGCCCCATCTAACTGAAATTCGCCGCTACACCCGTATTGCTGCCTTGCGTGAAGCGCATCGGCAAAACACTTACTGGAAGCGCGGTATCGAATTGCCCAAATCCTCACCGCCACCGCTGCCAGCTGTCGCACGCAAGACGGCACCTGTGCAGAAAAATCGCCGTACTACGCCGGTTGCGCCTGCGGTTGATCAGCGTTTGCAGCAGGAAGTGGCCAACCTGAAACAGCAGTTGAACAGTGAGCAAGCGAAGAGCCGCCAGCTGAGTGCAGCCCTGAAGGCTTTGCAGGCACAAGCAGTGCAAGTTAGCAAGGCGCAAGCGGCCACACCCGTAGTTGCTGCGAGTGCTGCTACTGTGGCCAAGCAGGTTAGCCAACTGAAAGACGAGCTGGCCAGCTTGAAGACGGTGCTGGAGCAAAAAGATAATCATATCAAAACATTACAGTCTTCCCTTAAAAGCGCGAGTGAGGCCATCAAATCACAGCATGCTGATAATATGCGTCTTTATGACAAGCTGAAGGAAGTAAGCCCGGCCAGTCTGCCAACCACACCTGCCAGTGATGGCAAACCGGTATTGAAGCTGGCGGATGTGAATGATGGAGCCAAGGCGGATGCTGCCACCGAATCCACGGCAAGTGCTGCTATTGATCAAGCCACTGAAGGCAAAGTTTGGGCGGATGATGTGGCTCAAAAAGCTACTGACACCGCCGCCACGAATCCTGATCCCGAGTCTGATGCTACTGCCGACACCGCAGTCATGGGCACCAGCCCGGTATTTGCGGGTGGTCAAAAACGGGGAGACATGGCGGCAGCTAATGCAGTCGCGGCTCCTAAAAGTATACCGTTAAGTACAATTTTGAATAATAATTCAGCAGAAACGCTGCCTTCAAGCGCCGCACCGGAGGATGGGAATTCACGTACTGGGGTTTCGCCGCTGGCATTGGTGATCGCACTGATTTCATTACTGTTTATTCTTGCCCTTGCCTGGCGTGCTTATCTGCAGCAAAGGGCATTACGGCGGATTGAAGCAGAAGAGACTGCCCGTGCCGAGAAGATGCGCCAGCGTCTGGCGGAGAATACCGCCAACTCGATTAATCGGGAAAAAGCACAAGCAGTGCCGCAGACCGAGCTGAATTTCTAGCTTGCCGTCAGTGAAGTTAGTGCAGTCAAGGCAACCAATAATGAACGAGTCAATCCTGTTATTGCATGGTCTGTGGATGCGGCCATTCATTATGCAGTGGCTGGCAAGGCAGCTGCGTCAGCAGGGCTATTCAGTCTATGTGCCGACTTACCATTCAGTCAGTTGTACACCCCGACAGAATGCCCAGGCGGTGCACGCATGGTTGCAACAGCAAGCGATAAACACGATAAACGGCGCTACCTTGCATGTGATCGCGCATAGTCTGGGTGGCATTATTTCGTAACTTCTCATTATCGACAGGCAGCGGCTCTGATCATATCAGCCATAGGC
>CAXYXY010000066.1:0-8250 GCA_964293125.1 uncultured Thiothrix sp. | reverse complement strand
CGCCACCAACGGATAGATTAGCTAAAGACGCTTATATCCCCGACCTGAAGGACGGAGCTTTACGCGAATATTGGTAAACCCCGACACAACTTCCACATTGTTTGCACAGTTCAGCCACGATTCATGCTCAGTTTGCACCTAAGCTTTATGATACGGGGTTTCTTCCCAAACCCTGTGCGGGGGCAAACCTCGCAAGCCATGACAGTCACTAGAGGCCTGTAAAACAACAGACTGTCTTATCTACATCAGGAGTGAAATCATGAAACTAAAAGTAATACTCTTAAGCGCCCTGGCGGCGAGCGCCATGTTCGTCAGCACCGGTGCTTCTGCCAATGGTGTCAGTATTGGCTGGGGGCCTGGTGGCCATGTCAGCTACACGGTAACCATCGGCCAACCGCATCATTATGTACAGCCCCGCGTTGTGGTTGCCCCACAGCATCGCCATATGCGCAGGCATGTACGCAACAACCACCGCAACTGGCGACCTGCGCCCCGTCACCACCGCCATGAGCGGCGCGGCAACCCGCATAATCACCACCGGAATGACCATCGTTATCATCACTAAGGTTCCCGGTTAAACCCACAAAGGGTGTATTAGTGCTGCACATCAGGATCAGGGACGATCAGTGCTATAGCTAATGCACCTGTTTAAGCGGCCACGTCCGGCATTCGGGCGTGGTTTTCATGTTTAATCCGGCCGCTTCAAGCACTTTTTCAGCCGATGCTCTTGACGATACCCTCAAAGTGCGTTTTATTATTGTGATATTTTAACACTATCATTAGGAATCTTAGCTCATGCTCACCCTGAAACACACTTCCCTACTCGCTGGCGCAATCGTAACCACCTTGGTCACCATGAGCGCCTATGCGGCCAAACAAACTCCGGAAGAAGCTGCCGTCGAATACCGCCAGTCTGCCTATACCATGATCAAACACCATTTTGGCCCAATGGCCGCCATGGTAAAAGGCGAGATGGAATTTGATGCCGAAGCCTTCACCAAAAATGCCGAAGCACTGGCAGCATTGAGCGCTTTCCCCATCAATGGTTTTGTGGATGGCAGCTATATCGGACAAACCGATGCAAAAACAGACGCCAAAGCTGACATCGGTACGAATATGGATGATTTCAAAGAAAAAATGGAAAGCTTCAAGGTCGAATCAGCCAATCTGGTCAAGGCATCCGCCTCCGGTGATATGGCAGAGATCAAGCCACAGTTTGGTAAAACGGCACAAACCTGCAAGGCGTGCCATGACCAGTACCGTGAGAAAGATTAGTCGCCTATTGCAATAACGCAGCGCCTAAAAACAACGCAAAATGCCCGGCAAGATCTTGCCGGGCATTTTTAATACACTTGAGAAAGCACCTTACCCCGCCAACCACTTCAACCCGAAATACACCCCGGCATAACAGCCCAAAAATACCAGCAGACCCCACCAGGGGCTGACAAACTTTAGGGGTTTGGGAGCAGGCATGGCGTCTGGCCAGTCGGCCTCGCCCTGCACCATCGCTTTGAGCAGGTTAGTCCGTTTGCGGATTTTATAGAAAATGATAGCAAAGACATGAATAACGACGAATAACAGCAGTATATTGAACAATAAATGATGCACACTGGTCAGTTTGCCTGACACGTAGTCGGACACCAGTCCGTACAGCGGCCCCTCAACCATGATGTCGTCCGTGACAAACAAACCACTCCCCGCTTGTACCAGCAAGCCCATCAGCAAGGCCAGCACCATCCAGGCACCCGCCGGATTATGCCCGGCATGATAGGCCGGTTCAGTCACCGGGGAACGCAACTCACCTTGAAGATGTTGGATGGCTTTGAGTGGGGAACGGATGAAAAAGGAAAAGCGGGCGGTTTCGCTGCCAACAAAGCCCC
Organism: uncultured Thiothrix sp.; assembly: GCA_964293125.1. Taxonomy (GTDB): domain Bacteria; phylum Pseudomonadota; class Gammaproteobacteria; order Thiotrichales; family Thiotrichaceae; genus Thiolinea. Next base: position 6,370 of record CAXYXY010000066.1, on the reverse strand, counting down.
AGATAATCCGGAACAGAATCAAGGCCAGCATAAACTGCCCTACCTGCATGTGCCAGTCCATCCACAGACCGCCCAGTTCGGCTGAGCCCCACATAAACGCCATCCCCGCGACCAGTGACCAGTGAAATACCCGTGTAGGCAAATCCCAGATTCTAACGGGTGTTGTTTGCTCGGTTGTCGTTTTCATGGCGTGCACCTCTTTCTATTTTAAGCCCAGTACATCCTGCATATCATACAGACCTGCTTCGCGGCTACCTAGCCACTGCGCTGCGCGTACCGCACCATTAGCAAACGTCATGCGGCTGGTGGCTTTGTGCGTGATCTCGATACGTTCACCCAGATCGGCAAACATCACCGTGTGCTCACCGACAATATCACCGGCACGAATAGTCTCAAAACCAATCGTCTTGCGGTCACGCTCGCCCGTGAGGCCTTCGCGCCCATAGACCGCGCACTCTTTCAGATCACGCCCGAGTGCATTTGCCAGCACTTCGCCCATCCGCAGAGCAGTACCGGACGGCGCATCCACTTTATGGCGATGGTGCGCTTCAATCACTTCAATATCCACACTGTCGCCCAATACCCGCGCCGCCATGTCCAGCAGCTTCAGGCAGAGATTCACGCCTACACTCATGTTGGGAGCAAAGACAATCCCGACTGTTTCGGAGGCAGATTGAATAGCCGCTTTACCGGCCTCATCAAACCCGGTGGTGCCAATCACCATTTTTTTACCGTGCGCCACACACCAGGCCAAATGTTCCAAGCTGGGTTCAGGGCGGGTAAAATCAATCAATACATCAAAATCATTGGCCGCTGCTTCCAGCGAAGGCGCAATCAGCACACCATTCTCGCCCACCCCGGCAACAGCGCCCGCATCCGCATGCAAAAGCGGACTGTGGGGGTGTTCGGTCGCGACCGTCACTACCAAGCCTTCCATTTGCGTGCACGACTCAATCAGGGTTTTCCCCATCCGTCCTGCCGCACCCACAATTGCAACCCGTGTCAACTCTGCCATTCACCTGCTCCTTGGATGTCTTTGATGTGCTGTTATTCGTGCTTGTCGGTACCAAACAAGTCATGCTTTACATCATCGAAGAAACCTTTCGCCTTGTCCAGCCAGCCGTGCTCTTTCGGGCTATGACGTTTGCCACCTTCATCCATCGAATCATCCAGCTCTTTTAGCAGTTCACGTTGCCGTGGTGTCAGGTTAACCGGCGTTTCCACCACCACCGTACACACCAGATCACCCATGCTGGCACTACGCACCGACTTAACACCTTTGTTGCGCAAACGGAATTTCTTGCCCGTTTGTGTTTCCGGTGGAATTTTCAGCGTGACCTTGCCTTCCAAAGTGGGTACTTCCAGCTCGCCGCCCAAGGCCGCCGCCGTAAAGCGGATCGGTACATTGCAATACAGGTTATCGCCATCACGCGTGAATAGCTCGTGCTCCTTGACATGTACCTGTACGTACAGATCACCTGCCGGGCCACCGTTCAAACCCGCCTCACCCTCGCCGGACAAGCGAATACGATCACCCGTATCGACGCCCATCGGAATCCGCACAGCCAGGGTTTTCTGTTCTTCTATCCGCCCTTGACCGTGGCATTCGCCACAGGGGTCGGAAATGACCTTGCCATTGCCATGACACTGCGGGCAGGCCTGCTGCACGGAGAAAAAGCCCTGTTGCATCCGCACTTGCCCCTGACCATGACAGGTCGGACAGGCTTGCGGATGGGAACCTTTTTTAGCGCCAGTGCCAGAACAGCCGCCGCAAGTCTGCATCGACGGCACGCGAATATCGACTTCAGTGCCAAACACCGCATCTTCCAGTGATAACTCCAGATTATATTGCAGGTCACTGCCGCGATAAGCGCGTGAGCCACCGCCCCGCCGGGCGCCACCCGCACCACCAAAGATGTCGCCAAAAATATCTTCGAAAATATCACCAAAACCGGCACCGCCCGCACCACCGCGCCCACCACCCATGCCATTTTGTTCCACACCGGCATGGCCAAACTGGTCATAAGCCGCGCGCTTGCTTTGGTCGCCCAGAATTTCGTAGGCTTCTTTGCCTTCCTTGAACTTGGCTTCCGCGCTGGCATCGCCCGGATTACGATCCGGATGGTGTTTCATGGCAAGACGGCGAAAAGCCGTTTTCAAATCGGCTTCGCTGGCGTTCTTTTGAACACCCAGGACTTCGTAATAATCCCGCTTGGACATATCGGTTTTCCCCGGTCAAACTCACTTTTCTTAAACAAAAGCAGGCGCGAGGAGTTAAAAACCCGTCGCGCCTACGTGTTACCTATTACCTGTCAGTCACTGCCAGGCTTACTTCTTGCCGTCGTCGACTTCTTCAAACTCGGCATCAACGATGTCATCATCGGCTGGTTTGCTGCCACCGGCAGTGCCACTCGCACTCGCCGCATCCGCATCACCGGCGGCATTCATGCCCGCCATTTTCTGCATCAGCTTGCCAGAGGCTTCGCCCAATGCTTCCGATTTACGCTCGATAACATCCTTATTATCGCCTTTGATCGCAGCGCGCACTTCGCTCAACAGCGACTCAAGGTTGCCACGATCCGCTGGCTCCACCTTGTCACCGTATTCCTTCATTGACTTCTCGGTCGCGTGTACCAAACCGTCCGCCTGGTTACGCGCATCGACCAGTTCACGCTGCTTTTTGTCTTCCTCAGCATGCGCCTCGGCATCACGCACCATCCGCTCCACTTCATCATCCGACAAACCGGAAGACGCCTTGATCACGATGGACTGCTGCTTGCCCGTCGCCTTGTCTTTGGCCGACACATTGAGGATACCGTTGGCATCGATGTCCAGCGTGACTTCAATTTGTGGCATACCACGCGGTGCCGGTGGAATATCCTGCAGGTCGAAACGTCCGAGTGACTTGTTGTCACGCGCCATCTCACGCTCACCCTGCAACACATGCACAGTCACCGCCGTCTGGTTGTCATCCGCCGTCGAGAACACCTGATTGGCCTTGGTCGGAATCGTCGTGTTTTTCTGAATCAGCTTGGTCAGCACGCCGCCCAAGGTTTCAATCCCCAGTGACAGCGGGGTAACGTCGAGCAGCAGTACGTCTTTCACGCCACCCCCCAACACGCCACCCTGAATCGCAGCACCGACGGCCACGGCTTCGTCCGGGTTCACGTCACGACGTGGCTCCTTGCCGAAGAAGTCCTTGACCGCTTCCTGCACTTTGGGCATCCGGGTCTGACCGCCGACCATGATCACATCATTAATGTCAGCAGCACTCATGCCCGCGTCTTTCAGCGCAATTTTGCAAGGGCCAATGGTACGGGTAATCAGGTCATCGACCAGTGATTCCAGCTTGGCACGCGTCACCTTGATGTTCATGTGCTTGGGGCCGCTGGCATCTGCCGTAATATACGGCAGGTTCACATCGGTTTGCTGGCTGGTAGACAGCTCGATCTTGGCCTTCTCGGCTGATTCTTTCAGACGCTGCAACGCCAGGGGATCAGACTTCAGATCGACACCCGCCGATTTACGGAACTCATCCACCAGATAGTCGATCAGGCGATTGTCAAAGTCTTCACCACCGAGGAAAGTATCCCCATTGGTCGCGAGTACTTCGAACTGCATTTCACCGTCAACGTCCGCGATTTCAATGATGGAAACGTCGAAGGTACCGCCACCGAGGTCATAAACCACGATCTTGCTGTCGCCCTTGGACTTGTCCATGCCATACGCCAGCGCCGCCGCCGTCGGCTCATTGATGATCCGCTTCACTTCCAGACCGGCAATTTTGCCTGCGTCTTTGGTGGCCTGCCGCTGCGAGTCATTGAAGTAAGCTGGCACCGTAATAACCGCTTCAGTGACTGGCTCACCCAGATAATCTTCAGCCGTTTTTTTCATTTTCTGCAGAACACGGGCGGAAATTTCTGGCGGAGCCATTTTCTTGCCGCGTGCTTCTACCCACGCATCACCATTTTCAGCCTTGATGATTTTGTAAGGCACCAGTTTGATGTCTTTTTGCACGGCGTCTTCATCAAAACGACGACCGATCAAACGCTTGACCGCAAACAGGGTGTTTTCCGGGTTAGTGACGGCCTGCCGCTTTGCGGTCTGACCCACCAAAATTTCTTCTTCCATGAACGCGACCACGGACGGGGTGGTGCGATCACCTTCAGAGTTTTCAATAACGCGCGGCTTGTCGCCATCCATCACTGCAACGCAGGAGTTGGTGGTGCCCAAGTCAATACCAATGATCTTACCCATAAATTCTATCTCCAAAAATCTGTTAAGCGTATGCTATTCAATTAACTTGTTTGTTGGGGTTATTCAGTCGTTTTCAAGCATTGTGATGGCTGAAACAACAACTTTTTTCAATAAGCCCGCATTTATTTCTTGCAAACCATGACCATCGCCGGGCGCACTGTGCGGCCATTCAGGGTGTACCCCTTCTGCATAACTGCCATCACGGTATTGTTCTCATGCTCGGCACTCGCCTGGGTGGCAACCGCCTGATGCAGCTCCGGATTGAGCGGCTCGCCCAAGGGGTTGATGGCTTCAATTTTGAATTTATCCATCACTGATTCAAACTGTTTCAGGGTCAAATCCATCCCCTCACGGATACTCTCCAGGTCGCCATCGGCCTGCATGCCCATTTCCAGGCTATCGACCACCGGCAAAATACTCTCGACAAATTTCTGCACAGAGTACTTGTGTGCATCTTCAATCTGCTTCTCAAGGCGGCGGCGCTGGTTATCCATTTCTGCCTGCAAGCGCAAAGAGCGATCCCAGTTTTCCTCAGCCTTGGCTTGCGCCTCGGCCAGTTCCTTCTGCAACTGCGCTACTTCGACACTGGCACCACTATCGGTATAGCCTTCAGGTGCTGTTGCCTGCTCGTCCTGAACCGGCGCAGCCTGGCCAGCCACACTCGCATCCATCGGTTCTTCCTGCATGTTTTTCTCTTCTGACGGGTTCATGTCGTGTCTCCAAAATCCTGTTCACACGCACCCTAAGGCACGTCATGTCAATCGCCAGAAAGAAATGAGGGTTAATTCGGAGAATTCAAGGCAGGCGCATGAATGTTTTATCAGGATTTAGTGGGAGCGGTGTTCGCGGTAAATGGTATTATCCTACTTATTTGCAAAACCTACAGTGTGCCCGAACGATGAAAACAGACCTGCAAGCACTGATCACTCAGGGTGAAAACCAGTCCCTGGAATTCAAATCTGCCCAAGTACATGCCAATTCACTGGCCAAGGAGATGGTGGCCTTCGCCAACACTTCAGGCGGTGTCATTTTGTTAGGAGTAGAGGATGATGGCACTGTCAGCGGTTTGTCCAACGACAAAAACCATGAGGAATGGGTCAGTAACATTGCCAGAAACAATGTGATTCCGGCGCTGGATTTAAGGGTCGAACAACAGCTCGTTGACACTCAGGCAGTACTTTACATCGAAGTCCCCAAAGGCCCGGAAAAACCTTATCAAACGCAGCAAAACCAGTTTCTGATCCGGATTGGCTCGACCAACCGTACCGCCACCCAAGGTGAGTTGATGCGGATGTTTCAGCAAAGCGGCCTGTTTCATTATGATCAGGTCGCCGTGCCCAAAACGACGATCAATGATTTGAATCTGGCCGCACTGGATAAGTACTTCGCAGCTTATGAAATTGAGTTTTCCAAAGAAACTGAAGCAGAACGCAGACAGTTACTGATTAATACCGATATTCTGACTGCATCAGGGGAGACAACAGTGGGCGGTTTGTTGATGTTTGGAGTGAATGCCAGCCGTTATCTGCCACAGGCCAGTATCATGTTTGCGCATTTTAATGGTACCGAATCATCCTCTGAGCTGTTTAACCGGCAGGAAATTATTGGCACTCTTCCGCAGCAGGTAGATACGGCGGTAGCGATTCTGAAAAACCATTTGGTGCGGCCTTCGACCATTGAAGGCACCAAGCGGGTTGATACGCTGGCTTTGCCGCCCGATCGGGTGCTGCGAGAAATGGTGGTGAATGCCTGTGTACACCGCAACTACGGAATTTCCGGATCACGCATTCGCCTGTTTATTTATGATGACCGGATTGAGTGTATTAGTCCGGGGCGCTTGCCGAACAGTGTCACAGTGGAAAAATTACGCTCGGGGGTTTCTTATGCCTCGAATCCGGTGTTGCTGAAATTCATGGATAATTTACGCTATATCGACCGCTTGGGACGGGGGTTCCCGATGATTTACCGGGAGATGGAGAAACTAGGGAAAACAGTTGAGGTGGTTGAGTTTGGCGAGGAACTACGGGTGATTATTTCGTTGTAATTGGCACTACAGGCGAGAGTGTAAACCAATCTGTGTAACTTCCTTTAACCTGCTACCCTTCGCCGGGTA
>CAXYXY010000065.1:0-8575 GCA_964293125.1 uncultured Thiothrix sp. | reverse complement strand
GCCTATGGCTGATATGATCAGAGCCGCTGCCTGTCGATAATGAGAAGTTACGAAAATAGCTGGAAAATAGCTGGAAAATAGCTGGAAAATAGCTGGAAAATAGCTGGAAAATAAACTTTATTTTGACTCTCGCTGTGTAACACCAGCTTCTCTCTATTTACTCATAACCTCTGGGGATAAGCAATAGTCACGTACCAAAACGACAGTCCAAAGGCCGGGGCACATTTCTGCAGCAATCACCTACCCAAGCATAGACCCGAAATGATAAAGTTGCATGGCGTCTAAATAATAAAGAACTCCATGGAAAAAAACCTGCTTAGCTACATCTGGCGTCACAGTCGCCGCCAACAGATCATTGTTGTTTTACTGACTTTCCTGTCTTTCCCCATCTTGTACATGAGCCTTGAGCTACCAAAATGGATTATCAATGAAGCCATCAGCCACCCGGAAAAGGCTCGGGTTCTGTTCGGCCAGCCGCTTGATTCCGTTACTTTTCTGGCCAGCCTGTGTATTGGCCTGCTGCTGTTGATCCTGCTGAATGGCGTGCTGAAAATGCAGGTGAATACCTATAAAGGTATCATCGGTGAGCGCATGATCCGCCGCCTGCGCTATTCACTGATCGACAACTTGCTGCGTTTCCCGCTCGGGCATTTTTCACACCTGTCATCCGGCGAAATTATCAGCACTGTCACCGCCGAAACCGAGCCTCTGGCAGGCTATATTGGTGAATCTATTGCGCTGCCGCTGTTTCAGGGTGGCACCATGCTGACGATTCTGGCTTTCATGTTTGCGCAGGACTGGGTGTTTGGCCTGACCTCGGTCGCGCTGATTCCCTTGCAGGTCTACGTCATCCCCAAACTGCAGAAGCAGATCAACCAGCTTAAAAAGCAACGGGTGCGTCAGGTCAGACTTCTGTCTGCGAGCCTCGCTGAAACGGTTTCAGGGGCTGAAGAAATTCGCCTGCAAGGCACTGAACGGCGCACACTGGCGGAATACTCACAGTATTTGGGTGATTTGTTCTGGATTCGACTGGAGATTTTCAAGAAAAAATTCTTCATGAAATTCCTGAACAATACGATTGGCCAGATTACCCCGTTCCTGTTTTACCTGTTTGGCGGCTATCTGGTCATCAAGGGTAGCCTGACCCTGGGCGCACTGGTCGCCGCACTGGCTGCCCATAAGGATCTGACCTCGCCGTGGAAAGAATTACTCAACTTCTACCAGCTGCATGAAGACGCCAAATTAAAGTACAGCCAGATCAACGAACTGTTTAATCCCGAGGGTCTGTTACCCATTGCAGCCTTTCAGCCGGTCACCGCCCAGGATCATCTTAAGGGGGACATCGTCGCCCAGAACCTTTCCTGGGTGAGTCCCAGTGGCGAACGTGTTCTGTCAGGGGTCAACTTCCAGATCAAGGCCGGTACCAGTGTTGCCATCACGGGCAATTTTGCGGTACGCCGCACCCAGCTGGCACGACTACTGTCGGGTCTGGAAACACCGGCCAGCGGTCGGCTGGTCATTGGCGACCAGCCACTGTCTGACATTCCGCAATCTCTGCTCCGGGCACGACTGGCATTGCAAGGCCATAGCCCGCATATTTTTGCCGGCACCATCAGTGACAATGCGTATTATGGCCTGTTACAAACCCCACCGCAGCCAATGGGGGATGTGCTGGCCGATGTCAAACAATACAAAGAATCACGCGCCGCCGGTAACAGCACGGACTGGTTTATGGGTGATTGGCGCGACTTCCAGCGTACCGGCATGAGTGACAGTGCCGACTGGACTTATCAGGTGCTGGAAACCATCGGCAGCAGCGCTATTATCTACCGGCGCAGTCTGTTGGAGGTTTTCGAAGCCAGTGCCTACCCGGAGCTGGCAGAAAAATTGCTGGAAGGACGCAAGCTGGCACGCCACCTGATTGTAGAACGCCAGCTGGAATCGATGATCACGGGGCTAGACCCGGATGTATTTAATCCTTACTCCAGCCTGGCTGAAAATATCCTGTTCGGCATCAGCACCGATACATCACTGGATATCGATCATCTGGCGGCTCATCCGTATTTGCACGCCATTCTCACCTCTCTGAAACTTCAGGAAAGAGTTGAAGCTACCGGCTTGCTAATCGTGCGTGAACTGTTGAAAGCGCATCAGGCGGGTCTCTCGTCGCAGCTGCTGGAAGACTTCCAGGTGGCTGATGAAGAAGAACTCGACCGGATCTCCCGCTTAGCCAACAAGGCGCGACGTAGCAAGCGTTCCCAGCAGGACTGGCAAAAGCACCTGACCAAACTTTTCCTGCTGTTAGTCCCCGAAAAACATCATTTTGCGCCACTGGATGCACGCACCCGCACCCTGCTGTTACAAGCGCGGCGTGATTTCGCCGTCAACCCCCCACCTGACCTTGCCCGCTGTTTATTGCCCTTCGACGTTGACCAACATCACCCGCGTCTGAGCGTGCGAGAAAACCTGTTGTTCGGGCGTATCAACCATAACCACCCGGATGCAGAGCGCACCATGAACCAGTTATTGGATGAGCTGGTCATCATGCTGGACATTCGGTCTGCACTGATTCAGTTATTCAATGAATCCCAGGTCGGGATCAATGGCTCACGCTTGCCGATTCATGCTATCCATTCCATTCCACTGGCGCGGATACTGATGAAAAAACCGGATATTCTGATCTTCCATGACGCACTCGCCCCACTGGAGCCACAGGAACGCCAGGCGGTTCGCGCCCGTATCCGCAAACTGCTGCCCGATGTCACCCTGATCTGGATCAATAGCCAAGTGAGCTACCCGGCTGAGTTTGATCAGGTTCTGGAGTTTTCTGAAACCGGCCCGCTATTACAGGTATACCCGGAACCCCCACAGGCGGCGACACTGGCAACACCGACGACAACCGATCAAGCCCGCCAATCCGCAAGCCAATCCGACTGTCAGCGCAGTAAAGACCCGTATGCAGTAATCAGCCATGCACACCAGTTTGCTGGCTTGTCTGCCGCCCAGCACCGTTACCTTGCCAATCAGGCGCGTACCTTGCAATTTCCGGCCAACACGACCCTGTATCGAGCCGGTGATGAAGCGGATTCCGTCTGGCTGATCATCACCGGTGCAGTGGTCACCGAGCGTCAGGCCAGCAATGACAGTGGCCTGCAGCATCTGGCGCGCCTGGCGCGTCTGGACTCATTCGGCGCAATGGAAGTACTGGCGGATACGCCGCGCATCCTCACCGCTTGCACACAAACGGACAGTAATCTGCTAAAAATTGACCGCAGCGTTATCGAAAACCTGATCGGAGATGACGTGCGCGTCTGTCGGCAGTTACTGCATAACATGACCGGGCCATGGGTGAAGAAACTGTAGTACCTGTTAGTTGATGTGCGGGCGGCTTGTCAGGCACGCAGAAAATCAGCCACCCGCGCAATTTGCTCGGCATTCGCCAGGGTCGGTGCATGCGCTACCCCGGCGATGATCTGTAACTGTGCCTGTGGGTTCTCACGCAGCATCCGCTCGGCATGTTCGGGTAACAACACATCCGAATGCTCGCCACGCACGATCAGCAGCGGGCAAGCCAGTGCTGGCCAGTGTTCCCACAAGGTTTCCCCCTTGAAGTTCCGAAACGGCAAGGCAATGGCCGGATCATAATGCAGGGTCAGCTTGCCACTGTCCTTGCGGCGCACCGAAGTCATCGCCATGCGTTGCCAGAATGCATCGGTATTGGGGCCAAAAGGCAGATACAGTTGCCGTTGCCAGGCTTCCAACTCTTTCAGGGTATCAAACTCAGGTTGTTGCCCAACATAAGCAGCAATGCGCTCAACGGCGGCCAGTGGCACTTCCGGCCCGACATCATTCAAGACCATGCGCGTGATTCGTTCCGGCGCAAGTAATGCAGCGACCATGCCGATCAGCCCCCCCATCGAAGTACCCACCCAGCCACACTGCCGGATATTCAGCTGATCCAGCAAATCCAGCGCCAGTTGGGCATAAAATGGCACGACATATTGCTGCTCCGGGTCACGGCTCCATTGTGACAAACCACGCCCCGGCGTATCCGGGCAGATCACATAATGATCCGTGCTCAAAGCCGCTGCCAGCTCATCAAAATCACGTCCGGTACGGGTCAGACCATGCCAGAGCACCAGTGCGGGTGCATCCGCTTGCCCCCAGGCCGTGTAGTGAATTTCCAGTTGCTGGCAGGTAACAAAATGATGGGTACAGAACATAAGCAGGCATCTCTCTGTGAGCTTGAGGGCGACCATCTCATCAGTGATGGCCAATGCACCATTATAGACTCGTATAGACCCGCAGCAGAAATACCCAACTAATACCCACTAATACCTAACCGCAGGAGTCTCAATCGGCAGACCGTTGGAGCGCGCCATGATATAGGCACCCAGTTGTTTGATTTCATCCGAGTCTGCCGCAAAGGGTTCAGCACGCATCAGCTTCATGCACTGCTGAATACGCTGATCCAGATTCGCCATCTGCCCAGTGTCCAGTCGATAGGCGGGGAAACCATTGGCCTGCCCCTGACTGATTTTCTGCCCGCGTATCATCTGTCCGGTATACGCATCGTGGCAATGCGCGCACGACATATCAATCAACCCGTAGCGCACCTTATATAAAGCCTCACCTTTTTGCAGAAGAGGTTCCATCCTGCCATCCGTCTGTACATTCACCGGCTCACCCACTGCCAGGTGGCGGACAAATGTTTCCAGGGCAATCAGTTCATGGCTATTGGCAGGCAGCGGCATCTCGCCATTTTTTTCTTGTCGGCACTGGCTGATTTTATCTTGCAGCCTGACCAGTTGATCGGTTTCTTTGTCGTATACCGGGTAACGCGCCAGACTTTTTGCAGACAGCTTTTCACCCTGCGCACCGTGACAGGCGGCACAGGATTGGCCATTGGCCGATGTTTTATTAAACAGAACCTGCCCTTCATCCACTGCGATCGAACCGGGGTTCTCGACCTCATCGTCCTGCATCGCCTGCGTTTCCGGCTTGATGAAATCATAGCCTGACTGGGCAGTACGTTCTGCCAGCACCGTACCGGACGCCACCAGCAAGTTTATACATAGCGCCAGCAAGAACAGGGGTTTGAAATAGTTGACATGATTTAAACGATTCACTTCAACGTCCCCAGATAAGCCACTACATCTTCAATTTCCTGTGCCTGCAGAAAGGTTTTGCCAATAGCGTCCTGGGCGGGACGGTTGATCAAAGCAGGATCACGGTAATAACCAGGCATGATCGACAGTGGATTCAGGTTGCGTGAATCCACTACCCGCAAGCGTAGTTGTGCCGTATTGAGCCGCTTGGCAATGCCCGCCAGTGGGGGTGCAATCGTACCGTAAGCTTCCACCCCCTCAATGGGCAGCTGATGACAGGCAAGGCAGTTGCCCCGGCCACTGTCCACAACAATCCTCTGCCCCTGCAAAGCATCCCCCGCTAAACCACACAAGGGGCGATCAATACTGTAATCAACCATTTCCCATGGACAATAGGTTTCAGCAGAAGGTACAGGTTTGGCCGTGTTCGTATCCATCGCCCAAACACTGGTGCTCGATAACGATAGAAACAGGATGAGTGCATTTAAGGTTTTCATGCCTGCTATTTTCATGCAGTGCAACATAGACCGCATTGACATATATCAGGCAATGCTAATAAGCATTGTTTGCACGCCGCTCACGCCAGCGCAGAAGCGGTCGCCAGCTTGGTTGCAAAGGCTAAAAATGCCAGCCCGGTGCCACCTGCCGAAGCCGCGCTCAGGCGCTTGCGCCGCCGGAATGACTCCGCCAGATAACTACCCCCATAAATCAGCGTCGCCAAATAAAATACACTAAAAAACTGCAAAGTCACCGCCAGCACCAGAAACGGAATAGCCGGTTTGGCATAAGCCGGATCGACAAACTGGACAAAAAAGGACAGGAAAAACAGGATAGCCTTCGGATTGAGCAAACTGACCAGCAACGCTTTGGAAAAGGGTGATTTCTTTGACAGTTTCTCGGTCATGGGCTGTTCCATAACCGCTTCCAGACTGGTGTTGCGCGGCCAGGTTTTAATCGCCCCCAGAATCAGGCGCACACCAATATAAAACAGGTAAGCTGCCCCCGCATACTGCACGATATTAAACAGCAAGGGGTGTCGGGTCAGCAAGGTCACTGCCCCCGCCGCTGTCGACAACATCAGGATGGCATCACCCACAAATACACCACACGCCGCCAGCCAACCGGCACGGACACCACGTTGCGCGGATAAAGCCAATACATACAGGGAATTAGGGCCGGGCAACAATACAATCAGGATAGTGCCGACTACATAAGTGAAGTAATTGAGGACGCCGAACTGTTCCATGACGGTCACCAAGAAGAAAATAAAGGTAGGCAAATATACGGTTTAATCTATTTTTCTTCAAATCCGTCTTCCTTGCACAGGCGCTCCCACACCAAACGCTCAAACCCCAACGCCACCACAGCCAAACAGTGCAAGCGCTGCGGCTCGCGGTACTTTTTCACCAGCACCTGCTGATAATCACGCAATTGTTGCAAGGCTGCCTGCAAAGCCGTTTGCACGGCTGGCAGTTGCTGCAAGGCTGCACGGCTTTGCCCGCGCACCCCTTCCGCTGTCAGCCCCACATCCGCCAATGACAGGTATTTAAACTCCAGCACGATGTCTTTGAGCGCGTCCAGGCGGCGCATGTCGGGGCGGATAATCATCAGCAAGTCGGCGTAACGCCGTTTGAGTGCCGCTTCTGAATCCATGATGTAGTAGCTGTCATCAAACAGCAGGCTCATGAACGCGGTCTTGATGGTCAGCTCATTGCCCCAACGGTAGTCACGGTTATTGAAGGCGGTAAAGTAACCGCCTTCGAGGTATTCGACCAAGGGTTGCAACTCCGCTGTCTGGTAGAACTGCTTGGCCAGCCCTTCCACTTGGCGGCGATCAGCGAGGTCTGGCAATACCTTTTCCCGCAACGCCTCTACATACAGGGCATAAATGACCCGGTTAGGCACCGTCAGCTTCAGCTCGTCCAACCCTCCGGCAGTGCCACCGATGGTCAATACACCAAAGAAGTACAACAGCGATGCCATATAACGCGCATCGGTTTGCAACCGGTGCAGTTGCTCCACTCCGAACTGGTTTTCCAGATAAGGCAGCAATACCGGGTTCTGCTCATCCAGGATGTTGCCAAGCACGCTCGACCCGCCCGGCAGGTTGGCGATGTAGCGGATACGGCTGGCATCCATGGCCAGATTGCCATCCAGCAATTGTTCCGGTGGGCGGCAACGCTTTTGATAAGCTCGCAAAAAATAAAAACACAAGGTCGGGTTATACACCGTGGGCAAGTTAATGTCAGAACAGAAGCGGTAGCCGTTGTAAAATTGGCGCAGGGTGTCCAGCACTTCAGTGGCTTGGGTCGTGGGCAAGCCACACGCTTGGATCACCGCATCAACCAGACCCGCCAATTCCGGTTCGGTAATCCCGCACAAACCATTAAAGTCCTCGTCCAGATAAATGCTGGTGGCGACGTTGTAACCACTGGTGACATCGCTCAACACCAGCGGCGAGACCCCCGTAATAAATACGCGTGCAATCGCACCTTCCGAGGCACTGCCCTTGATCACCTTGAACAGGGTTTTGACAATGCCTTCACCTTCCAGCAAGTCATAATAACGTTGCTGGTTATGCGGCTCATGCACCAGCACTTTATTGGCGAAATTATCGTATTCGTCGATCAGTAGATATAAGGTGTGACCACTGTTTTTTACGGCATTGCCCAGCGACTCCAGCGTAGCCAATGCATCGTCATCATGGATGCGGACGGGAAACTTGAGCAGCGTCTGGTAGCTTTGCACGAACCCCGTCATGCGTTCGTTGAGGTGATTGAACAGATGAGCTTTAATCTGCTCAACATCACCTTGTGCCGATACCTTGGAAAAATCCCAACGCAGAATCAGGTACTGGTTATGTTCCAGCGTAGGGTTGCTGCCCACCGCCAGATCACCGAACAGAGCATCAAACTCCCCCGCCGTGTTGATGTCGTAATAGTTGGCTAACATCGACAACAACAGTGACTTGCCGAAGCGGCGTGGGCGCAGGAACACCAATTGTTTACCCGCATCCTCCAGATCAGAAAGGGCGGTGGTGCGGTCAAGGTAGACATACCCTTGAGTGCGCAAGGCGCAAAAATCACTGATGGCATAGGGAAATTTGATCATGGCCAGCTTCACGTAGGGGGTGATGAAGTGATTATAGCATGAGTATATTTTTGGTTTTGGCGTTGGAGAAAAGCCGATGCCAGGTAGTTCTTGATCATTACGCTGTAAGTGGTGCCCAGAGCCGGGATCGAACCGGCACGACCGTTTCCAGTCGAGGGATTTTAAGTCCCTTGCGTCTACCAATTTCGCCATCCGGGCGGCAATGACTTATCTCGAAGTTGGAGGCTAGGGTCGGAATCGAACCGGCGTACACGGATTTGCAATCCGCTGCATGACCACTCTGCCACCCAGCCTTTACTTGAAAACTTTGGAGCGGGAAACGAGATTCGAACTCGCGACCCCAACCTTGGCAAGGT
>CAXYXY010000064.1:0-9042 GCA_964293125.1 uncultured Thiothrix sp. | reverse complement strand
GTCCGCGATCTGACCCATCGTCACCGCTTTCGAGCGCACATCGCCGAGCTTCTCAAGCAAGGGGAGAACCTGTTCCTGATAAAGTGCCAATGCTTCTGTTGCCCTGCCGTGCTGGATTAGCAGGTTGCCGTAATTGAACAGTGTGGCGGATTTTTCACGTAGCACCGCATCTTCCAGCCCCTCATCCGAATCCGGCAACAGGGCAACGGCACGTTCAAAGTGCTGACGGGTTTCGCTACGCCCCAGACTTTGTTCTGCACGGGCAAGCGTGGTCAATATCTTGAACTCTTCGCCCAGCGTCAGCACCAGTTGGCACAGTTTTTCAGCTTCGCGGTAACGGTCATTCCATTGCATATTGGCGGCAAGTTTGTAGCCCACTTCCACCGCAACGCCCTGTTCCTGCCCCAGCACTGCCAACCGCACGATTTCCTGTGACCATTCTTCCGACCTCTTGTCTGGCATTACCTCGAATAAATGCTGGCTGGCTGGCTTTGGCGGCGAGTGGCTGGCGGTCGGCATCGCTGAGTTCTTCCGCTAATACCGTTTCCAGCAGCGGCGAAACGAAATGGGTTATGCCGTGGTTAGTGGGAACAATTTCCACCAGCCCGACCTTGGCAGCGGTTTGCAGGTGTTGTGCGGTGTGTGGGTCGTCGTTCAGGGCTTCGATGGCGGCCAGCGCCACGGGCAGGCGGTAGAGCGCGGCACAAGCCAGTGCATGGCGCACGGCGGGCGATTGCGCGTCCACCAACTCGCTGATCAGCACCTCTTCGCGGAACCGCGCCTCTTCCTGTTCCAGCTTGTCGAGCAAGGCACTGACCGGCAGGCTGCGCTCTTGCAACACCCCATCCAGCCATTCCAGCAAACGCGGATTGCCTGCCGCCACCTCCACCGCCCGTTGCCGCAAGGCGTTTTCCTCATCCTGATCCTGCCCGCCGCCATGGGCAACTGGCTGCAAACCCGGCAGTTGCGCCAGCTTTTTCTTCAGGTCAGCAGCGTGCAGGGTTTGCGGGTTCTCGCTATGCAAGCGGCAAGGGCGCGGCACGGGCACAGCAAAGCGGCTGGTGACAATCACCCGCGTGTCGCTCTGGCTGTCGTGGATCGCCTGCAACACGGTATGCAGCACCGCCAGACTCGCCGGGTGGTAATCCGCCTGCCCCAGCTTGCGCCGTGCCAGCGGGATGTTTTGCTCGAAATCGTCGAACACCAGCAACAGCGGCTTGGCACACAGCAGGTTATCTTCCGGCTCGAACAATTCACGCAGGCGTTGTTCCAGCGTTTGCCGGGCATCGTTCAGCAGGCTTTGCGCTTTGGGCAATGCCTTGCCGAGTGCGGCGACCAGCACGGTTTCATCCAAGCCCCCGTAACACACCACCGCCTCGTGACTATTACGCAAACGGTCAATCAGCCGCGCCGCCGTGCTGCTTTTGCCCAAACCGCCCATGCCGTATAGCAGGATGCCTTCGGCATACGCCTCATCCCCCTGCCACGCCCGCAAGCTGCGCAAACTGCGTTGCAACAAGCGCCGCCGCCCGATGAAGGCCGTCCGCGCACACACTGGCACCCGCCCACCCGCATCCAGAAACTGTTGCGGGGTATCGTGCAGACGTACCCGCAGCTTGCCTTTCGTGACCAGCGGATGCAGCGCCGAGCCATCCACATAACAGCGCAGCAAATGCCAGTAGGGGAAATGGTTTTCCAGCAATGCCTGCCGTGCCAGCGCCACCGCCTCGGCAATGTCAAAGCCCGTCGCCAGCTTGTCATACAAGGCCGCTGCCGCCTGCGAAGCCGCCACGTCACCCACCGGCAATGCCCAGCCCAGCACCACCGGCACACCCGCCGTCACCACTTGTTCGCTGAACGACAACATATCGTCTGGTTGGCTGGACTCCCCGGTACGGCAACCGGACAGGAACACCACACGCGGCGCACTGTTGGCATCCCGCAAAGTACGCGCCAGTTCCGCCGGGGTAGCCGGGGCGCACAAACCCACTTCATCTTCCAACAAAAACACCGGCTGACCGCTGGCCTTGTCGATGTCAGCATGACCGCTGACGTGAATCACATCCGGGCTATCGGCACGCTCCGTCAGGCGCTCTGCCAAACCTTGCAAGGAGCCGCTTTCTTCCACCTGCAAATCCAGCGGCTTGCGTGCTGTCGCTTGCAGGATACCGGACTCCTCCGCCTCGAAATCCAGCACCGGCTGCACATCCTCCGGCGAACTCGCCATGAACAGCACCCCAAGCTGACGCTGTTGCGGCTGCCAGTCATGCTTACGATCAGGGGGAGTCACGCGGCGCAACGGCGTAAACCACTGGAACGGGTCAGCGCACAGGAAATTCGCCCCATCATGTAGCAATTCCCACGGCAAATGCCGCAAGCCAGCCGCACGCACATCCAGCGTCAGCCCCAGTCCTTGCGCCGGCTGGCGAACGCTGCGCAACCAGCCGCCACTGTACCGGTCGATCCAGTCGAATAACTGCTGTCCGCGCTGCACCAGATCAGGAGCCATCACCCGATAATCTGCCGCTGCCAGCGTCAGCAAGCTATCCACCTCATCCTGCCCGACCCAGTGTGTAGCACATAAACGGTTGCCATCAATGATGCGTAGCTCAAAGCGGGTGTCGTCTTTGCGGAATAATTCAAGCGTGTAATGCTGCATGGCGGATACCTTGTTGGTAGTTTAGTCCTGAACTTGCTGCAGAATGGCCTTGATCTCACCTACCGGGCCTTTGACCTGAATCTTCTTGTCCTTGCCGGTTTGGATAATGACCTCGACCTGCCGCCCATCCACGTATTTTTCCAGCACTCTGGCAAGAGAAACCAGGACACCCTCTTTGCCCAGCAGCGTAGACAAGGCACCACCGGCACCCGCTGCCGCGAGCGCAATGGTCATCCATGTCACCGGATCACCCCGCAGGTGGGTGTCTGTCACGGTGGTGATTTGCCCAATGGCAAAATCATCGGCCAGCCCGGCCTGTTGCAGGTCGTGCAGGAGTTGGTCGGGCAGGGCTTGCATCACAGCGGCATCGTCACCGCGAAATTGAAGGGTTGGCATCGGGTACTCCAAGTCTTTGGGGGGAGGCTTGATATTACCCATGGCTGGGGAAAAGGTCACCTTTTAATCCAGCCACTCGGAACGTGTTTTTCTTGATGGGTCATATGGGTGTAGTTCGCCGGCTACTGCTCCGCACATTTGACAGGTAAAACCGTTTCTATCAAACACGAACGCTCTGGTTTCTTTAGATATTGCTCTTTCAAATGCAGGTTGGGGTTTGGGGTTTTCTAATAGATATTGCCCAGGTTTTAGATCACTACGGTCATTATGGGTTTGAATTTGGTAACCCTCTTCAGGGCGCAGCTCTCTGACACGACGAGCCCATTCAGTAATGCCTCCTGCCACTTTCCTAAGCTCGTCAGAATCCATAACGCGGTTAATATTTGCAAGAAAATGCTCTCTCAGTTTCGATCTTGCGCCGATCTTTTTTTCCACTATTTTTGACCTGCCACTTGAACTGGTTTTCTATTTGTTATTGCTTTATATAGGTTATTTGCTACTGCATGAGCTACAGGAGGCGGAAAGGCATTACCCACTTGCCTATAAGCAGGCGTTTTTTTGCCTGTAAAGCACCAACTTTCAGGGAACCCTTGAATTCTGGCTACCATTTCAACCGTAAGCTTCGGCATACCAACAAAATCTTTCTCAGGGGGCGCATTTGCTATACCCATTCCATCCACCCCTAAAGTAGCCCAAGCTTTCTTGGCTCGTGTAGGGCCTAAATCAGGCCCTCCATGTTTTTTAGAGCCACCTACAATAGTGGGCGCTATGTCATCTGCTTGTTTCACCCAACGATCAACGCCTTTCCAGCCATTAGCGGCCATTTGCCCCTTGAGAAGCTCACCCACTGTTTTTGGATTCTGATGATTGGTTTCTGGCCAATGGAATGAATCAGACAACTCCTTTTTTACCGCGATGATCACAACTCTTGGGCGTAGTTGAGAAACGCCAAAATCCGAAGCATTCAACAGTCTCCATTCAGCAACATAACCCAATTTTTGCAATTGCCGTTTAAGATTGAGTCGATAATCCTCAAAGACGGCATCTAAAAAACCTCTTACGTTTTCCAGCATGACAGCCTTTGGCTTTATTTCATCAACTAAGCGCAATGCTTCTGGGAACAAATCACGCTCATCATTTTTTCCTAACTGTTTCCCGGCTTTAGAAAATGGCGGGCAGGGTACACCGCCTGCCAGCAAATCAACTCCATAAAATGCTGAACCATTAAACTCTTTAACATCTCCTTCTATTACGTTCCAATGGGGACGGTTAGTTCTGAGTGTATTGCAGCATGGTGTTTCGATCTCAATAAGTGCTTCTGGCTCAAATCCTGCCCTTTCAAGACCGAGGGCTTGTCCTCCGGCACCCGCACAAATTTCCACGCATGTTAACTTGCCCATAATATTTGCCTTCTGGAATTCAGATGCCTGCATTTTACCAAATTCCATGATGATGGTAGAGAAGTACTTTTGCACATAACAGCTCAGCAGTTCCAGGAGATCCTACCACTCCAATCGCCCGCCTTCGTCCTGCACCTTGTCTGCCGATAACGCGGTGTCTACCAATTGTTGCTGCTGCTGTGCATGCAAGGTGGATGAACCACAGGCCGGTGAGGCGGAGGCATCCCGTCCGGCATAACCGAGTTGGCGTTTTTGCCCGTTGATTAACACCCACAGGTGATGTTGGATTTGATACCAGGCTCCCTGGTTGCGCGGCTCTTCCTGGCACCAGACGATTTCTGTCATGCCCGGATAACTGGCTAAAACATCTGCCAAATTTCCACGCGGGAAAGGATAAAGTTGTTCCACCCGTACTATCGCGATGTCATCCACCTGGCGCTCACGCCGCGCTTTTAACAGGTCGTAGTAAACCTTGCCGTAACACATGACGACGCGCCGGACTTTAGCGGAGTCCAGGT
The DNA here is from genome assembly GCA_964293125.1 of uncultured Thiothrix sp. GTDB lineage: Bacteria > Pseudomonadota > Gammaproteobacteria > Thiotrichales > Thiotrichaceae > Thiolinea. The sequence continues at coordinate 4,069 of CAXYXY010000064.1, read as the reverse complement.
TATCCTGTTCCGGGATGCAAACCTGCAAGGTTCCCGTACTCAATTCTTCCAGACTGGACTTGGAGAGTGGGTGGCGTAACAGGCTTTTCGGCATCATCACGATTAAAGGGCGTCGGAAATCGCGCAACATTTGGTCGCGCAACAAATGAAATAATTGCGCCGGCGTGGTGGGCACCCACACTCGCATATTGAGTTGGGCACACAATTGCAGAAAGCGTTCGAGGCGGGCTGAAGAGTGCTCCGGGCCTTGTCCTTCAAAGCCATGTGGCAAGAACAGGGTCAACTGGCAGATGCGTCCCCATTTTTGCAAACCACTGGAAATAAACTGATCAATCACCACTTGAGCACAGTTGGCAAAGTCGCCAAACTGAGCCTCCCAAATCACCAGGGTATCGGAACTGGAGGTCGCGTAACCGTATTCAAAGCCCAACACGGCTAATTCAGACAGCAGCGAGTTGATCACCGTAAATTTGGGTTGGTTGATAAACAGATGCTGCAACGGAACGTGGCTACGGTTCTGATCCTGGTCATGCAGAATGGCATGCCGATGGGCAAAAGTGCCGCGCCCGGAATCCTGCCCCGACAAGCGAACGCCCATGCCATCACGGATCAGGGTAGCGTAGGCCAGAGTCTCTGCCATACCCCAATCCAGCAGCACTTCACCCGCCAGCATTTTGCGGCGCTCATCCTGTAAACGTGCTACGCTTCTTTGCAAGACCAAATCTGCAGGCAATTGCAGCAGCTTTTGACCCAGCTTCTGCAGGGTGGCACCCGACACGGCGGTATGGACGGATTTGTCCGGCATAGCGGCGGAGAGGAAACGCTGCCGGTCTTCGCCATATCCAGTACGGGAGCCCGTCAGGAATTCGCGCACCACCACCCGGCCTTTCTCCAGAGAGTGGCGGTACTGGGTGGTCAGCTCGTCCACATCTTCCCGTCTTAACACGCCTTCTGCCACCAGCTTGTCAGCATATAACTCCCGGATGCCGGGATGCTGTTTGATCAGCTGATACATCTGCGGCTGGGTCATCATGGGTTCATCTGATTCGTTATGCCCGTGCCGCCGGTAACAGACCATATCGATGACCACATCATCGTTAAAGCGCATGCGGTATTCCAGCGCCAGTTTGGTGACAAAAATCAGTGCATCCGGGTCATCGCCATTCACATGAAAAATCGGTGCCTGGATCATTTTGGCGACTTCTGTGCAATACAGGCTGGAGCGTGACAGGCCAAGACGGCTGCTGGTGGTAAAGCCGACCTGATTATTGACAACAATGTGGATGGTGCCCCCTGTGCCAAAATCCTCCGTTTGTGCGAGGTTCAGGGTTTCTGCGGTCACACCCTGGCCGATGAAAGCCGCGTCGCCATGAATGATGATCGGCAGTACACGGTTTTTACCGCTACGCTGGTAGCGATCCTGGCGGGCGCGTACTCCGCCTTCGACCACCGGGGCCACAATTTCCAGATGTGAGGGGTTAAAGGCCAATGCGAGATGAACACGTCCACCATCTGTCTGGATGTCGGAATAAAAACCCTGGTGGTATTTAACGTCACCGGAGCCTTTTTTACCCCCAAAATTCACCTTGTCCTCAAACTCAAAGAACAGGTCTTTCGGTGATTTTCCCAGAATATTCACCAGTACATTCAGGCGTCCCCGGTGCGCCATACCCAGCACCATATCCGAAATACCTTGCTCGCCACCGTTTTGGATCAGGCAATCCAGCAATGGGATCAGCGATTCCCCCCCTTCCAGGGAAAAGCGCTTTTGCCCGACATAGCGGCGATGCAAGTAGCGCTCAAAATCTTCCGCCGCAATCAAGTGGCTAAGGATTTGGCGGCGCTCCTCAGCGTCCAGCGTCTCTGTCCAGTGGCCACCGGTCGATTCCAGCTGGCGTTTCAACCAGGCACGTTTTTCTGTGCTGGAAATATGAAAGAACTCTGTACCAATGTGGCCGCAATAAACATTCTGCAGGATGCCAATAATTTCCGAGAGCGGGAATGCCTGATTCGGATCAATGGATTTGACCAAAAGGGGTATGTCCAGATCGTCTTCGGTTAAACCGTATTTTTCCGGGTTTAATTCCTCCGGCAAACTGCGGTGGGTTAAATTGAGCGGGTCAATTTGAGCAGCCAAATGCCCCACTAACCGGTACAAAGTCACCAGACGACGTGCCTGGGAAATGGAATATTGCGCCTGGGTCAATGGCTTGCCATGCAGGTGTTGCAGGGCGATGTTCTGCCCATCCGCTTTTCCATCCACTTGATGGGGGCCGGTTGCTAGACCGTTTTGTGTCAGGCCATCTGATAATGACTCTGCGATCTCAAATCCCAACAGGAAGTTAGCCCATTCGCTGGGGACAGACTCAGGGTCGTCACGGAATTGTTGTTGCAGGCCTGTGAGGTAGGCAGCATCAGCATGGCTGAAAAGGGAAGCATACTTAAAACGCTCCAGTGGCTGCGGATGTGTTTGTGGTTTCATGGTTTAATTGGCACTACCCAACCAAAGGGTTAAAAATTAAAAGCGCGAAGTATGGGCTTGTTATTGGGGTATGGCAAGCTTGCATTCATCGAGTAATCATCGTCTTAATGGGTAGTAGTCCTCGAGAATACCCAGTACCCGTGCGGTCTGTTGCTGGATGGGTACTGGGCTGGGTGGACAGTGAGGAATCAGGCTATGTTCAGGCGGCTTTCCAGTGTGGTGAGGTCGTGGTGGTGCTCAAAAAATGCGATGAAGCATTCGGCCTGGGTTTTGCGGGGGGCGGCTCATGGTGTTGATCAGGCTCAGTTTGCAGCGCCCGTGTTCGATACCCTCGTATACGCCTAAATCAAACGGATCTTCCACGGTGACGTTCACCGCTTCAAACGTGATGATTCCTGCACACTGGGAATGGAAAGGTATTCGGCACGTTTTTCGGTTTTATCCTGGCGGTGAGTACTGTGGGAGAGCACTTCGACAATCAGAAGGGGTTGTTAGCGGACATAACCTAAATAATCGTGCAGCAAAGCCCCCACATCCTCTCCCGGCAACAATAACACCGCACCTTGCGGGCAGCGCACCACCAGTTCGTTGTGCTCCGGGTGAAACACGGTTGTCATACCCGCCGCAAGCCCGGCAGTAGCACCGGTTACACTGTCTTCGATGACCAGACAGTCAGCGGGTTGGATTCCCAGTTGCTGTGCGGCGGCCAGATAACAGTCCGGCGCGGGCTTACCTTGAGCGACATCATTGCTGCTGACCGTGAGCGGAAAATAGCGCTCCAGCCCGGTCACTTGCAGGTTCAAATCAACTTCGGCGCGAATTGAATTAGAAACCACTGCCATCGGGATGTTACGAGCATGCAGTTGCTTAACCAGTGTCCGCATGCCCGGCAGGGGAAGAATGCCCGCTGCATGGCACTGGTAGTGCTTCCATTTGGTATCCCGCCATTGTTCCAGCGTGAGGTTTGCGCCCGTGACTTCAACCAGCTGGCGGTAGACGCCCCACATACTGGAGCCCAGCAGGGCGTCGTGCGTACCGAGGGGTACGGTTAAGCCCAGTTCGAGCAGTGCATCATCAAAAGCCCAGCCATGCGCTGGTTCACTGTTGACCAGTGTGCCGTCCATGTCCCATAAAATGGCCTTGATTGTCATATAGTCTCCTGTGCTGAGTGTTTTGTGGGCGTGATGGTAACCCTGGTCGGTATGTATCGCCAGCTCGATTTTGTACGTATTTACCGCAAAAACTGATTCGTGAATCAACCTGCGTAGTTTAGCTATCCATTTTAATATTAAAAGAAATAATCTTTAGTACTATCAGTGGCTTGCCCATATCCTTATACCTCCTTATACCTCCTTATGGCAAAAATACAATACAAATTTAAAGACGTATGCTTACAACTTTAGTGGTAAGCATACGTCTTTAGTGCAATTTCCAACCAGATAAGCCGTTGTTATGATAGAAGAATAGGTTTGATAATCTTCGAATGGTGATATTCCTCACTAAAGGAACGGTGTTATGTTTAAAAAATTATTCATTAGACATTATTTAAAAATACCGACCTAAAGTCCCATCAAAAAAACTAATACT
>CAXYXY010000063.1:0-9044 GCA_964293125.1 uncultured Thiothrix sp. | reverse complement strand
CGTAGTAATGCTCCAGCATGGACAGGAACAGACTTTTGCCGAAACGGCGCGGGCGCAGCAGGAACAGGTGGCTGCCTGTCGCCTCCAGCAGCGGGATGTAAGCAGTCTTGTCGATGTAGACAAAACCCTCACTGATGACTTTTTTGAAGTTACTTTCGCCGTAGGGGATTTTCAGGTTCATAGGGTTGCCACTGATCGTGCTGAGGTTGGCAGTTTAGCACAGATCAGCCGTCTGCCTCATCATGCTTGGGCCATGGAAGTTATGGTCAATTAATGCCCAAACATCAAATAAAATCAACCCTCACCCGCGTCCCCTGCCCCTGATCACTCGTGATCACCAGCGTCCAGCCAAAGCGTTCGCACAGACGCCGGACAATATCCAGCCCCAAACCATAACCTTGTGCTTCTTCATTCATCCGTTCAAACGGTTGTTGTACCCGCGCCAGTTCGCCCGGCGCAATCCCGCTGCCGGTATCACTCACGGTCACCCCCCGTTGCCCGACCGTTACCACCACGCTGCCACCGGGGGTGTAGTTGCAGGCATTGCGCAGCAGGTTGCCAATGACAATACCCAGTGCTTGCGGCGGTGCAGCTACATTTAGCACCTGTTCTTCCCGCATCTGCAGGCTGACATGCTGGTCGGCATTATGTGTGGCAGCGACCTGTTCCAGCAGCAACCTGACCAGGTCATTCACTGCAATTGGTTCATGCTGGCTCACCTGTTTATCCTGCTCGCGCGCCAGCAGTAACAGGGTTTCAATCAGCGACAGCATATCGCGTGAGGTGGTCTGCATGCGGTCGAGCGCCCGTTGCTGGAGTGGCATCAAGGTCTTTTGCTTGGCCAGCACCTCCAGCGAGCCACGGATCACCGCCAGTGGGGTGCGCAGTTCATGGCTGACATCACGGGTAAACTCACGTTCGCGCTGCAACTGTTTTCTCAGGCGGGCGGTAAATTCCTGTAATGACTCCGCCAGCGCCCGCACTTCGTCATCCACCCCCGGACGGGTAAAATCATCCAGATGCAGTGAATCCAGCGCATGTTTGCCCAGATCAAAACGGCGCATGGTTTGTGCCAGTGATACCAGTGGTGACAGGGTACGCCGCGACAGCCGGTAGGCCAGCCAGGCGGAGGCATAAATCACCATCAACGCGATACTTAGCGGTACCACGCCAAAATAAAACGAGAGCTTGCCGACACTTTGCTCATCAAAAATCAGGTACAAGCGCTCAGCCTGACGATCTTCCACATACACAATTGGCTGATGATCGTCCATCTGCACCCGCCCGAAACCCGGCTGCACCGCATGCAACACGGCGGGCACGTCCCGCATGTCCCCGGCTCGTGCCAGATAACCGCGCAAGTTATAGGTGTTCGGGGTGGGATAAGCGCCATTCTCGGCCTGTAACGCCCAATAATGTTTAGCCTCACTTTCCAGCGCGGTACGGATCATCACCTGTTCGACAATAATCGCCGCCGCATAGACCCCCAAGGCAGTAATCAAACTGATGAACAGCATTTGCAGCACAAAGACTCGGATCAGTTTTTGATAGATACCGGTGGATTGCATGGCGCACCCTATTGGAAATAAATCTGAAATAATCAGCTTAGCTTAACGCTTTCACGTTGCCTTGACATTGCCTTTGCTAACTTGGGTGCCATCGAACCGCTTTCCGCTCGAAAGGAGCTTGCAGCATGCGCCCGTTGGCACTACAAAATTTCATCGACACCTACCAGACACTGGGCACGGATAACTTGCAGCCATTGCAGGCTATTTACAGTGATGAGGTTATATTTCGCGATGCGCTGCATGAGACGCACGGGCTACCTGCCCTGCTCGCTTACTTCGAATCACTGTATACCCATCTTCTTTACTGCCGGTTCGTGATCAATGCGGTGCAACACGATGAACATAGCGCCTTCCTCAACTGGACAATGCGCTATGCCCACCGGCGGTTAGCCGGGCAAAAAGAGATCGTGGTTGAGGGTGTGACGCACCTGAAATTCACCGACAAAGTGACTTACCACCGTGACTATGCCGACATGGGGCAGATGCTCTATGAACACCTACCCCTGCTGGGTAGCGCGATTCGTTTCATCAAAAAGCGAGCCGTAGCATGAAAACTGTCCTGATCACGGGTGCCACCTCCGGGATTGGCCAACAGCTGGCACTGGACTACGCAGCAGCTGACTGGCAGGTGCTGGCTTGTGGCCGCAATACCGACAAGCTGCAGGCCTTGCAGCAAAGGAGTGACCGGATCGATACGCTTGCTTTTGACATCACTGACCAGCAACAAGTACTGGCCGTGGGCAAAACGATCACCCAGCCGCTGGATCTGGTCATCCTGAACGCAGGCACTTGTGAATACATTGACGATGCCCGCCAGTTCGACAGCAGCCTGCTGGAACGGGTCATGCGCAGCAATGTCCTCGGTACTGCGTATTGTCTGGAGGCGTTCACCCGGCATATTCCAGCCGGTGGCCAACTGGCCTTGATGGGCTCCAGCGCCAGCTTTTTCCCCTTCCCGCGTGCCGAAGCGTATGGTGCCAGTAAAGCCGCCATTGCCTATCTGGCTCAAACACTCGCCGTCGATTTGCACCCCCAACAAATCGCGGTCAGCCTGATCAGCCCCGGTTTTGTGGAAACGCCACTCACGGCTAAAAATGATTTTGCCATGCCGATGAAAATCACGGTGACGGATGCATCCACCGCTATTCGCGCCGGGCTGGCCAAGCGCCAGCAACACATCGCCATTCCGCGCCTGTTTACCACTTTACTCGCCTTACTAGGCAAGTTGCCCAACACCCTACAGCATTATCTGGCCTTAAAAATGGTGAAATCATGAGTAAAATCGCCATCATCGGTTCCGGTATTTCCGGCCTGACCTGCGGGCATTTACTGGCACCCCAACACGACATTCAGCTGTTTGAAGCGAATGCTTACCTCGGCGGGCATACCGCCACCATCGACGTACAACTTGCTGGAAAACGATGGGCGATTGACACGGGGTTTATCGTTTTCAATGACCGCACCTACCCGCGTTTTCAGGGGCTACTGGATCAGTTGGGCGTGCCATACCAGCCGTCGGAAATGAGTTTTAGTGTCACTAACGAACGCAGTGGGCTGGTGTATAACGGCCATTCGCTGGCGACCCTGTTCGCGCAAAAGCGTAACCTGTTAAGCCCGTCTTTTTACCGTTTGCTGGCCGAAATACTGCGCTTTAACAAGCATTGTAAACAGTTGGTTACTACCGGGATGGATGTCACCCAAACCGTCGGTGAGTTACTCGCTAAAGAAAAATTCAGTGCACACTTCGCCGAGAATTACATCCTGCCGATGGGTGCGGCGATCTGGTCGGCCAGTCTGGGGGAGATTAAAGAATTTCCCTTGCCCTTTTTTGTGCAATTCTTCAATAACCACGGCCTGCTCAATGTCAACGACCGCCCGCAGTGGTATACGATTCAAGGCGGCTCCAAAGCTTACATCCCCTACCTGACGCAAGGCTTTGCTGAGCATATCCATCTCTCCAGCCCGGTACGCAGGGTGCGGCGCACGCCTGAGCAGGTTGAACTGGAACTGGCGAATGGCCAGCGGCAAACATTTGATCAGGTGATTTTTGCCTGCCACAGTGATCAGGCGCTCAGCTTGCTGGAGCAACCCAGCACCAAAGAACAGGCCATCCTCGGCGCGATTCCCTACCGGGACAATGAGGTAGTCTTGCACCATGACGAACGCCTGCTACCTGCGCTGCACAAGGCACGCGCCAGCTGGAATTATCACTTAAGCGGTGAGCACAGCCGCCCGGCATCCGTGACCTACAGCATGAATATCCTGCAAAACCTGCCCAAGGATGCCCCGCCGTTTTGTGTCACCCTGAACAATAGCCAAGCGATTGACCCGACCAAAATACTCGGTACTTATCGCTATAGCCACCCGGTGTTCAGCACCCGCATGGTCGCCGCCCAGCAGGGTCGCAAGCTCATTTGCGGCGTGGAGCGCACGCATTTTTGCGGTGCCTACTGGTATAACGGCTTTCATGAAGACGGGGTCAGCAGTGCGCTGGATGTCTGTGCCCGCTTCGGGGTCAGCGTATGAACAGCGCCCTCTATGCAGGCAGCGTCGGCCATTGCCGGTATCAGCCCTGTTTGCACCGCTTTCGCTATCGCATTTTCCTGCTGGCGCTGGATCTGGATGAACTGGATAGCCTGGATTTTGGCATCTGGTTTAAAGTGGGTAAACGTGCACTCTTAAGCTTTCGTCCCAGTGATTATTTACACTGCGACGCCCAGCTAACCCGCGATCATGTCTGGCAACAGGTCGCTGCCTTGGGGGGCGAGATTCATCAGGGCAAAGTGTTTTTCCTGGGTCAGGTGCGCTGTCTGGGCGTGTATTTCAGCCCGGTGAATTTTTACTATTGCCATGATATAGCGGGCACGCTGCGCTACTTGCTGGCCGAAGTCAGCAACACGCCCTGGAACGAGCGCCATTACTACCTGATTGATGCCGAGGAGCAAGCAAACTGCGCGAAAGCCTTCCATGTCTCGCCCTTCATGGACTTGCAGATGGATTATCACTGGCGTTTCAGCGCACTACTCGAAAAGCTCCACCTGCACATCGAGAATCATACCCCGGCAGGCAAACTGTTTGATGCCACGCTGGTATTAAACAAACAGCCGCTGAACAAAACCAGCCTTGCCCGTAATCTGGCACAAATACCGGCGATGACGCTTAAAACCGTGGTGACCATTTACTGGCAGGCGCTGAAGCTTTATCTGAAAAAAGTACCTTACATCCCCAAAACCACCCAATCACAGGAGATGCCCTGATGCCATCCTTTCACAGCGCCACCTTGAGTACAGAAACCGGCAAATGGTGGCCAGCCCTGGCGAAAGCCACCTTGCTGCGCCTGTTGGCTCAGCTGCAACATGGCTGCCTGACCCTGGAAGACCGGGGCGAAACGTATACCTTTGGTGACGAGTCCAGCGATTTGCAAGCGCAGGTCATTATCCATGATGAAGCCGTTTACCCGCGCATCCTCACGGGTGGTGGCACACTGTCGGCGGGTGAATGTTATTTTCTCGGCCTCTGGGACAGCCCGGATGTGAGTAAAGTGGTGCGCCTGCTGGTGCGGAACCGCAGCCTGCTCGACCGGCTGGACTTTGGCTTTTCCGGCCTGACCCAACTCGGGCACCGGGTCATGCATTTGTTCAAGGCCAATACGCGCCGTGGCTCGAAGAAAAATATCGCCGCGCACTATGACCTCGGTAATGATTTTTACCGCCTGTTTCTTGACCCGAGCATGATGTATTCCAGCGCCATGTTCCCGCAAAAAGACACCGACCTGCAAAGCGCACAAACGTACAAACTGGACGCGATCTGTCAGCGTCTTAATCTGCAGCCCGGTGAGCAGGTGATAGAAATTGGCACCGGCTGGGGCGGTTTTGCCATTCATGCGGCCACCCATTACGGCGTGCATGTCACTACCACCACGATCTCTGAAGAGCAGCACGCCTGGGCAGAACAGGCGGTTAAACAACGCGGCCTCACCGATAAAATCACCCTGCTGAAACAGGATTACCGCGACTTAAGCGGGCAATACGACAAGCTGGTGTCGATTGAGATGATTGAGGCCGTCGGTCACAGTCACCTGCCGACCTTTTTCGCGACCTGCAACCGCCTGCTCAAGCCTAATGGCAAGCTATTGATTCAGGCGATTACCATTGCTGACCAGCGTTATGACCGCTACCGCAAGCAGGCCGACTTTATCCAGCGTTATATCTTCCCCGGCGGTTTCCTGCCCTCAATCACGGTCATGAGCCAAAGCATCGCCCGGCACACGGATATGAAAATCACTGCCTTGCATGATATTGGCCTCGATTATGCCCTGACCCTGCGGCACTGGTCGGAGCGTTTGCAGGCGGCACAGCATGAACTCAAGCAGATTGGGCTGGATCAGCAGTTTTACCGCATGTGGCAGTTTTACTTTCATTATTGCGAAGGCGGTTTCCGGGAACGCCTGATCAGTACCGTTCATCTGCTGGCGGACAAGCCATTGCACATTGATCAGCGCCATGTTGCCGTTCAAGCTGACTAACGTCCTGTTGTTTCAGGGGGTGTGGCTTGGCGCCGCCCTGCTGCGGGATGATGCACTGTTAATCTTGATCAGCCTGATTGTCGTGCACTTTTGGCTAAGCCCGAACCGCCGCCATGACCTGTGGTGTGTTCTATTACTCACCCCACTGGGAATCGCGGTGGATACACTGCCCAGCCTGACGGGCGTGGTCAGTTTTAATAGCACCTTCACCGTCATGCCGGTCTGGATGATGCTGCTCTGGGTTGCACTGGTGTTCAGCCTGAATCACAGCCTGAGCTGGCTGCACAATCTGGCAATTTATTGGCAGGCAAGTCTGGGCGCTCTGGCCGGTGCGAGCAGTTATCTGGCGGCTGAACGTTTGGGTGCCTTGTCTTTCTCGGTTTCCAGCCAGCAGGCGTTTGCCCTGTATGCGCTGATCTGGCTGCTGTTACTCCCCTTGTTGTTACATCTGGGGCACTACCTAAAAGGAAAAACCTGTCATGAAAACACAGCTAAAAAAACAGCTAATTAATGGTCTGAAATCTCTGAGTTACCTGCGGTGTCTGGCACTGAGCGGCTTGCTGTTACTTGCCCCGCTGGCTCAGGCCGATGTGAACAAACTCGTCCCGGTTGGGCAGGCAGAAATGACATGGATGATGTTCAAGGTGTATCACGCCACCCTGAAAACTGCCGATGGTGTTTATCAGGAAAGCCGCTACCCGCAGGCACTGGACATCCGCTATCAGCGTGACATCAGCCAGGCTGCCTTGCTGGAAGCCACTGATCAGCAATGGGAACATCTCGGTATTGCTGCCGAAGTACGCACCCGCTGGCTGGCACAACTGGCAGCCTTTTGGCCAGACATTAAAAATGGCGACCAGCTGCAGTTTTATGTGGATGCCAAGCTCGGCAACCTGTTCCAGCACAATGGCAAAAATATTGGCAGCGTGCGCGACCCCTATTTCTCGCGCCAGTTTCTCGCTATCTGGTTATCACCCGACACCAGTCGCCCGGATTTACGCGCCCGGCTAATCACCCCACTCGCCGCTAACTAGCGCAGGATACCGACCACCATGCGACTGATAAAATACCTGCTGCTCACCCTGCCCGCCGCTTTGTTGGTGTTACTCGCACTCAGTCTGGGGAGTTGCAGCGCAGTGAAAATGGCAGACGTGGTAGTTAGCCAACCGGAGTTGCGTCTGGAAAGCTATTTTGCCGGGAGAACCCGTGCCCACGGCGTGTTATTGGATCGCAGTGGTGCGGCACAACGCCACTTTACGGTCGATATTCTGGGAACCTGGGATGCAAACACCCGCACCCTGACACTCGATGAAAAATTCGTCTTTAATGACGGCGAACGCAGCCAGCGGATATGGACAATCCGCAAACAGGATGCCAGCCATTATACCGGCACAGCGGCTGATGTGGTCGGCGACGCCCAAGGCGAAGTCAAGGGCAATGCGTTCCGCTGGGAGTATGTCCTGCAGGTGCCGTATCAGGGCAAAACACTGGACATCAACTTTGAAGACTGGATGTTTCTGGGCGAGAATAATGTACTGCTGAACCGGGCAGTGATGCGCAAGTTTGGTTTCAAGGTCGGTGAGATTGTGATCAGTTTTGAGAAGTTGTAAGGGGCGGGTACGAAACGATTTGGTTGCAGATGCCAATATTTACCGGCATCCTGTAGCCAATCAATAAGTATGACACGCTTCCCCGTGAAGGTTTCAAGCATCATCAACATTGACTGACATGGACACCTACCCTATGCCAACCTGCTGGATAATCGCTGGCTCTAACGGTGCAGGTAAAACCACCTTTGCGCTGGAATACTTGCCCTGCCCAGCATGGAAATGTCCAAACTGCGTGTTGCCGAACGGGTCGCACACGGTGGACATAACATACCGGCCAAGGATATTGAACGCCGTTTTGCCCGCAGCCTTCGCAACTTGCTGAATGATTTCAGTTATCGGGCAGACCACACCCTTTGCTTTATGAACGAAGACAGCCAACCTGACCTGGCTTTTGAACAATACGCTGATCAGCGCACCATTCTGAATAACGACCACTACCGACTTCTTATAGAGCAGGCAACATCATGAATACACCCTCCCCTAAAGCCGTACACACGCTTGAGATCCTGAAGCAATCGGTGGAAAAAGCACTAGGCTCCGTTGACGTTTTGCCAGAGCTGGATCTCGAATGGTAAAATCCGTCTATTTAGGTCATCAAATGAGCATAGAAAGAGCGACCATCAGTGACCGAGAGTGGGCGCTGATTTCTCCAGAGTTATCGGCACTACCCAGGGTGAAAAATCGGTAATTTAGATAAATGCCGGCAATTCGGTAGTGGGTCAAACCTGAATTTTGGCATGAATGTCATCCCGAATTCGACTTTGTTGATCAACAATCCAATCACCGTATCATGCATGGCTTCATTCTTTGAAAAGCAGATTGTTTTGCGTGCCAGCCGCTTAATCCATGTCCTCAGATTGAGGTTTTTTCGTTCAATTTTCTGGGTGTTGCTCTTGCCAACCTCATGCTGCTCTGCGTCCAGGTGACGCTCATAAGCTCCCCAGTCGTCGGTGTAATAACGGGCAATTTTGAGGGGATCAAGCAACGCTTTTAGTCGTTTAAAAACGGTGTCTTTCCGTCTCCCAAACACATAAGCAATGACGGTGTTGGTGGCATGATCAACGGCATACCACAACCAGCGTTGTTGACTTTTCTTGCCGACAAAAGACCATTGTTCATCCAGTTCTGCCTCACAGGCGGCTTCCAGCCTGATTTCCAAACCCTTTTTACCGTCAGTCACCCATGAGTAGAATGGGGGATTTACCGAGGTGATCACCTCCGCTTTTTTTTTAAAGTGCGGATGACCGTCCCCTTGGCAATACCCAACACCCGAGCGGTATTCGCGAGAGTCTGTCAAATAAACTGTGTAACAAATTTTCATAGGGCGGAGAGCGGGACGCG
>CAXYXY010000062.1:0-10962 GCA_964293125.1 uncultured Thiothrix sp. | reverse complement strand
GCGCTCAACATTCGGCAGACAGAGCAGCTCCCCGTCTATGAGAAGCTCGGCGATGCGCGCGGACTATTGGTTGGGCGTGCCAAACTTGCCATGCTGTTGTGGCAAATTGACTCCGCAGAAAACGCGCCTCGGGCACGAGAACTCCTGTGTCTGGCGCTCACCGCTGCACACCAGTTGCGGATTCCCGAAGCGGGGACGATTGAGGGAATTTTGAGGCAGATGGGATTGTCCTGTGAGGGATAGGTCAAAACGCTCGGTGCTGGCAAATACGGATCATGTTAACATGACCGTATATTCAGAGTTAGCCAGCAGGAGCACAACATGCCGCCATTAGCGCTTAAACTTGAGCCTATCAGCGTAGAGGACTATCTCAACGGTGAACGCATGAGTGAGATCAAGCATGAATATGTACAAGGCGAGGTGTTCGCGATGGCCGGGGCAAGCCTGCGCCATCATCTGATCACTGGGAATGTGTATGCCCTGCTCTGGAATCAGCTACGCGGTCAACCTTGTTTCCCACTGACGGGCGACATGCTGGTCAAAACCGGTAAAAACAACTACCGCTATCCTGATGTGCAGGTTGTCTGCAACGACGACTCTTCGGCTGATGATTATGTCCGCGAACAACCCATCCTGATTGTCGAAGTACTGTCCCGCAGTACCCGCCGCAAGGATAAAACCGAAAAACGTGCCGAGTACCTCTCCATGCCCAGCGTGCAGGAATATGTATTGATCGAGCAGAACTTTGCCGAGATTACGGTTCTGCGGCGTAGTCAGGACTGGCGCTCGGAGTATTATTACCTGGGGCAAAGCATCACGTTTGAAACGGTGAATGTCACCGTGAGCGTTGAAGCTATTTATGAGCGGGTTGAAAATGATGATGTGGCGGCGTTTCTGGCGCAATCACATCGATAAAACAGGCTGGCCAGAGCCTTCACCGCGTTTTGCTGACAAACCCCAAACCCAATCCAAACGGCTTGCCCAACTTCTTCAAAGTATCCAGACGGGGATTTGCGACACCCCGCTCAATATCCATCAACACACGCGGCGCTATCCCGATCAGCTTGGCATATTCCGGCTGCGTCATCCTCGCGATTTGGCGCATCCGCCGTACTGCTTCCGACAACGACAAACTACCGGCTTCAATCTCGGCATAAAAGGCCTCCCGCTCACGGATGGAAGTTTCCCAATCGATGGGTGGCTTCATAGTTTGGCCTCTTGCAGGTGTGCAGACACTTCGGCCATACGCGGCGATAATTGTTTAATCAACTCCGCATCAACACCCCATTGCAGCATAATCTCAGGTAATTGCGGCAGCTTCTGCGCCAGCTCCACAAACAGTGCGTTCACCGCCACAGGGTCACATCCCAGTGATTGCAGAAATAATCCGACCTGCGCCCAGATGGGCTGCCCGAACCGCTCTTCATTTTCCCAACGCGCGAGGCGGGCGATACCGCTAGTATCAAGCATCATCGGTGCGAAATCATACAGAGGGCTAAGCTGTACACGGTGATCTGCATAGCGGATAACTGCTGTATTGCGTCCATGATTATCCGTATTCCCCAAGGCCACATTCAGCACATCCCGGCGTACAAACTCCAACAGCTCGGACTGGGGTTCAGTACAAAAAGCAGCCAATGCCCGGCAATACGTATTCTGGCTGGTGGCGGCGCCAAACTCGCTGACCCCTGATAGAGAAGCCAGACTTTCAACCCCCAAGCGTTCCAAGCCACCCTCATGGATAACACGGTCAAAACGCGGGATAAACAAGGCATCATTCTCACACTGCAAGGCTGCACCCGTGCGCGCACCGAACCAGCGCGCCACTTCGTAATAGGCGGCCTCGTTGCGCAACACGCGCACATCTGCCCGCCGAACACTTTTTGGAAACTTGACCAGCCAGTGCTTGGAACAGGCGGTATCTGGCAGAGAACCATCCGCATGCCAGCGCTGCTGCTGATCCTGCGTGAGTAAAAACTTGGGCGCATCACCTTGCGCCCCACTGGAACCTGCGACTGACGCCCCGTGCTGCCAGGCATACTCGATAAAGTCATCCCGCCGCTGCAAAATATCCTCATAAGCAAAACCGGGGTGGATTGCCGCAGCGGGCGTCACAGCCGTCGATGCGGCTTCCCGAATTCGCAAATTGCCGACCGGGTTACCCGCCCCCTTGCACAGCAGCACCCAATCAGCTCCCGGCCCGTCCTTCAACTGCAACTGTTGTAACCAAAAACGACGCCCCGCCCCGGAAGGTAGAATGTCCAGCAAAAAAGCAGGCCAAGCGGGTGTGCGATGAATTTCAAACGAGACCGGATAACGCGAGCTGAGCGCCGTTCCCACCCCAGTTTGTAAAAAGTGCCCAGCATAGAACACGTCATAACTGAGTCGCCCGGCACTGCGATAGCCTTGCTGCATCACATTGGGAGCCGGTTCAAAACTGGCAGCTACCTGCCACTGCCCTTGGTAATAAATCTCAATCGTACAATTCATGACATTATAATAGCCTGTTTTGACGCCTCTACGCCAGTAAATGGCCACTATAATAGCCTAATCATACAAACTAACTGCAAGCATGCGCCCCCACCCACGAAAAGCACCATTCCCGTGCACAAGCCCGCTCACTTGCCCCATCAACAGGAAAAACCTGATCCCCTGCCGCCCGTTTTCACTGCCTACCGCTGCCAATGCACCCCGATTGCCCATTCCGCACGGGTTGGCATTAATCTTGCTGCAGTCACGGTATCGACTCGGAAAAAGGCTGATTCATGACTTGGACACCTCCCCACCGGCTGGCAGGGCTACTTGCTGGCTTACTCTTGTTACTCAGCAGCTTGCTACTCAGCGGTGCGCTGCTGGCCGATGAATTGCCAGATACACCCCAGACAGCCCCGCTGGAACACGCCGCCGAACTGCTCAAAGAAAAGGATTTTACGCAGAAAGCAGTGGCGATTGACCTGTTGATTACCCGTGGCGATGAAAAGGCCAGCGCATGGCTCGCCGCATTACTGGAAGGTGATCTGCACACCCAAAAAACGGATGGCACGCTGGCGGTTATCAACGGCAAAACCATCACCAACGCGCTCACAGGCGCAGTCATCAGCGGCGCAGACAAAGCGGATTTTAGCAAGGTCACCACCACGAACGCCTTGCGCAAACAGATACGCGCTGGCATCGCCCGCCTGAACCTGACCAGCACCAACCGGCAAGTCCGGCTGGATGCCGTCAATGCCACCCTCGACAGCATCGACCCGGACACGGCGGCGCTGTTAAAAGAGCTGGCGGAGAAAGAGCCAGACGGCATTATTCGCGAGGCCATGCAGCTCGGGGTGGCTATGTCGGTGCTGAATAACGGCAGCATGGCAGAACGGCTGGCGGCTATTGAAGCGGTGGCGCACAGCCTGCACCCTAAAGTACGCAACCGTTTGACCCAGTTGACCCGTAACGAAGACCCGCAAGTCGCCAAGGCTGCAAAAAATGCCCTGAAAACACTGGAAGAACGCATCGCCTGGTATGGGCATGCGGAAACCCTGTTTTTTGGCCTGAGTCTCGGTTCCGTGCTGGTCTTGGCGGCGATTGGCTTGGCGATTACTTTTGGGGTGATGGGCGTGATCAACATGGCACACGGCGAACTCATTATGCTCGGTGCCTACACCACGTACATGATCCAGCAACTGCTGCCCCAATTTATCGATTATTCGCTGTTTCTGGCGATTCCGGCGGCGTTCATGGTTTCCGGGCTGATGGGCATCCTGATTGAACGCAGCGTGATCCGGCATTTATACGGGCGTCCGCTGGAAACCCTGCTCGCGACCTTCGGGATCAGCCTGATCCTTCAGCAACTGGTGCGCACGGTGATTTCACCGCAAAATGTCCCGGTCTCCAATCCGTCCTGGATGTCGGGCACCCTGGAAATCAACAGCGTGCTCGCCCTGACCTTGAACCGCCTGTACATCCTCCTGTTCTGCCTGATCGTGTTTGCGGCGCTGTTCATGCTGCTGCGCAAGACCAGTCTGGGCTTGCAGGTGCGGGCGGTCTCGCAAAACCGGGCGATGGCGCGCGCCATGGGGGTGCGTTCTGCGCGGGTCGATGCGCTTACCTTTGGGCTAGGTTCCGGGATTGCCGGGGTCGCCGGAGTCGCGCTCAGTCAGCTGACCAACGTCGGCCCCAATCTGGGTCAGTCTTACATCATTGACTCGTTCATGGTGGTCGTCTTCGGGGGGGTCGGCAACTTGTGGGGCACGCTGGTCGCGGGGATGTCGCTCGGGGTGCTCAACAAGGTGATGGAGCCGTGGGCTGGCGCAGTACTCGCCAAAATTCTGGTTTTGGTATTCATTATTCTGTTCATCCAGAAACGGCCACGCGGGCTATTCCCGCAGAAAGGCCGGGCGGCGGGGGATTAAAACATGCTGATCACACCGATTCTTCGTATTCTTAAAGGCGACCGGGGCGGCCAGTTCATGCTGTTCGTACTCGCGCTGCTCATTCTGCTGGTGCCTTATCTGAACCTGATGCTGCCCGCTGATCACCCCTGGCACCTGCCGACTTATCTGGTGACCTTGTTGGGCAAATACCTGACTTATGCGCTGCTGGCGGTCGCGGTGGATTTGGTCTGGGGTTATCTGGGGATTCTCAGTCTTGGCCATGGTGCTTTTTTTGCGCTGGGCGGGTATGCGATGGGCATGTACCTGATGCGCCAGATTGGTGAGCGCGGCGTCTACGGTAACGCGGAATTGCCGGATTTCATGGTATTCCTTAACTGGACGGAATTGCCCTGGTTCTGGTACGGCTTTGATATGTTCTGGTTTGCGATACTAATGGCGATGGTCGTGCCCGGCTTGCTGGCGTTTGCTTTTGGCTGGCTGGCTTTCCGCTCGCGGGTAACGGGGGTCTATCTTTCGATCATGACGCAGGCGCTGACATACGCGCTGCTCTTGGCCTTCTTCCGCAATGAAATGGGCTTTGGCGGGAATAACGGCCTGACCGATTTCAAAGACCTGCTGGGTTTCAGCCTGCAAGCAGACAGCACCCGTATCGGTCTGTTTATCGCCTCGGCCATTGCGCTCGCCGGCGGGTATCTGGCCTGCCGGTATATTGTCACCTCCAAACTGGGGCGGATTACGGTCGCCATTCGCGATGCAGAAAGCCGCACGCGCTTTGTCGGCTACCGGGTCGAGCATTACAAAGTGTGGGTATTTACCTTCTCGGCCATGATCGCCGGAATCGCGGGTGCACTGTATGTGCCCCAAGTCGGCATCATCAATCCGGGCGAGTTTTCGCCGCTGAATTCGATTGAACTGGTGATCTGGGTCGCCATTGGCGGACGCGCTACTTTATACGGTGCCGTGCTAGGTGCCATCCTGGTCAATTACGGCAAGACGGTCTTCACCGGGCTGATGCCGGATTCCTGGTTGTTTATGCTCGGTGCCTTATTCGTGCTGGTCACTCTGTACCTGCCGAACGGAATCGCGGGTATTCTGCGCCGTTTCCAGCGCCGTCCTAAAGAAGCTAAACCAACTGCCCCGGAGGCCATCGCATGAGCCTGCTTAACGAAGTGCGCACCACCCTGCGCCGCGATCAGGTCTGGTCGTTCATGCGCGAAAAGCCCTCGAAAACGCTGGACATCAGCCACGGGCCTATCCTTTATCTGGACGACCTGACGGTCAGTTTTGACGGTTTCAAGGCCATTAACCAGCTGAGCCTGTATATCGATGCGGGTGAACTGCGCTGCATTATCGGCCCGAATGGCGCGGGCAAAACCACCATGATGGACATTATCACCGGCAAAACCCGCCCTGACAGTGGCACCGCTTTTTTCGGCCAGACCATTGACCTGTTGCGCCTGAGTGAGCCGGAAATTGCCGCCGCCGGGATTGGCCGCAAATTCCAGAAACCGACCGTGTTTGAATCGCACAGTGTCGCGGAAAACCTCGAACTGGCGATGCACGGTGACAAGCGCGTCTGGTATAGCCTGCGCGCGCAGATGAACGGTGAACAGCGTGATCTGGTGGCTGAAACCCTGCAAACCATAGGCCTGAGCGAACATTGCCAGCAAACGGCGGGTGCCCTGTCGCACGGCCAGAAGCAATGGCTGGAGATTGGCATGTTGCTGGTGCAAAAACCGCATTTGTTGCTGGTCGATGAGCCGGTCGCCGGGATGACGCATCAGGAAATGGAACGTACCGCTGAACTCCTGACCTCACTGGCGGGCAAGCATTCGGTGGTGGTGGTCGAACACGACATGGACTTTGTGCGCTCCATCGCCCGCAAGGTGACCGTGTTGCACCAGGGCAGTGTGCTGGCTGAGGGCAACATGGACGAAGTGCAAAATGATCAACGTGTCATCGAAGTGTATCTGGGGGGATAACATGCTTAAAGTCGAACAGCTGAATCAGTATTACGGCGAAAGCCATACCCTGTGGGATTTGAACATGCAGGTGCCGGAAGGCCAGTGTACCGTGCTGATGGGGCGTAACGGGGTAGGCAAGACCACGCTGCTGCAATGCATTATGGGGCTGTTGCCGACCCGCGCCGGGGTGATTCATTATCAGGGGGATAACCTGCTAAAGCATGATGCCGAACGCCGCGCCAACTTAGGGATTGGTTATGTCCCGCAGGGGCGGCAGATTTTTCCGCTGCTGACCGTGGAAGAAAACCTGTTGATCGGCTTGCCCGCCCGCCGTGACAAGGTGCGTACTATCCCGCCGTTTATCTTCGAACTGTTCCCGGTCTTGCAGGAAATGCTAGGGCGGCGCGGCGGTGACCTGTCCGGTGGCCAACAGCAACAACTCGCGATTGGGCGGGCGCTGGTGCTTGACCCGAAACTGCTGATCCTCGATGAACCCACCGAAGGCATCCAGCCGAATATCGTGCAGGAAATCGGCGACATCATCCGTCAACTCAACAAGGACATTGGCCTGACCGTGCTGTTGGTAGAACAGAAATTACCGTTTGCGCGGCGAGTTGGTGACCGCTTTTGTATCCTCGATCGGGGCAGGCAAGTCGCGGAAGGCGCGATGGATACACTGGACGAGGGGCTGGTGCAGCGTTATTTGACGGTGTGAGGTGGTCAATATTTGCTGCATTAAAGTGTGCCATCTTGATGCAGCAAGTGCATTAAAATGGCACATCTTGGTGCAACGAGTGCATTAAGATGGCACATCTTGGTGCAACGAGTGCATTAAGATGGCACATCTAACATACAACAGCATCCACTTTCTTTTTTCACACCTGTAAAAATGCCCAATACTTAACCCTTTGCCTAATATCTGTAATACTCGCTTATATCCGGGGTTTGCAGGGTGACATTGAGATGGTTGATGCGGTTGAGGCGGTAGAGAGTAACTTCACTTTTCTGGGGGAGCATGACCCCGTATTTTTGCAGTTGGCAACGACCGCAGAACACGTCTTTGCCAGCGACCCCAATACGACGCTTATCAAATTACGGCAGCTCGGCGAGGCGATGGCGCAGCATATTGCGGTTAAACTCGGGATTCCGTTTGACCGGCAAACGAGCCAGCAAGACCTACTTTACCGGCTGGATCGTGAAATCTGTCTGGAACCTGTCGTCAAAAACCTGTTTCATACCTTGCGTGTCGAGGGTAATCGGGCAACCCACGAGTTCCACACCCAACACAAGGAGGCAATGAACGGCTTGAAGATCGCCTGGGAATTGTCGAAATGGCTGCATCGTACTTTCGGTTCCAAAGATAAACTGTTCAAACCGGGGGCTTTCAAACCGCCCCAAGACCCGAGTACCGGCTTAAGAACGCTGCAAGTGCAGATTGAACAGCTCAAAGCCCAGTTGCAGGCAACCCATCAGGAACTGGCTACCCATCAGGGACTCAATGAATTGTTGGCTCAGGAAAAATCTGAATATTCCGAATTGGCCGACATGATGGATCAGGAGTCGCGCCAGTTTGCTGCTTTGGTTGATGAGGCTGAACAAGCACTCAAACAGCAGGAACAACAGTACGAAGCCCAGCTAAATCAGTTGCAGGAACAGCTGGACGAGAAAACCAAAACCGAGATTCAGGCGCAACGCCGCCATGCGACCCAGCGGGGGAAAACAGCCGGGCAGCAAATCAATCTCAGCGAGGCATTAACCCGTGTGCTGATTGACCAGCAGTTACTTGATGCCGGTTGGGAAGCGGATACACAAGAACTTACCTATCAAAAAGGCACCCGCCCGGAAAAAGGCATCAACCGCGCCATCGCAGAGTGGCCAACCCGCCATGCAGGTGACAATGGCCAGGCAGATTATGTGCTGTTCTGTGGGTTAATGCCGGTTGCGGTGGTGGAGGCCAAGAAAAGAAACAACAATGTGGCGGGGAAGATTGATCAGGCGGAGCGCTATAGCTTGGGTTTTTCCGTCACCCCAATGATGCACAGTGCCTGGGAACAGGCAGGTAGAACCATCGCCTGGCCTGATCACCAGGACGGGCATTACCATGTACCCTTTGTGTACTCCTGTAATGGCCGCGCCTATGTCAAACAGCTGGCGGAACAGTCGGGGATATGGTTCCGGGATGTGCGCGCAGACAGCAACCTGAAACGGGCATTGCCCAACTTTCATAGCCCAACTGGCTTGCTGGATAACCTGAAGTTTAGCAAGGACGCTGCCGAGGCCACACTGCGTGAAGAAGGCTTTGCTTATCTGGGGCTGCGTGATTATCAGGAAAAAGCGGTGCAGGCAGTTGAGCAGGCATTGGCCAGCGGACAACGCAATTGCCTGCTGGCCATGGCCACCGGCACAGGCAAAACCCGCACCATTATCGGCCTGATTTACCGTTTCCTGAAAGCGAAGCGCTTTAAACGCATCCTGTTTCTGGTGGATCGCACCAGCCTGGGCGATCAGGCCACCGATGCTTTTAAAGATGCGGTGCTGGAACAAAACCTGACGCTGTGGAAAAGTTATAACATCGCTGAACTTGGGGACATGGCGGGTGAGGCCGACCGGGTGCAGGTGGCTACCGTACAGGCGCTGGTGAAACGGGTGTTAATGTCGGATAAGCCACCCCCTATTGATTTTTTTGACTGTATCATCGTGGATGAGGCGCACCGGGGGTATACACTCGATCAGGCGATGACCGAGGGGGAACTGGCGACGCGGGATGCGGTGCAATACCTGTCCAGCTACCGGCGGGTGCTGGATTATTTCGATGCGGTCAAAATCGGCCTGACGGCCACCCCGGCCAAACATACTTCGGAGATTTTTGGCAAACCGGTTTATACCTATTCCTACCGTGAAGCGGTCGCGGATGACTGGTTAATCGACCACGAAGCACCGATTCGCTACGAAACCCTGCTCACGCAAAACGGCATTCATTTTGAACAAGGCGCGCAAGTGGATTACATCGATACCCAGACCGGTCAGGTAGAAACGGCAGCACTGGACGATGAGCTGGATTTCGAAATTGATGCGTTCAACCGGCAGGTGATCGTCGAAACATTCAATGCAGTGATTTGTCATCAACTGGCGCAGGAGCTTGACCCGTTTGGTGATGAAAAAACACTGATCTTTTGTGCACCGGCGCATAACAACCTGCATGCTGATATGGTCAAGCGCCTGCTCGACCAGGCGTTTAAGGACTTGTATGGCGATGAGTACCGGCAAACAACCGTAGCAAAAATTACCGCCCAGACCGATAAAGTCGCCCAGCGCATCAAGGAATTCAAGACCGAACGTTACCCTAATATTGTGATTACCGTTGACTTGTTGACCACCGGTATTGATGTCAAAAGTATCTGTAATCTGGTGTTTTTGCGGCGGGTAAAATCCCGGATTCTGTTTGAACAAATGCTGGGGCGTGCCACCCGGCGCTGCGATGAGATTGGCAAAACCGTGTTCAAAATCTATGACCCTGTGGATATTTATGCGGCATTGGCGAAGGTAAACACCATGCAGCCACTGGTGAAAAACCCGCAGATCACTTTGGCGCAGCTCGCGCAGGAGTTGACCGACCCGGCCACGCTGCAGGCAGCATTGGCGGCACCCGGCCATCACGCGGGGCAATCACAGGCTGAAGTCATCCTTAATCAACTGAGCCAGAAAATCATGCGGGTAATGCGCAAGGCGCGCAGTGAGGCCGAGAAAAAACCGGCGCTGAAAACCCGTTTGGATGCTTTGCAGGAGCAATGGGGAGTTGACCCGGCGGTCTTGCACCAGCATTTACAGGCGGGTGGCGTCGCAAAAGCCAGTGAGTTCCTGCAGCAACACCCGACATTTCTGGAGCAGGTCGACACCGTTCAGGCGCTGCTCGGCAGTGAGCGCAACCCCATTATTGCGCAACACGCTGACCAGTTGCTCGTGCGTGAGCAAAGTTATGGGAATTATGGCAAACCTGAAGATTATCTGGACAGTTTCAACCGTTTCATCAAGGATCAGCTTAACCTGTCTGCCGCGCTTTCGGTGGTGGTGAATCGCCCGAAAGATTTAAGCCGTGAACAACTGAAAGCCATACGCCTGTTGCTGGATGACTCCGGTTTTTCTGAGGCTGCCCTGAGAAGCGCCTGGCGGGGTGCGACTAATCAGGAAATCGCCGCCAGCATTATCGGGTATATCCGCCAGGCCGCCTTGGGTGAGGCGCTCATCCCGTTTGAACAGCGGGTGCAAAATGCCATGCTCAAGCTTTATCAACGGCATAACTGGACAACAATACAACGCAAATGGCTGGACAGACTGGGCAAGCAGCTGGTGTTTGAAGTGATCGTCGACCGCGAGTTTGTTAACAAGCGTTTTGCGGAAGAAGGCGGTGCCAAACAATTGGACAAAATTCTCGGCAGCCAGCTGGACAGTGTATTGAGTGAAATCAGTAATGGCTTGTGGGAAGCCGCCTGAGTTTATACTATCGCCCACCACCAGCGACTTTAAGGAACCCAAGTTGACTTCCTCCCCTCCCTAAAGGAAGGGGATTCCTAATTCATCGAGAACAGGACAACGACACCGAAATGTCATCACCGCTT
>CAXYXY010000061.1:0-14502 GCA_964293125.1 uncultured Thiothrix sp. | reverse complement strand
CTGCTTGTGGGGAATTTATCACCTCAGCCGAGGAGAGAACTTACGACTGTCGAGTTACTTTGTGCCAAACGTATACATGCTGGTAATTACGGGCGTTATTTTAGTCGCTCTACCCTATTTTGTGAGAATATGAGGTAGCTTGCAGAAAGCGAAGTTTCTCACCTTAAATTCCCATGGCGAAGCAAACATGATCATTGACCACATCGGTATCGCAGTCATTGTAGTTATATCATCTCCGCACGAAAAGCAGACAAGTCCGAAAAACGGCAATATGAAGGTGGTCGCTATGCGTGAGAGCTATGATTTTTCCAACAGTGTTAAAAAAACCCCTATGCCAAACGGATGAAACAACAGATCACTATTCGCATAAAAAAGCCCCGCAAGCGGGGCTTTTTTACACTTCTAGCAGTTCAGCCACTTACGCCGCGACCGCCACAATCGGGATAACTTTCGCTGCCGCTTTCTGATACTCCGGCATCTTGTCGAAGTTCAGGTACTGGAAGATTTCATCGGCCATGCCGTCAATCTGCGCTGCGTACTCCATGTACTCAGGCACGGTCGGCAGTTTACCCATAATCGCGGCGACCGATGCCAGTTCTGCGGAAGCCAGATACACATTGGCGCCACTGCCCAAGCGGTTCGGGAAGTTACGGGTAGACGTCGATACCGCCGTACTGCCCGGTGCAATCCGTGCCTGGTTGCCCATGCACAGTGAACAGCCCGGCATCTCGGTGCGCGCACCGGTACGGCCATAAATGTTGTAATAGCCCTCTTCCTTCAGCTGGTGCTCGTCCATCTTGGTCGGTGGCGCAATCCACAAGCGGGTTGGGATACCGTCGACTTTCTCCAGCAGTTTGCCCGCTGCGCGGAAATGGCCGATATTGGTCATACAGGAACCGATAAAGACTTCCTGAATCGGGTCACCGGCTACGTCAGACAGCTTGCGCGCATCATCCGGGTCATTCGGTGCACACAGGATAGGCTCTTTGATCTCATCCATGTTGATTTCGACCACTGCCGTATACTCGGCATCGGCATCAGCCCGCATCAGTTTAGGATCAGCCAGCCAGGCTTCCATCGCTTCGATCCGGCGTGTGATCGTGCGTTCATCGCCGTAGCCTTCAGACAGCATCCATTTCAGCATCACAATATTCGAATTCAGGTATTCCTTCACCGAATCTTCTGACAAGGTAATGGTACAACCGGCAGCCGAACGTTCCGCAGACGCATCCGACAGTTCGAACGCCTGCTCAACTGTCAGATCATCCAGCCCTTCGATTTCCACCACGCGACCATTGAAAACGTTCTTCTTGCCCTTCTTCTCAACCGTCAGCAGACCGTCCTGAATCGCCTGATACGGAATCGCATGCACCAGATCACGCAGGGTGATTCCCGGTTGACGCTTGCCCGTGAAACGTACCAATACCGACTCGGGCATATCCAGCGGCATCACGCCGGTCGCCGCCGCAAACGCCACCAGACCAGAACCTGCCGGGAACGAAATACCCATCGGGAAACGGGTATGCGAATCGCCGCCGGTACCGACCGTGTCCGGCAGCAGCATACGGTTCAGCCACGAATGGATAATACCGTCGCCCGGACGCAGCGAGACACCGCCCCGCGTCATCATGAAATCAGGCAGGGTATGCTGGGTGCCAATGTCCACCGGCTTCGGATAAGCCGCCGTGTGACAGAAGGACTGCATCACCAGATCCGCCGAGAATCCAAGGCAAGCCAGATCTTTCAGCTCATCGCGGGTCATCGGCCCCGTGGTATCCTGTGAACCGACCGTTGTCATTTTCGGCTCGCAGTACATACCCGGACGCACACCCTCCAAGCCACAGGCTTTACCAACCATTTTCTGCGCCAGTGTATAGCCCTTGCCCGTGTCTGTGGGTTGCTCAGGCACCCGGAACAAGTCAGCGGTGCCAAGCCCCAACGCTTCACGCGCCCGACCGGTCAGGCCACGCCCGATAATCAGGTTGATCCGGCCACCGGCGCGGACTTCATCCAGCAATACCTGGGTGCGCAATTCAAAGGTAGACACCACTTCATCCGTGTCATGGCGCTTGACCACGCCTTCATACGGATAAACATCAATGATGTCGCCCATGCCCAGATTGGCGACATCCATCTCAATCGGCAGTGCACCGGCATCCTCCATGGTATTGAAGAAAATCGGGGCAATTTTGCTACCAAAACAGAAACCACCGCCGCGCTTGTTCGGGATATGCGGAATATCATCGCCAAAAAACCACAAAACCGAGTTAGTGGCTGACTTGCGTGAAGAACCAGTACCTACCACATCACCCACATAAGCGACCGGAAAGCCTTTGGCTTTCATGGCCTCAATCTGTTTGAGTGGGCCGACTTTGCCCTGCTCTTGTGGCTCGATCCCCTCGCGTGCCATTTTCAGCATAGCGTTGGCGTGCAAAGGAATGTCCGGGCGTGACCAGGCATCCGGGGCGGGCGACAGGTCATCCGTGTTCGTCTCACCAGTGACTTTGAAAACGGTCACGGTGATTTTGTCCGCCACTGCCGAGCGGGAAGTAAACCATTCACCGGCTGCCCAGGATTGCATGACGCGCTCGGCGTGTGCGTTACCCGCCTTGGCTTTGTCCTGTACATCATGAAAGGCATCAAAGACCAGCAAGGTATGTGACAACGCGGTAGCGGCAGCTTCTGCGGTCACGGCGTCGTCCAGGCATTCCACCAGCGTGACGACGTTATAGCCACCCAGCATGGTGCCGAGTAATTCAACGGCGCGGGCACGATCCAGCAATGGGCAAGCCGTCTCACCTTTGGCAATCGCTGCCAGGAAAGCGGCTTTCACATACGCGGCTTCATCCACACCCGCTGGAACACGGTTTTCCAGCAAATCCAGCAGATAGGCTTCTTCGCCTGCGGGTGGCGCTTTCAACAGTTCAACTAACGCTGCGACCTGGGCGGCATTCAACGGCTCAGCCGGGATACCCTGTGCAGCACGTTCTTCTACCTGTTTACGGTATTCTTCCAACATAATATTATCTCCAATCGAAAGGGTTAGCGCTGCTCAACGGGTACATAGTCACGCAGACAGGCACCGGTATACAGCTGGCGTGGACGACCGATGCGGGATTCTTCATCGCCCATCATTTCATTCCACTGCGAGATCCAGCCCACCGTCCGCGCCAGAGCGAACATGACCGTGAACATGCTAACGGGGATGCCCATGCTCAGGAAGATCACACCTGAATAGAAATCCACATTGGGATACAGGCTGCGCTCCTTGAAGTACTCATCACTCAAGGCAATCGTTTCCAGTTCACGCGCAATATCAAACAGTTTCTGGTTTGGATTGTCCGGCGGTAAACGATCCAGAATTTCGTTAGCCAGACCACGGATAATTTTTGCACGTGGATCATAATTCTTGTAAACACGATGGCCGAATCCCATCAGGCGGAAACGGTCATCCTTGTCCTTGGCGCGTTCTACCCAATGCGACAGCGGTTCGCCCGAGGCCTGAATCTGGGTCAACATGTTGATCACCGCTTCATTCGCACCGCCGTGTGCCGGCCCCCACAGGGAAGCAATCCCCGCCGCAGTCGCTGCAAACGGATTCGCCTCCGAACTACCCGCCAGCCGCACGGTAGAGGTCGATGCATTCTGTTCATGATCAGCATGCAGAATCAGAATCACATTCAGTGCCTTCGCCATCAACGGATCAACCTTATATTCCTCCGTCGGCACCGCAAACATCATGTGCAGGAAGTTTTCGCTGTAGTTCAGGCTGTTTTTGGGGTAATTAAACGGCAGACCCATAAAATAGCGATAACTCCAGGCGGCAATGGTCGGCATTTTTGCAATCAGGCGGTGTGCCGAACGCTCACGCTGTACCGGATCATGAATATCCAGATCATGGTGATAGAACGCGGACAAAGCACCTACCACCCCCACCATGGTGGCCATCGGATGCGCATCCCGCCGGAAACCCCGGTAAAAATACTGCACCTGTTCGTGCAGCATGGTGTGATGCGTTATCACGTCTTCAAATTTAGACAGACCTGCTGCCGTCGGGAGGCTCCCGTACAGCAGCAGATAACAGACTTCCAGAAATGAACTGTTTTCGGCCAATTGCTCAATCGGGTAGCCCCGATAGAGCAACACGCCTTCATCACCGTCCAGATAAGTGATCGAGCTGGAACAGCTGGCTGTCGCCAGATAACCAGGGTCATAGGTAAAATAGCCCAGTGCCTTGTGCAGTTTGCGGATGTCGATAGCCTTAGGCCCCATTTGCGGGGATAGCACGTCCAGCTCGACTTGTTTACCGCTCAGGTTATCGGTCACAGTTACAGTATGTTTGGTCATCATGGCACTCCAAGTGTCGGTGAAGATCAATAATCAATAATTCAATCAATAATCAAATAACTAACAGCAATTTATTTCAGTACGTGTGCAATACCCTTGCCCAATTCAGCCGGTGACTGGACGGTGTGAACACCCGCAGCCTCCAGCGCAGCGAACTTTTCCTGGGCAGTGCCTTTACCACCAGCAATAATCGCGCCAGCATGCCCCATCCGCTTGCCCTTGGGCGCAGTGACGCCTGCGATGTAGGAAACGACTGGCTTGGTCACGTATTCCTTGATGAATGCAGCGGCTTCTTCCTCAGCGGAACCACCGATTTCGCCACACATCAGGATAGCTTCGGTTTGTGGGTCATCCTGGAACAAACGCAGTGCATCGATAAAGCTGGTGCCCGGAATCGGATCACCACCAATCCCGATACAGGTACTTTGACCGTAGCCCAGATCAGTGGTCTGCTTGACCGCTTCATACGTCAGTGTACCGGAACGGGAAACAATCCCGATCTTGCCCGGCAGGTGAATCGAGCCGGGCATAATGCCGATCTTGCACTCACCGGGCGTGATGATACCGGGGCAGTTCGGGCCGATCAGGCGCACACCCAGACGATCAACAATCATTTTCGCTTCGAGCATGTCCAGCACCGGAATGCCTTCGGTGATACAAACAATCAGTTTCACACCCGATTCGGCAGCTTCAATGATTGAGTCCTTGCAAAACGGGGCAGGCACATAAATCACACTGGCATCCGCGCCCGTCGCAGCCACCGCTTCACGCATGGTGTTAAACACGGGCAAGCCCAGATGCGTCGTGCCACCTTTACCCGGTGACGTACCACCGACCATCTTAGTGCCGTAAGCAATCGCTTGCTCAGAATGGAAAGTGCCTTGTTTGCCGGTAAAGCCCTGGCACAATACTTTAGTCTCTTTATTAATCAGGACGCTCATGCGGCACCTCCTACAGCAGCAACGATTTTGCGGGCAGCATCACCCAAGTCAGTAGCCGCGATCACGGCCAAACCACTGTTATTCAACAAAGCAGCGCCTTCTGCGGCACTGTTGCCTTCCAGCCGCACCACCACCGGCACGCTGACATTCACCTGCGCAACCGCCTTGATAATCCCTTCGGCAATCAGGTCACAGCGCACAATGCCACCGAAAATATTGACCAGAATGCCTTTGACATTGTTGTCCGACAGAATAATCTTGAACGCTGCTGCCACGCGCTCAGCCGTCGCGCCACCGCCGACATCGAGGAAGTTGGCAGGCTGCCCACCGGACAGTTTGATAATGTCCATGGTGGCCATCGCCAGACCGGCACCGTTCACCATGCAACCGATGTTACCTTCCAGAGAGACGTAGTTCAGATCCCACTCGGAGGCTTCAATTTCACGCGCATCTTCCTGGGACTTGTCACGCATCGCGACCAGCTCAGGCTGACGGTAGAGCGCATTACTGTCGACGTTAACCTTGCCATCCAGACACAGCAGATCACCTTCAACCGTGACCACCAACGGGTTGATTTCCACCAGTGCCAGATCCTTTTCCTTGAACATGCGTCCAAAGTGGGTCAAAAGCTCCGTGAATTGCTTGATCTGCTTGCCTTCCAGCCCCAGACCAAACGCCAGTTCACGTGCCTGATAAGGCATAATACCGGATACCGGATCAATCGCTGTTTTCAGGATTTTTTCCGGTGTGTCATGCGCAACCTTCTCAATCTCCATCCCGCCTTCGGTAGACGCCATAATAACGATACGCTGGCTGGCACGGTCGACAACCGCCCCTAAATACAACTCGCGGGCAATGTTGCAGGTTTCTTCGACCAGTACTGTATTGATCGGCTGGCCGTTAGCATCAGTCTGGAAAGTCACCAGGTTAGTACCCAACAATGAACCGGCAAATTCGCCAGCGGCTTCGGGTGAGTCGAACAGCTTCACGCCGCCCGCTTTGCCCCGGCCACCGGCATGCACCTGCGCTTTGACAACCACTTTCGGGGTACTCAGTGAACGCGCCGCAGCGGTCGCTTCAGCCGCCGAAGTGGCGACCTTGCTCACCGGCACCGGCAAGCCATACTGGCTGAAAACCGCCTTGGCCTGATACTCGTGTAAATTCATTCTGTCTTCCTTATGATTACTGGCACGTGCACTGGAGGTGCCGGACGTGCCCTGTTCGCACCAACACCCCGGCTTGCACACAAGCCCGTGGTGTAAGGTTTATAGTTAGGGCGACTAACGCTTGCGGTTAACCGCGTGCAAAGCCCTGCCATCAACCGCCAGCATCGCCTCATGCAAGGCTTCCGACACCGTCGGATGAGCAAAGACCATGCGCGCCACATCTTCCGCCGAGTTTTCACACTCCAGCGCAATCACCGCCTGACCAATCAGCTCAGAAGCCGTCGGCCCGACAATGTGCACACCCAGAATACGATCCGTCTGTGCATCCGCCAGCACTTTCACCACGCCCGCATCCTGGCCCATCGCCTTGGCACGGCCATTGGCCGCAAACGAGAAGCTACCGGTGCGATAACTAACACCCGCCGCTTTCAGTTCAGCCTCGGTCTTGCCTACCCATGCAATTTCCGGGTGCGTGTAAATTACCCATGGAATATTATTATAATCCAGATGCGGCTTCTGACCGGCAATCTGCTCAGCGACAATCACGCCTTCTTCAGACGCCTTGTGTGCAAGCATCGCGCCGCGTACACAGTCACCAATCGCATAGACACCCGGTATATGGGTGGCACAATGGTCATCAACCACCACGCGACCGCGCTCATCCAGTTGCAGGCCAACCGCTGCATCCGCGAGGTCGCGGGTATTCGCCTTGCGCCCGACGGCCACGATCAGGCGGTCTACTTCCAGCGACTGTTCACCTTTCGCGTCAGTATAAGCTACCGTCAGGCCATTATCACCCACCGTGACCGCAGACACTTTGGAACCCAGACGAATGTCCAGTCCCTGCTTTTTGAATTGCAGTGCCGCTGATTTGGCGATATCACGATCAGCCGCGCCGAGGAACTCGTCCAGCGCTTCCAGCACCACCACTTCCGCGCCCAAGCGCCGCCAGACACTGCCCATTTCCAAGCCAATCACGCCTGCACCGATCACACCCAAGCGCTTCGGCGTGGTTTCCCAGTCGAGTGCGCCGGTCGAATCAACAATACGCTCATCCAGCCATTGGGCAATCGGCAGTTCAATCGAAGTAGAACCGGTCGCAATGATAATGTGCTGACCCGCATGGGTACTGACCGCACCATCACGCGCCGTCACCTCGACCTGTTTGTCAGCCAGCAACTTGCCACGCCCTTGCAACCAGTCAATGCCATTAGCCTGAAACAGCTGGGCAATACCACCGGTTAATTGCATGACGATCTTGTCCTTGCGGGCAATCATCGTCGGCACATCCATGCTTAGGCCTTCGACACTGATCCCGTGGTCGGCATTGTGGTGCAGGATTTCTTCATAACGCTCAGAGCTTTCCAGCAGCGCCTTGGAAGGCATACAGCCCACATTCAAACAGGTGCCACCCAAGGCGGGTTTGTCCTGCTTGTTGATCCACTCTTCCACACAGGCGGTTTTCAAGCCGAGTTGCGCGCAACGAATGGCAGCGATATACCCACCGGGGCCGGAGCCGATCACGATCACATCATAAGAATTACTCATTACTCAACCTCACACATCCAGCAGGATACGGACTGGATTTTCCAGCAGTTCCTTAATGGTTTTCAGGAAGGTCACCGCACCTTGGCCATCTACAATCCGGTGATCATAAGACAGCGCCAGATACATCATCGGGCGAATCACAATTTCGTCATTAACAACGACAGGGCGTTTCTGGATCGAATGCATCCCCAAAATCGCGCTTTGAGGGGGGTTAAGAATAGGGGTTGATAGCAAGGATCCAAAAACGCCCCCGTTGGTAATGGTGAACGTGCCACCGGTTAAATCATTCATGTCCAGCTTGCCCGCCTTGGCCTTTTTCGCATAGCCGACAATCGTCGATTCGATTTCAGCCAGCCCCATCGTTTCCGCACTGCGCAACACGGGCACAACCAAGCCGCGTTCAGAAGAAACGGCAATACCAATGTCACAGTAATTGCGGTAAATCACTTCATTGCCATCAATAGAGGCATTGATTTCCGGGAAACGCTGCAGGGCAATAGTCGCGGCTTTGATGAACGGCGACATAAAACCGAGACGGGCACCGTGGGTTTTTTCAAACAGGTCTTTGTATTCGTTGCGCATATCCATCAGCGCTTTCATGTCCACTTCGTTGAAGGTTGTGAGCATGGCAGTGGATTGTTTGGCTTCGAGCAGGCGCTCAGCAATCCGGGCACGCAGACGGGTCATCGGCACCCGGTTCTCGCTGCGATCACCCTTAACCGCAGCAGGCGCGGGTGCTTTCGGTGCTTTTGGCGCAACCGGAGCAGGTGACGGTGCGGCAGGTGCAGCGGCAGGTTTGGCACTGGCAGCGGCTTGTACGTCTTCTTTCAGAATGCGCCCTTGCTTGCCGGAACCGGCTACATCCTCTTTGCCCAGGTCACTTTCAGTCATCAGCTTGCGGACTGCGGGGCTGGTTTGCGGGTCGGTAGCGCTGACCGGTGCAACCTCCACTTCCACCCTAGCAGGAGCGGATGTCGTGGCAACGGCAGCCGCACCCGCAGTCACACGTCCCAATAACTGGCTACTGACAACCGTTGCGCCTTCGTCTTCAAGAATTTCAGTCAGTATGCCGTCCATCGTCGCGGGCACTTCCAGCACGACTTTGTCGGTTTCGATTTCAACCAGAATCTCATCCAGCTTGACCGCATCGCCTACTTTTCTGTTCCAGGTAACGACCGTTGCGTCTGCAACAGACTCAGGTAACACCGGTGTTAAAATTTCACTACTCATCCTGTCCACATCCTCTTGTATAGGTTTGTTGGTGGTAACTGTGGTTTAAATTAAACCATCATGATAGTTATAGTGCCTTTTTTCAGTGAAGCTTGCCAGACCAGACAGCCTCCCTGATACCTTCGGCTACCTGAAAAAGAACCGTAATTCGCAGACCTTGCTTACCGACCAAAAATTGACATACGTGACAAATTGTCGACATTATACCCCCGTATCCATTGCTGTCAAATTCAAAAGGCTATTATTGTCGACAAAACAGTGTTTTTTTGCGGCAGCGCAGCAGGAATTTCAAAAAGTGGAAGTATACCCCGCTGTCCTTCTCTCCCTGAGCAGAAAAGAAGGACAGCGGTCTGATTAACAGGCTAGCCGCACATCATCAGCTGAACATGCCTTTCAGCATATAGAAAAACAGGATGGACAATACCGCACCCGCAGGCAAGGTCACCACCCAGGACATAAAGATATTCCCGACAATACGCAGATCAATGGCGGCAATCCCGCGCGCCAAACCCACGCCCAAAATCGCCCCGACCAGGGTATGCGTGGTTGAAATGGGAATACCGGTATAGGACGCCAGTACCACGGTGGAGGCGGCGGCAATTTCTGCGGCGAAACCACGGGTAGGTGTCAATTCGGTGATTTTCTTGCCGACCGTCGCGATGACCTTATAGCCCAAGGTCGCCAACCCAATCACGATACCGATAGCGCCCACCAGCAGCACCCAACTGGGTACTGGCGATTGAGAGGCCAGCTCACCCCCGCTTTGCACAACGCCAATCACAGCAGCCATCGGGCCGACCGCGTTCGCCACGTCATTAGAACCGTGGGCAAACGCCATCGCTGAAGCAGTAAACACCATCAATACCGCAAAAATCTTCTCCACATTGGCGTAATGAAAATTCCGGTCAGCCTGCGGATCAATCTTCACCCGGCGTACCAGGATCGCCCCCAAAATGGACAACAACACACCCAACAGGATGGCATAGATAAATTCACTGCCACCATCAATATGCAAGCCAATATGCTTCAGGCCTTTCTTGATGGTGACCAGCGCCAGAATAAAGCCAACCGCAAACAGATACAGTGGGCCAAACTTGATGGCATTTTTCAAAGGATCATTCGTATCCAGCACCAGCTTGTGAATACTGGTAAACACCAGAAACGAAATGGTTCCGGCCATCAGGGGTGAAATCACCCAGCTCATGACAATGGTGCCGACCTGATCCCAGCTGACCGCATCCGTACCGACCCCGACCGCCGCAAAACCAATCACTGCGCCGACGATACTGTGGGTAGTCGACACCGGCCAGCCTTTCAGCGAAGCAATCAACAGCCATATGCCTGCCGCCAGCAATGAGGCCAGCATACCAAACACCAGATAGTCCGGGTGTTCCTGGAAGGCATCCAGCGATACGATCCCACTACGAATCGTACTGGTGACATGCCCGCCCGCCAGATAAGCCCCGGAAAATTCAAAGATGGCGGCCAGAATAATCGCCTGTTTGATGGTAATCGCTTTCGACCCGACCGAAGTCGCCATCGCATTGGCCACATCGTTCGCGCCGATGCCCCAGGCCATGAAAATACCGAAAACCGCAGCGAGTACGATATAGATTGTTGTGGTATTACTTAAAAAATCCATGCAACACCCCCCCTTATCGAGCCAGCATCAATTGTAAACGGCTACCCACGCGCTGGGCATCATCCGCAACCCGCCCCATCCACTCAATCAGGCGATAGGTGAACATAACATCGGTTGCCCGCAATACGTCTTCGAGGCCGAACAGAATATTTCGCAATTTAACCTGCTGCTGATCCGTCAGGTTTTCGATCCGCCCCAGCTCGACCAGCATTGCTTCAACCCGCGCAACTTCCAGCCCCCGAAAACCGGTTTCTACCAGCTCATCCAGCTCATTGATGACGGCCAACGCCTGTTCGACTGATTTGACACACTGCTCGGTGTATTCATGGAACAACGCACGCATCGGCTCCGGCAGACTCATCTTCCGCCCAACCACCAAACCGGCGATGTCCTTGGCCTGATTAACGACATTGTCCTGCATCATCAGCACGTCCAGCAGGTCACGTCGATCGACCGGCATGAACAAGCCCTTCGGCAAGTGGTGACGCAGTTCCTTTTTCATGTCATCCGCATCATGTTCGGCACGCACAATTTCCTGATGCGCCGCGTTGACAGCGTCAAAGTCACCGCTGTTCATGCCCTCAACGAGCGGAATAAGAAACTTGACGCCGGAGAAAACCCGGGTCATGTGTTCTTGCAAGGGGCGGATCGGCGAACGACCAAACAGGCCTGCCATATAATTTGCTGCAACCATTAAAGTCACCTTGGAGGGTTGGAGTTGATGGGCTTGTATTATGGCGTTTTGTGAGGGGTTTGGGAAAGTTTTATGGTGTTTTATCGGTAGATAGCCGGCAACCGGCAAGACCAGCACGTTGTTGGCGATGATGAAGACGCCAGACAAGATGTGCTTAATAAATAAGCCATAGCCCACCATCCGCCTTTTTTTAAAAAAAATTATCACTACAACACATCAAGCCATTAATTTTGTTACAATGTTTACAACACACTGTGATTGTTCTGATGCATGAGGAAGTTGGAAATAAGCGTGAAAATTTTACTGGCAGATGATCATACTTTATTTCGGGAATCACTGGCTGTGGTACTAGGGGACACATTTGCGAATAGTGTGGTGACCAGTCTAGGGAGTTGGGCAGAAGTGCTTACTCATACCCACGATAATTATTATGATCTTTTGTTATTAGATTTGTTTATGCCGAGTATTGGATCAAAATGTTGGAAATCTTCTTTAGCTCAGGTTCTTGATCATCCGATAGGTGCAGTCTGTATTATATCTGCATCTAATAATCGCACTCACATTCAGTCTGCATTTCAGGCAGGAGTAAACGGTTATATTTGTAAAACAGCCACACTCAAGCAAATGAAAAAGGCTCTGAGGATAGTTGCCAGCGGCAAGACGTACTTACCCAATCGGGTATGGCAAGGCAGTCCCAATGCTGAAAATAATAGCATTACGGCAAAATTAACCTGGCGGCAACGAGAAGTTCTGGAGTTATTAGTTGAGGGTGACAGTAACAAGTTGATTGCGCGGAAGTTGGGTTTGACTGAAAGCACTGTGAAGACTCATGTTTTCAATGTTTACCGTGCTTTAGGAGCCAAGAACAGAGTCGATATGACCAAGATTGCCAGATCCCATAATATTAGTAGTTAGGCAGCATGTTACAATTATTAGAGAAAAAAATTGGCCGCGACAAATTTCAGCGATTGTTGCAGAAAATTTTGCCATCCTGTGAGCAGGATTACGCTATTATTCGAGTTCAGTTACAGCAACATAATTGGGAGCAGGCAACTCAACAGGCTCATTCTTTGAAAAGTACGGCCAGACTGTTTTCCTGCTGGGAACTTGCTGATAGCTTAGAACTGGTTGAACAGAAAAATATTGCTTTGATCCGCCTGCCAAGCTTTCAGGAACAGCTGGAAAATCAATATCAGGATTTTCTTAGTGCCATATACCAGCAATTGGAGTAAATAGCTCACTGTCATCAACTACCGGATCGTAGCGTTAGATAGTTGATAACTGATAACTGATAACTGATAACTGAGTGTAGTTCCTGATATTCAAAAGGTTTACCAATAAAGTCATTCATTCCGGCTGCCCGACATTGTTGTTCCATTTCTGCAGATGAGTGAGCGGTGAGAGCCACTACCGGTAGTTGCCGGTTGTTGCTATGTTTACGAATCCAACGGGTGACTTCCAAACCATCCATATCTGGCATGTTGATATCCAGTAGTACCAGATCATATGCGTGTTGTTGAAGTTGCAGGATAGCATGCTTGCCACTACTTGCCTGATAGACTTCACCCCCCATACTTTGCAACATCTCTGCTCCGACGAAACGATTAGCTTCTGAATCATCAACCAGTAGAATCCTTGTACAGGGTGGGAGCCGGAGTTGAGTGAACTCTAGGCTGTCATGCAGGTGGGTAATGTCTATATCTGCCGTTGAGCTAATTGGCATTTCCAGTTCAAAAAAGAATTCGCTACCTGCACCAGGCAGGCTATTTACCTGCAAATCACCCCCCATGTGTTTCACCAGTTTTTTGCTGATCGGCAAACCCAGACCAACACCCTCATGTCGAGAAGTAGATGCTTTTGTGTTCAACTGAGTGAATGGATCAAACAGGTTTTCATGTTGATCTGCCGGTATTCCGGGGCCGGTATCACGAACACTGAAGTACAACCTGACCGTGTTAGCTTTGTTACCGGGTCGTTGGCTTACATGCAGGCTGGCTTGTCCATCGGGTGTATACTTGATGCTATTGACTAACAGATTGATCAGGATTTGTGCCAGCTTGGAGCGATCTCCTGTGACCACCAGCCCTTTCTCAGTCTGATTATCGAATAATAACACTAAGCCTTTCTGATTCGCCTGGTCTACCAACAGGTTGTAGACTGATTGCAGGGCAATATCGAGGCGAAAGGGCTTGTTTTTCAGACCAACATTAGATTGCCCAGCTTTTGAATAATCCAGTATGTTATTGATTAATTGCATCATATGTTGGGATGCATTACTTAGCCGGTTGACATAGCGTTGTTGGGTTTCTGTCAGTTTTTCCAGTTTCAGCAAATCGCTGAGACCAACAACGGCGTTCATTGGGGTACGTAACTCATGATTCATGACGGCTATAAATTCATCTTTAGCGGTATTGAGCGCCGTTGCCCGCTCCATCTCACCACGTAACAGACTTGTCCGTTTCGCCTGTAACAGTGCCAGAAACAACATGAATAACAAAGTACCAAAGGCCGGAATAAGATCACGTTGTGCCTGCCAAAGCTCCACTTTGAAGAGCAGCATGACAAGGTTTGGGAGATGGAGCAGAAACGGAATGAGGTAAATCCAAGCAAAATATTTGGCAATGATCCCCCCATTTTTGAAGTAAGCCACATAAAATCCGCTGAACTGAGTAAAGATCAAAATACATAGACCCAGCATCAGCGCGTACATCGGCCCTGCTGGTAACAGACCGACGACAAAGATCACCCCCAACGGTATCCATATAAACAGCTTGAATATAAAGTCAACCCAAGGGACATTCTTCTGGGTATCTAACATTGTTCTGGCAAAAGCAGCCGTAGTCAATACGGCCAGCAAAATGGGGGTAGAGAAGAAATAAGCAGCAATTCCCGCTGAACCCAAACTAACTGTATAATCATGTACTTGTAAAAGTA
>CAXYXY010000060.1:0-16550 GCA_964293125.1 uncultured Thiothrix sp. | reverse complement strand
CGCCTATGGCTGATATGATCAGAGCGGCTACCTGTCGATAATGAGAAGTTACCAATCGCTGCTGTGCCGACCGTGGAACCTATCAGGCGCAGAATCATCGGGGCTTTGATCGGGCGCGGATTCTGGCCGGGATGCAGCGCCTGTTTGTGGATGGGTTGCGAACGGAGTAGTGACGGAGTAGTGACAATGAGAAACAACATGACAACTTTTGATTACATTATCGTCGGTGCCGGTTCAGCCGGTTGTGTACTCGCTAACCGCCTGAGCGCTGACCCGGCTGTTTCGGTGTGCCTGCTGGAAGCCGGGGGCGATGACAAAAGCCTGTGGGTACAAATCCCTGCCGGTATTTTTGGCCTGTACGGCAACAAGACTTACGATTACACCTTTCAGGGTGATCCGCAAAAACACCTGAATAACCGCGTGATCACGGTCAATCGCGGCAAAGGCTTGGGCGGCTCCAGCCTGATCAACAGCATGGTGTATATTCGTGGTAACAAAAATGACTATGATGGCTGGGCGGCGCTGGGCTGCAAGGGCTGGGCGTATCAAGACGTACTGCCGGTGTTCCGTGACCTCGAAAATAATCAGGCCGGGCAGGATGGCGCTTATCACGGTTTTAAAGGCGAACTGAGCGTCGTTACCCCACAAGACATTAACCCGGTCGCGCAGACCTTTGTTTTGGCGGGAGTCGATGCGGGTCTGCCGGTGAATACGGATTTTAACGGTGAATCACCCTTTGGCCTCGGTATTTACAAGGTCAAACAGAATCAAGGGGTGCGCGTCAGCAGTTATTCTGCCTTCGTCAAACCTGTCCTGCAGCGCCCTAATCTGACGATCATGACACATACTGAAGTCTTCAAACTGGAGATCGAAGGCACGCGGGTCACCGGCGTTACCATTGAGCAACAAGGTCAACGTAGCGTCCTGCAATGCCAGCGTGAGGTGATTCTGAGCGCCGGAGCCATTGGCTCACCCCGCATCCTGCTCGCCTCCGGGATTGGCAACCGGGATGAACTGGCCGCACTCGGTATCGACTGCAAACAGCACCTGCCGGGTGTCGGTGAAAATCTGCAGGATCATGTGGATAGCATGGTCACGGTGCGCTCAAAGAGTGCGGCGTCGATGGGCGTCTCATGGCGCACCCTGCTCCCGCATGTGTTGCCCGCGCCATTCAAATACTGGCTGCAGCGCAAAGGCTGGTGGACGACCAATTATGTGGAAGCAGGCGGCTTCGCGAAAACCCCCTACGCCGAAGCTGCTGTGCCGGGCAGTGTCGATGCTGACCCGGATATCCAGTTTCACTTCACCCCGCTTTATCGCAGCCACCGGGGCAGAAAATTTGAGTTCGGCCACGGTTATTCCGTGTTTACCTGTGTGTTGCGCCCGCGTAGCAGCGGCACGGTCAAACTGGCCGACGACGGCACGCATAAAAATGTACGCATCGATCACCATTTTTTTGCTGACGAACACGACCAGAAAATCCTGATCGCCGGGGTGCGTAAAGCTCGCCAGATTCTGGCTTCACCCCAATTTGATGCCTTGCGGGGTGAAGAAATGGCACCGGGTAAGAACGTGCAAACTGATGAGGAAATACTTGCTTATCTACGTCAGGGGGCATCGACTGTTTATCATCCGGTGGGCACCTGCAAAATGGGCGTGGATGAAATGGCGGTGGTGAACCCGGAGGATTTGAAGGTCAAAGGCCTGCAGAACCTGCGCGTGATAGATGCTTCCATCATGCCCAAGCTGATTAGTGGCAACACCTCGGCACCCAGCATGATGATCGGCGAAAAAGGTGCGCGGATGATTTTAGAGAATCGAACCCATTGACATCCTCCTCGCCCTAAAGAACGAGGATTCCTCCTGCGAGACGGCTATGCCCAGCCGCGAGAATGTTCCGAGCTGCATTGACATCTCTGTCGTGCAGCGTGCCACACTCGGCACACGTCCATTCTCTTATTCCAAGTCCTGCTCTACCTTTCGGACTGTTGGCAGAAATACTGCCGCAACACGAACAGGCTTGGGTAGTGTA
Source organism: uncultured Thiothrix sp. (assembly GCA_964293125.1). Lineage (GTDB taxonomy): Bacteria > Pseudomonadota > Gammaproteobacteria > Thiotrichales > Thiotrichaceae > Thiolinea. Next base: position 14,518 of record CAXYXY010000060.1, on the reverse strand, counting down.
CGCTTCGTTGACTTCGAGAAACACGCCTTGCATCGCTTTCGATTTTGCATCAAGTTGTGTTTTCAGCATTGACCACCCGGCATCCAATACAGACTTAGCCATATTGGTTTTAATGAGTGCCTTACTGCTGACGTTGCCGACAACGATCAATGAGTTTTCACGCACCAGTTGGGTGGTGAACTTGTGCAGGTGGTCAGCCCTGCGGTTTTTAACCTTGGCGTGGATAGCCTTGACGCGCTGCTTTTTGTGGGCGCGTTGGGCTACCGCCAGTGGCTTTTCAGCGTTGCGGTAGAACTGATTTGATTCCAGTTTCAAACCGTTGCTGCAAGTGGCGGTGTCTTTCAGACCCAAATCAATTCCCACTTCGCCACGGCCTGATACTTCAACGATGGGCACTTGCACCACGACATTGAAATACCACCGACCTCGCGCATCTTCGGAAAAAGAGCCGGATCGGAAGGCGTAGTGTGACAGGCCGTAGCTATCCCACACCTTGAAAAAGTGCTGGTTGTAGCGGACTTGTCCATTCTTCCAAGTAGCAGCACCCGACTTGAACGGTATCCAGCCCAACGAGCGACGACTCCCGCCTGACACACGCCAGCGTAGCTTGTCCGTCTTGAACTGCTTTCGGGCTTTCGCATGAACGGCGATCACGTCTTGAACGGTTTGCGAGTGCAAGGTAAAGCCACGTTCACCCCTAAAACCCTTCATGACCTTTTGCAAATCGAATGCCGTGAAGTAGTTACGCATCCAACCCACACCCGGAATGGGAACGTAGCTGTAGTCTGCCGTGATGGCGTTGGCTTCGTTCCACACCTGATTGCACTCAAACGCCCACTGCTTTAGCACGGGTGCGTGTTTGTCCTTGATGCGGACTTTGAGTGTTTTTATAACATTGGCCTGTGTGTTCATATAGGATATTATACATAGAATTAACAGCCAATCAAAGAATTGGTCTAATGGAATTGAGAACAGGTAGACATTGCGTTTTTATGCTTCATGCACACTTAATATTTATTACAAAGTACCGTGGGAAAGTGTTTGATGACGCTGTACTTAGTCGTATGGAGGCCATCATGCGTGACGTATGCAGTCAGTTTGAAACCGAATTAGTTGAGTTCAACGGGGAAACAGACCATGTTCATTTGCTGATAAATTACCCACCGAAAGTGCAATTATCGAAACGGGGCAATTCACTAAAAGGGGTATCCAGTCGGCGTTTAAAAACAGAATTTGAGGTCATCCGCCCGCATTGGATATGCAAAAAATCAGGGTCTTTGTGGTCGCCTTCTTACTTTGCGGGGAGTGTGGGGGGTGCGCCCCTTTCTATACTGAAACAGTATATTGAACAACAGAATAGGCCGGACTGATCGGCTTCCAGCCGATACGCCTTATATCCCCGCCCTGAAGGACGGGGCTTTACGGCTTCATTGGTAAAGAACCAAAACAAACTAAGGCAGGCCATGGTTTTGGCATAGCCCCGGCCATGGACTGCCTTCTGGCAGAACAATGACAGGGGCGACCGGCAGGACATGACATGCAGCGCTTTCGGTTTGGGCGTTTTACGGATGGGTCGGTATTGGTGCCGGGGTCGGTGATGTATGATCCTGACTATTTTTTCACCAGCCCAACCCACCTTCACTGATTTGTATCGAAGACATAGCCATTAAGCGCCCGGCAAATCGCCTATACTCAGGTACACTCACGCCCATGCTTTAAATTCTCCAGGAGAAACCGGATGACGACTCTGACCCGCACCTCTTTTCTACGCGACATGCAGAACCAGCGCATCGAAATTCAAGCCGCCCAGCGCGACCCGCAGCTGGCAGGCCTCAATTTCACAGCTCTGGATCAGAACCGCAACGGCTATGTCACCGGCAGCCGGGAAATGGATGCCCTGTTTACCGCCATTGACCAGTTTGATGTGAATGGCTCCGGGCAGTCCGTTGAAATCGGCAGCAGTACCAGCCCGACGACAGCGGGCAAAATGATCACGGCTTTGCGGGCACTGGCGAGCGCTACACCAGGCGTAACTGGCTACCGCGATAATGCATTAGCGGCAGCTTTTCCGCGTGGCTTTTCCGGGCAACTGGCGAATGGTGCAGCCGGTAACAGTGTAGTTGCCGTGCAGTATGCGCTGGGTCGCCTTGGCTATTTGCATGATTTGTGTGATGGCCAATTCGGCGGCCTGACCGAACAGGCGATTAAAGCCTTTCAGACCCAACACGCCTTACCGGTCAGCGGCGTGGCGGATGTGGTGCTGGTCGGCCTGCTCGATAATGCCGTATCCGTGCTGGACTTGCGCACCCCCGCCGCCAAAGCCAGTAATCCATTGGCCTATCTGTCCGACTTCCAGCGCCGGGGTTTGCCAGAGATCAGATTAAACAGTACTGCAGAAAACTTTTCCTGGGCCAGCCCGGCAATCCAGCGGGCATTTGGTACATTTGTCGAAAACTACTGGCAGGTGATGAAACAGAATCAGGTCGAAGGCGACTGCAAGAATATCGCCCTGTTTTTTATGGATCAGTTCCGCCAACAGCTCAAAGCTGACCGGATGGTCGATCTGCCACACCCGGCACTGGCGCGCGCTGCCGAAAAAAACTGGATCGTCGCCACCACCGACAAAACCCAAGGCCTGTTCACGCGTGTAGACCGCTTGGCACGCACGACCGGCCTCAGGGTAGATCGTCCCGGTTATGACGCCGTGAAAAAAGTACAGGCACTCGACCCACAACAATCCATGCTGTTTGGCGTGAACGTACATTACCCGGAAATCAGTGCCGACCGGGTGGCCAAATCAACCGTGCGCCTGTTTGACTGGCACCCTGCCTGGAGTAATCAGGGTGACAGCAGCCAGCCCGAAGTACCGGTGAATCAAATGGCCGCCGGTAACGTGATTTTTATTGATCATACCGGCGACGGTAAATACGATCATACCGTGACTGTGGTTAGAGTCGAGAAAGACAGCAGCAACCGTGCGCGCAAACTGGTACTGGCGGTTGGCTCCTATGATGACGTGCGTGATAACTCATCCGCTACCAGCGTCGAAGGCACCGGTTTTTCTGTGGTCAACACCTATTCGGAAGAAGTCACGGTCACGCTCGATAGCAACGGCAGAATTACCCGCTCAGAAGTCACCTATTCTTCCGAACCGGATTATCTGGTGGATACACGCTATAGCGCCCGTACCACGCTGATGGAACAGCGTTCTGGCGGCAAACTGTTCGTGGCACGCTGGGGATAACAGACAAAAGGCCGCCTTTCCAAACCGGGGGCAGATTATGGCCGAAGTGTAGGCATAGTCGAATGAGTCGGTTGAATCACCAGATCACGCACGGTGAAAATACCCTGCTTGCGATCCTCGAAAAAACACTCCAGCGTCTTGTGCATCGTTTTGAAGGCCAGTTCATCCCAGGGAATCTCGGCCTCGCTGAACAAACGGGTTTCCAGACTCTCGATCCCGGCTGAAAACCCGTCCTCTGCCAGCAATTCCGCGCGATAAAGCATATACACCTGATTCACATGCGGCAGGCTGATCACGGTATATAGCTGCAAGCCCTTTACCCGGGCATTGGCTTCTTCCCATGTTTCACGCGCTGCCGCCTGTTCAGTGGTTTCACCGTTCTCCATGAACCCGGCGGGCAGTGTCCACAAGCCATGACGTGGCTCGATGGCCCGCCGGCACAGTAATACCCGCTCACCCCAAGTCGGTAAAACGCCGGCAATAACGCGTGGATTCTGGTAGTGAATCGTGTCACAGCTATCACAGACAAAACGCAGGCGATTGTCATCTGCCGGGATTTTATGCGTGACGTTTGCGCCACAGCTGGAACAGTATTTCATGATTGGATTCCATCTTGATCCGTATGTAAAGCGCCCATGGCGGCCAGCACCTGCGCCAGCTTCTCGATACCCGGTCTGATCCGTTCGACCGGAATACAGGAAAGTCCCAGCCGAAAATAATTCAGTGGTTGAGGCGCATGCATGAAGTACACATCACCCGGCTCGATCAAAATACTTTCACGGGCTGCCCGCCGTTGTAGCTGGCGGCAGTCCAAGCCAGCCGGCCCCTGTAACCAGAAGGAGGTGCCGGATGCCGCTGCCGCAGAATGAAACCCGGGCAAAAATTCATCCAGCGCTGCCCGCATCACTAACCAGCGTTCATGGTAAGCGCGCCCTAAGCGTCTAAGCAGCGTATCGTGATGTCCACGCGCCAGAAACAGGGCAATCGCCGATTCATTATTGCCCGGTGCATGCCGCAGCATTAAGCGCCGCAAAGCCCGCGCTTCTTGGACTAACTCCTCAGCGCCGACCATATAGCCCTGGCGCAAACCGGGCGCAAAGGTCTTGGACAGGCTACCGATATAAATAACCCGCCCTCGCCTGCCCAGACTGCGCAAGGCGGGTACTGGCTTGCCATAAAAACCCACATCCCCTTCGTAATCATCTTCAATGATCACAAAATCATAGGCCTCGGCAGCCGCCAGCAAATCAAGACTGCGCTGGGCAGAGAGGGTCACGGTCGTCGGTGCCTGATGCCCCGGTGTCACATAAACATAATCGCAGGCTGCCAGATGGCTACCGACTAACAAACCCTGCTCATCCATGGGTAAACCGGTCACCTGCCCGGCATGCAGGGTAAAAATATTGCGGGCATCGGGATAGCCCGGATCTTCAATTCCTACATGCTTGCCCCGCATCAACAGACTGCCAAGAAGATACAAGGCATGTTGCGCCCCCAGTGTGACCAGAATTTCCTCAGGAGCCGCATAAATACCGCGCCGGGGCAAAACCCGGGTGCGCAACTGATCCACCAGCGCGAGGGTATCGGTATCAAAATGGTCAGACGCCCAAGCAGGAATAGACGCATTATTCACCGTATAGCGACAGCACTCCCGCCAGTGTGCTGCCGGGAACAGGCTCATGTCCATCTGCCCACTGACAAAGGGGTAGGTATAAGCCAGCCAGTCACGCGGTTTGACAATATTGCGTTGCACTTCCAACGGGAGTACGAAACGCCTCGACCAGTCCAGTTCACTGCATGGATTCACGTCCGCATCCGCAGTCACTTCTGGCTCTGTCCTGCCCTCGGGTGCCTGTTCACTGACGTAGTAACCGGAACGCTCGCGGGCACTCAGATAGCCGTCTTCGACCAGCTGCCGGTAGGCCTCCATCACCGTATTACGCGCTACCCCCAGCTTCTCACCCAGTTTGCGCGGCGATGGCACCTGCTCCCCACCCGGTATGTGCCCGTCGAGAATGGCCACTACCAGCATCTCACGGATTTGGACTTGCAGGGTCTTCTTGCTGGCGGGATTAAGGTAAAAAATCTGGTCACGCATCCATTACTTCCTTGTTCACCGGCTCCCCGCTAAAAACCTATCTGAAACGCTGAATGATGGCCTCCACCGGCTTGACCGCCAACAGTACCAACCCACCGGCCAACACCCCCGCCACTGAATTGAGCAGTGTTGGCGTAATCGCAGCCAGCACACCGCCCAAACCGCCCGCGCCAGTGGCCTGGCGCACACCTTCGGCTGCCTGTTCCAACCACTCATGCGAATGAGGAATACCATGCACCAGAATACCACCGCCGACCATGAACATCGCCGCTGTCCCCACGATCGACAGCGTTTTCATCAGATGCGGCGCTACCCACAGCAAACCCCGCCCTAGCGCCTGCTTAAAGCCCCCCCAAGCATTCTGGGCAGTCTCTTTAATCAGGTGCAAACCGGCATCGTCCATTTTCACAATACCCGCCACCAGACCATACACCCCGACCGTCATGAGCAAGGCAATCGCCGACACGACCACCACCTGCGAACTAAAGGCAGCCGCCTGTACCGTGCCCAGGGCAATCACAATAATCTCGGCAGAAAGAATAAAATCGGTACGAATTGCGCCTTTGATCTTGTTGCGCTCAAATTCAACCATATCAACCGACTGATCGGCGATGGCGGCTACCTGTTCACGGTGGTGCGCCAGGTCTTCCTCTTGGCTATGTAAAAACTTGTGCGCAATTTTCTCAAAGCCCTCATAACACAAATAAGCCCCGCCCAACATCAGCAGCGGGGTAATCAGCCAAGGTGCAATCGCGCTAATAGCCAGCGCAGAAGGGACCAGAATCAGCTTGTTCAGAAAAGAGCCTTTCGCCACCGCCCACACCACCGGCAGCTCACGCTCGGCGCGCACGCCGGACACCTGCTCGGCATTCAATGCCAGGTCATCACCCAATACACCGGCGGTCTTTTTTGCCGCTACTTTAGTCATTACCGCCACGTCATCAAGAACGGTGGCAATATCGTCCAGTAAGGTTAACAGGCTTGCACCCGCCATAAGCTAACTCCAGGGAAAATTCAGGAAAAAATGCATAGCAGCTTGCTTTACTGCTGCGCAGGTGCAGCAGGTGCAGCAGGAGCAGGTACAGCTTGCTGGGTTGGCGCTGGCGCAGCTTGCTGAGCGGGTGCTGATGCTGGCGCTGCGTCACCCTGTACGGGAGCCTGCTCAGGCTGGTTACCGAGCAAAGGGGTCGCTTCAACTTTCATCGCCTGATCCTCACCCTCGCAATAACTCCAGGTCGCTTCCCAGCGTGAGGGGAAATTCTTGTCAATAAACTTGACATCAAACCGCCCCCAATGCGCAGTCATCTCACCCAAGATACCCGGACGCAGTGTGTCACAAGTCTGTTTGGAGGTTTTCTTCGCCCAGTAGCCACGATAACTGCCCCGGTTTTCATAGACCTTGGCCAGCCCCAGCAGGTAAATCACACCGGGGTCTTCGAGCGAACCGTACGTCCAAACCGCCGTCGGCCCCATTTCGGCTTCATAAACAACATCACCGGTATTGGTTTTCCAGACTTCGTCTGCATTAGCCTGGGTACTCATTACCAACAAGGCAGCGATGCCCACTGTACTTAACTTGATCATATTGTTCTCCTCAAAAAAATTATCCAGAATTAACGGAACTTACCACGTCCCAGCCAGCCAATAACCGCCAGCAGGGCTGCCAATAATACAACCAGCGGCCAGTTACCCCAGCGAATATAAGGGGTAGACCCCTGCATAGGCTGGGCATAACCCGCGATAACCGCTGGCTGATATTGCGGTGCAGTGGCTGTCACGCGTCCTTTATCATCAATAATCGCACTTACGCCATTATTGGTCGCACGTAACAGATAACGCCCGGTTTCAAGTGCGCGCCAACGGGCAATCTGTGCATGCTGTTGTGCTTCTATCGAGCCGGTAAACCAGCCATCGTTACTCAGATTGACCAGCATGGTTGCTTCCGGCAAACCATCCGTCATTTCCTCACCATAAGCGTCTTCATAACAGACTGACATACGCATCGGTTGCCCGGCCAGAGTCAGATTAGTGCTACCTTTCCACGGGGTCACATTGTCATACGGCAAAATGACGAAATTCTCCAGCCAGCGCACATACTCCAAAAACGGAATATATTCACTGAAAGGCACCAGGTGGCGCTTGCCATACACCTCCAGATTTTTCCCAATCGCCATGATACCGTTATACATGCTGGCAGTGGCCTGATCATACTGAAAACCACCAACGAGCAAATCGTTGTCCTGCGCCTTAAACACTTCCTGCAAAGGCAGAATCACATCTTCCATCGATTGCTGGAAGGTGTCAGGAATGGCAGTCTCCGGCCAGATCACCAGATGCGAGTTCATGATATGCGGCTCCATCAGGTCGATATGGGTCTGAATATGCTGGTTGCGCAGCTCAGGCAGCCACTTGTCTTGCTGGGCAATATTCCCCTGAATCATGCTGATGTAAAGCTTTTCGCCGGTCGGCTGTGTCCATTGCACTGTCCCCAAGCCATAAGCGCCACCCACAATCAACAGAAACACGCTCAACGCAATCAGGCGCTGCAGCAGCGAACCAATCAGTAATAGCACCAGCGCCCCTGCCCCAAGCGCCACTATCCAGCTCACCCCCATGGAACCAATGACAGGTGCATAACTGGTCAGCATGTTATCGGCCTGGCTGTGCCCCAGCTGTAGCCACGGAAACCCGGTCAGGAACCAGCTGCGAAACCATTCAGTCAAACCCCAAGCCGCTGGAAACACCAGCAGGAGTTTAACCAGCCGGGTTTGATAAGTGAAAAACGAGAGCAGCCAGCCAAACAGCATCATGACTGCCGCCACCCCGACGACAAACAGAGTGGTCATCAGGCCCGCCACAAAACTGTTGGCGCCCCCGAAAAAATGGATACTGTAAAAAATCCAGTGAGTTCCCCCGGCAAATACCCCCACGCCGAACAACCAGGCCAGACGCATCCGCTGACCACGCGGCATGCCCTTCAGATTAATCCAGAAAAAAACAGCAGGCACTACCCAAGCCAATGGCCACCCGCCAAAAGGGGCAAACGAGAAAACAAGACAAAGACCTGCAATAAAAGCCAGCAGGTAATCCCAACGGGAAATCTGGTCACGAAATGAAATCATGCTGAATCCAGTAAGCTAGGAGGGTGCAGAATGATAGCGCAGCCCGCAAACAGCCGCGCTACCGATTTCAGGCTAACATCAGGCGAGCGTCACTGTAACCGCCGCATCCGGCAGGTTCAGCGCAGCCTGCAGATCAGACAGGTACAGCTGTTCCGCAGTATTGCCCTGATCAGCCACCAGTGCGGACACCAGATAAATCTCCAGTGCGGCTTTCGGGTCACCCTTGGCCAAAGCCGCCACTTCACTCGCCGTCGTAGGCCGCACCAATTCGCCCAGCAATAACTCGTTCGCATCCTGCTCCAGATGAAGCTCAGCCAACTTGTTACGGATCACGGCCAGCTCTTGTGCATCGACATGCCCATCGGCTTTGGCTGCCGCGACCATCGCCCGCAATAATACTGCGCTGCTTAATACTGGCGGTTGTTCAGGTGCTGCCAGCAGACCGGGGCTGGCCGCTGTGTCATCCTTTTGCTGCCAGTGGTTGTACATCTGATACGCCACACCGCCCAAAGCCGCCAATGTCCCGATTTTCAGGCCGGCACCGGTCACATTGCGCCCGGCTTTAGTACCCAGCAGCAAGGCCAGTACTCCGGCAGCCGCTGCCCCCGTCTTCAGGTTGGAGAGTTTGGCATCGCGTTCCGGCCCTTCTTTCGGCAGGTTCAGTTGTTCTTCGGCAATCGCTTGCCCTTTTTGTCCCAGATCTTTGCCAGAACGGATCATTTGATCCAGTAATTCATTCATATTCATACTTTAATCTCCTTAATCACCCATCTGAATTGCACAGTATTGCAGACCGCTCGGATGCTACATTCACACCACGATTCACACCACGACAACTTCCTGCTGATCGCCTGTGGCCGTCGCCTTTACCTCGGTCATGACTTCAAGTAACAGGATACGGCGATTATCACAACGGAGTATACGAAACAACAGCTTATCTAACCGTAATTCCTCACCCTGACGCGGTATTTTTCCCATTTCGTTGATAACCAAACCCGCAATCGTGTCAAACTCATCACTTGGGAAGTGCGTCCCCAGAATGTCATTAAATTCTTCAATCGGCGTAGTCGCCTCGACCACGTAGCGATCTTCGGCTTGGCGACGAATGGGGCTTTCTGCTTCCTGGTCGTCGTGCTCATCATCAATATCGCCGACAATCTGCTCAAGCACATCTTCAAACGTCACCAGACCCGCCACCCCCGAATACTCGTCAATCACCACCGCCATATGGCTGCGATTATTACGGAAGTCGGTCAACAAACGGTTGAGGCGTTGGCTCTCGGGCACCAGCAAAGCCGGGCGAATAATATCATCAATCACAAACTCTTCCTGCCGACCGATGTATTTGAGCAAGTCTTTGGCTAAAAGAATGCCGATCAGGTCATCACGGTCATCATCGACCACCGGATAGCGTGAGTGTTCGGTTTCTGCAATACGGCGCAAAATGGTTGTAAAATCGTCGTCGTGATAAATGAAATTGATTTGTGAACGCGGCACCATAATATCACGCACCTGCCGTACACCAAATTCCATCACGCCCTGGATCATTTCTACCGCGTCTTCATGCAGAATGTTTTTGTCATTAGCACGTTGCAAATCGGCGAGCAGCTCGCTGCGGTTTTGTGAAGAAAGATCCAGGTAATCAATCAGCCATTTTTTCCAACGCGGTCGGGGTTGTGGCTGTGGATCTGAAGCATCGCTGTGTTTCATTTTTCCTTGTCAAGTGGGTTCATAAGGTTCATAAGGATTGGGTACACCTAAACGGTGTAAAATATCGGTCTCGCGCGCTTCCATGATCTCGGCTTCAACATCACTGACATGATCAAAGCCCTGCAAGTGCAACAAGCCGTGCACGACCAGGTGCGCCCAATGATGGGAGGGCAGCTTACCCTGTTCTTTGGCTTCCTGCTCAACCACCGCCTGACAAATCACCAGATCACCGAGGTAGTCCATGTTGTCGGCGTCGGTCTCATCATCCAGGTCATCAAAATTAAACGGCGGAGGATCATAGGGGAATGAGAGAACATTGGTTGCGTAGTCCTTGCCACGAAAATCATGGTTCAGCTGGCGACTTTCTTCGACACTCACCACGCGCACCACAACACCTGCATCGTTTTCATCCAGCCAGGTGGCACGCGCCCAACGCTCAAAATCAGCGGTAGCGGGCAGACCTGACAAGTCAGAGGGGTTTTGTATGTCCAGTTCAAGGCTCACCGTCGACCCTGCCTTTGTTCCTGCCCCTGATGCTGCTCATAGGCCGCCACAATACGCTGTACCAGCTTGTGTCTGACCACATCCCGCCCCTGGAACCAGGTAAAACTGATACCCGGCACCCCCTTAAGCACGCCCAGCACATGCTTCAGGCCGGACATTTGGTGGCTGGGCAAATCAATCTGGGTAATATCACCCGTCACGACAGCAGTAGAGCCAAAGCCCAGACGGGTAAGAAACATTTTCATCTGTTCCACCGTCGTGTTCTGTGCTTCGTCCAGCAGAATGAAGGAATCATTCAGGGTACGCCCCCGCATATAAGCCAGTGGTGCCACTTCGATCACGTTGCGTTCGATCAGGCGATTGACTTTCTCGATGCCCATCATCTCAAACAGGGCGTCATACATGGGGCGTAAATAGGGGTCAATTTTTTGCGAGAGATCACCGGGTAAAAACCCCAGCTTCTCACCGGCTTCCACCGCTGGCCTGACCAGCACCAGCCGCCGCACTTCGTCCCGCTCCAGCGCTTCTACCGCACAGGCAACGGCGAGCCAGGTCTTGCCGGTACCGGCGGGGCCGACACCAAAACTGACATCATGGCTGCGTACATTCTGGATATACTGACTCTGGGTAAAGCCTTTCGGTTTGATGTAGCCACGTCGGGTACGGATACGCACATTGTCGTGTGTAGAACTGGCCAGTTGATCAAGGTTGGCTTCCTGCATGTGCAGGTGGATCTGCTCGGAGGTAAGCGCACCCTGGCGTGCTTCCGCATACAAGTCATGCAGCAGATTCACGCCCACATGAACGACATCAACATAGCCGGTGACACTGAAATCATGCCCCCGATTGTGGATCTCAAGCCCTAACCGGGTTTCAATCTGGCGCAAATTCTGATCAAACTGTCCGCACAAATTCATAAGGTGTACGGTGTCGGCGGGCATCAGTTCAAACTGGACAGTGGCCCTGTCACTTTCTTCCAGCGGTAATGCTACAGTACTCAAGTAGAATGTATTCTCAGTGTTTTATGTCACCAGTATAGCTCAGGCCTCGTCTTGAAGAAAGCGAACTCTCGCGACCTCGCGACTATCTGGTCGGCGCATGCTCATGCGGTTCGTTCTGCTCCAGCGCAATTTCAGTGGCCACTTGGGTCGATGTTCCATACAGCGGGACATAATGCCCAGTATTTTCCACCGCAATCGCATCCGTCTGCGTCATACGGTATAGGCTATAAAGGCTGATCATGCCGGTGAGCACCGCAATAAACAAAAAGAAACCATTCGGCCCCATATGATTAATCATATACCCGACCAGAATCGGCCCACCCATTGCCCCAACACCATTCAGGAATAACAGACCGCCCGAAGCCGCCGACATTTGCTCACTCTTCAGGTGATCATTGGTATAAGCCAGCAACAAAGGATAGAGCGGATTGGCCGTGCCGCCGATACAAAATGCAATAATCAATAATGACAGCAAACCATCACCAATCAACATGCCTGCCAAGGAAGTGAGTGAACAGACCGCAGTCACAACAAAAATCAGGCGGCGGCGATCCATCCGATCAGATAACCAGCCAATCGGATACTGCAATAACAGGCCGCCCACATAAATGGCGGTCAGAAAATAGGAAATATCCAGAATCGACAGGCCGCGCTCAGCCGCATAAATCGAAGCCATTCCAAACAAGGCCGAAAACACGCCCCCCATCAGGAAGATACCCACACAACCCAACGGCGAAACGGCCATCAGCTCACGCAGCGTCATCGGCTTGGAGGCCTGAAATACCGGTGCAGGGCTGGCAGATAACAGGATAGGGGCAACGGACACGGAGACCAGTACCGAAATCAATACAAACAGGCCATAACCCGCCGGGTCAGATACATTCAATAGCAACTGGCCGATCACAATACCCGCCATCTGCATGATGGTGTACAGCGATAAAGCCTGTCCACGGGTCTCATTGCTGGAGGTATCATTGATCCAGCTTTCAGCCACCACATACAACCCGGAAAAGCAGAAACCCACCAGCAGGCGCAAACCCCACCAAAAGATAGGATCGACAAACGAGGCATACAGGATAAAAGCCGCCGATACGAGCGAACCATACGCAGCGAAAACACGCACATGCCCGACATGCTTCAACAGAAGGGGAGTCAGCTTGGAGCCACCGAGGAAACCGACAAAATAGGCCGACATGACAAAACCCATCCAGTAAGGGTCAATGTCCTCAATCGACCCGCGCACACCCAACAAGGTGCCCTGCAAGCCATTGCCCACCATTAATAACAACATTCCGAACATCAAAGCCCAGGAACTGCGCAAGACTGCGACCATGCCAAACCCCCAATAATCTTGATAAGTACACTAAACCAGAGGGTGGCAAAATGATTGTACGCGAGCACCGTATAGCTGAAGATATACTTGATGGGAGTACAACAGATAGGAAACAGGTAGAAATGAAGGTATGCATGATCCATAAAATCATGATCTTGGATCAATAATCTGATTATTAATGATCCAGTGGTGCCGAGGGCGAGACTCGAACTCGCACAATGTTACCATCGGCGGATTTTGAATCCGCTGCGTCTACCGATTCCGCCACCCCGGCAAGGTGTGAAGGCGCGTATTCTACCTGTTTTTTAGCATTTGAAAAGCCTTTTTAGTCTTTTTAGTCGTTTTGTGCAGTGTTATGATGCCCGCCATGCAATTAAGTGACTTTGACTACGAACTCCCCCCCGAACTGATCGCGCACCAACCGCTGGCGACACGCACCGCCAGCCGCCTGCTGATTGTCGATGGCGACAGCGGTACACACCGTGATGGCCAGTTTCAGGACATACTCACGCTGATTCAGGCGGATGATTTGCTGGTATTCAACAATACCCGCGTAATCCCGGCACGCCTGTATGGGCAGAAAGCCAGCGGCGGCAAGGTCGAGGTACTGGTCGAACGCATTCTGGGTGATCACGAAGCCCTGGCACATGTACGCGCCAGCAAATCACCCAAGGCCGGTACACAGCTGCAACTGGAGGGGCATGTACAGGTGGAGGTACTCGGCAGGCGAGATGAACTGTTTCATTTGCGCTTCCTGCAGGCCGAACCGGTACTGACGCTACTGGAGCAATACGGGCATATCCCTTTGCCGCCTTACATTGACCGCCCGGACATTGCTACCGATCGTGAACGCTATCAAACGGTTTATGCCCAACACCCCGGAGCCGTCGCTGCCCCTACTGCCGGTCTGCATTTTGACTCAGACCTGCTGGCCGCTCTCAACACCAAGGGGGTGCGGACTGCGACCGTGACACTGCATGTCGGTGCCGGGACGTTTCAACCCGTCAGGATTGCCGACATCGACCAGCATGTGATGCACGCCGAGTATGTGGATGTACCCCTGGCAACTTGCGCTGCGATTGCCGCCTGCCACGCACGAGGCGGGCGGGTAATCGCCGTCGGCACCACCACGGTACGTAGCCTGGAAACTGCCGCACACAACGGGGTACTCATGCCTTTTCAAGGGGATTCCCGCCTGTTTATTCGTCCCGGCTACGCTTTTAAGGTGGTGGACGCCATGATCACCAACTTTCATTTACCCGCATCGACTTTGCTGATGCTAGTGTCTGCATTCTCGGGCTATGCGCCCATTCGCCAAGCTTATCAACATGCTATCGAACAAGGTTATCGCTTCTTCAGCTACGGCGATGCTATGTTTCTGACAGGTGGTCAGCAAAAATCATGATTTCATCAATGCTTTTGATGTGACTTTTTTACAACATATAGTATCCTACTCGACAGTCGTAACTTCCCCATCCTGCTGGGTGCGCAGCCCAGCCTGACAGA
>CAXYXY010000059.1:0-20065 GCA_964293125.1 uncultured Thiothrix sp. | reverse complement strand
TTTTAAATCAGGGCAACATTCAAACGCCTTACAAGGCGCTATAGCGTGTTATACGCTACGTCTTAATCCCTTTTAAATCAGGGCAACATTCAAACCGGTTCTTTTTCCGAGGATTCCCGTGGACGTTGGGTCTTAATCCCTTTTAAATCAGGGCAACATTCAAACAAAGAATGAGTTCACATACAGAAAGTTACACCGAGTCTTAATCCCTTTTAAATCAGGGCAACATTCAAACTTAGCATCCCGTGCAACGTTCTGGAGGCCGCGGTCTTAATCCCTTTTAAATCAGGGCAACATTCAAACCGTGACCGCTTATTTCGCCTTTACTATCAACACCTTACAGACCCCCTTAACAGAAAATTGGTCTGACCAATAGTTAGGTTACGCACATTGTAAAAGAACGAGTGAACGAGCACAGTTTACGCCGTTTTTTCGGCCACATCCAGCGAATATTCTCCCAGCCCCATCACTGCGCCTTTGCCGACGTGCGTCCATTGCCCCAGCCACAACCACGGCCAGAATACCGCCAGTTGTTCCGCCTCCAGCGTGAACTCACCCAGCAAGCCGCCCATTTGTACTAGGCTCTGTTGCCGGTTGGAATAACGCGCCCAGTCATACCAGTGCAGTTGGCTGTTCTGCGCCTGTACTTGGCTGGCCTGTTGGCTAAGGGTTTTAAAATCCAGCGTTAGCGGTTCTGCACCATGCAGCGCCTGCAACAACGAAATCCGCCGCATCAGCTGGGTAAAAAACACCGCAAAGCCAAACTGCCCGGCGCGCAACAGTCGCCCCTGTTGCACCGCCCGATACGGCGTCTGCCAGCGCACCACCACCTGCTCAGGCACTGGCGGCAAACCCGGCATCAAGACCGGCAAAGCCTGCAAAGCGGCTCCGGCCTGATAAATCGTCTGCCAAACCCCCTGCCCGGTGCACGCCTCCTGTTCAACCGCCAACAGCCGCAAACGCCCATCCGCCTGCCCGATGCCGTGCGCCCCCGCCTGCTGCAAGGCATGAATCACATACGGCAAATGCGCAATCGCCCGCCCGAACAAACTCAAACCCAGATACAGCGTCTCGCCCCGCGCATACTGTGCGCCGGAAGTCGCCAAAGGATGGAGGATAAAAGGATGGGGTGCACTGTCGATTTTCTCCAGCAAAGGCTGCTGCCCGGCGGGTGTCTCGAACACATAGCTATACACACAGGCGCGCCGTAGCAGGCAATCGGTACAGGTCGGCGCACGCGTGACACACACCGCCCGCCGCAAGGCATGCCCAAACGCCCCGCGCCAGGTCGACCCCGCATACGCCGGAAAGCGCACCACGGTCTCTGCCTGAAACGCCACCCGATACCGCGCCACTGTCAAATCAAACACGCCACACCTCAGCCCGTAGGTAAAGCCGCCAGTTTACCTGAGGACAGCGAATTATGAACGGGTTGGCAAGCTTGTTAGTCTCCCCTTGTCTCAGCGCCGATGAAACGTCAACACCAGCACATCGCGCCAGGCTGGCCGGGTTTTATCGTCCGGCACAATCGGCGTCACCCCGTGGTAGACCGCCTTGTCATTCACCAGTAACAAATCGCCACTTGCACTCAGCGTACACTGCTCGACGGGGCGCATCGCATTATCATAAATATGGCTGACCCCGCCGCTGATATTCTGCCGATCCAGCAGCATGATCAGGATATAATCCGCGCCATCCTTGTGCACCCCTTCCGGGGTCGGGCGACCTTCTTCCAGCGCAGAGGTGCTAATCCGAAACTGGTGCGCCTGAATCCGCCAGGCCTGCGCCGGGTTACTGTTGAACTGGCGCAAACACCAACGGATAATCGTGGGCAAAACCGGGTTGGACACGGTAGTCGGCAGCCAGGCACGGAAATGGCGATTAAACCCACCGTGTACCGCGTTGTTATAGCTACTCTGATAATGCGGCTCATGCGGCAACTGGGTCAGACCGTCATGCTGCCAGTTAAATACCGAATAACGCCGCTTGCGATAACGCCCGCCATCGCGCAGGAAAGGGTCAGGCAAGAGCTGATCCCAGCTACGACAAAAGCGCGTATAAGCCTGCCCCATCGACTGGCACAGGTTCTTTTGCAGCTTGTTGGGGTGATTCCCCTGCCCGCCTGCCGCAATCAGGTAACCGGGCTTGTTCAGCAGTGAGTTCACGAGTTGTCCCAGTTATATACAGTTAGTCCATCAGCTAACAATGGCACATCCCTATTGTAATTTACCTGCCCGACTCTGCATAGATCACGCAGGCAAGCTAGCGATTATCACCGCCCGTCGGGGAGCCGGATAACCTTCTAGCGTGCGGGTCATATCGTGGGGATCAAGAAAATCACGCAGCGATTCAAAGCGCATCCATGCACTGCTGCGCTGTTCATCCAGGGTAGTCGTGGTCACATCCACCGTGCGAATCTCGACAAACCCCAGCCGCCGCAGCCATAATTCCAGCATCAACACCGAGGGAATAAACCAGACATTCCGCATCTTGGCATAACGCTCTTCCGGCATGAACAGCGTCTGCACGTCGCCTTCGACTACCAAGGTTTCCAGCACCAGCTCACCACCTGCCCGCAAGCTGTTTTTCAGCTCCTGCAAATGCTCAAGGGGTGAACGCCGATGATACAAAACGCCCATCGACAAGACCGTATCAAAGCCGTCCCCCCGGAAATCCGGCAGGTCTTCGCTGCGTAACGGTAAATAATGCACCGCCTGCTCGGGTGCATAGTGTTTGATGGCATGAAATTGCATCAGGAAAAACAGGCTAGGGTCAATCCCGATCACCTGCCGTGCGCCCGCCCCGAGGATGCGCCACAGATGGTAGCCACTCCCACAGCCAACATCCAGCACCAGCCGGTCGTGCAAGCTGGACAAATGGGGTGCTACCCGCTGCCATTTCCAGTCAGAACGCCACTCGGTATCAATCCTGACCCCAAACAGCTCAAACGGCCCCTTGCGCCAGGGGATAAACGTTTCCAGTGCCGCCCTAAGCGCTGCCCTGCCCGCGTCGTCAGTATCTTCCGCCCGGCCAATCCGCACCGTGCCTTGTGTAAAATCAGCGTCGCTGGCTGTTAAGTCCGGCAAACCGGCCAGTGTCGCCAGCCAGCCATCACGTTTGCCGTGCGCCTGCCCATACAAGCCGTGGGTGACCTGAGTGGGCAAAGTCGTCAGCCAGCCCGCCAGACGCCCGTCACCGACCTCAGTCAACTCGCGATACAGTTCGGCAAAACGCGCATCCAGCCAAGGGCTGCTACAGTCCTGCGCCCGGCTCATCCAGTTCTTCCACTTCACCCGGCCAGCGCGCATCCGCACTCAAACGCTCAAACTGCAAGGCTTCGCCCGTGCGCTGGCCCGCATCCGGCCCCATGAAATACAGATAAGGCCCGACGACCGCTTCCGGGCGCACCAGTGTATGCGGGTGTTCGCCGGGGAAATTCAGCACGCGCAGACGGGTACGCACCGGCCCGGTATTAATCCGGTTGACGCGGATAAAATGCCCCTGCTCATCGTGCTCAATCGCCAGAATGCCACACAGCGCATCCATCGCCGCCTTGCTCACCCCGAATGCACCGTAATATGCCTTCACCGAGGTATCGGTAGAAAACACAATCGCAGCATCCGCAGCCACTTCCAGCAAGGGCAAACAAGCCCGCACCAGCCGGAAATTAGCCGTAAGGTTAATCGCCAGCATCTTGTCCCAGAGATCCGTTTCATGCTGCTTGACCGGCATAAATGCCCCCAGCCAGGCGGCATTCAACAACATACCGTCCAGCCGCCCGAGCTGCTGCTGAATCGTCGCCGCCAGCTGCTGATAAGCCCCGGCATCCGCCACCGCCAGATCCAGCGTGCAAATCACCGGATCACGGCCACCTGCTGCGATAATTTCGTCATAGACTTCATCCAGCAGGCTTTCCTGCTTGTCCACCAGCACCACGGTCGCACCAAAACGCGCATACGCCAAGGCAGCAGCACGGCCAATGCCCATCGCTGCCCCGGTCACCAGAATCACCCGATCCTGGAACAGACCGGCAGCCGGGACATACTCAAGTAGGTTTTCCTGCATCACTCACTCCTCGTCTAACTCCCTTCCCCCCTTGCGGGGGGTAAGGGCTGGGGATGGGGGGATATGCACAGCACATCACTTCTTGCCGGGCTTGCTCAATGACAATTTGCGGCGGGGTGGCTTGTCGCCCCCGAAACTGTCGTTCGCCTTGCCCGGCTTGCCACGTTTCGGCTTGTCACCGGTTTTGGCGGCTACCTTGCCCGCTGTCTTGCCGCCCTTGTGGTCGTCGCCGAATTTGGCCGGAGGTTTGGCTGTCGGGCGAGCCGGTTTGCCATCGGGGCCACGCGGCGCAGGACGGCTAGCGGCACCCTCTGCACGTTCCGGACGTTTACCCGCAGGCTTGTCGCCCTTGTCACTGCGCGCAGGCCGGTCAGGCCGGTCAGCACGCGGTGGTCGGTCGCCCCGATCACCCCGGTCGCCACCACCTTTACCTTTGTAGCCACCCCCAGCAGGCTTGCCGCCCCGCTTGAAGTCACCCCCGCGACCGCGACCCGCGCCTGCACCAGCCGCACCACCCTCACCGGCAGGTGCTCCGCCCGTGTCCACGGAAATTTCCAGAGCACGCCCACAAACCCGGATCGTCTTCAGGTGTGCGAACACATCTTTCGGCATCGCATCCGGCAAATCCAGGAGCGTATACACGTCCTGAATGTTGATATTACCGATATATTCGCTGTCCAGATTGATCTCATTGGCAATCGCGCCAACGATATTCTTCGGCTGCACGCCGTGCTCACGCCCGACTTCAATGCGATACCGGCGCATGTCCAGATCAACCGGTGGTTCCTGTGCCTCTTCGCGCATGCGGGGGCGCCGTCCTTCGCCGCCGTCCCGGTTACCCGGCGGGAAGCTGTGCTGTGGTCGTTCAGCCCGATCACCACGATCGCTACGGTCACCACGACGCTCGTCACGCCCGCCACGGTCTGGCCGCTGGTCTGGCACGGCATCATGAATTACCGGTTGCAAGGGCTGGTCTTTTTGCACCAGATAAGCCAGTGCAGCGGCGACATCTTCCATATCCAGGGCATTTTCATGCTGGAACTCTTCCATCAGCTCCCGGAAAAACTTGAGCTCGTCATTTTCCAGCGCCTCACTCACCTGCTTTTTGAACTGCTCGACCCTACGATCCACAATTTCATTCCGCGTCGGCAGCTGCATCGGCTCGATTTTCTGCCGGGTAGCCTGCTCAATCGCATAGAGCATGCGCTTTTCACGCGGTGCCACGAACAGAATCGCTTCACCAGGGCGACCCGCACGACCGGTACGACCAATGCGGTGCACATAGGATTCGGTATCGTTGGGAATATCGTAGTTAATGACATGGCTGATACGCGGCACATCCAGCCCACGAGCCGCCACATCGGTCGCAACCACGATGTCGAGCTTGCCATCTTTCAGCTTCTCGATGGTGCGTTCGCGCTGTTGCTGGTTAAGGTCGCCATTCAGGGCTGCACTCGCATACCCCCGCGCTTCCAGCTTGTCCGACAATTCTTCGGTCTGAACTTTGGTGCGTACAAACACAATGATCGCATCAAAGTCCAGCACTTCCAGAATGCGCGTCAGGGCATCCAGCTTGTGCACACCCCGCACCTGCCAGTAGCGCTGGGTGATGGTTTCGACCGTGCTGGTTTTGGTGATAATCTTGATTTCAACCGGATCATGCAGATGGCGCATCGCAATCCGTTTGATCGCGGTGGGCATGGTGGCTGAGAACAACGCCACCTGGCGCTTTTCCGGGGTATGGCTAAGGATTTCATCGACATCATCGATAAAGCCCATCCGCAGCATCTCATCGGCCTCATCCAGCACCACCGCTTGCAGCTGGCTCAGATCAAGGCTCTTGCGCCCCAAGTGATCAAGCACACGCCCTGGCGTACCGACAATCACATGCGCACCGCGTTCCAGATGGCGCAGCTGCTGATACATGCTTTGTCCACCGTAGATCGGTAATACATGGAAACGTGGCAGATGGCGTGCATATTGTTGCATGGCTTCCGCCACCTGAATCGCCAGTTCGCGGGTCGGCGCCAGCACCAGAATCTGCGGGTGATTCTTGCTCATGTCAATCCGGCTGAGCAAGGGTAAGGCAAAGGCGGCTGTTTTACCGGTGCCGGTCTGCGCCTGACCCAGCAGGTCGCGTCCTTCCAGCAAGGGCGGAATACTCTCGGCCTGGATAGGGGAAGGGGTCTCGTAACCCACATCGCGGACAGCTTGTAAAATAGGAGCTGCCAACGCCATTTCTTCAAAACGTAAGGAAGAAGGATTTAAATCGTCTGTCATGACTGTGCCTGTGTGAACGCCCGGTGGGGTGAGCGGGATGATCACAGGCCGGACTAAAATAAAGCTAAAAACGGGTGGCATACTCTACGCTCTTTGCATCAGCGTATGCAAGCAGTATCCGTAAAATTCACCATTCCCATCACTATTTCAACGCAATTCCAGCGTAATTCCAACGTATACCCTGTTGAAAACGCCTTTTGTCGGTAAAACGCCAAGTACCTCTGGCGCATGACCTAAACTGGGAGTTCCTATTCCTCGCGTACCCGATTGATACCCATGGCCGAACTGCACCCTATGTTTTCCTACGGCACCGATGCCATTCACCTCTGTCCCAAATGTGAGACAGCTGGCGGTTATATTCGGCGCATCCCCAGACCGTGGTGGCATCGCTGGTTAATGTTTCTTTCGCGCAAGAAGCGTTACGCCTGTCAGGAATGCAACCATCACTTCTATGTAAAATCAGAAGATAACTATGAATAACCGGAATAAGCGGGAATCGCTGAAAACCTGTTGACCTGCCTGCACGACTCCCCTAGTGTTACGCATCTTCCCTTATGAATGATTGCGACCTATGACTTACTGTATTGGCATTTCCCTTGATGAGGGTCTGGTGCTTACCTCCGACTCGCGCACCAACGCCGGGATTGATCAGGTGAGCACCTATAGCAAGATGAGCATTTGCGACACTAATCCTGACCGGTTTATTGTTATCCTCAGTGCCGGTAATCTGGCGACCACCCAAAGCGTGGTTGAACAGATTCGCCGCGATATTCGTGAACAGCAGGCACAAAACCTGAACACTCTGGACTACATGGCCGATATTGCCGAGTACGTAGGTGCCATCCTCGTTAACCGGATTCACCGCTACTCGGCAAACTCCGGGTTTGTGGCCGATGCTTCCCTGATTCTGGCCGGGCAAATTCGGGGTGGACGCACTAACGCTTTCATGATTTACCCACAAGGGAACTACATCACGACTTCGGAAGAAACACCTTACATCCAGATTGGTGAAAGCAAATACGGCAAGCCGGTACTGGATCGTTTTATTGATCGCAAAACCTCGCTGGGAGATGCCGCCGTTTGCTCACTGATTTCGATGGACTCCACTATGAAAAGTAATGCCAGCGTCGGCCCACCGATCGAAGTGTTATTTTACAAAAAAGACTCCTTGGTCGCCGGTGAACATTTCAAATTTGGCGCAGACCACCCTTACCTGCTGACTATCCGGCAGGAGTGGGCTCACCAGCTAGAGAATGCTTTCCGGTCGATGCCTCACCTGAGTCCACTGGATAGCCTGGATAAGGGTTCCAAACCCCGGTAATCCCGAGTCTTAATCTCGCCCAGCCTCAGGCCGGAACATACCCGGCCAAAGCCCGGTGAATAAAGCGCAACTTGACGGTAGCACGGTTGGGCGGCACAAAAGGATAGGCATCCTGCAACCCCATGCTGCGGTTCAGTGAATTCATCATCACCGTCACCCGCTGCCAGACCAGCATCAGCTGGTTGAAATCACCGCGCATTTCTATGGGCGGATCAATCAGGCCAAACGCCCCCGCTGTTTCCAGTGTATCCATCATGTGCAGATAATGCGCCCAGCTCTCCGCCCAGTCTTCCCAAGGGTGGCTGCTGGCATACGCACTGATAAAACGCTGCTGCCAGGCCTTCTGCGGGCCATCCCGGTAGTAAGTCGCCAATGCTTCCTTATACCCACCCTCATCACCAAACAGGTGACGAAAACGAATCAAACCATCGCCGTACCCGGTCAGCTGGTGCCAGTAATAATGGCCACTCTCATGCCGCAAATGCCCCATCACTGTGCGATAACGCTCACCCATTTGCTCCTGCATTCTGATGCGGTGCACATCATCAGCTTCTGCAACATTAATCGTGATCACCCCATTGGCATGCCCGGTATACACGATTTCACGCTCGGCAGCCGGGTTGGTACGCTTGTCCTCCAGCAGGTCGAAAGCAATTCCACCCACCGGGTCTTCATGACGGGTCAGCACCGGCAACCCCAAGCGCAACAAAGAATAAAACAGATGCCGCTTGCCTGATTCCAGCCGTGCCCAGCGGGTCTTGTTCAAGGGCAAATTCAACAGTGGCGTCTTGCGGGTACTGCGGCAAGAAAGGCATTTACCCTGCGGATGATCCAGTGGCAATAACCAGTTACAGGACAGATCATGAAAACGGTGCATGCAGGTTTTCAGCGCCCGCCCCCGATTATTACGCCAAGGCTCCAAAGGCGATAAAGATGGCGATAACGACAGTAACTCCAGAGTATCGGGATCGAAAGCCAGTTCCGAACGACAACTCAGGCAACTTGTATTATCAAAAAAGACCTCCTGACCACAGGAGCAATAAAAGCGCTTCATACCCGTATTGTATACGGTTTCAGCCGGAGTCATAGCGCTAATCCCACGGGGGCACACAGAATAATCCGTGTGCCCCTGTCGCCGGAAACAGCCCCAGGCTCGGGGCTGTTCCACTTAACCACGACGCAGGTCTAGCGTATACGGGTAGTCGGCATTACGTTCTTCGACCGGCGGTTGCATCGGCCCCGGCGGTGTACCCTGCGGATAAAACTCCCGCGTAGCCTCTGTCACTGGCTTGGGTTCCAGCACACCGGGCGTATGCTCAGTGTCACGGAAGCGTGAAATCCGCCGTCCTTCGGCCTCAAAAGCATTGACCGGGAAGGTGTCATAACTGCGTCCGCCCGGATGCACCACGTGATAGGCACAGCCCCCGATGGAGCGCCCGTTCCAGGTATCAATGATGTCGAAAATCAACGGTGCATGGATACCAATGGTCGGATGCAATGCGGAAGGCGGCTGCCAGGCGCGATACCGCACTCCCGCCACATACTCGCCGTGCACGCCGGTTTTGCGCAACGGCACATGGCGACCATTACAGGACACCACATAGCGTGTATCGGTCAGACCGGTCACTTTCACCTGCACCCGTTCCAACGAAGAATCGACAAAACGGGCAGTCCCCTGACTGCTCATTTCTTCACCCAGAATATTCCATGGCTCCAGCGCAGCCCGCAATTCCAGCTCAATACCCTGATACTGCACACGCCCATATACCGGGAAGCGGAATTCCTGGAACGGTGCCAGCCAGGCCGGGTCAAACGCAAAACCAGCCGCCTGCAGGTCAGCGCAGACATCCTTCATATCCTGCTCGACATAATGCGGCAGCATAAAGCGGTCATGCAGCTCGGTGCCCCAGCGTACCAGATTGTGCTGATAGGGCTTGTCCCAGAACCGCGCTACCAAAGTACGCAGCAGCAGCATCTGTACCAGCGACATGCGCGCATGCGGCGGCATTTCAAACGCACGGAACTCCAGCAAACCCTGGCGTCCACTCGTGGAGTCCGGCGAGTACAGCTTGTCAATACAGAACTCGGCGCGGTGTGTATTCCCGGTCAGATCCACCAGCAGGTTACGCAACAAGCGATCTACCAGCCACGGCTGATTAATCTCACCCTCGGGCATTTGCTGGAACGCAATTTCCAGTTCATACAGGCTCTCGTTACGCGCCTCATCCACACGCGGTGACTGGCTGGTTGCACCGATAAACATCCCCGAGAACAGGTAAGACAAACCCGGATGGTGCTGCCAGAAGGTCAGCAGGCTCCGCAACAGATCAGGACGGCGCAGGAAGGGGCTATCCGCCGGAGTCGCCGCGCCCATCGTAACGTGATTACCACCCCCGGTGCCGGTATGACGGCCATCCAGCATGAACTTCTCCGCCCCCAAGCGAGACTGGCGTGCCAGTTCATACAGCTCTTCGGTGTTATCCACCATCGACTGCCAGGTCGCAACCGGGTGAATATTCACCTCAATGACGCCCGGATCAGGCGTGACCTTGAATGACTTCAGGCGCGGATCAGACGGCGGCTCATAGCCTTCCAGCATCACCGGCATTTTCAGTTCGGCAGCCGTCGCTTCGATATGCTTCAGCAGGTCGAGATAATGTTCCAGATACTTCAAGGGTGGCAGGAACACATGCATACGCCCTTCACGCGCCTCGATGCACAAGGCCGTGCGTGGAATCTCACGCCATTCCTTGTCCGTCAATTGCGCCTGATCATCGGCAACATCCATCACATTGTGTGGCTGCTCCTGCGTGACGCGCCCATGTTCAGGGTGACGTGATCCGATGTAAGCATGGTGGTCGGGTAACGGCGGACGAGCGGCGAATGAATCCGGCTCACTCTCCACCTCCCGTTCGACTTCGGCTGTCCACGGCAGAGACTCCAGTGGCAGCCGATAACCCATCGGTGAATTACCCGGTATCAGGTACATTTCTTCACGCCGGAAAACCCAGGGTGTGCCCGTCCATTGCAGTTTTTGTTCATTCCAGCTCAGTGGCAAGGAAAACCCGGTGGGATTCTCCAGCCCGCGTTGCAAAGCCAACACCAGATCATTCCGGTGCTTGCTATCACGCAGGTTCAGCGTCAGCCAGTCAATATTGGCCGGTTGGTTCGCCTCTTTCCACAGGTAATAGAGCTTGTCCTCAAAACCCGGCACGATATACCGTTCAGCCAACCCCAACTGGGTCGCCAGCACCTCGGTAAACCGGCGCGCATCAGTATGCGTATAACCGTAGTCTTTAGCGTCTTCAGCCAGCAGGCGCTGGTTATTCCAGACGCGCTTGCCATCCGGTCGCCAAAAGCAGCCCAGTGCCCAGCGTGGGAACGGCTCGCCCGGATACCATTTACCCTGCCCATAGTGCAGCACACTACCTGCTGAAAAATTCGCCTGCATTTTCTTCAGCAAAACACCCGCCAGCTGGCGCTTGTCTTCACCCAAGGCTGCTGTATTCCATTGGGGCGCGTCCATATCGTCGATGGAAACAAAGGTCGGTTCCCCACCCATCGTCAGGCGCACATCACTGTCCACCAGTTTGGCCTCGACCTGCTCACCCAGTGCCAGTACATGTTCCCATTGCTCATCGCTGTAAGGCTTGGTAACACGCGGGTCTTCGTGGATACGCTGGATCGAGTTTTCAAACTCAAACTCGACCTCGGTCTTGCCAGTCGCCCCTTCAATCGGTGCCGCACTGGAAGGTTCTGGTGTACAGGCCAAGGGAATATGCCCCTCACTGGCAAACAAACCGGAAGTCGGGTCAAGGCCAATCCAGCCTGCACCGGGGACATAAACCTCCACCCAGGCATGCAAATCGGTGAAATCCGCTTCTGGCCCACTCGGGCCGTCCAGCGCTTTCTGGTCGGAGGTCAGCTGGATCAGGTAGCCAGAGACAAAGCGTGCCGCCAAACCCAAATGACGCAAAATCTGCACCAGCAACCAGGCAGTATCCCGGCAGGAACCCCGACCAATCTCCAAAGTTTCCTCAGGGGCTTGCACACCCGGCTCCATCCGAATGTTGTAACCAATGTCTTTTTGCAGACGCTGGTTCAAGCTGACCAGAAAGTCATTGATGGTCTGTGGCTTGCGATCAACCTGATCCAGCCAGGCCTGTACCCGTGGGCCGGCCTCGGCTACTTCCAGATACGGCTGCAAATCTTTTTTCAGTTCAGGCTTGTAGCTGAACGGGAATTTCTCGGCATATTCCTCGACAAAGAAGTCGAACGGGTTGATGGCAATCATTTCTGCCACCAGGTCTACTTCAACGCTCAGTTCCTTGATACGTTCAGGGAATACCAGACGCGCCAGGTAATTGCCAAAGGCGTCCTGCTGCCAGTTGATGAAATGCTCTTTGGCACCAATGGTCAATGAATAGGCGCGAATGGGGGTACGTGAATGCGCCGCAGGCCGCAGGCGGATTACGTGCGGAAATACATTCACATAGCGGTCAAATTTGTAAACGGTTTTATGTTTCAGTGCAACATGAATACTCATGTGAGCCTTTTTCCTTGTAGGTAATCGGGTGCAAATCGGTAGTGACTAGGTCTGTTTCTGAGTCTGTTTCTGGGTCTGGCTCACACCAACACCCTTAGTTTTGCCTTGACTTTGACTGTGACTCTGCAAATGTGACAAGTCCATTTCCGGATGAAACCAGGTCTTGGCAATGTCGCTGTGCAATACCGTCAGGTCAGCCTGTAGCCTGTCCATGAACAGGTAAATCTGATCAACCGGAACGTGTGAAATATCTTCGGTGGCAAAGCGCGCCAGTAACTGATCACTCAATGCCCGCAGTTCATCAGCTTCTGGCAAACGCGCCAGATAATAATCCACTTCCAGCAGAGAATAGGTCAGTGAACGCGGGAAATCACTGTTCATGCACAGGAAGGACAGCACGTCCGTACCCGATATACGCGGGCTTTTGTGGCGCAGATACATCTGCCGGGCACCGAGTGCGGACAGCAGACTGGTCCAGAGGATGCCCTCGTAGCGCCGCAAAGCGTCACTGCGTCCATCCGCCAACAGCAAGGAGGTCATCTCCAAGGTACGGCTGGTCATATCAGCCCGTTCCACGTGCTTGCCGATTTGCATGAAATCAAATGCATTATCACGGCTCATGTGGCTATCCAGCACCCCACGAATCCGTTGGCAACCGACCATGACCTCGCGTAACACAGCCTGGCGACGACGACGACTACCCAGTGACGGAATCGCGGCCTGCAACTGAATATAGGTCTGATTCACCTGCTCCCAAGCTTCTTCCGGGAGAAAGTCCAGCGAAGTACGCACATTCTCGCGCATATTGGTCAGCGAGCTTAGCAAAGATGAAGAATTATCCCGCTCCGCCAGCATGAATTGCATCACATTGGCTTCATTCACCTCATCATACGCTTTATTGAAGGCCTCCTCACCGTTAAAGATCGTCACCAGCGTAAACCAGTTGATCTCCATTGCTTCCGGCATATCCATCAACAATAAAGTGTGTGCATTCACCAGACGCGCCGTGTTTTCAGTCCGCTCCAGATAACGCGCCATCCAGTAGACGCGCTCAGCTACTCTTGACAGCATCATGCTCTATCCCTCGCTTCTGTAGTTTGACTTTGACCGGCCACAATCCAGGTATCCTTGCTACCCCCACCTTGTGAAGAGTTCACGACCAGCGAGCCTTTGCGCATCGCTACCCGCGTCAAACCGCCGGGTGTCACGTAACAATCCTTGCCACTCAAAATAAACGGGCGTAAATCCAGATGGCGTGGCTCAATCGCATCATCACAGCAGGTCGGGTTGACCGACAGATTCAGGGTAGGCTGGGCAATATAATTGTTCGGGTCTTCCTGAATCAGCACCCGAAATTC
Source organism: uncultured Thiothrix sp. (assembly GCA_964293125.1). Taxonomy (GTDB): domain Bacteria; phylum Pseudomonadota; class Gammaproteobacteria; order Thiotrichales; family Thiotrichaceae; genus Thiolinea. Next base: position 6,495 of record CAXYXY010000059.1, on the reverse strand, counting down.
TTCGATTTTTTCCGGGGTCGAGTGTGGCCCGACCAGCATGCCATAGCCACCGGATTCATTGGCAGGCTTGACCACCAGTTCAGCCAGATGCTCCAGCACATAGGCCAGATCATCCGGCTTTCTGCACACATAAGTGGGTACATTCGGCAAGGAAGGTTCTTCATCCAGGTAATAGCGGATCAGGTCGGGTACATAGGCATAAATCACCTTGTCATCCGCCACCCCGCAACCGGGCGCATTCGCAATCGCGACTTTACCTTCCCGCCAGGCACGCATGATACCGGGTACACCCAGCATTGAATCTTCGCGGAACACTTCCGGATCGATAAAATCATCATCAATCCGCCGGTAAATAACGTCAACGCGCGCCGGCCCCTGAATGGTTTTCATGTAGACATAACCATCTGCACCGACCGCAAGGTCGGCACCTTCCAGCAAAACCAGACCGGCTTGTTGCGCGAGGAAGGCATGCTCGAAGTAAGCCGAGTTATAAATGCCGGGAGTCAGCAGCGCAATCGTCGGGAAAGACAGATCAGGACGCAGGGATGCCAGCATTTCGTATAAATGTGCCGGGTAATCACTCACTGGGCTAATGGGCAGGAGGTTGAAAATATCGGGTAGTACGCGCTTGCTGATCCGGCGGTTTTCCAACATGTAAGCCACCCCGGAAGGCACGCGCAGGTTATCTTCCAGCACGTACATAACACCATCACTGTGGCGCACCAGATCAGACCCGCAAATATTCGCCCACACCCCGTGCGGCGGCGTCATGCCTACACAGGCCTCGCGGTAGCCCTTGGATTGCAACACCACATCTTCCGGGATGATCCCGTCCTTGATGGCATTGCGGTCATTATAAATATCATTGATGAACATGTTGAGCGCACGGATACGTTGCTTCAGCCCCATTTCAGTGCGTGCCCACTCATCACCGTCAATCGCACGCGGGATAATATCGAACGGCCATGCCCGGTCGATATTGCCAGCATCACTGTAGATGGTAAAGGTGATTCCCATCTCGCGGATCACGACTTCCGACTCGGTAACACGCTGGCGAAAATCAGCGGTACTCAAGCTTTGCAGGTGCTCGACCAGTTTCTGACTGTGGCTACGACTTTGTTCCTGGCCTGCCATAAGTTCATCGAAAAACCCGGACGGGTTGTACTGGCTCCATTCTTTCTTCATAAGCGGCTCATCCATTCTCCAGGGGGGAATTGTGTTATTAATATTAGTTAGCAAATTTTATGCCTAAGCAACCAAACAATATAGAATCTGCTGCTAAAAGTCGAATTCCTTGCAGCGCACCCGCACTATTCCACCCAAGCGCTGACGCTGTGACCTTGCCGGTGACGAATTCCATGAAATAAAAGCCTTCTGACCGACCCAATCCACAGTCAGCACTTGACAAGCAAGGCTATCCATAAAAGAATCAAGCAGTTCAAAACACAATCGTTTATTCCGTTTATTCGAATTCGGATATACATTAAAGAGGAACTGGAGGAAGTTCATGAAAAGACGAGACCTACTGAAAGGCGCTGGCTTTGGCGCTGTCGCAGCAGCGGCAGCCGTGGCAGCTCCTGCTATCGCAGAAGACAAAAACAAACAGATCAAGATCAACATGGTTTCCACCTGGCCAAAAGATTTTCCGGGCCTGGGCACTGGGGCACAGCGCTTTGCTGAACGCCTGACCGCCATGACCGGTGGCCGCATGGAAGTCACCTACTTCGCAGCTGATGAGCGGGTGAAGGCCTTCGACTCGTTTGACGAAGTGGCTTCCGGCAACTCACAAATCTATCACGGCGCAGAATATTACTGGAAAGGCAAGCATCCGGGCTTTGCTTACTTCACCTCCGTTCCCTTTGGTCTGACGGCATTGGAAATGAATGCATGGATCCGTTTCGGCGGTGGCCAGCAGCTATGGGACAAACTGGCCGGTGAATTTGGCGTAAAAGGTCTGATGTGCGGCAACACGGGCGTACAAATGGGTGGCTGGTTCCGCAAGGAAATGAACACCCCGGAAGATTTCAAAGGCCTGAAAATGCGGATGCCGGGTCTTGGCGGTGATGTACTGGCTAAAATGGGCGCATCCCCTGTTTCCCTGCCCGGTGGTCAGATTTATGAAAACCTGGTATCTGGCTCGATTGATGCTACCGAATGGGTTGGCCCATGGAACGACGAGATCATGAAGTTCTATGAAGCCGCCAAATTCTACTACTACCCCGGCATGCATGAACCGGGTGCCATGCTGTCGATTGGTCTGAACAAGAAATTCTGGGATGGCCTGTCCAAGGAAGACCAGCTCATCATTGAGGCCTGCTCTTCAATGGAAAACGATGTGATGATGTCTGAATACACCGCCAAAAACGGTGAGGCACTGGCCAGACTGCAAAAAGACCAGGGGGTCAAAGTACTGCCATTCAGCGACGAGATCTATGATGCCTTTGGTGAAGCCGCCAAAGCGGTATTTGAGGATGTGCAGAAACACAGCCCACTGGCCAAAGAAATTCACGAAAGTTTTGTCAAAGCACGGCAAAGCATGGGTGCGTGGGCAAAGATTTCTGATCAGGCTTATGTCGCACAACGTAACCGGGTGCTCGGCGTAGAATAAGAAGAGCACGTCACCCACCATCGTGCCAAGCGGGGTTCGCCCTGCTTGGCACGGTTTTTCGTTCCTTCACTCATCACAGAAATGCAAATGACCAATCAACAAACGCCCTCATCCCGGCTGTTTTTTCGTATGGTGGCTCAGTTGCTGGTCGCCACCGTCCTGCTTTATTTTTTTAATCGTTACCTTGCCTACTGGCATGACTGGCCTGATCTCACGCATACGCTCGGCTACCTGACCGGGGCTGACGCAGATGCAACCAATATGCAACTGGTGCAAGGTCTGATGCTGTACCTTCTGTATATTGCAGTGTTTGTTTTTATTGTCTGGCAGGTCAAACATTCCCCCGCCACCCGCTTGCGGGATGATTCACGCCGTTTCGCCGCTTGGGCCTACTTTGTAGTACGGGCTGCTTTCTGGTCAGTCTTTCTGATCGGCATGGTCGATGCAGCCATTTCTTTCCTGCGCATAGAGTCGATCACGCCTTCGTTTATCAGTGAATCCTGGTGGGTGAGCCTGGATCAGGCAAAAACACGCGGTGCCGTGGTGCACTACCCGCTGATCGCATTATCGCTGGTTATTGCCTGGTTTACGCGCTCACTCGGGTTTATCTGGCTGGCCTTTCTGGTGGTACTGGCTGAGTTCGGTATTGTATTGTCACGCTTTATTTTTTCCTATGAACAGGCCTTTATGGGCGATCTGGTACGCTTCTGGTATGCCGCCCTCTTCCTGTTTGCCAGCGCCTATACCCTGGTAGAAGATGGCCATGTCCGGGTCGACGTGCTCTATGCTGGCCTTCCGGTGCGCGCCAAAGCCTGGGTGAATGCGTTTGGCTCACTGCTGCTGGGGCTGCCATTCTGTTGGGTGATCCTGACCATGGGCATGGGTTCCGCACAGAGTAGTTTGATCAGCCCCATTATCAGTTTCGAAATCTCCCAGAGTGGTTACGGTATGTATGTTCAATACCTGATGGCAGGCTTCCTGCTCGTCTTTGCGTTATCCATGGCCTTGGTTTTCATCAGTTATTTTCTGGATAGCGTCGCTGACATTACCGGCGAAGAACTGCCGGAGGAGCTCGCATAATGGAACTTCTTTTTCTCGGCATACTGATGCTGTTGATGATCATGGCGCTGACCTCCGGGTATCCGGTGGCTTTCGCCCTGCCTGGTTCAGCGATTATTGCCATTGGCCTGGCGGCACTGACCGGCTATGTGCTGGAAGGCAGTACCGATGTCTACTTTGTGGGGGGTGATGGCCCACTGCAGTGGCTAAGCGCCGGTGTTACCAACTTCCGCAGCCTGTATTGGGTGGTCGAACGTGACACCCTGATCGCTATTCCTTTGTTTATTTTCATGGGCATCATCCTGCAACGTTCCAAAATCGCGGAAGACCTGCTGGTTGCGATGGCACAGCTGTTCGGGCCGATGCCGGGCGGGCTGGGTATCTCGGTCGTGATTGTCGGGGCATTACTGGCCGCTACCACCGGCATTGTCGGTGCGACCGTGATCGCCATGGGGCTGATTTCACTACCCGCCATGCTCAGGAATAATTATTCGAAACCACTGGCAACGGGGGTTATCTGTGCCTCGGGTACACTCGGCCAGATCATCCCGCCTTCTATAGTCCTGATTATTCTGGCCGATCAGCTCACGAACGCCACGGAGCAGGCGAATACTGCGCGTAAAGAACTCTACAAAACCATGACGGGCGAGTACTCCATGCCCTCGCAATTTGAAGTAGCCTCTGCCAGTGCCGGTGACATGTTCATGGGAGCAATCGTGCCAGGCTTGGTTCTGGTCGGCATTTACATTGCTTATATCTTTATCGTCGCTTGGTTGAAGCCAGAAAAAGCACCACCAGTACCTTACGATGGCGCCTATGATGCCAAATTTGCACGCACGGTTTTTCTGGCACTGGTGCCGCCGCTCACCCTGATTCTAGTGGTATTGGGTTCGATCATCCTCGGTGTGGCGACGGTCAATCAGGCCGGTTCAATCGGTGCCATCGGGGCTATCCTGATGGCCAGCTACCGGCTGCATACCGGAGCGAAACTAACTACTTTTGTACCTATTGGCATTGCACTGGTTGCCATTATCACGATTGCTGTTCTGACCAGCAGCTACGACCTTAACATCAAGAATATCGAGAACGAGGCACAACGCTCCGCTCTGACACTAGCCGGTATTGCCGTAGGCTTCCTGCTGCTGGCGGTTACCTGGGCTTCCTGGCGCGTCTACCGCATCGACAACATCCTGAAAGAAGTCATGATCGAGACCGCCAAAACCACCTCGATGGTTTTTATCATCCTGATCGGTGCCGCCATGCTGACCGCTGCTTTCCGTGCTTTTGGCGGTGAAGAACTGGTTAAACATGCACTGACCGGCTTGCCTGGCGGATTCTGGACACAGTTTCTGGTCGTGATGCTGGTAATATTTCTGCTGGGATTTTTCCTCGACTTTATCGAGATTGCGGTCGTGGTCGTGCCGATTGTCGCGCCTATCCTGCTGATGAACCCGGAAGCCAATATCACTGCGGTCTGGCTAGGTGTCATGATTGGCCTGAATATCCAGACCTCATTCCTGACCCCTCCCTTTGGCTTTGCCCTGTTTTACTTGCGTGGCGTAGCGGATAAAGTGGTCAAAACCCTCGATATTTACAAAGGAGCCGCCGCCTTTATCACTTTGCAGCTGCTGGCACTGGCGATTGCCGGGCTTTATCCAAGTCTGATCAATTACCTGCCAAACCGCACCCACCTATTATCAGACACAGCGCCACCCCCCATTAACCCCAAGCTACAGGTTTGCGTGCAGGAGTACACGCTGGAGCAACTGGACAGTGATGCCAGCACCTTGCAGGCAAGCATTGCGAACATGCAGAAGCTGGATGTCAGCTACCTGCCAGACAAATTGCAGGATAACTTTAAGGCAAGTAATGAGGGTCTGAGCAAAGGGTTCGAGCTGATCCTGCAGGTGCAGGCAGCACAGACTAAGCTGGATGAATTCAACCAGACCTATAGCCCACTGCATCATCAAGTACGCGCTATCCAGACTGCCATCAAACAGGCTGAAAACCAGATTGATGCTTATCAGAACGACATCAAACGCCAACGGTTCAATCCGAATAGCACGGATGCAGAAACTGAACAGCTGGAACAGGCCATCAAACAGCTGGAGGCGGACAAGGTGACACTGGAAGCCACCGTGCCTGCTGAGTGGGACGAGCAGCACAAGGCATTCAAGGTACACAATGATGTGGTCATCAAGGCGCAACGGGAGTATGACAATACCGTCGATGCGGCCTATCAGCAGTTGCGGACTCTGGTGCAAACCCTGGAAAGCAGCGAAGCCTTGCAGGCACTGTCTGCTGATATCAGTGCACTGGCGGAACCGATTAAAACTGCAGCGGCAGAAGAGGCCATGACCAAGATCGAAGCCGTCGAGGCAGCTTTGGGTGATCTGGAAGGTGCCAGTGCGATCAAGTCCAGCCTGTCGAAAGCACGCCGTGAGTTGAAGAAGGATGACAGTGCCGAAATACGCGTCAAGGCAGGCGAGTTACTGCAAACAGCAGAAACAACGCTGGCAGAAGGTGCTGCCTGGCGTGAACGGGCGAACAAAGAGTTATTGCCCCAGTTACAGGCACATCATGAGTTGGTATTGCCCAGCTTTGGCGTCCGTTCACAAGCACGCTTCAGCGAGAGTCAGGCCAAACAGATAGCGGCCTGCCTCTCACACCATAAGGATGTTTCACTGAACTTCTAGCTTCAGACCTTAAAACACCCGGGCAAGGATGCCCAGACAAAAAAACGGGCGGACCCCCGCGCAGGGGGGGGGGGCTTTTTTAACCTACGTTTACTTCTTGCTTCCCAAAATCGATCTTTTACCACACCCACT
>CAXYXY010000058.1:0-21356 GCA_964293125.1 uncultured Thiothrix sp. | reverse complement strand
GTACAGATACGGGTACAGATACGGGTACAGATACGGGTACAGATACGGGTACAGATACGGGTACAGATACGGGTACAGATACGGGTACAGACACGGGTACAGATACGGGTACAGACACGGGTACAGACACGGGCACCTCTACCAGCACTACATTAAACCCTGCCTTTTTCCTGAGCGGTTCACTGGCAGAAGCGATTACCACCGAAAATTGCACATTGAGTGGCGGTACGCAAACCACTTGCTACCGCATCACCATCAAGGGCGTACCGTCTGATAGCGATGTGGGGCCGTTTTGCCCACCGACTATCCAGTCTACTGCGGCAGAAGGGGGTATCTGGTTTGATGGCGGTGGTCAGGTGTATAACATCGACGGCGATTTCATTGTCAACTTGCCCAATCTGTATGCTGACAGCCACTGGCAGCTGTATGACTTGACTACTGGCAAGGTCAATGTCACCGATACCCAGGCTGCTTGCGAAGGTGCCGCTCGTCCCGATGTGGAAGAGCAATACCAGAACCATTGCGTCCAATGTTCGCTGGAATACGTTGATGGCGGCGTCACCCAGACCTTCCTGATCCCAACAACGCCCGTACCCCTCGCCAATACCAGCAGTGTCCAGACCGGGGATGTGGGTCTGACCCTGAACGGTGTGGTGCTGGCCGCTGCCGCCCCGGTTGACGCTATTCTCAGTGCTTATACCATTGCCGCTTTTGATGACTGTGGTGGGCACATCAACCCGGTGGCAGGCTACCATTATCACGCATCGACCGGCTGTACCGAAGTCGGCAAACAAGCGGATGGTCACGCGGCATTAATCGGCTATGCGATGGATGGCTATGGTATCTACGGCATGCTCGACACCGAAGGCAACGAACACAATGTACTGGATGCCTGCCGGGGAACAACCGACTCGGTACGCGGCTACCACTACCATGCGGCCAGCCCCGGTGAAAACATGTTTATTGGCTGTTTCCACGGCGAACAAGGATCGGTTGAAGGTGCAGATGATGCCGGTGGCCCGCCTACAGGACAGCCACCGACCGGTGGCCCACCCAACTGATGGAACCACCGAAAACTGCTCCAGGCGAAGCAAGCACACAGAACTAAAACGGATACACGGCAGAAGACAGGCCAACAATCTGCCGCCAGCAGCCTCATTCAAGGAAAATGCTGACAAACATCTGTTATCAGGAAACAGTTTGCCGTATGTTGTGTTACACCATTAAACATTACGTTAAGGAACAGCAATGGACAAACGGGTATCTTCAGCTTCCACCCACACCGGCCTTAGCCAGGCTGAAGCTGCCCGCCGGTTGGCCGCAGAGGGCGAAAACCTGCTACCCGGCAGCATCCCCAAATCCTTGTTCAGCATCGCCTTGAACGTTTTCACCGAACCCATGTTCCTGATGCTCCTGGTGGCGGGCGGTATTTATCTCGTACTGGGGGATCGTGCCGAGGCGCTGTTTCTGCTCGGTTTCGTGTTCGTCGTCATTGGCATTACCCTGGTGCAAGAACGGAAAACGCAACGGGCGCTGGAATCCTTGCGTGACCTGTCCGCGCCACGTGCTCTGGTGATACGTGACGGGCAGGAAATACGCATTCCGGGGCGCGAAGTGGTACGCGGCGATGTGCTGGTACTGCATGAAGGCGACCGCATTCCCGCCGATGCCTTGCTGCTGAATGGGCAGTTGAGCGTGGACGAATCCCTGCTCACGGGCGAGGCCGTGCCCGTAGCCAAGTCGCCCGCCGCAGCAGGAGCAAGCTTTGCCCCGCCGGAGGGCGAGAGTAGCGCATCTCTGTATGCCAGCACCGTCGTGACCAAAGGCGTGGGGATGGCTGAAGTGTGCATGACCGGCATCAATACCGCCGTTGGGCGCATCGGGCAAGCCTTGTCCTCCACGCAGGAAGCACCGTCCGGCCTGCAACAGGCTTCCCGCAAATTGATTCGCAACCTGACCATCGCGGGTCTGGCGCTTGCTACCCTGCAAGTATTGCTCGGTTGGCTGTGGAACGGGCGGGCATTTCTGGATAGCCTGTTGTCCGGTATTGCGCTGGCGATGGCGATTTTGCCGGAAGAGATTCCGGTCATTCTTACCGTGTTTCTGGCTTTGGGTGCATGGCGTATTTCCCGGCAAAAAGTATTAACGCGGCGGGTTACAGCCGTCGAAGCCTTGGGCGCAATCACGGTACTGGCAGTCGATAAAACCGGCACACTCACCCAAAATCGCATGAAAATGGCGGAATTGCTGGCAGCCGGTGAAACCTTCACCCATGAAGGGGCACAGACCCTGCCGGAAACATTCCACGAACTCGCTGAATTCACCCTGTTAGCCACGCCGCTTGACCCTTTTGATCCGATGGAAAAAGCCATTCAGGTGTTCGCCCAGCAGTGGCTGAAGGACACGGAACATTGGCATTCGCAAGCGCCGGAGTTCCAGTACGATTTGTCGGCGGACATACTGGCGATGACGCAGGTGTTCTCCAGCACTGAACCCAGCAAACACTTGCTGGCGTGCAAAGGTGCGCCCGAAGCGGTGGCGGATTTGTGCCATCTGCCTGCTGCTGAGCGCGATACGATCCAGCAGCAAGTAACCCAAATGGCAGAGCGTGGCTTGCGCGTGTTGGGCGTCGCCAAAGGCCAATGGCAAGGCACTGAATTGCCGCAAAACCAGCATGATTTTACCTTTACATTCCTGGGGTTGGTGGGCTTTGTTGACCCGCCGCGCCCGGAAGTGCCCGCAGCGATTGCCGAATGCCGCGCCGCCGGAGTGCGCGTTATCATGATGACCGGCGACCACCCCGCCACGGCGCGGGCGATTGCGCAACAGGTTAACTTAAGCACCCGCACAGCCGTCATGACCGGGGCGGAAGTCGCCGCACTCAGCGATGCGGAATTGCATGAGCCGTTGCAGCAGGTGGATATATTCACCCGCTTGCAGCCAGAACAAAAACTGCGGCTGGTGCAGGTATTGCAACAAGGCGGCGAAGTGGTCGCCATGACCGGCGATGGGGTGAATGATGCACCCGCGCTCAAGGCCGCCAATATCGGTATTGCAATGGGTGAACGCGGTACGGATGTTGCCCGCGAAGCCGCCGCGCTGGTGCTGCTGGATGACAGTTTTGCCAGCATCGTCGCGGCGATTCGGCAGGGGCGACGTATTTACGACAATATCACCAAAGCAACTGCGTTCACCTTCGCAGTACACATGCCGATTATTGTGTTGGCACTGATTCCGGCCTTGTTGCATTGGCCGTTGCTGCTGTTGCCCATGCACATTGTGTTACTGGAATTGCTGATTGATCCTTCCTGTTCGATTGTGTTCGAAGCCGAGCCTGAAGCCAGCGACCTCATGACCCGCCCACCGCGCCAACTGACGGATTCGCCATTTGCCTTTAGCACGCTGCTTTACCCGCTGCTGCAAGGTATCGGTGTGGCGGAAGTGCTACTGTTTGGGTATTGGCTGCTGGATGTCCAAAGCTTCACTGCGGCGGAAATGCGCGGCGTTATCTTCATCGGTCTGGTGCTGGGTTTATGCTTGCTCATCCTTGCCAACCGCGACGTGTCGAAATCGGTGCTGCATGGCATAACGGGCGGGAATCGGTGGATCGGGTGGATATTCGGAGCAGTCATGGTACTGCTCGTCGTGGTATTTACCGTGCCCTTCCTGCGCGACATTATGGGGTTTGCCATGATGGACATACCCCAGTTGCTGGCTGGCTTTGCCTTGCTACTGGGGATTGGGGTGTGGCTGGAAATCTTGCGCTGGGTCAGTGGCCATGCCAGGGGCTACAACCCCTGACATTCCGGTGTTTACGGGTGCGCGATAGGTTTTTCGGTGAACAGGTAATCCTTGAGTTCTTTGGAAAATCGGGGGTCTTTGCGCCGAATCCATTCCAGCACCATGGAAGCGTGTTCCTTTTCCTCGTCCCGATTGTGTTCCAGAATGGCTTTGAGTTCTGGATCTTTGCAGGCATCCGCCCGCTGGTTATACCAGTCAACCGCTTCCAGCTCTTCCATTAACGAAACAATGGCGCGGTGCATATCGCGGGTTGCATCCGACAGTTCTTCGACGGGTTCATGATAACCGACACTCGACATTTTCTACTCCTTAAGATTCATTAAAATTCACTGAATAGGTTTGAGATTGTGACGCAATGCCTTGATTTCATCCAGCAACTCAATCGCCAGGGCGGCGCCCGCCAGATTCACGCCCAAGTCCTGCTGAAGACGAACCACAGTGCGCACCCGCACCACGCTGTTTCCGGCAAACTGCCAAAACGTGGTGGTTTGCTGGTAGTCGACCGGTTCAATAATGCCCTCGTCGACCATTTCTAACAGCTGTTCCGCAGGCAGACGACAGGAACGGCACAGCTCCTCCAGCGAAAACAGTACATCTTCCTCCAGAATACCCACGACTATTTCTTCTCGCTTCACGGTTTGCATCACTTACACTCCCATTCCGGCACGCGGATTAAAGGCTTGTGCCTGCGCCAATTCACGGTACAGGTCTTTGGCTTTGTCGCTGAGGGTATCCGGCATGACCACTTTGAGGGTGACGTAGAAGTTGCCCGGTGACTGCGCCGGAATGCCGCGCCCTTTCAGGCGCAGCTTGCGCCCGCTGGATGAACCTGCCGGAATCTTCATGTCTACCGGCCCATCCGGAGTCGGGATTTTGACACTGCCACCCAATGCCGCTTCCCACGGGGCAATGGGTAATTCCAGAGACACATCGAGTTCCTCGACACGGTACAGTGGGTGCGGGTTGAAGGCGATCTCCAGATACAAATCACCCGCGCTGCCACCGCCGACGCCGGGGTTGCCTTGCCCTTGCAGGCGAATATGCTGGCCTTGCTTGACCCCTTTGGGGATTTTGACGTTGAGGGTACGTTCTTGCAGGAAGGGACGGCCATCCGCATCGCGTTCGGTGGTGCGCATATTCAGGCTGCGGGTAGCGCCCCGGTAGGCATCCTCCAGATCAATCGCGACCCGCGCGTGGCTGTTTTCACCGCTGGCCTGATACGCCCGCCGACCTGTTTCCGCCCGTGCACGTTGCGCAAACAGGTCAGCAAGGAAATCATCAAAATTGGCGGACTGACCTGCTCCGGCACTGCTGCCACCGGGTGGTGGGCGGAAATCACGTTGAGCCTTCAGGTCTTCGCCCAACTGGTCATAGGCAGCACGTTTTTCCGGGTCTTTCAGCACTTCGTAGGCTTCGCCCACTTCTTTGAACTGCTCCTCAGCGTTGTGCTCCTTGCTGACATCAGGATGGTATTTACGCGCCAGTTTGCGGTAAACACGCTTGATGTCATCCTGGGTGGCGTCTTTGCTCAGCCCCAGAACTGTGTAGTAGTCCTTGTATTCCATTATGTTGTTAACCATGATAACTCTGCTGCTTTCAGGATAGCGCATTCACCGCCTTGCCAGTGAGTTTAAATGTATTTTCATGACCAAACTCAAATTTAAAATTCACACCCGGAATCAGTGACTGGTTTTATTGCTTGCAAACCCGCCCGTATTTCATCCAGCGTGCGCAAACGTTTCAGTTGCTGAAACAGCACCTCCGCATCCGGGTAATGCCGTCGCAGGTAATTCAGCCATTGCTTGATGCGGTTGGCGGCAAATTTGGGGCTGGTTTCGGCAATCAGGGCGGCATAATCGACCAGAATCTGCAGAATTTCCGCCCAGCATAAAGGTGTATAAGCCTTACCCGCCTGTTCTGCCCGAATCGCCCGTGACAGATCCGGAAAACACAAACCGCCACGCCCGAGCATCACATCCCGACAGCCACTTTCCTGTTGTGCCTGGCGTGCATCGGCAGGCGACCAGATTTCACCATTCACCACCAGCGGCAAGCGCACTTGGGCACGCACCCGTTCTATATGCTGCCAATAAGCCGGTGGTTTATACCCATCCAGCCGGGTGCGGGCATGAATACATAACTCGGTCGCATGGGCCGCATCGATGCCACTGACAATTTCTTCCAGCAGGCTGGCGTCCCGAAAGCCCAAGCGGATTTTGGCCGTCACCGGAATTTCGGGGCTAACCGCATCCCGCACCGCTTTCACAATCTCATGTACCCGCTGGGGCTCACGCAACAGGGCTGAACCACCGTCATTACGGTTGACGGTTTTTGACGGGCAGCCAAAATTAATATCAATCCCCGGCGCACCCAGCCGTTCTGCTACGCGGGCATTGGCCGCCATCGCACGCGAGTTTCCCCCCAATAACTGCAGGTAAACTGGCGTACCACTGGGCGTTCTGCCCTCATTACTCAGTAATTCCGGGCAAAAACGGTGAAATACCCGCTTCGGTAATACCAGCTCATTGACCCGCACAAATTCAGTCACACAGCGGTCATAGTCACCAATCTGCGTCAACCAGGCACGCAGGGTGTAATCCAGCACCCCTTCCATCGGTGCGAGCATCAAACGCATTCTGTCCCCTATCCTTTTATCCTTTGTGACTCAATATGACCCAGCGACCTGCTAGTGAGACGCGTGGCCATTAATAAACCATTCGAGGTAAGTATACCCGCTCTTGTCCGGAACCTGCTGCCTACCATCATCCGGGTTATCCGGGTCAAGTCCGTGGCTTGCTTCCCAAGCGTCGGCCATCCCATCCCGATCCCGATCCGGATAAGGTTGCCCCTCAATCATGACCGGGAACCCACCCACATCCTCTTCGTGCCAGGGAAACGTCTCGCGGCTATAAGTGCCGCCGGTGTACTCGCGCACATAACGCTCATCCACCGGGTCACGATTGTTCACCCAGCGGCCACGCGCGTCAATACGTTGCCGTGCCCCAGCTTTGGCCAAGACCTGAATCTCTGCATCCACAGCAGGTTGCACGCTCACTGCCACGGCACTCACCGGTAACGGCGACTTTCGTAGCCACCCAGCCGGCAAAGCCGCCTGGCAAGGTGCGGTGCGTGCGCGATAATAACAGATCAATTGCGCAAGGGGTGTTGCTGTATTCTCTGTCCGCCCGTACAGATTACCCTGCACATAAAGGGAGGGCGTGCCTGGCAGCGCATGCCACCAGCCATCCGGGTCTTTGCTGTTCAGATCCTGAGCAGCCGGCACCAGATGCAACCCCCCCCGTTCTGCCGCATACCCGGCACGCGTCACCGGCCCCGGTTTCCAGATATTAGCGATCACATCCGTTTGTCCACCCCCCGCCAGCACGGTCGGCAACCATTGCCAGTTATAGACGAGGTTATTAATCAGGCGGCCTTGCTGGCTGAGCAGATCGCCATTGCGTTTTTGACTGTGCACCAGCAGATTATGGTGCAAGGTAATGCGAGTGGCCGCGTATTTGGCATCACCGTTAAAGCCACTCATAAACGCCGCATTCGGATGGCCACGCCCATCCTGATTCTGCACCAGCCCCTCACCGACGATATTCCACGATAAAGTAATATCGCTGGCGCTGGCCTTGCTACCGTCCCAGCTGTCACCGGTATAGACACTCAAACCCTCAGCGGGCATCCAGCTTAAGGAGCAATGATCAATAATGATGTCTTTGGCATTATTCTCAATCATCAAGGTTTCTGGCGTCTGTTGCCCGGCAAATACCGGCAGCTGTCGCCCGGTGCGAAACCGCAAGTAGCGCAGCACCACATCATGCGTCAACAGGGTAATGCCATTATTCTTCAGGGTAATGCCACCCGCCGGGGCGGTTTGCCCGGCGACGGTCAGAAAGGGGCTTTTAATCCGGATATTGGCGAGGCGATCTATATCAATTTCGTGATTTTTCTCATCCCAGCGTACTCTATCCGGCAGTAATTCAATCACACCCGATACCCGGAACACCACGGTACGCGGAAACGGCTGCATCAATGCCCAACGTAAAGTACCCGGAATCAGCTGGTCAACATTGTTCAGATCTTCCGTCGTACAGGCTTGGGTCGGGCAAGGGTCATCCAGTCGGTCAACCACCAGTACCCGGCCAGCACGCCCACCCCGGCTATTGGCACCATCGCCCTCGGCACCCGGAAAGGCAGGCGTAGCCAGCACCGCCTGGCTCGCACTTGCCAGTGCAAACAGAAGGGTCAAATAAGGCAACAGGCTCATGTGCACACAGACTCTGTTTCAGGGTGGGGGCAGCCACTGTAAGTCGGCAGGAAGGAAGAATTAAACCGGAATGCGGCAAACGGTGGTTTACTGCCGAATACGGGGGGTGGGCATGCCTGGCGTGTTTACTCAGAAACAGTTTCCGCAGGATCCGTCTCTGTCGAGCTGGCAACAGCGTCATTCTCGTCAGGAGGGGGATTGTTTGCACCCGTACCGGCGGGCTGTGGCTGAATCACCCGGATAATAGTCGGGCAAGTCGCCCGCAGCCCAGGTACCTCTGCCGTCATCCGCAGCAGGGTCGAAAATGCTTCCATTACGTCCATGACTTCCATTTTTGGCCCAGTAAAATTAAGCCGCCCGCTCATCATCGCACCCATGGCACCACAACCAAACTCGCCCTCACCAATACACATCCAGTCGGGGTCGGTAGCGTGCAAGAGATAATCCACTTGTGGATTAAACGCCTTGCCATCCGGCTCGCCGCCATAGGTACACATGGCTTTACCCTCCTGCAAAGCAATATCCAGCTGGATTTTACTGGGTTCACTGCAATTGGTGCGGTAGAGTTGAATCAGCTTGTAACCACGTCCTGCGTCATTGGTAATCCAGCGGTAATTATCCTCGGTTTTGACCAGTTGCCGGGTCAGTATCTCGTTTTCATTCCAGGCGGCACAGGCCTTGCTAGCCCATTCTGCATCCATAAACAGACTGGCCTGTGCCACATTTGAGCAAAAACCAGCGGTCAACAGGGTCATGACCAGCATCGTTCGGCTAACTTTCATAGCATCCGCTCTCCTCTCCACAGCGCAATAAAAAGGCAGGATGTCCGTGTTTGTCCGTTCCTGCCTTTTCATTCTAAACTAAAACTGATGACTATAGGCAATCCCGATTGCATCCTGTTTCATGTTGAGATCATATCCGTCCAGTGGAATCGGCCCCGGTGGGGGTACCGTATTGTCACCTTGTACAGTGGCAGCAAACGCGTGTACATAGGAGAGAATCACGCTGGATTTGGGTGATACCCCGATCTCGGCACCCAGTGACAGGTGTTTTTGCGTAATTCCGGGTGCCAGCACATTAACGGTTGTTTCCGAGCTTTTAACCGGATTGCCGCCATAGTTGTAACCGGCCATCAAGGCCACAGTCGGATTTAACTGATGCTTGACCCCCAGTTTGTAGACCGTTATGTCATCCCAGCCAAAGCCGGGGCCACCGCTAGCGCCAAACGGTGCTTGGATATGACTGCTATTACCAATCGCGCCGACATCAGAATACTGAATACGTTGTATATCCATGGCGACCGTTGTCTCCGGGCTGAGCTGCCAGCCGAAACCTGCACTGATCGCCGCAGGCACACTGAACTCGCCACCGTTCTCAAACAAACCGGCATATTTGTCGAATTTGCCCATCTTGGTCTTGCTGCGATAAGCCACACCGGCGGTCAAATGGGGAGCCAGTCGCCCCTGCCAGCCGATACTGGCGCCCACACCGGTCGAGGAGTCATACCCATTATTGGTGACATGCCCAGGGCTTGCAGAAAACATGGCGTTGTCAAAACCCTGCAAGCCATCTGCACGAAACTTGTGATAAACAAAATTCAGCGAAACACCGATCGCATGTTCCGGATTCAGCTTGTAACTGAGCGTAGGTGCAACAAATAACTGCTGGTAATCGACGCCGCCGATGCCTGCCCCAAAGCCGGGATTATTAGTGTATTCGGTATTCATCCCGCCATTACCATAGGCGGTAATGCCCATATCCAGCCCGGATTTTGTGCTTTGCTTGTAGGATGCTTCGGGTATCAGGAAGTTCTGCTTGCCATTACCATCGAAAGTGGCATCACCCGGAGCACCAAAGGCAGTCCCGTTGAAGGTAGCACTACGATCCGGGCGAAACAGTTCCAGACCGACATCATAACCATCATCAACAAAAGAAGCGGCAGCTGGATTACTGGCCAGGCTGGATGAATTCAAGGGGTTACCGGTTGCGGCTCCCCCCATGGCACGGTGTTCCATACCCAGACCCGTTGGGGCGAGTCCATTGGTAGCAAAAACAGCGGCAGGCAGTATCCCTGCCAGTACCGACAGACCCAAGAACGAGTACTTAACCTTCTGGATTTTATGCATAATAGGCCTCCTCCTAGCGAAACTATGCGTATAGACATCAAGATACTCGCAGACCGGGCTTTCAGGTGTCAACTGAAAAGGCAGCCTCTATCTCTCTTGATCTCTCTTGATCTCTCTTGGCTAACTGACTCGCTGCAGAAGTACGCAGGTGCATGTGGGTGTATGCAGGTAACGGCAGAAAATACCGGCATTTGGCTTTCGTTTAATGGATGACAAACGGTATGATGCGCGTCACACAAGATTAAGTGGAACCACTATTTATGTCACATATGCAGTTCACCCTGCTCGGCAGTGCGGGTGTTGCCCGGCGCGGGCGTCTCACTTTTCCGCGCGGCCAGGTTGAAACCCCGGCTTTCATGCCAGTGGGCACCTATGGCACGGTCAAAGCGATGACTCCAGAGGAACTCAAAGGCATTGGCGCTGAGATTATTCTTGGCAACACCTTTCACCTGATGCTGCGCCCCGGCACGGACATCATCAAACTGCACGGTGATCTGCATGATTTCATGCATTGGGACAAGCCTATTCTCACGGATTCTGGCGGGTTTCAGGTGTTCTCGCTGGCCAAAATGCGCAAGATCAGCGAAGAAGGCGTGCGTTTCCAGTCACCCGTTAATGGTAGCCCTATCCTGATGACGCCCGAGTCATCCATGCAGGTACAACGCGATTTGGGTTCAGACATCGTGATGATCTTTGATGAATGTACGCCTTACCCGGCCACGCTCGAACAGGCGCGTAGCTCGATGGAACTGTCATTACGCTGGTCGGTACGCAGCAAACAGGCACATGAAGGTAATCCATCCGCCCTGTTTGGTATTGTTCAGGGGGGCATGTACCCGGATTTGCGGGCTGAGTCGGCCACACAATTAATAGCCACCGGCTTTGATGGCTATGCAGTGGGGGGCTTGTCGGTGGGCGAACCCAAGGATGAACGCGATTGGGTGCTGGATACTACCGTGCCTTTGTTACCCGCCGACAAACCCCGCTACCTGATGGGCGTGGGCAAGCCGGAGGATATTGTCGAGGGGGTACGGCGGGGCATCGATATGTTTGACTGCGTGATACCGACCCGTAATGCCCGCAATGGCTTCCTGTTTACCCGGTATGGCACCCTGAAAATTCGCAATAGCCAACACCAGCAGGACACCCGCCCGATTGACCCTTTGTGCGCTTGCTATACCTGCCAGAACTATTCACGCGCCTATCTGCGCTACCTCGATAAATGCAGCGAGATTCTGGGCGCACGCCTTAATACCATCCATAACCTGTATTATTATCAGGAGCTGATGCAGGGTATCCGCCGCGCCCTGGACGAAGGGCGTTTTGAAGCGTTTGTGCAGGAATTTTATGCCTTGCGGGCGCACACCGATGCAGAAGATGAGACGCCCTGATTGATCTAAATGATCTGAACACTCAGGGCGCCGGTCAGTCGGTTATCTCAGGTATGTCAGGTATTTGCCCCGGCGGCTTTCTGGGCTTTCACGCCCTGTGTATGCCGTACATCTTTGCCTTCGACCAGATAGACCACATATTCGCAGATATTCTTGCTGTGGTCGCCAATCCGTTCCAGTGAGCGGGCGCACCAGGTAACATTCAGGCTTTCCTTGATATTGCGCGGATCTTCCATCATGCGGGTTAATAGCTCACGGGACAGATGATCAAACTCGGAATCAATGCGCTCATCACTTTTTGCCACCACCATGGCTTTTTCTGCATCCATGCGCGCCATCGCGTCCAACGCTTCACGCAGCATTTCGCGCACATGTTCACCCAAATGGCGCAGGGAGGAATTCAGTGAGCCATGCAAGCTGTTACTGGTGATCGAATAGCGGGCAATTTTTTCCGCCTCATCGCCAATCCGCTCCAGATCGGTTACCGACTTGATAATGCTGATTAACAGGCGCAAATCACTGGCTGCCGGTTGGCGGCGGGCGATAATCTGCGCACAGGCTTCATCAATTTGCACTTCCAGCCGGTTAACCTTGTAGTCGGAGAAAGCCACCTCTTCCCCCAGTTCGCTGTCATTTTCGAGTAAAGCCTTCAGTGCTTTGCCCAACTGGTCTTCAACCAGCCCACCCATTTGCAGCGCCATGCTGCGCACATCCTCCAGCTCGTGGTTATACTGCTGTGAAGTGTGGTGTCCGATGTCCATGCTAAAACTCCCTATTTTTATATTATGCAGTAATTAGAATTACCCGAAACGACCGGTAATGTAGTTTTCGGTCAAACGGTGTTCCGGATTGGTAAAGACCGTATTGGTATTATTCACCTCAACCAGATAGCCCATGTGAAAATAAGCAGTCCGTTGTGAAATACGTGCCGCCTGTTGCATCGAGTGGGTCACGATACAAATTGTAAAACTTTGGCGCAATTCGTCAATCAGCTCTTCAATATTAGCCGTGGCAATCGGGTCTAGCGCTGAAGTCGGCTCATCCATCAGGATGACTTCCGGGCTAACCGCAATCGCACGGGCGATGCACAGACGCTGCTGCTGCCCGCCTGATAGCCCAGTGCCCGGTGATTGCAGGCGATCTTTCACTTCCTTGAACAAACCCGCTTTTTTCAGGCTGTCTTCGACAATATCATCCAGCTCGGAACGGTTGTTCGCCAAACCGTGAATACGTGGGCCATAGGCCACATTGTCATAAATCGACTTGGGGAATGGGTTGGGCTTCTGGAAAACCATCCCGACACGCGCGCGCAGCAACACCGGATCCTGGCTTTTCGCATAAATATCTTCACCATCCAGCAGGAATTCACCTTTGACCACACAATCCGCAATCGTATCGTTCATGCGGTTCAAGGTGCGCAGATAGGTGGATTTGCCGCAACCCGAAGGGCCGATCATGGCAATAACTTCATTCCGGCCAATATCCAGCTGCACATCAAAAATCGCCTGCTTGGTCTGGTTGTAAAAGACACTGACGTTACGTGTCTTCAGCTTCGGATCAGCCAGCAATGGTTGACCCACAGCCTGTTCGGCGGTTTTTAGTTCATCAACAATCCGGGTAATGTCAACGTCATCACTTTTAGCCGGAACAGCAGACTGTTTACGGGCAGGTGCTAGCATAGTTTTATGAGTCTCATCGCTCAGGGGGAAAGTAGTTGTGTTCATAAGGCCTACCAGCGTCTCTCGAATTTCTTGCGGAGCAGGACTGCCAACAAATTCATCGCTACCAGAAAGAATAGCAAGATGATAATGGCAGCAGAGGTTTTTTCCGTAAAGGCTCGCTCAGGGCTGTCTGACCAGAGGAAAATCTGTACCGGTAAAGCCGCCGCCGGGTCAGTAATACTCCCCGGCACATCAATTATGAAGGCAATCATACCGATCATCAACAGCGGTGCCGTTTCACCCAAAGCTTGTGCCATACCAATAATGGTGCCAGTCAGAATACCGGGCATCGCCAAGGGCAGCGTATGATGAAATACGGTTTGCACCTGCGAAGCCCCCATGCCGAAGGCGGCTTCCCGAATGGAAGGTGGCACGGCTTTCAAAGCGGCGCGGCTGGCAATAATGATGGTGGGCAAGGTCATTAGCGTCAGTACCAGGCCACCGACCAGCGGCGTTGAACGCGGTACACCAAAAAACTGGATAAACACCGCCAGCCCCAACAAACCGAAGACAATCGACGGTACTGCCGCGAGGTTATTGATATTCACCTCGATAAAATCCACCACCAGGTTATTTTTCGGCGCAAATTCTTCCAGGTAAATGGCCGCTGCCACCCCAATCGGGAAGGACAGGCACAAGACCACCAGCATGGTATAAAATGACCCCATCAGTGCCCCAAGAATACCCGCCTGCTCCGGCTCGCGTGAATCGCCTTCCGTGAAAAATACCGTATTAAACCGCTTCTCGATCTGGCCACTGGCGACCAGATCATCCAGCCAAACCAGCTGAAAATCCTTGATGCGCCGCTCTGCTTCCGGGAGTGCGCGGTCAATATTACCTTTCATGTAGGTGTCGATGTCGTCATCCGCCAGAAACCAGACACTTTGCCGGGTACCGATCAAGGCCGGATCAGCCATTACCAGTCCCTGCAGCCGGTAAGGCGCGTTAGAACTGACCAGCTGTTTCAGGGCGCGTTTTTCCTTGCGCCCACTCACACCGGGAAAACGCTCGGCCATGGCATTAGCCATTACCTTGTCATAATGGGCGCGGCGCAGGGTTTCCTGATCAGCGCTACTCTCAACCCCCAACACCTCAGCATTCAACTCTACCTCCAGCTGGATGTAGGTCTGGGCAAAGGCGGGCCAGCCTTGCTTGAAAATCGTAAACAGCAAAATGGCTAAAAACAGCATGCTGATAGCAATCGAGGCTACCCCATACAGGCGGAAGCGCCGTTCCCGTGCATAGCGTTTTTGCAGGCCAGCGCGTACTTTATCCGTAGTCGTTTGGCTCATAAACAGGCCTCATCTTCAAAAGAAGTCGATAGATTAATCATACTGTTCCCGGTATTTACGCACAATGTGGAGCGCCACGATATTCAGCAATAAAGTCAGCACAAACAGGGTCAAGCCCAAAGCAAAGGCAGCCAGTGTTTTCGGGCTGTCAAACTCCTGGTCACCGGTCAGCAGGGTCACAATCTGCACTGTTACGGTCGTGACGGCCTCCAGCGGATTGGCGGTAAGATTGGCCGACAAACCCGCCGCCATCACCACGATCATGGTTTCACCAATCGCCCGCGACGCCGCCAGCAGGAAGGCACCGACAATACCGGGCAATGCTGCCGGGATAATCACCTGCAGAATGGTTTCAGAACGGGTAGCGCCCATCGCGTAAGAGCCATCGCGCAGGGTCTGCGGCACCGCATTAATCACATCATCCGACAGGGAAGACATGAAGGGAATCAACATGATCCCCATCACCAACCCGGCAGCCAAGGCACTTTCGGAAGCAACGCTCAGCCCGACCAGCTCACCCATGCCACGAATCAGGGGTGCCACCGTCAGCGCCGCAAAAAAGCCATAAACTACCGTAGGGATACCTGCCAGTACTTCCAGCGCGGGTTTGGCCAGCGAACGCACCCGTGGGGTCGCGTACTCGGACAGGTAAATGGCGGCCATCAAACCTAAAGGCACTGCGATCAGCAAAGCAATCAATGAAATCAGGAAAGTACCAGTGAACAGTGGAATCGCCCCAAAACTGCCAGAACCACCCACCTGACCAGCGCGCAAGGCCGTTTGTGGGCTCCAGTGAGTACCGAACAGAAATTCGGTGATGGGCACCGCCTGAAAAAAGCGGATCGATTCAAACAAGACCGACAGGATAATCCCGAGCGTGGTGACAATGGCCACCGAAGCGCACAGAATCATCAAATACCGGATCACCCGTTCCACCTGATTGCGTGCCCGGAGTTCCGGGGCGATCTTGCGCATGCCGATAAACAGGCCACCCAAAGCCAAAGCAATTACCAGCCCTCCTTTCAGGAGTGAACTGTTATGCTGCAAGTCAATGAAGTGCCGGGCTGCCGCTTGTTGCACAGGGTCGGCGCTGGCGTCCAGCACACCACGATTCGCCATGTTCTGCACCCGATTCATGAACAGGCCAATCTTGCCCTCATCCGCGTTCTGTATTTCAGCAGGTAAGGCAGCAATGACACTTTGAGTGATCAGGGTGTGGCTGAAAGCAGTCCACAAGACCAGCACCAGCAAGGCCGGAATCATGCACCAGGCAACCACCATGTACCCGTAATAACCCGGCAGGGAGTGCAGTTTACGCACGCCACGGTTACCGCCGGAGACAGCCAAAGAGCGCTTTCTTCCCAGAAAAAAACTGAAAAGTGCCAGCACCAGCAAAACCAGCAACAAAGTTGACGTATTCATGCGTACACCAGAAGAATCATATCGGTCGGCATGCTAACCACTTTACATGACAGTTCTGTGACAAAGTCGGCAGCAATAAAAAGGCCACCGCCAGGGTAGCCTTTTTAGTTAACAACACGCTTAAACCGCTATTACACAGCGACTAGACCGCGATTAATTCGGTGACGCACATTCCAGTGCCACACCGTAAGGACTGTCCATGTTCGGGGGTGCCACCTCACAACTGGCGAGGTCAGAAGCCGTTGCCGCCAAGGTGAAATCGGCACTTTCCATGTACTCAGTCCCCGCGACCACCACATTGGCCGTCAGACGTACTTTGCTCCACTGTGCCTGGCTTTGCAGGTAGGTAATGTCGATGCTGACCTTGCCTTCCGCATCAGTCAGGCCAAAGGGTGTGACCGCTGCCGCGTGGCTAGGCTCCAGCATGCCGTTGCCGTTAAAATCCTCACCCTCATCCAGCAGTCCATCCTTGTCCTGGTCTTCAGCCGGGCAAGATACAGCACTCTGGATAACCCACTTGCTGTTGTCACAAGTATGAGTTCCTTTCCAGTAGGCCAAGGGCACTACCGCAAAGTCAACGCGTTTGTTGGCAACCGCATTGCCATTACTGTCAGTTACAATCACACCAAAGCGCTGTTTGTAATAAATATCTTCTTCCTGCAAGTTTTCATCATGCCCCAGCACCAGCCGTAAAGCGCGGCTGCCCACGGTCAGTTTTACCTGATCCGTGATCGTCGGATTAGCGGGCAAAGAGGTATTAATGACCACGCCATCTTTGGCACTGGTCGCATTGCCTGCGGTATAAACGACCGTAGCACGCCCTAGTGAGTCGGTGGTAGCCCGCGAACTGCTCAAGGAACCATTGACTGTATCATTCAGATTGAACGCCACGACCTGGTTTTTGACCGGGTTATCATTCACGTCGTGTACCAACGCGATAATCGATACACTTTCTTCCGGCCCGATCATGCCCTGCTCAGTCTGCACGTTCAAATAAGCAGGAATAGTCGCCACAAACTCCTTGGTCAGGGCCGTCGACAGACCCGACTCGGCATCAGTCGCAGTAATAACGGTGCCACCTGCTGTCGCCGAAGTGATGGCAAAGCTCACCAAACCCTGGGTATCCGTCACCACCTGCAAGGGTAAAATACCCCGGGTCGCGCTCAGTTTGATGGTTTTGCCCGATTGTGGCGTCCCGTTACGTTTCCAGACCAGACTCACCGTCTCTGCTTCATTCACCTTGATTTCTGCTTTGGGGCTGGAGAGACTGAAATCATCCCCGGAAATATCCAGCGTTCTGGAGAAATTGGCACCCAGTGCCGAGGCGGTCAGGGTATCCAGGCCACTTTGGGTCGCTTGCAAAACAAACTGCATTTCACCTTTGGCATCCGTGCTGAAATCACGCCCGTCCACGGGTGAAACCGTGTTCCCGTTGCTGGAGTTAAACATGACGGTTTGATAAGCCAGCCCTGTCCCGGCGGAGTCTTTCAGTTTGACGGTAAAGGTTGCGGGCGAATTCATGACAATACGTTCCGGGCCATCCAGCTGCAGGGTGGTGCCGGTGACTTCAACATTAAGCTGCTGGGTCTGGTTTTCCGCTGTTACCGTCACATTCAGCGTGCGGTTCTGCGGATTATTTAAGCCCGGTGTCAGGCTGGCTGTCTTCACTGCCCCACCGGCAGTCGCATCGTCTGGCTCAATGGTGGCATTGTTATCGACCGCAAACTGCACCACTACATTCTTGAGCACATTGTTATTCGCATCTTTGGCGATAGCAGAAATAACCACCGGGCTGTCACCACTGGAAGCCAGCTGCCGGGAGCTGGCAGCAATTTCCAGATGACTGATCGTTGAGCTGGTGGTAGTGCCAGTATCGCCGGTGCCGGTATTCGTACCCGTTCCGGTGCCAGTGCCCGTACCCGTGCCGCCAGTCGCACTGGTGCCTCCGGCGCCTGCCACATAGTTGCCATCGCTGCCGCCACCACAGGCCGCCAGCGTCAGCAAACAGGCCAATGCCAACCCTTGCCGGGATAGATTTGCCATGAGATTCTCCTTGTTATTATTAGTAATTAGTTCATCTTATGGTAATGGATAACCTGTTTTTATCTCAAGATTAAGCTGACGGACTGCCAGCCTATTTTTCATTTCGGCAAAACCCGGCTTGCATTTGCAAATACGGATGATTATCATCCTCTTCTTTAATGATAACGATTATCAACACAGCATGAAAATTGATGTAAGAACTGTCCGCCAACCACTCGCCGCCGCCTTACTGGGGAGCCTGTTATGCATGACCGCCTTGCCCGCTGCCAGTGATAACAGTAGCGACCCTATTACCCCAGCTGCCGTCATGCAGCAGTATGCTGATCTGGCCGAGGCGGCTTATCAGGATGCACTCAGCACAGCCATCGCCTTGCAGGAAAAAATTACTGCTTTCCGTGCCGCACCCAGCGCAGCGACCCAACAAGCCGCCAAAGACGCCTGGCTGGCCGCGCGGAAACCTTATAGCCAGACGGAAGCCTGGCGTTTTGGCAACCCGAATGTCGATGACTGGGAAGGACAGGTCAACGCCTGGCCACTGGATGAAGGTTTGATCGACTATGTACAAACCACTGATTATGAACATGAGGAAGGCAACGCCTTTGCGACCGCCAATATTATCGCGGGCAGTGAAGTGATTAATGCCGACTTGCTGCGTTCCTATCAGGAAAAAGGCGGTTCGGAAGGCAATGTCGCTACCGGCTATCATGCCATCGAGTTTCTGCTTTGGGGGCAGGATTTGAATGAGAACCCGCAAGCTGCCGGACAACGGCCTTATACTGATTTCATTGCGGGCGAAGCCTGCACCCACGACCACTGCGAACGCCGGGCGACTTACCTGCAAACTGCCGCTGATTTACTGGTGAATGACCTGCAGACCATGGTCGCGGACTGGGCTGGAGACACAGCCGGGGGCACGCAACAGGACAATTACCGCAAAACATTTCTTGCCCTGCCAGAACAGGAAGCTTTGCGCCGCATGCTGTTTGGCATGGGCAGCCTGAGTTTGGGTGAACTGGCCGGGCAACGCATGAATGTAGCGTTACTCGCGCATTCACAGGAAGATGAACACTCCTGCTTCAGTGATAACACCCACCATGATATTGCTGAAAATGCACGCAGCATCCAGAATATCTATCTCGGCCAGTACACTCGGACGGATGGATCTACCCTGAAAGGTGCCAGCCTGGCAGCGCTGGCGGGCAATAAAGATCCGGCCATCGCACAGGCTTTAACCGACAAGCTGGCAGATACTGCAGAAAAAACGGCGGCGCTGGTTCGTGCCGCAGAACAAGGCATGCCTTTTGACCAACAAATTTCTGCCGGGAATGACGCGGGCAATCTGCGCGTAAAAGCAGCGATTAGTGCCTTGCGCGCGCAAACGGCTGATATTGAGGCGGTCGCCGGGCTGTTAGGGGTCACTAATCTCAATGCATCGAGTCAATAAATGCAGAGGGTTGCCATGAGGATTTGCACGGGGGTTTCCATGCTACAGCGATTTGCAGGCCTTTTGGCAAGCTACCTGTTCTTGCTGATGTCCATGATTAGCATCGTGCAAGCGGGCAGCGATACCCCTGTAGCTACAGGCAATTCCCACCTGCCCGATCCCCGTCTGGCGGGAGGAGCAACCACGGTATTCGACCAGAGCCGTAATGCTTATTCGTTGCCTGCCAATAACACCAGCCTGCTGCGCCGGGATGATTTCTTTATCGGGAACGCTTTTTTCCAGCAGCCTTGGGTTATTGCGCCCTCGTCTACCCGTGCACGGGATGGATTGGGACCGCTGTTCAATACCAATAGCTGTCAAAGTTGCCACGTCAAGGATGGGCGTGGCCAGCCCCCGATCCATAAAGATGATCCTTTTCTGTCAACGCTGGTACGCTTGAGCATCCCGGCCAGCACGCCCGAGGAACAGGCACTGCTGCGTACCCACGGCATAGTGCCTGAGCCGGTCTATGGCGACCAGCTGCAGCCGCGTGCCTTGCCCGGTTTGCCCGCTGAAGCTTCACCGCGCTTTGTCTATACCGAGATTAAAGGAAGCTTTCAGGATGGTGAAACCTATACGCTGCTGCAACCCGAAATACTGATCGAATCCCCACACTACGGTGCACTCCACAAAGACGTACAATATTCAGCCCGGGTCGCTCCGGCCATGATCGGGCTGGGTTTGCTGGAAGCAATTGCAGAAGAGGACATTCTGGCCGCCGCTGACCCGGATGATGCCAATCAGGATGGTATTTCCGGGCGTGTCAATCGGGTCTGGGATGCGCAGGCAGAGAAAACGGTACTCGGGCGTTTCGGCTGGAAAGCCAATCAGCCGAATATCGCCCAACAAAGTGCGGGTGCATTTAATGGCGACCTCGGGATTACTTCCGCACTGTTCCCGGCATCCTCCTGCACCGCCCAACAAACAAACTGCCTAAAGGCACCCCATGGCGGGGAGCCGGAAATCAGCGCCGAGATCATGGAAAAAGTCACCTTCTATGCAAGCCTGCTGGCCGTACCTGCCCGACGTGATGTGGATAATCCGCAAGTGCTGGAAGGGCAACGCCTGTTTCAGCAAGCGGGCTGTGTCAGTTGCCATACGCCCGCGTTCACCACCGGTAGCAAAGACGGTTTTCCCGAACTGGAGAAGCAATCTATCCAGCCGTTTACCGACCTGTTACTGCATGATATGGGCAGTGGACTGGCCGATGGTCGCCCTGACTTCGACGCCAGTGGCAGCGAATGGCGCACGCCACCCCTCTGGGGCATTGGGCTGGTGGAAACCGTCAACGGCCATACCCGTTTTCTGCATGATGGCCGGGCACGTAATTTGCTGGAGGCGATACTCTGGCATGGGGGTGAGGCCACAGCAGCCCAGCAAAAAGTACGGGCAATGAACAAAACCGAACGCGCCGCCTTGTTGCGCTTCCTCCATTCACTTTAGCGGGTAGATCAGATTATGCGGATACACACACGGGCTTACATACGGATTTGCCGGTGCCTGATACTGGCGGCGACAGGCATCACACTGACCAGCATCGTACAAGCCACTGAGCAAACAGCACCATTAGCCGCCAGTGTCCAGACCATAACCCAGACCAGTGTTCAGAGTACTGCTCAGACCACCGCCAATGTGGCTGCACCCGCTCCGTCTTTTCCGGACGCAGAGGCCTTGCTGACCCGCCTGCTGGATCAGGCTATTCTCCCTTTATACCGTGAACTGGAAACTGCGGCGGCAGAGCTATCGCCCCTCAGCAACTCCCGCTATCCGCCCGAACTTGAATCTCACGCACTGGTTGCTGCTC
>CAXYXY010000057.1:0-22327 GCA_964293125.1 uncultured Thiothrix sp. | reverse complement strand
GGGTGGTTTTTTGCTCTGATTGTGCTTGTTTTGTCCCGCATTAGACTGGTAGCCTCTATAACCAATTGTAAAATATACGTTTTTACAGCAAGCCTTCCAAGTCAGGAAGAATGTATTTAGCTGTAAAAATGAGGTTTTCCTTATGCAACTGCTTCGTATCTGGTTATAAAATACTCATTTTTTGAGTCTTATGAATACTTTTTCATGCATCAGTTTCAAGATCATTAATTTATCAGCTCTGAAATCAACAACTTACGAAGATTGAATCCTTGGCTAATTGATTTTATTAAATAAAAAGATGTGTATAAGGAGATGCGTTATGCTACGGAACGCAAAGCCACTGTGCTGAACAAGCTATTTGCCGCTGCCAAAGCCAAACACCCTGAACGCTGGTCGGGTGATACCCGGAACTGGACTCCCATTGCTGCCGTCACCCTCAACCCCGACAAACCCGTGCGGGAAAAAGTGAGGGACGCCGCATGATTTTTGTGACAACTACCTTGAAAAACACCGAAACGCAAAAACCATGAACTTCCCACGCCATCACCAGTCAATAATTGAACAGCCTATTTTTGCCACACCCACAAGTGATGCCACGGGCTTGGTTCACTTCCAGTGGAGTTACCGTATCACGTCACCACCCAACCAGAGGAGTACACCCCCATGCCTAAAGGAATCTCACTACACATCGGCCTAAATACCTTAAACCCTCAAGAATACCGTGGAACTTCAGATTTGCGCGGTTGCGAAAATGATGCTATCGCCATGCAAAGTATTGCCGACTCACAAGGCTTCACCAGTTCTCTACTCTTGTCCAAAGAAGCTACCACCCGTAACGTTGTCATTGCCATCAAACAGGCCGTAGGCAGCTTGCAGGCAGGTGATACCTTTCTTATGACCTACTCCGGCCATGGTGGACAGGTCTGGGATCAAAGCCTGGATGAAAGTGCCACTGAAGGCGTTAGCCTGCAAGGGTGGGACACCGCAGGTAAGCCCATTATGTGGGGCGAGGGTGGCAAAGATGAAACACTCTGTTTGTATGACCGCATGTACTGGGACGATGAACTCAATCGCCAGCTTGCCCAGTTTGCTAGCGGAGTCAAAATAGTGATGGTCGCGGATTGTTGCCATGCTGCTTCGAACTACAAGGGTGATGGTGAAACTGATACCCACTCACCACCCCCAGCGCGTGGCTTGGGTTTGGATAAATCGATGGAAATCCTGGAACGTAACAAAGCTGCTTACCAAGAGGTGCGTCGTTCGCAAGACTTTTTGAAAGCAAATAGTGGGTTGCGGGCTTCGCTGATTCAACTGGCGGCTTGTAAGGATACCCAGCTCTCAGGCGATGCTCTTCCAAACGACCCACACCCGTTGGGCGTGTTCACCAGCCGTCTTGTGAACGTTTGGGACAACGGCCATTTCAAGGGCAACTATCAGCAACTGGTTCAGCAAATTGGGAGCCTGATTGAACCTGGCTGGAACCAAACCCCCCAATACCTGACCGAAGGCTCCGCTAACCCGGTATTCGAACAGCAAAAACCCTTCACCATCTAACCGCTGCTCAGCAAGGAGACAGTACAATGGCTATCTACACTCTATTGGTCGGCATCAATCGCTATGAAGCACCGGGAACCACCATCGGGACGCTCTACGGTTGCGAAAATGATGTTCGCCTGCTCAATGATGTATTGACAGAGCGCTATGTTATCCCACCGAAAAACCGTCAAATACTG
Organism: uncultured Thiothrix sp.; assembly: GCA_964293125.1. Classification (GTDB taxonomy): domain Bacteria; phylum Pseudomonadota; class Gammaproteobacteria; order Thiotrichales; family Thiotrichaceae; genus Thiolinea. The sequence goes on along the minus strand of CAXYXY010000057.1, from coordinate 20,594 downwards.
CTCAGCGAACAGGCTACCAAACGCAATATCGTCGCCGGTTTCCAGAACCATCTGGGGCAGGCCGGGGCAGGCGACACGGCCATTTTCTACTTCTCCGGCCACGGTTCACAGGAAGAAGCCGACCCACGCTTCTGGGTGATCGCGCCGGATCACCACAACGAAACGCTGGTCTGTCATGACAGTCGAGCCAGTGAACCCTATGAGCTGGCAGACAAAGAACTGCGTTACCTGATCCACTCACTCAGCCAGCAGGGTGTACGGGTAGTCACCCTTATCGACAGTTGTCATTCCGGCAATGCCACTCGCAACTATGATGACGAGGCTAAAACCGGTGTGCGTCAGTCCCCCGGCAGGCCCGGCATACGCCCACTTGATAGCTATATCTTCTTCAAGGATCCCGCAGCACAAAACTGGTTGCAGGATTTCTCACAAATGCCGGAAGGCGGGCATATCGCCATTTCTGCTTGTCGCAGTGACCAGCTTTCGAAGGAGGTTCACATTGATCGTGCTAAGCATGGCATATTTACCTATGCATTCTGTGAAGCACTCAAACATGTACTTGTTCCCCCCAGTTACCGAAACCTGGTGGATGCTGCCGGACAAAAAATCAAATCACGGGTCAGCCTGCAAAGCCCTCAACTGGATTCAGTCGGGAATCTGGATATTCACGGGACATTTCTTGATTCAGGTATCCAGCCGGTGGTTTATCAGGCCTACTTCAACAGTGGACAGTGGTGCTTGAACGCGGGTCTGCCGCAAGGTATCAATCCTCACGCCCGCCTGCAAATCAATGACAGTGGCATCTTGATTGCTGTTGCGGTGCTGGAGGCGCTCCACAATAGCAGCCGCCTGGAAATCAAGGGCACAGGCTGGCTTGATCCTCTGCGGCAGTATTCCGCACACTTGCTCGATCCGGCTATTCCCCAGCTGCCGATCGCTTTCAAGGGTGATGCCCAGCTCGTGCAAGCGCTGCAACAGACGCTGAACCAGGCCGATGAACGGTTTTACCTAGAGGAATCCCCCACCCCGGAATACCTGCTGGAGGCAAGCACATCGGATATTAGCTTGCGCCGTAATGCTCCATCTGCATTGATGGCGTATGTGCCTGACCCCCATACCGGCAAGCAACATCGCATCCCGCTTCCACTAGCGGTTGATTCGGTTGTGAATGGAACCGTGTCACTGACTCGGGAGCAGATTGCGCTAAAGCTGGTGACGCAGATGGCGAAATGGCAACGTACCCTGAGTCTGGTCTATACGGTTGGCAGTATGCCTGAGCACCTGATCGAACTGGTGATTGAGCAATACGATCATTTGACGCGGCAATACAGTCCGCTCAGCCCTATTGATGACAGTTTTGACCTGCATTACCAGCAAGCACCGGATGGCTCCTCATTACAACCCCGCTTCAAATTATTACTGCAGCTCAATACCCGGACACCATGGGCAGACGATGTGTTTGTATCCCTACTCTACATGGATCCGCTAACAGGTAGCGTAATGCTGATGACACAAGCCAAAGGTGAAGTGTTCCGGCAGCAGGAGAAGATCATCTTCGATGGCAGGGCGCGTGTGACCCAGTATGCCCGCACGGAATACCCGTATACGAAAAGGAACGGTAGCCCGGAGATTAATGCTTCGATACCCGATAGTTTGTTGAGCATGGGCATTAACCGGACAACAGACTACCTGAAACTCTTCATCAGCAACTTCGAGCTGGATGTCAGTGGTCTGGAACAGCCCTCCCTACAGCAGTATTTGCAAAGCTTCTATGATGGGTCGCGTTCATTGGATATTGATGCTGATAAGCCCGCCTACAAGTCCAGAACTCAAACCATCGCACTGAATATTATCAAGCCTGTGGAGCCGTAGGCGGTTAAGAAACGCTGGATACCCGCCTCGCTGATATAGTCAAAGCGGGCTTGAAGTAGGTTCTGGCGGCGAGAACAGGCTGGGCAGGCAAGTGCCTTGAGGCCGTCTTGGCGCTGCCTTGCGCTTGCATGAACAAAGGGGTAGGACTATGCTGGTTATCTGCATCTTTGCAAGGATGCTGCCCTGCCACTTTAGAGGAGAATTCCCATGAGTTATGTCGATGGTTATGTTATTCCCGTCCCGCTTGCCAATAAAGAAAAGTATCGCCAACTGGCCGAAATGGCGGCTGTTGTTTTCAAGGATCATGGTGCATTGCAGGTGGTCGAATGTTGGGGTAATGATGTGCCCGAAGGCCAAGTGACTTCTTTCCCGATGGCGGTGCAATGCAAGGATGATGAAGTCGTGGTGTTCTCCTGGATACGCTGGCCGTCGAAGCAGGCGCGTGATGAGGGTATGGCCAAGGCGATGCAGGATGAGCGCTTCAAGGAGCAGGGCAATGCAATGCCGTTTGACGGTCAGCGCATGATTTTTGGCGGCTTTGAAATACTGCTGGATGCATGAGCGGTAAATTATTCAGTTGATTGACTAATCAGTCAAAAAACCATTTGCAGCTGGAAATTTTTAGTTTAGTCTACGCACAGTATTCTGCGTATCCCCTTTGGGATGCCGCAAGTATCCCTGTTAGCCAGACTATAATTTCGAAACCACCAAGATAGAGTGATTGTCATGGGCAAAAGAGCCTCTTTTCAAAAGCGGGGACGCCCGCAAAACGCTCTGATCCAGCAAGAGATCGAGGCGTTGTTGGCCGGTATGCCACTGCGTCGCGATTTATTGCTGGAGTATTTGCATCTTATTCAGGATCGCTTGCATTGCCTGCCTGCCGATCATCTCAATGCACTCGCGCACAAACTGGGCATCAGCCTGGTGGAAGTGTACGAAGTCGCCAGTTTTTACCACCACTTTGATCTGGTTAAAGCAGGTGAGGAGCGCCCTCCCGCCTTGACCGTGCGCGTGTGTGATTCGATCACCTGCCAGCAGTTCGGTGCCGAGCAGCTGCTTGGTTCACTGGAGCAAACCCTCGGGCAAACCATTCGTGTGCAGCGCGTGCCGTGTGTCGGACGCTGTGAAGCCGCACCCGTTGCCGTGGTCGGTAAACATGCGCTGGAACACGCCACGGCAGACAGCGTGCAAGCCGCTATAACTGCCGGTGAGCAGGACGGTGTGATCCCGGCTGAGGCCGTCGGTTTGGCCGATTATCTGGCGGCGGGGGGTTATCAGTTGTTTGCGCAGTGCCGCAGTGGTGAGGTTGCCGCTGAAACGGTGATCAAAGAACTGGAAACGTCCGGCCTGCGCGGTTTAGGCGGGGCAGGTTTCCCGGTCGGGCGTAAATGGCGGATTGTGGGCGGCCAGCCTGCGCCGCGTTTGATGGCGGTGAACATCGACGAAGGTGAACCCGGTACGTTTAAAGACCGCTATTACCTGGAGCGTGATCCACACCGCTTTTTTGAAGGCATGCTGATTGCCGCGCAAGTAGTGGGTATCGACGCGATTTATGTCTACCTGCGCGATGAATACGCGGGTGTGCAGCGTTTGCTGGAGCGTGAGCTGGCCTTGTTGCAAGCGCATTTCCCGGATTTACCGCCGATTGAACTGCGGCGCGGTGCGGGTGCGTATGTGTGTGGTGAAGAGTCGGCGATGGTCGAGTCAATCGAAGGCAAGCGCGGTATGCCACGGCTGCGCCCACCGTATCTGGCCGAAGTCGGGCTGTTTGGTCGCCCGACGCTGGAACACAATATGGAGTCACTCTACTGGGTGCGCGATATTGTCGAACAGGGTGCAGCGTCGTTCACGGCGCACGGGCGCAATGGGCGCAAAGGTCTGCGTTCGTTCTCGGTCAGCGGGCGGGTGAACAAGCCGGGGGTGCATCTTGCTCCAGCGGGTATCACCATGCATGAGCTGATTGCCGAATATTGTGGCGGGATGTTGCCCGGACAGACCTTTTATGGGTATCTGCCCGGTGGTGCGTCTGGCGGGATTTTGCCCGCGAGTATGGGCGATATTCCGCTTGATTTTGATACCTTGAATCAATACGGCTGTTTCATTGGTTCGGCAGCGGTGATTGTGCTGTCTGATCAGGACAAAGCACGCGATGTCGCCTTGAACGCGATGCGTTTCTTTGAGCATGAATCGTGTGGGCAATGTACGCCTTGTCGGGTCGGTACGGCCAAGGCGGTCATGTTGATGGAGCAGCCAGTCTGGAACCAGGGTTTGCTGCAAGAACTGACCACCGTGATGGTCGATACCTCGATTTGTGGTCTGGGGCAAGCTGCGCCTAACCCGCTGCAATGTGTGATTAAATACTTCCCGCAGGAGATCAGCCGTGACGCAAATGCCTGAGAATACCCCCAAGCCGGTTTCGTTTATACTCAATGGGCAAACGGTCACTGCACTGGGGCATGAAACCATTCTGCAAACCGCGCAACGCCATGGCGTGGAAATTCCGCACCTGTGCTACAAGGACGGTTTGGAGCCGGATGGCAACTGCCGCGCCTGTATGGTCGAAATCGACGGTGAACGCGTGCTCGCACCGTCTTGCTGCCGTGCGCCCAAGCAGGATATGGTCGTGACTTCGAATAACGAGCGGACGGTCAATGCCCAGAAAATGATTCTGGAGCTGCTGCTCGCCGATATGCCAGAGAAACAGTACACGCTGAAAAACGAGCTGAATGACTGGGCACAAAAGCTGGCGGTCGGTAAGCCACGCTTTGCAGCGGCGCAACATCAACCCGCACCCGATATTTCGCACCCGGCGATGGCGGTGAATCTGGATGCCTGCATCCAGTGTACGCGCTGCCTGCGTGCCTGCCGCGATGAGCAGGTAAATGACGTAATCGGGTATGCACACCGGGGCAGTCATTCGAAGATTGTGTTTGATTTTGATGACCCGATGGGCACCAGTACCTGTGTGGGTTGTGGCGAGTGCGTGCAAGCCTGTCCGACCGGTGCCCTGATGCCAGCCAATGAAGTCGGCCTGATTGTGCCGGATAAGTCGGTGGATTCGGTGTGTCCGTATTGTGGGGTCGGTTGCCAGCTGACTTACAAGGTCAAGGACAACAAGATTCTTTATGTCGAAGGGCGTGATGGCCCGGCGAATGAAAGCCGCTTGTGTGTGAAAGGCCGCTTTGGTTTTGATTATATTCACCACCCGGAGCGCCTGACCAAGCCGCTGATCCGGCGCAGCGATGTGCCCAAGTCGGCTAATGTCGAGTTCGACCCGCTGCACCCGGAAAAGATTTTCCGTGAAGCCAGTTGGGAAGAGGCCATGGCCTTTGCCGCCGGTGGCCTGAAAACGATTCGCGACCGGGATGGCGGTCATAGGCTGGCGGGTCTGGGTTCGGCCAAAGGTAGCTGTGAAGAAGCTTACCTGTTCCAGAAACTGGTGCGTACCGGTTTTGAGACTAACAACGTCGATCACTGCACGCGCTTGTGTCATGCGTCGTCGGTAATTGCGCTGCTGGAAGGGATTGGTTCCGGTGCGGTGTCTAATCCGATGGCGGATGTGGAGCATTCGGACGTGATCATTATCACGGGTGCGAATCCGGGCGTGAATCACCCGGTCGGCTCCAGCTGGATGAAAAATGCGATCAGGAAGGGCACTCAACTTATTCTGCTCGACCCACGCCGTTCCGGGATGGTGCGCCATGCGACGCATCATGTGCAGTTCAAGCCGTCTTCGGATGTGGCTTTGCTGAATGCGATGATGCATGTGATCGTGGCCGAAGGTCTGGTCGACGATAAATTTGTGCAGGAACGCACTGAAAACCATGAAGCGCTGAAAAAACACCTGCAGGATTACAGTCCGGAAGCGATGGAGCCGATTTGTGGGGTTCCGGCGGCGCAGATTCGTGAAGTAGCGCGGCTGTATGCGACCGCGAAGAATGCGATGATCCTGTGGGGGATGGGAATCTCCCAACATGTGCACGGCACGGACAATGCGCGTTGCCTGATTTCACTGTGCATGCTGACTGGGCAGATTGGTCGCCCCGGCACCGGTTTGCACCCATTACGTGGGCAAAATAATGTACAGGGTGCGTCGGATGTCGGTTTGATTCCGATGGTGTTCCCGGATTATCAGCGGGTGGATAATGACGCGGCGCGGCAGCGTTTCGAGACCTTATGGGGGCAAACACTGTCGCCCAAGGTCGGTTTGACCACCGTGGAAATGATGAATGCCGCTTATGATCACGAGCTTAAAGGTCTGTACATTGAGGGTGAAAACCCGGCGATGTCTGACCCGGATGCGAATCATGCCCGTGCTGCATTAGCCAAGCTGGAGCATCTGGTGGTGCAGGATATTTTCCTGACCGAAACTGCACATTATGCCGATGTGGTGTTACCCGCCTCCGCTGCCCCGGAAAAAACCGGCACGTTTATCAACTCCGACCGGATGGTACAACTCGGGCGGCAGGCGATCGACCCACCGGGTGAAGCGCGGCAGGATCTTGAGATTATTCAGGAGATGGCGCAACGTCTGGGGCTGGACTGGGATTATGCCGGGCCAAAGGATGTGTTCAATGAAATGCGTTTGGGTATGGACTCGATTGCGGGTATTACCTGGGAGCGTCTGGAGCAGGAAACAGTGACTTATCCGTGCTCCAAGGAAGGTGATCCGGGGCAGCCGATTCTGTTTGTGGACAGGTTCCCGACCCAAAGTGGCAAGGCCAGACTGGTGCCAGCGGATATTATCCCGCCGGATGAGCAACCGGATGCCGAGTATCCGCATGTGCTGATCACCGGGCGGCAGTTGGAGCATTGGCATACAGGCAGCATGACGCGCCGCTCCGGTGTGCTGGATGCGCTGGAACCGGATGCCTGGGTGGGCTTGAACCTGCGCGATGTGCAGCAAATGGGCGTGCATGAAGGGGATAAAGTCAAACTGACGACCCGTCGGGGCGAAGTCACCGTGAGCGTGCGCGTGGTTGATGCATCCCCACCGGGAGTCGCCTTCATGCCGTTCTGCTATTTTGAGGCGGCAGCCAACCTGCTGACTAATGCAGCGCTTGACCCGGATGCAAAGATTGCTGAAGTGAAGTATTGCGCGGTGAAGGTGTCGGCGGTGTAGGAGGTAGCTACTCGATAAAGCAATGGTGAAAATAAGATGATATACTTTCTGTACCCGCATTTCGTAGTACAGAGGAAAAATCATGCACGCCATTGCTATCCGGGAATTACGCAATAATCCTTCTGGTCTGACGCATTCGTTAGAGCGGAATGAGTATGTTTTTATCACCAAGCACGGTAAGCCAATCGGGGTTGCCGTGCCTTTGACTGATGAGAATCTGAGTATTGGCTTGTCAAAAGCAGTTGCATTGCAAGCTTGGCGTAACGGGGATATTTCCTTGGGAAAGATGGCTGAGTTGTTAGGCATGGACAAGTATGAATTGCGCAAGGTGCTGTCGGATATGAGGTTACCAATCATCGATTATTCTGCGGAGGAAGCCGAGGCTGAGGCCGATTTCTTACTACAGAACGATCATGCTGCATGACTGGCTCTATAGTGGTTGCGGATAGTTCTTCACTCATTGGTCTGCTCAATATTGGACGCCTGAAATTACTGGAAAAACTGTTTTCACAGTTGTTTGTTCCATCCAAGGTGGCGGAAGAGGTTGGGCGCGGTGAAACAGATACTTCAGTCTGGTTTGCTATGCAGCGATCAGGTTTTATACGTGTGATGGAGTTACCACCCGATCCTCGCCTGCCGATATTGTTGTTGCAACTTGATCCGGGTGAGTCGGAGGCTATTTTGTTGGCAGACCAACTGAGCCTGCTACTGTTAATTGGTGAAAAATCAGGGCGAGCGTTAGCAACGCAAATGGGCATCAAAATAACAGGACTGGTGGGCGTGTTGGTGGCGTTGAAACGTCAGGGTGCGATTCTGCCGGAACAGATGCCGGTGATAATGGTTGAGCTGGAGGTAGCGGGATTTCGACTTGGTCAGTCGTTACAGCGTCTGTAGCAATACAGCCACTGCACTCGGGCACGTTTGGTAGGCGGGCTTTGAGTGCTGTTGACACCAGTGAACATTCGTTCTATTTTGTCTGTCATCCAGGAGCTGGCCTTTCATCGGCCTGTCAGCGATCAATGAGGAGAAGCAAGCATGAAATGTAAAGCAGCTGTAGCATGGGAACCTAAAAAGCCCCTGCAGATTGAAGAAGTGGAAGTCGCAGGCCCCCGTGAAGGCGAGGTGTTGCTGAAAGTGGTGGCCTCCGGTGTCTGTCACACCGATGCGTTCACCTTGTCGGGTGATGACCCTGAGGGTGTTTTCCCGGTGATTCTGGGCCATGAAGGTGGCTGTGAAGTGGTCGAGTGTGGCCCCGGTGTGAAAAGCCTGAAACCCGGTGATCATGTTATCCCGCTGTATATTTCTGAGTGTGGCGAATGCGAATACTGTCTGTCCGCCAAGAGTAACCTTTGCCAGAAGATTGCCGGGACGGTCTGGACAGGTTATATGCCAGACGGTACGCGCCGTTTCTCGCAGAAGGGCAAAGAAATTTTCCATTACATGGGCTGTTCAACCTTCTCTGAATACACGGTGGTTCCGGAAATTGCTCTGGCGAAAGTCAACAAAGCCGCACCGCTGGACAAAATATGCCTGCTGGGTTGTGGTGTAACGACCGGCATTGGTGCGGTGCTGAATACGGCTAAAGTGGAGCCGGGTTCCACGGTCGCCGTGTTCGGTCTGGGTGGGATTGGTTTGTCCTGTATTCAGGGTGCCGTGATGGCGAAGGCCGGACGTATTCTGGCGGTTGATATTAACCCCGCCAAGTGGGACATCGCCAAGGCACTGGGCGCGACTGATTTTGTTAACCCGAAGGCCATTGATGGCTCAGTCACTGAGTACATCAAGGATCTGACCAACGGGGGTGTTGATTATTCCTTTGAATGTATCGGTAACGTGCATGTCATGCGGGATGCGCTGGAATGTACGCACATGGGCTGGGGTGTTTCCACCATTATCGGTGTAGCCGGTGCCGGGCAGGAAATTTCTACCCGTCCGTTCCAGCTGGTGACCGGTCGTACCTGGAAAGGGACTGCGTTCGGCGGCGTGAAAGGGCGTACTGAACTGCCGGGCTATGTGGATCGTTACATGAACGGCGAAATCGAGCTGGACAAGATGGTGACGCATACCATGGGTCTTGAGGACATCAACAAGGCGTTCGATTTGATGCATAGCGGTGAGAGTATCCGTTCTGTCATCATCTTCTAAGGAGAGATTATGCAACAGGTTGAAAGCGTCAAGGAATTTGGCGGTTATCTGAATCGTTATACACATGCATCGACCGTCTGCGCCTGCGAGATGACCTTCTCGGTTTATCTGCCTCCACAGGCAGAACATCAGCGCGTACCGGCCTTATACTGGCTGTCTGGCCTGACCTGTACGGATGATAATGTGCGGGTTAAAGCCGGGATGCAGCGCTACGCAGCAGAATATGGCCTCGCTTTGATCATGCCGGACACCAGTCCACGGGGTGACGATGTGGCGGATGCGCCGGAGCGTTATGATCTGGGCAAGGGCGCGGGTTTCTATGTGAACGCGACTGAAGCACCTTGGGCGGCTAATTATCAGATGTATGATTATGTGGTTTCTGAACTGCCGGCACTGGTGGAAGCCAATCTGCCGTTGCTCGCGGGCAAGAAATCGGTGAGCGGGCATTCGATGGGTGGGCACGGTGCCTTGATTTGTGCGCTGAAGAACCCCGGTGCCTATCAGTCGGTTTCTGCCTTTTCACCGATCTGTAACCCGGTGAACGCAGGCTGGGGGCAGGGTTGTTTTACGGCTTATCTGGGGGCGGATCAAAGCACCTGGAAGGAGTACGATGCGACCTGTCTGATCAAGGCCGGTGCACAAATGCCGGAAATTCTGGTGGATCAGGGTACGGCAGACGAGTTCCTGACCGAAGGCCAGCTCTTGCCAGAAAAGCTGCAGGCTGCCTGCAAGATGATGGAAGTGCCATTACGCCTGCGCATGCAGGACGGCTATGACCATAGTTATCATTTTATTGCGACTTTTATCGGCGAGCATGTGGCTTATCACGCCAGAGCCTTGGGGCTGCCGGTCGGTTAGTTGTTCTGGAACCTCCTGTGCGCAAGGTGCAGGAGGTTCGTCGTCTGTTCAAATGACTGCTTTTTCTGCATATTTTTTTGCACACTGTTCTGTGATTTTTCTGTATTTTTTCCTCTACGTTTCCATAATTCCTGCCAGATTGGGGGTTAAACTGCCCGCATGAGACTAAACATATTTGCCAAACTGTTCCTTGCGATATTGGCCACGGCTTTTATTGTCATTCTGTGCGTGATGCTGTTCATGAACTGGAGTTTTCGCACGGGTTTTGACAATTACCAGTATGAGAATGATGTCGTGAAAACAGAGCGACTGGCGATCATTCTGGCCGAGGGTTATCAGGCGCAGGGCAGCTGGGATTTTATCCTGATTGATCGTGCCAACTGGGCGCAAGCGCTGGCAGACATTGGCGAGGGTGACCCGCGCAGGCCGCAGCGCAGGGGCGCACCTCCACCGCCACCTCCCGGAGAAGAGGGGCGCCCAGCGCGTTGGGATCGAGAGAGTCGTCCGGAGCGGGCACAGCCGCGTTTGCCCCCACCACCCGATACCTTTTCTTTGCCCGGGCGCTTGACCCTGCGCAATCTGCAAGAACAAGTCATCATCGGGCGACCCCGACCTGCAACGGCGGTTGAACGTATTCCGGTAAAGTGGGATGAGCAGACACTGGGCTGGCTGGAGCTGGCCAAAGGTGAGCGGGTGCCGGATCAGGTGACGGAAGGCTTTCTGCAACAACAGGTACGCAATGCCTATCTGGTGGCGCTGTTTGGGGTGTTGCTGTCGCTGCTGATTGCCTTTTTGATTGCCCGCCAGTTTTTGCGCCCGCTCAGGCGCTTGACTCAAGGCGCGAAGACACTGGCACAAGGGCATTACAGTACACGGCTTCCAGTGAATGCGAACGATGAATTGGGTGATTTGGCGATGCATTTTAACCAGCTGGCGGCTTCTTTAAAGCGGAATGAAACCTTGCGCGCGCAATGGATCACGGATATTTCCCATGAATTGCGCACACCCCTGGCCGTGTTGCGTAGCGAGGTGGAAGCTTTGCAGGATGGCGTGCGCAAGCCTACCCCTGAGCGTATTAATTCACTGCATGCCGAGATTCTCTCCTTGGGCAAACTGGTGGATGATTTGCACCAGCTGTCACTGGCGGATGCGGATGAATGGGATAACAGCAGTTTGGAAGTTCTGGAAATTAACACGGTGCTGGCGGATGCGTTGACAGGGGCTGCCGTGCGTTTGGATGAAAAAGGTCTGGCCTTGACGGTTGATCTGCAAGCGGGATTTTGGCAGGTTTGTGGCGATGCGGAACGTCTGCGCCAGGTTTTCAGTAATTTGTTGGAGAACAGTTATCGTTACACCGATGCACCGGGGCAAATAAAAGTTAGCAGCCATATCGAGCAGGGCTGGGTGATTATCCAGGTGGACGACAGTAAGCCGGGGGTGCCAGACGAATCTTTACCGCGCCTGTTTGACCGTTTGTACCGGGTCGACCGGTCACGGAGTCGGGCGCTGGGTGGTTCTGGTTTGGGGCTGTCGATTTGTAAGGGTATTGTCGAGGCACAGGGCGGGCGTATCCATGCGCAACATTCACCCTTGGGGGGGCTGACCGTTTGTGTGGCATTCCCACTGTTGTCAGCTGATAATAAGTAACCACAAGGAGACAGACAGGCATGGATAACGGATATACAGCAAAAACAATTCTGGTAGTAGAAGATGAACCCAAGCTGGCCGAGGTATTGCTGGAGTATTTGCAACAGACCGGGTTTCAGACCCACTGGATTGCTGATGGGCTGCAAGCCGTACCGTGGATGCGTGAACACCCGTCCGATCTGGTGATTCTTGATCTGATGTTGCCGGGCAAGGATGGTATCGAGATTTTCCGTGAGCTACGCAGCTTTGCGCAAACGCCGGTGATCATGGCGACGGCTAAAGTCGAAGAAATCGACCGCCTGATTGGTTTGGAGCTGGGGGCGGATGATTATGTCTGCAAGCCGTATAGCCCGCGTGAACTGGTGGTGCGGGTCAAGAATATCCTGCGCCGCACTGGCACGCCTTTGCCCGAGCAGCAGGATGCCAGCGAGATCGAGATTAACCCCGACCGGATGGAAGTGTTGATTGCGGGTCAGGCACTGGTTTTGACACCCGCCGAATTTCGGTTGTTACACCATCTGAGCAGTAACCCCGGCAAGATTTACTCCCGTAATCACCTGCTCGACAAGTTATACGATGATCACCGCGTTGTGACCGATCGGGCAGTAGACAGCCACATCAAAAACCTGCGGCGTAAACTGGATAACGCTTTGCCGGGGCGCGATGTCATCAAATCGGTGTATGGCGTTGGGTACAAGTTTGATCTTTGAGGGGCGGATGGCAGCCTGCTATTTACGTGTGATTCCTGATTTTACGGGTGACTAATCCATTTTTTACGCTATAGTCATCCTGATCTTACGAAATAGGTATGTGCGATGGAAAGTCCTTCTCTTCATCCCCGGTTGCTGGTTCCACGTTTGCAAGAAGCATTGGCAGATACCCCGGTCGTGCTGGTGGCCGGCCCCCGGCAGGCAGGAAAAACCACGTTGGTGCGTCATCTGGCAGGCACCGGGATGCGCTACCTGACTTTGGATGACAACCTTACCCTGCTGTCTGCGCGGGAAGACCCAGTAGGTTTTATCCGCAGCCTCGACCGGGCAGTGATCGACGAAATCCAGCGTGCGCCTTCCCTGTTGCTTGCGATCAAAAAGACCGTGGACGAGGATCGCAGGCCGGGACGTTTCCTGTTGACGGGTTCCGCCAACCTGATGACCTTGCCGTTAGTGGCTGATTCGCTGGCGGGGCGGATGGAAACCCTGGCCTTGTACCCGTTTGCCCAATGCGAAATTCACTCGCAAAATACGTACTGGCTGGATGAGATATTCGCTGGCAGGATTCCCGCTGTGACCCAGCCATTGCTGGGTGAGGCGCTGGTCGCAGCCGTCCTGGGCGGCGGCTATCCGGAAGCGCTTGCCCGTCCTAATCCGCGCCGCCGTCAGGCGTGGCACCGGCAGTATCTGGATGCATTGATCCAGCGGGATGTTCAGGAAATTGCCAGTATCGATAAATTGGGACAGCTTCCCCTGTTCTTGCGGGCACTGGCGGAAATGGCCGGGCAACTGTGCAATTACAGTCAATTGGGGGCGCAAATGGGAATGGACTCGAAAACAGCCAATAAATACATGGGTATTTTCGAGCAGATGTATCTGTTGCAACGTATCCCGGTATGGGCGGGTAATCGCCTCAAGCGCGTCATCAAGTCCCCCAAGCTACAATTTGTTGATTCCGGTTTGCTGGCTTCCCTGCGTGGTTTGACCGCAGATACGCTCCAACGTGATCGCAACCTGTTGGGTGCATTGCTGGAAACCTTTGTCTACGCCGAATTGCTCAAGCACACCACTTGGGCGGAAACGGATGATTACCAAATCCTGTATTACCGTGACGCTGACCAGTATGAAGTGGATTTTGTGGTGGAAAACAGGGCGGGAGAACTGATCGGGGTAGAGGTCAAGGCGGCTGCGACCCTTATTGAAAAAGACTTGCGGGGGCTAAAACGGCTGAAGGAGTTGGCAGGCGAGTCGATGCGGATGGGGATGATACTGTATGACGGGGAGGAAGCGCTCCCGCTGGGGGATCGGCTGTGGGCAGTACCGCTGTCGAGTTTGTGGGGGCAGAATAAAAATAGACAATAATCTTTAAAACGACAAAGATAGCGCCTTTAGAGTGCTGTAGAGAGTAAGTTGCTTATGTTATCAAAACTTGCCGGTTTCAACCGTTCTGCCCTGTTCTGGTGGCTGTTGATCCTGTTGTGTGTCGGGCTGGAGGCGGGAGCCTTGTTCTATCAGTTTGTGCTGGGTGATGATCCTTGCGTGCTCTGTGTGCATGTGCGTGCCTGGGTGTTGGGTATTGGGCTGGCGGCGGCGCTGGGTTTGCTGTTACGCAAAAGCTGGGTAGGGCTGATGATTGCCAATCTCGTGACCCTGGGATTTGCAGCGGGTTTGCTGGAGAGGTCTTATCAGGTCTTGGGTGCTGAACGTGGCTTTACCGACGGTGTTTGTTCGATGAATGCCAATTTTCCCGCCTGGTTGCCGCTGGATCAATGGCTACCCGCCGTCTTCAAGCCGCTGGAGTCCTGCGGGTTTACCCCTTGGGTTATCCCTGATCTGGTCTCGATGGCCGAGGTGTTAATCGTAGTGGCGGTGGGCTTGGCGCTGGTCATGCTGGTGATGCTGCTCAGCAGTTTTAAGCCCGTGGAAGCCGATTAGCCGGTAAAAGCCTCTTTCGAGTTCAGATACTCGATTTCAGCGGCAGTACTTTCCCGCCCGAGGATTTTGTTCCGGTGCGGGAAACGGCCAAAACGTTCAACAATGCCGCGATGGTGTTGGGCAAAGCGGGCGTTGTCTTTTAATGCCGGGATGGCGGCAAACAGTCGCACCGATAAATCCTGGTCTGCCCTGTGCTCACTGTGCATCAAGGGCATGTATAAAAACATGGCCTGTTCGGCAGATAACTGCTGGTCAAAGCCCTGTGCCAGCGCATGCTTGCAGACAGCCACTGCTTGTTGCTCGGTGCTAAAGCAGCGCGGTTCACCCCGAAACATATTGAGCGGCAGCTGATCCAGCACAATGCACAAGGCCACACAGCCCTCTGCCGTATCCCGCCAGTCGGCCAGTTCACCCTGTTTAGCCTGCTGCCAGAGTGCTGCAAAGCGGTCGCGAATCTCAGTATCAATCGCTGGCGTGGAATCAAACCAGTGGTTCGATATGGGTGGCGTGTACCAGAAGGCGATGATGTCGGCAGGTGTGATGTGCATTGGGTTCATGGGCTAGCGTTCCTTTTAAATATCCAGCATCAGCTTGAGCGGTTTGCGCATTCCCGCAATTTTGCAGGCCTGTTGCCCGTAGCCATACGGAAACAGCTGGTATAGATACTTGCGGGTGGCGCGTTCTTTACCCCAAGTGGCTTGCATGTGTTTTAACACTTTACGCGCTTCGGGGACAGTCTCATTTTGTTCGTGATACTCGCGCACGAAGGCAACGATCGTGCGCCGTTCGGGGGTGAATTCCAGCCCCAGTTC
This sequence comes from uncultured Thiothrix sp., assembly GCA_964293125.1. GTDB lineage: Bacteria > Pseudomonadota > Gammaproteobacteria > Thiotrichales > Thiotrichaceae > Thiolinea. The sequence goes on along the minus strand of CAXYXY010000057.1, from coordinate 5,493 downwards.
CTGCGCCAGCAGTTCGGCCAGTGCTGGCGACCAGTCGGCAGGATTCTCAAGGAACCCTTCGTTATCACGCGCTATCGTTAGCGGGTTGTTAGCAGGGGTGTGCATGTGATCTCCCGTGAAGGTAAGTAATCAGTTAGAGCGCCTCCCCAATATAACCGAATCAGCTTATACTCGCCCTATCTATAAATGGCTAACTGCTTTAGGAGTACACGATGTCTGCTACACAACAACTGGAACTGGTCAGTTTCAAAGTCTGCCCGTTTGTCCAACGTTCAGTGATCGCCCTGCACGAAAAAAAGGTTAATTTCACGCTGACGCATTTGATGCCCGGCGACGACCAACCTGACTGGTTCAAGGCGGTTTCCCCCTTGGGTAAAGTGCCGGTGCTGCTGGTAGACGGAACCCCGGTATTTGAGTCGGCGGTCATCATGGAATACCTGGATGAAGTCTATGCGCCCCGTCTGCACCCGGCAGACCCTCTGACCAAGGCGCGCCATCGTGCCTGGGTGGAGTTTTGTTCTGAGCTACTTGGCAAGCAGTACATGATGCTGACTGCAAAAGAGCAGGGGGGCTTTGAGGCAGCGCGGGATGCACTGCGGCAGGGTCTGGTACGGGTTGCTGGTGTGCTTGCGCCCGAAGAACCGTTTTTCTCAGGGGCAGATTTTGCCCTGATTGACAGTGCTTATGCGCCACTCTTTATGCGCATGGCCATTATCGAGCGGGTCTTTAACGTGGATTTCGGCATGACGCCGCGTCTGCGTACCTGGAGCGATGCTTTGCTGGCGAAAGAGTCGGTTAAAACCTCCGTGGTCGAGAATTTTGAAGAAGTCTTCATGCTGTTCCTGAAAAAATCCGACGGTTATATGGTTAACAACCTGTAAAAACCTTAGTTGAGTTCACCGGGTATTATTTAAACAGCCCCCGGTAATCCCAGTCACGCAGGCCGATCAGGAAAGTGGAACCGACGCGCTCGCCGATCGGCAGGCTGGAGTCATCCTTGCTCAAGGTATCAAAATCTCTGGCCAGCTGCGCCATTTTACGCTGGAGCAGCTGGTTGGAGGCGGGGCTGAGCATGCCGTTCATCACCAGCAGTTTTTCGCTGTCTTTGCTGAAGTTGGTGCGGAAAAACTCGCTTTCAATTCTGGCACGAAACAGCTGCATGATCGGGCCACTCTCCCGCCACTTGAAATTAGGCGCGGTCAGGAGCTTGATCCGGTTGCCGGGTTGCAGTTCGATAATCCGCAAGCGATCCAGATGCGCCAGATAGCGGATGCATTGTGGTTCACTGAATTTATAATGGCGCACAATGTCCGCCATACTCCAGCGGTTGAGCACGCAGACGGTGATCATCATCAGGTTGAGGTCGTCCGCGATTTCCTTCTCTTGCGCATGACTCAGTTCACTGATGGCGTGTTCCTGCTCGGCACGCATCTCGCGCACCAGATCAGAAATTTCCAGATCAAGCAGGGCACAGACCGCATCCAGCCGCTGCAAGGACAGGCTTTGTTCCGAGAACAGGCGTTTGACACTGGCCTCGGACAAATCCAGACAGGCGGCGACATCGACATAAGTCTTGTTATGCCGCTTGAGCAGTTTTTTCAAGGTGTCGATCAGTTCGGTGGTTTGCGCCATGCTGTGCTTCTTGTCGGTTGATCAGGCCATCATACCAGAATCACCACCAGTTCCTTCGGGCCGTGCACGCCATAAGCCATTACCTGCGCGATGTCCGCTGACTTCGATGGCCCTGAAACCAACAAGGCATTGGTCGGCATGCCTTGTTGTACCCAGCCCTGCTCATCGACCGCTTCGGCAAAAGTGCCATACAGCTTGTCCGTGTCCAGAATGGCAAAATGGATCGGTGGCACCAGCGATAACAAACGCGGCTCATCCACTGTCGGCCACAGGATCAGCGAGCCGGTTTCTGCCACCCCCCCAAGGGTGCTGGTAAGGCCAGCATCAATTCCGTAGAACAGTTCCTGTTTCCAGTGTTCAATCGGCTGGTCATAACTTTTCAGCGCTGGGAAGCGTTCGGCCTGCGCGTGGATCGCTTGCCCCCACTCGGTGTGTGCGGACAGCAGCAGGTTGGTCAGACCTTTGCTTTTGCACAAGTCAGCGACCAGCTCCAGCCAGTGGACGCGGTCAGAGATATGTACTTCAGCACGTACTGCCTGCAGGCGTTCAGTGAAGCGTTTCACCCGTTCGGCTTTGTCCCAGTCGCGGCGGCTTTGGGCATGACGCGCGCTGTAGTCATCGCTGGGGCGTTCGGGGGCGCGCAGGCGTTGCAGGATGGCGTCACGCGCACGGCTGGTATTATTCATGATCAACTCCCAAAGCTTTCATCTGTTCATGCAGGGTTTTTTCGGCCAGTTTGGGCGCAGTGCGTACCCGAGTCCAGGCACCGAGTTTGGCGGGTAGCAAGCCGCGCAGACGGGTTGCGATAGTACTGCCGGTGTTATAGACGAAGGGGTGTGCCGCCGCCCACGACCAGCCTTGCCAGGTGAGTGCCTCCAGCGGTTTGCGCCTTGTACCGGCGTCAATGGTGTTGCTGCCTTTGTCCTTGCGCACGCCGTCGTAACGCAGGCGATTGATGATGCTCGGGATCGGGATGCGTACCGGGCAAACCTCGCCACAGGCACCGCACAGGCTGGATGCTTGTGCTAACTCACCATGCACACTCAAACCTGCTTTTTGTGGCTCCAGAATAGTCCCGATCGGGCCGGGGTAGACGGTGCCATAACTGTGACCACCAATTTGTACATACACCGGGCAGTGATTGATGCAGGCACCGCAACGGATACAGCGCAGGGTAGCCAGTAATTCCGGGTCACTGTAGATATTCGAGCGGCCATTGTCGAGCAGGATCAGGTGGACTTCTTCCGGGCCATCGAGTTCGCCCGGTTTGCGCGGTGAGCTGATCATGTTCACGTAAGTTGTGATCGGCTGGCCGGTAGCGGAGCGGGTAAGAATACTCAGGAGCGGCGGAATATCGCTCAGATTTTCGACTACTTTTTCAATGCCGGTGACCGCGATATGCACAGCGGGGGCGGTGGTGGACATGCGCCCGTTGCCCTCGTTTTCTACCAGACAGAGTGTGCCGGTTTCCGCGACGGCAAAGTTGACGCCCGACAGCCCGACCGGTGCCTGATAAAACTTTTCGCGCAGAATTTCACGCGCAGAACGGGTGAGCGTATCCACGTCATCGGTATACGGAATATCCGGGAATTTTTCGCTAAACAGTTGCGAGATTTGCGCCTTGCTCTTGTGAATGGCGGGCATGATGATGTGCGACGGGGTTTCGCCATCCAGCTGGATAATGAATTCACCCAGGTCAGACTCCAGTGCGTCAATACCCTGTTCCTGCAGGAAGTGGTTGAGCTCCATTTCTTCGGAGACCATCGACTTGCCTTTGATCACCGACTTGGCATCATGACGCTGCATGATGTCGAGTACGATCTGGTTGGCGGCCTCGGTGGTTTCTGCCCAATGCACCTGAATGCCATTATTGGTCAGCTTGGTTTCCAGCTGTTCCAGCAGTTCCGGCAGCTTGCTCAGGGCATTGGCACGAATCGCTTGTGCCTGGGTGCGCAAGGCTTGCAGTTCGGCATTATCAGGGAACTGGTGGCGGCGGTTGGTCATTAGCATGTCCATCGCCTTGCGGAAATGAGCGCGAACATCGTCTTTGCCAAGTGCCTGCTCGACGTTAATCCGGAATTCGGTGGGCTTAGCCATGGGTTCTCTCCCATAAAAATTCAGCGATGTGTTTACTCTGGGGGGCGGCTTTGCCCGCATTTTTAGCCTGGTATTCAAACGCGCCACTGATATTCAGCAAACAGCCACAGTCCTGACTGATCAGCTGGGTCGCGCCGGTGTCACGAATAGCCGTTGTTTTGTCGGCTACCATCGCCGCCGAAATTTCCGGTTGCTTGATCGCGAAGGTGCCACCAAAGCCGCAGCATTCCGGTTTGCGTGCCTGCTCCAGCACGGTGACCGCCGACAGCTGACCCAATAGGCTTTCAATTTTATCAGCCACACCCATTTCGCGCCGCGCCGAGCAGGAGGTATGCACAGCAATTTCGACTGGCTCACCCAAATCCTGCAGTTGGACCGCAAGTACATCCACCAGAAACTCGGTGAGTTCATACACCCGCCCGGCTACGTCCAGCGCTGCGGCCTCGTCCGGCTGGTCTTTGAACAGTTCCGGGTAATGTGTTTTCATCATGCCTGCACAGGAGCCGGACGGGATGACAATCGGAATTTTTTTCGGGAACAGTTTGATCTGGGCACGCGCCACGGCACGCGCTTCATCCCGATAGCCGGAGTTCCAGGCAGGCTGCCCGCAACAGGTCTGACCTTGCGGAAAAATCACCTTGATACCGGCACCTTGCAGCAATTGAACGGCGGAGACGCCCGCCTTGGGGTACATCATGTCGATCAGGCAGGTGCCAAAAAAATAGACCGTTTCAGGTCGTGAAGGGGCAGAGTTAGCGGCGGTCATCAAGGTTTTATCCTCCAGATAATACTCAAATTTAACGATTTAACGATTCAAATACTCAGACGACGCATCGAGCGGGCTTTGCGGGCTTCCTCGGCGTCGATGTCTTTAATCGAGTCTTCCACAAAAGTCAGGTAATGTTGAGCGGCTTTGCGGGCAGCTTCCGGTTCGCCCGCGATGACGGCTTCCATTAAGGTACGATGTTGGGTGCTTAAAGGGTCGAAGACACGCGGGATGGTGTAGAGCTTGTCGAGGTTGTGGGAAATACTGTTTTGCAGCAATTCAAACAGGCCACGCATCACGTGCAGCAACACCAGATTATGCGAGGCTTCGACAATCGCCAGATGAAAAGCGGCATCCGCACGCGCCTCATCCATCGGGTCTTTGCTGCCATGCAGGCTGATCATTTTCTCGAAACAGGCGCGGACATGTACCTTGTCTTCCTCGGTGGCGCGCAAGGCGGCATAAAACGCGGCATTACCTTCCAGACTGTGGCGGATTTCCAGTACGTCAAAGCGGTATTCCGGGTTCTCGCGGAACAATGAAACCATCGGATCATTGAAGCTCAACGTGACATCGTTTTTCACATAGTTACCGCCACCCTGCCGGGAGTAAATCAAGCCCTGACTGGTCAATGACTGGATTGCTTCACGCAGGGACGGGCGCGAGACCTGTAACTGTTCTGCCAGTGCACGTTCCGCAGGCAGACGGTCACCGGGCTTGAGCTGGCCGGAAGTGATCATGCTTTTCAGCTGGATGGCAACTTGTTCGGAAATACGGGTTTTCTGCATAATGGTCAAATGGTAATACCAATTTTTTGATTTTAGAACGAACTTGCTTGGGTTGCAAGGGGAAATTGGTGAGGGATAACGCTTGGCGGTAGCGCGGGGGCATGTCAACCATGATGTACATGGGCTGTTTTTGGCAAAGCACTCAGGGTAGGGTATAAGGAACTGTCTGTAAACAACTTCCCTATTTAGCCAACCTGCGGAGTTGCCGTA
>CAXYXY010000056.1:0-22733 GCA_964293125.1 uncultured Thiothrix sp. | reverse complement strand
TTAACCATTTTCAGGAACCGCCCCGTGCGGAGCCGCAAGCGGGGTGGTGTGGGGGGCTGGAGGTTAAAGACCTCCGGCTACCCGATTAGCTATTTAGCTCCGTTATATGCCATAACTCACCTGATGGACCCCAAAGGTAAATTACACGACCCCAATGCTCTTGTGTAATTTCACTATGCCTTGCTGGGGACGCACAATTTTGGACAATTGTATCGAAGGCCTCCTTAATATCAGGCACCACCAACTGCAACATAAAATTATTGGCAAGTTCCTCGTTATAGTATTTCTGAAGAAAAAACGTACAACTATTTTTTGTAAAAACAGTTAAATCCTCACCTGCCGCCTCACCTATAAACCCTAGCGAAGTATAAAACGAAATTGATGCCTCGTAATCTTTACTCGGTACAAATGGTCGAATTTCACTTGGAGTCATTGCCGAACCTTCCTAGATTGCTAACAGTGTATTCTACGGCCAGCTTCGTTCATTGGACTCTACGGCCAGCCGTTCATCCCATTTCACATTACTCGCCGTATAGTCTGGAGTTATCATAGCAATAAACCTCAATAATTAAGCAATGACTCATGGACAACCAGTATACCGCAACGAACAAAGAACCGGCAACCAGCTACTCTCAGGAGTTTTGGGACAACTACACGTTATTCCTTATAAAACAAGGTGTCAGCAAGAAATACGTACAGTGGTCTGTGCTGCGTACTCAACAGTACATCGCAGCGTACCCGGAACAACATATACGAACCCACACGGACCAAGAGGTTACTCAATACCTGAGCAAAGCCCTGCAACAGAATCGCTTAAAAGATTGGCAAATTGTGCAACTGGTCGATGCTATACGGCTCCTATTTGTAGCTGCTTTAAAAATCCCCTGAGCCTCCGATGTTGATTGGGACTACTGGAAAGACTCAACCAAAACACTGGAAAACGACCACCGGACAGTGGCCTTGGATTATAGCGAGGCAGTTAACAGCCTTGATGTATTCGAAGGCAAACCTCATGAAGAGAGTAGCAAAGAAAGGTATCAGAAAGACCTGCAAGAAGTCACCAAAGTAATTCGCACCAAAAATTACTCCATGTCCACAGAGAAAACTTATCGTCACTGGATTGCCCGATTGTACTACTTCCATCAGCCAAAGAATGTCAAAGACCTGACTCAACATGAAGTAAAACAATACCTTGAATACCTGGTGCTAAAGCGACACGTTTCCGTTTCAACACAAAAACAGGCATTAAATGCTTTCGCCTTCCTCTTCCACCATGTGTGGGAAAAACCGTTAGGCGATCTGGGGAAAGTCACACAATCCAAACGCTCCCAGAAATTACCGGTCGTTTTATCACGCGAAGAAGTGAAACAAGTGCTGGAACAAATGAGCGGTGTTTACCACCTCATGGCCGGACTCATGTATGGCGGAGGCTTACGGCTCATGGAGTGTGTGACATTACGCATTCAGGATGTGGACTTTCAATACAACCAACTCGTCATCCGCAACGCCAAAGGTTTTAAAGATCGCGTAGTACCTCTGCCAAAACGATTCATCACAACCTTAAAAGAGCAAATAGCCCTCGTACAGACACAACACACTACAGACCTTGAAAATGGCTACGGAGAAGTTTACCTGCCCGATGCATTAGCCAGAAAATACCCCAGTGCGCCCAAAGAATTCCGCTGGCAATTCCTGTTCCCTGCTACACGTATCTCGACCGACCCCAGGAGTGGGGCAGTACGCCGCCACCATTTGCATGAAACCTGTCCACAAAAAGCCATCCGCAAAGCCGTTAAGAAATCCGGAATAATAAAACGCGCCACCAGTCACACCTTCCGTCATTCCTTCGCCACCCACCTACTCGAAGCAGGCTACGACATTCGTACCGTGCAAGAGTTACTCGGTCACTCCGATGTATCCACCACCATGATCTACACCCATGTTCTCAATACTCCCGGCCTGAATATAAAAAGCCCTGCCGATATGATCTAAACCTGAAGGCATCAAACACGCTACCGCCCTACCCTCAATACTTGAGCCGCGCATAATACGTTTTCTGCGCCGCCTCCCGCGCCTGTCCAATGGTATGAATCCCCATTTCCGCCAATAAGGGAATCATTTTCAAAAACACTTCAGCGGTGACCAGCGCATCGCCCAGCGCCGTATGCCGCCCGACGACGGTGACATTAAAACGTTCGGCGATGGCTTCCAGCCGGTGTGATTCCTGCTGGGGGTGTACCACCGCAGACAATAACAGGGTGTCCAGCACTGGCTGGTTAAACACTACCCCGGTCGCCGCTTCCTTCACCTGCAAACAACGCATGTCAAACGCCGCATTGTGCGCGACCAGCACCGTATCCTCAGCAAATGCATAGAGCGCAGGCAAGACCTGGGCAATGTCTGGCTGCCCTTGTACCATCGCCGGGGTAATGCCATGAATCGGAATAGTCGCCGCCGGAATAGAGCGTTTTGGGTCAACCAGCTGATCCATATTTTCCTGCGGTAACAGGCGGCCATTCACAATACGCACCGCCCCCACCTGAATAATCTCGTCGCCACCCGCCGGGTTCAGGCCGGTTGTTTCCGTGTCAAACACGGTATAAGCCACTTCCTTCAACAAACGGTCTTCAAACGAATCGGCCTGCGGCGACGCCTGAAACAAATCGAAATCATAATATTCCGGGCGACTGTCACTGTGCAAAAAGGTCTGGGCGGCCAGCTCTTCCTGCGGGCTGGCCAACGGCAGCAGGAAGCGGAAAAATACCCGCCGCTTGGCATCGTCACGCTCCAGCCAGAACGCGCCATCATGGCGGCTCACCACATCCTGCACGGTCAGCGACAGGGTTTCATCGCCCACCCGAATCTGCTCGGTTTCCCAGTTGACCATCGCCTGGGTATCCATGTCCTGCGGCACCCACAGCAGATCGAGGCTGGCGCGTGCCCCGGCAGTGGCCAGCCGCAATGAAACCTCACTCACCGCACACACCTCCTGTACGCGCCCGGCCAGATGCACCAAAGCTTGCAGCAAGGAAAAACTTTCAACGTTCAGCCAGACGGACGTATCCACCTCCTCCCAAGTCACTTTGAGCGGTAACGCGGACTCCATCCGGCGCAAGGCCGCCTCGACCAGATCCGCCCCCAGCATTTCTTCCAGCGGCCAGCGGGAACGCAGGTTATGCGCCGAAGAATGTTGCAGCTCATCAATCCGTCGCCCCAGCCCCTGTATTTCTTCGCGGATCACCCCCAACAAACGTTCCCGCATCGCAGGCTCCAAATCCGGGTATTCCAGAACTTCAACCGCCGCCTGCGTATTCGCCAGTGCAGACCGGCTGCCCTCGGTAAGGGCATACAGCACCCGGTCTTTCTCCGCATCCGACTCAAAATCGCGGGTAATATTTTCCAGCAACAGGACAAAGCCGCTTAATTCGGGCGCAGCCTGTTGTTCGGCAGCTGGCTCAGGCGTGGCTCCTACCGCTACTTCTGGCACGTCCGGCGGGCTACTGGCCGTATTCACTGCATTCACTGCCCGCACCGGCGTCATTTGCACCCGCAATAATTGCCCGCCTTGCGTGGTCGTCACAAACTGCGCTGACGGTGTCGCCGCGCCACGCTGCAAACGATGCTGAATATTTTCCAGCGCATGCATCACCAGCTTGCGATCCAGCGCACTATAAATCGAACGCCCCAGCCCCATCAGCTCAACCCCGCCCACCCCCTTGGAGGAGGCCTTCGCCAGTGCACGAAACTGTAAACGGGCACGGTTGTTATACAGCAGAATGCGCCCATCCAGATTGCACACCACCACACTTTTGGTGAGTTCCGACATCAATGCCGCCAGGCGGCTTTTCTCCAGCTCGGTATTGCGGCTAGCCTCCTGCACCCGGCTGTCCATCTCGCTGCGTAACTGCTCGCGCTGCTCAAGCAGCTGATTGAACAGCTCGGCCAGTCGCCGGTTCTCGCTGCTGCCCTTTGGTTCTAAAGGACGCCGCACATCGGTTCCCAGCAACACCTGCGCCTCTTCGGCGAGTCGGGCGGGCGCTGTCATGAAATACGCAATCAACTGGCGCAAGACAAGCCCCACCGCCACCAGTGACACTGCCCACATCACGATCAACAAGACTGCACGCGGCCCGACGGCACTGACCACCGCCACCCGGTCAGCCTCGCCGAGTGCCGCCCAGATCAAGCCCCCGGTCAGTAACAGCCACAGCAGGCAAATAACACCGACCACTCCCACCCCGATAGCAATCCGCCCATCAAATTTTCTCATGCTGCATTCTCCAACATGCTCCTGACTTTCAGCACCAGATCCCGAGTGGAAAAAGGCTTGACCACATAGTCATTCGCCCCCATCGCCATCCCCTTGGCAATATCCGTATCGCGCCCTTTGGCCGTCAGCATCAGAATCAGCAGGTCATGCATATCCGCCCGCGCCCGCAGCGCATGGCAGACCTCCAGCCCGGTTTTCTTCGGCATCATCACATCCAGCAACACCAGCGCAGGCCGCTCGCTGATGACCCTATCCAGCGCCTCCTGTCCGTCATGCGCGACCAGCACCTCATACCCCTCGCGTTTCATCAGGTATTCCAGTGAGATCAGAATATTCGGCTCATCATCGGCAATCAGTATCTTGGTACTCATCTTGGCACTCATGGCTGTTGTTCTCCTTGTTCAGAATATTCAGAAGGGGCCGTAGAAACGGCAGTGCGGGGCAGAAAGAAACCGAAGCAGGCACCCGCACCCGGCTCCGACCGCAACCATAATTCGCCCCCAAAACGTTCAATAATCTGGCGACTGATTGGCAAACCCAGACCCGTGCCTTGCGGGCGATGATCTGCCGCGCCTGCCTGCCGGAATTTCTCAAAAACCAGTGGCTGCTGTTCAAGCGGAATACCGGGGCCATTGTCCTCGACTTCGACCGTGACCCCCTCCGCTGCATCGGCAATGCGGATCAGCACCCGCCCGCTACCTGCCGGTACAAACTTGACCGCATTCGAGAGCAGATTCAGCAAGACTTGCACCAACCGATCGGCATCCGCATAAATAGGCTGCACCACCTGCGCGCCCTCTACCTGCAAACTGGCCTGATGCTCGCGGTAAGTTTCCGCCATGCTTACCATGGCTTGCTGCACCAGTTTGGCCATATCCACCCAGTCGTTATGCCATTCGGCATGCCCAGCCTCAATTTTCGCCATATCCAGCACCTGATTCACCAGGCGGCTCAGGCGTTCAGTCTCACTCACGACAATTTCCAGAAACTGCTGGCGCTGCTCCAGCGGCATTTCATCATCGTCCAGCATCATCTCCGACAAGGCACGGATCGAGGTGAGGGGCGTGCGCAATTCGTGCGTGACCGACGACATGAAATCATCCTTGAGGCTATCCAGACTTTTCAGCTGCTCATTGGCAGCGCGCAGTTCAGCAGTAGCCATTTCCAGTGAGTGTGATTTTTCTTCCAGTGCCTGTGAATAAGCCCGCAGTTGTGAAGCCTCTTCCAGAATGCGCATCACATCATCCAGACCGAGGGTTTCCTCTTCCACCACCGAGGCGACCATCACCCGCGCCGACGCCGTGCCCACCGCGCCTGCCAGCTGGGTTTCCACAAACTGCACCAGCCGCGCATTGGCCGGGATTGCCGCAATCGAGGTCACTCCGGCTCGCTGTGCATACTCGGCAAACAGACGCTCAGTGCGCTCTGCCCCCAGAAAACGTTCGGTCAGATGCAGCAAATCCGGCACCTTGGCGCTGCCTTGCCAGAATACCGGGTGCGTCGCTGCCGTGCGCTCGAAAACATCAACAAACAGTAAAGCCTGGCTGATTTCACGCGCACTTGGGCGACTCCAGACCGATACCAGCGCATAAGCAGCCAGATTCGCAAACAGGCTCCAGAACAGCGAGTGCGTGAGATTATCCAGCCCGGTCAGCCCCAGAAACTGCTCCGGCTTCAACCAGCCAATCCCCCAAGGCCCCAGCGTCAGCACGTCGTTCGACATCCAACCCGATTTGGCCAGCGAGGGTAGCAACAAGGTGTAAGCCCAAAAAGCAAAACCCAGCAACAAACCGGATAAAGCCCCTTGCCGGGTACCGCCCTTCCAGTACATCCCACCGAACATGGCCGGTGCGAACTGAGCCACCGCCGCAAAGCTGATCAGGCCAATACTCACCAAGGCATAAGCATCACCCGCCATGTGAAAATACAGATAACCCAGCAGCAAAATCCCCAGGATCGCCACCCGCCGGATCAGCAATAACAGGCGGGTCAGATCACCACTGGAGCGCCCGCCAAAGCGCCGGGTCTTCAATAGCAGCGGCATCACCAGATCATTCGACACCATGGTCGACACCGCAATCGCCTCGACAATGACCATACCCGTCGCTGCCGACAACCCACCCACAAAGGCCAGCAAGGCCAACGCATACTGGCCTTCAGCCAACGGCAGAGATAACACGAACAGTTCAGGATCAACTGCCGCCTCACCAAAGTACAATAAACCACCCAAGGCAATCGGTAACACAAACAGGTTAATCAGCAACAGATACAGCGGGAACACCCAGACGGCACGCCGCAGATGCTGTTCGTCGACATTTTCCACCACCATCACCTGAAACTGGCGCGGGAGCAAAATCACTGAGCACATCGCCAACACAGTGAGCGCAAACCATTGCGGATAGGCAAAACTGCCCGCACGTTCAAATTGCAGCAGCGCCCGCAACTGCTCATCGGCCAGCGCCTGCGCGAAAATATCCCCCACGCCCTCATAAATACCGTAAGCCACAAACACACCCACCGCCAGAAACGCCAGCAGCTTGATGATTGATTCAAACGCAATCGCAGCGACCATCCCTTCATGGCGCTCGGTACTGTCCAGATGGCGCGTGCCAAACACGATGGTAAAACCGGCCAGCACCAGCGCGATATACAGCGTACTTTCCTGCCACCAGACGCTGGCCTGCTGGCTGACCTCAACCACAGGCGCGCTAACAGATACGCTAACCGGCACCGTCATCGCGTTATACGCACTGGAAATGGCTTTCAGCTGCAGGGCGATATAAGGCACAATCCCGACCACGGTAATCAGCGTCACCAGACTCGCCAACAGGCGGCTCTTGCCATAGCGGCTGGCAACGAAATCAGCAATTGAGGTAATTCGATAGGTTTTGGCGATGCGGATCATCTTGCGCACCACCAGCCAGGCCAGAATCATCGCCAGCATCGGCCCCAGATAAATCGGCAAGAACCAGACACCGGCATTCGCAGCACGACCCACACTGCCGAAATAAGTCCAGGCCGTGCAATACACCGCCATCGACAGCGCATAAACCCACGGGCTCGCAATAATCGACCGCCCGGCAGCGGCACGTTTGTCCCCCAGCCAGGCCACTGCAAACAGTAGCAACAGGTAGGCAAACGAAGTGGTAATGACCAGACTGGTGGAAAGCATACTAGAGCCTCAGTGCTTGTGTCAGTGCTCGCGGCTTTCCATCAGCCAGGCCAGCACCCCAATCAGCACCGCCCAGATCAGGAACAAACCGGCAGGAAACAGCGGCACGCCCCATAAGGTGGCCTCATGATCCCACAAGGCCAGCAACGGGAAGTTCAATAGCGCCCAGCCGATAAAAAACAAGACCAGCAACCGTTCAGATGCTTTGGCTTTTAACATGCACGCCTCCTTATTGAAAAATCACCCGCCAGCCACGGACACTCACCGAAAACTCTCTGCCTGATAATGGTGGGCCAAACTCGATTGCAAAGCTGCCACCACCTCGAAGGCATTCTTCAAATAACGCTGCTCCAGATCAGAAAACTGGCCGGGTGGCACATGATGATCGGGCTGCTTACCGGCTTCGATCTGTTGTGCCTGATGTTGCAGGCGGGTACTGCTGATAAACTCGAAGGCATCTTTCAAATCAGCCAGACCTGCCGCGCTGATATTCACGGTGCCGGGTTCCTGCCTTGCCAACGCCTCCAGCCGCTCGTGCGTGTTCTGTTCGGGCAAGCCCAGCGCCAGCGTATACACCCGCACCAGATCAATAATCGGCACCACCCCGCGCTTTTTCATATCGAGGCCTTTGCCATCAGCCCCTTCCTCCAGCACAAAGCCTTTGAAGAACCCGAGGGGCGGACGATAATTCAGCGCATTGGCCGCCAAATAGGACTGGAACAAGCGATGGCTGCGGGTACGTTGCAGGATATCATCCTGTAACTGCTTAAACAGGGAGTGATCACCGTACAGGCAGCTCAGGTCAAAAAAGATACTCGCATTCAACAGGGCTTGCGGCGAAGGGCTGTCGATCCAGCCAAAGAAATACCCGCGCCATACTGCCAGCGGCTGCCGCCATTGCGGATTGGTCGCCATAATATTCCCGGAACAGTAACGGTAGCCACAGGCATCCAGACCGTCACTGACAAACCCGGCCAGCTGCGAAAAATACGCACCATGCCGCGCCTCGTCGTAGTCATCCGCCAGAATCAGGCCATTATCCTGATCCGAATAAGCCGTTTGCTCGGAACGCGCCATCGAACCGGCCACAATGAAGGCATAAGAGATGGGCGGCGCACCGAATTGCTGCTCAGCCAGCTGCAACAGGCGGCGGGTAATCGCCTGCCCGATGGAACTGAGCGCATGGGCAATATGATAAGCCGTCAGGTGGCTACGCACCATATTCACCAGTGCCTGGGGTATATGCTGGCTCAAGCGCTGCAGGCTCGCCACATCCCTGGCCAGATGAATATCACCGACCAGATACACCGCATGATGGCTTTGGCTACGCAACAGGTCAGTCGCGCCCACTACGCCCAAAATAGACTGCGTGTGGGCGTCGACCACCGGGATATGCCGGATATTCTGGCTAGCCATCAACAGTAGGGCTTCTGAGGCGGCGGCGTTGGGTGGCAAGGTCAGGGGGTCAGGCGTCATGATCGTGGCAATATGATCTGCCGGGTTGCGCCCACTGGCAATGACCCGCACCCGGAAATTCTGGTCGGTGACAATCCCGCACAAACGGCCAGCATCCACAATCAAAGCGGTGTGGCTGCTGACTTCGGTCATGGCCTGAGCAGTCTGACGGATGGAATCAGTCAGGGCAACCTGCAAGGCAGGCCGCGCCAGATCACGCATACGGAGAGTCAGTAACGAGAACTCGCTAGTATGTTGCTCCATTCTACTCCCCCCTGCACCTGGTTAGACTTTCAATCATAGCGCAATTTATCATTAAATGGCGCAGGAGAGTGTTGATACGCATCAAGAATACCGCCACCAACGTTCATACACCCGCACCTTTGCTGCAATGAGCGACTCCGCCGAGCCACGCTCCACATGCCAGTTCCAGCTCAACAAAGCAAAATTACAGCAAAACCACGCCAGATCGACCTGTAAAGCCAGCGGCACGAATAGCTGGCTGTCCACCACCGACAAATCATGCTCCACACACAAACTGGCATAATCCCACAACGCCACTTTCTCAGTCGCATAGTCCCAGTCAATCAGCCACCAACGTTCACCGTCATGCAGGCAGTTGCCCGGATTCAGATCACTGTGCACCGGCACGGGTGAATAATGCAGGTATTCGGGGCGGGCAAGTGCCTGTAATTGCTGCGCACGCACCTGCAGAACACCCGAACCCTGCTCGGCCAACCGGGTCAACTCGGCCAGACCTGCCGGATCAGGCTTGCCGGGTGTCGCCCAGTGCAAACCGCTACCATGCAAACGCGCCAACAGTCCACGCATCTCGACCATCCCCGCTGCATCCAACCGCCGAGGCGACCCGGCAAACGCCAGCCACATCAGTTTCGCCTCCACATCTGCCGCCAATAAAGCCGGAGACAGGCCCAGTTCAGTCGCGGCCTGATGGTGGGCAATCACCTGTTCCGTCTGGTGTGCCAAGGGGCATAAACCGGCGGCCAATCCTGTGTTGGCCAAACGCACGACCGAACGCCGGGGTGCTTGCCCGTTCAGGGTTTCAACCAGAAACACATGATTGGTCAAACCGGACAAAGGTGTCAGGCGGACAGCATGCAGGCCTTGCTGGCTTAGCCAGTAGCGAACGCGGGTAGCGGGGGCTACGACTTCCCACCTTTGAAATTCGCCCAAGGATTTACCCGCGCAGGTTTACGCTCACCTGAATCATCCCCTGAATCGTCCGTTGGCTTATAAGACCGCAGATTACGTTTCTCGTTGTATTCCCTGCTCGACCCTTTGCGCTCGCCTGTTTTGCTATTCCAATTAGCGGCACTTTTCGCTTGCTTCGCTTGCAAACGTTGACCCTCTTCGACGCTTAATACGGCGGGTGCACGTGCTTGGTGATGCGCCGGAACAATGCGTTCTCTGGGCGGTAATTTGAACTGTTCAGAGGAAACGGCTGGTAAGTTTTTATACTGATACAGATAAAACACTTCAACTTTTTGCCGCGCCCAATCCGTCTTTTTCAGAAATTTCAGACTGCCCGCCAGGCTGGGATTAGACTTGAAACAGTTGATATTCAAGTAGGCATGAAGAATATCAAAGCCATAGTGACGGATCAGCTCATCCAGTATGGTTTGTAAACTCACACCGTTGAGTGGATTGTTTATATAGGGGTTTTGTTCGCTCATGTTAGTCCTCTGTCGCACGCGCTCAACACTGCGGGCAAATTTACGGTCATCGAATGAGGTCATGGTAGCACCCCCTCAAATTCCAACCTAGATCAATGTGGGAATTCTGCTAACACACCGGGATTAATGCCGCCAAGGCTTTGCCATCCACCTTACTCATGCAAAACTCAGCTCCTGTTGCATCGGCATTCCAGCGGGCACCGCCAACCCGGTCGCACATAAACGATTGAGGAAATCAACTACCGACAAACCCAGTTCATGCGCCATGTTGACCGGAACTGCATTGCCAATCTGCTTGTATTGGGAGGTGAGTGCACCTTTAAATTGCCAGCTATCCGGGAAGGTCTGGATGCGGGCATATTCACGCACGGTAAACGGGCGGGTTTCTTCCGGGTGGCAGCGTTCAGTCTGTTTCTGGGCAGGCGCACAGGTCAGGGTCAGACAGGGTTCATCCCAGTGCATACGCCGCGCCATACCCGTTTTCCCGCCCCCCAGATAGAAACTTTTCAGCATATAGGCTTTCTGTATGTCTTCCGGCAAGTTACGCCAGTAGCCTCCCGGTGGCACCAGCGCCATCACCGCTTTCTTTTTTTCGGGGTAGCCTTGCCCGGCAGATTCAGGCGCATCACAGGGGAACAGCTCCCCCACTTTCAGTGCATCTTTAAGCGTATAGACTTTCTGGTAAGGACGTGGCCAGTTGAATGGCACCAAACCGGCAAGGTCGTTACGGATACCGACCAATAACAGGCGTTCACGTTTTTGGGGCACCCGGTAGAAGATAGCCTTCATGACGTGCGGGTCAAGCAAGGTATAACCCAGCTCCTCCAGCACAGAACGAATGTTTTCTAAAGTCTTACCCCCATCATGATTCAACAGTCCACGCACGTTTTCCGCCATGAACAGTTTCGGGCTGGTTTCTTTTATCGCGCGTGCAAACTCAAAAAACAGGGTGCCGCGCGCATCCTCGAAGCCCATTTTCTTGCCCGCGTAGCTGAAGGCCTGACAGGGAAAACCACCCGTAATCACATCGATCTGGTCACGATAGGGCATGAAATCCAGATGGGCAATATCGCCGCACTCGACATTCCAGTGAGGTCGATTAGCCATGAGCGTGGCGCAGGCATTCTTGTCAATCTCATTCAGCAGTACCGTTTCAAGCCCTGCCTGCTCCAGACCAATCGCCAGACCACCTGCCCCCGCAAACAACTCAATCGTATGGTAGGCATGGACAGGGGCAATCTGCTGCCGACGGGAATCATCAAAGATGAAACTGAGTGCCTCAAACTGGCGAAGCTGTTCCTTACCATAAAAACGGTAATTATTCATAGGGTTACGTGTAGACGGTAACTTGCCGTTATTATCCCAGCGACGTAGTGTCTCCTTGGACACACCCAACATATCAGCAACCTGCGCGACAGAATACATAAAACACCTTCAACAACCTTATACATGGTTACTATTATAGAGGGTATCGCGCCTGCATAGCCATAAGGTCGGCAAGAAATACTGGTTTTGCCTGACCAGCGGAGCACAAAACATCAAGCCCTACTTGCTAGCAAAGGCCTTTTTGAAAAAATCTTGGGCAAATGTCCTATCCGCAAACCGGTAATCTGACTGAGACTCAATCACATCAGGCAAGACTGTAAACAGCTGATCAAGAGCATCCGGCACACCTGATGCCAAGGCATAAAAACTATGCCCATCTATTTGCCGAATCAGCTCGTTAGGATGTCGGGCTTTCCCTTTGGAACTGTCGGGAGGCGTAAAGGGTTTGTTGTAACGGGAACCTGACTTGGGGATTATTTCTACATAATAGGCCGTAAAGTCCTTATATTGGTGCCCCTTGGTCATGACCAGCGTTTCCATTTGATCATAGATTTTGACCCTGTCTGAACCTTTGACTGTATTGTGTTTATTCTTGATCTCACTGATGATTTTTCGCTGGGTAGATATGACATCCACCACCCCACCGGTTCCCAGATCACACCAGCCATCCAGAGAGCCAAGAATCGTCTGATGGAAAGTACCCACATGGTTTTGCAGTGTTTTTTGGGCTTGCCGATTTTTCTCTCCAACTATCCATGTATCCTGGTCTACCTTGAAACCTGACATTTCAAACAGCACTGCAAAGGGATCAATCACATTCCTGCCAAAGCGCTTGTCTACTTTAATACGGGCTTCAACAGCAACATCCAGCAAATGCTTGACCGCTGCAGCCAAGGCTTGGTCAGAAATAAAACTGAGTCGGGGCATTCTTCTCTCTCCACAAAGTCAGGGGTGACATCATTCGGCTTCATAAGTACACTTCACTGCTAAGCTTACCGTAATCTGATTCATTGTGTACCAGCAGATGCGCCCCCTACCACATCAGGGCTATGGCCTACCCACCCAAAGCGGTGAATAATGCAGGTTATAACCACCCTTCTGCCCGAGAGGACATCATGCCTTATTATGTATTCAATATTTCCCAGCCTAACCAGATGATCAAGCATCTGGAGCTGCACGGCAGTTTCGAGGCTTATCAGGATGCCAAGGCCAAAACCCGCGAGTTACGCAGTGCTGCCGAGCCGGGTGATCGTTCCCTTTATAAAATGGTATTTGCCTCTAGCCAGCTGGAAGCAGAGGAGCGTCTGCACGAAACGCGTGAAAAGCCGATATTGATGGAATGGGAAAAGTAAGCCGTCCGCATGGCTGAAGACCGGTACGAATATGACCGATCTGCTCGACAGCGGCCTGCGGTATTATCATACTATAGCTGATTTCCCTTACGAACTATGGGTACGGGGTATTTTGAATGATAAAAGTCGACGCAAATGTCGTAGAGATTGTCGTGGAGATTAATGCGTGAAACGTTTTCCTGTCTTTCTGTGCCTGCAGGGTCGGCGCTGTCTGGTCGTCGGCGGTGGCAAAGTCGCCCTGCGCAAGGTGGAAGCGCTCCTGCAAAGCGGTGCACAGGTGAGCGTGATCGCCCCGGAACTGGCGCCGGAACTGGCAAGCCTGTTGGCACAATACCCTGATACGGCCAGCCACCATGCCCGCCCGTTTAGCGATGCGGATGTGGATGGCATGTATCTGGTGATTGCTTCCACCAATCAGCGGGCGGTCAATGCGCGGGTGGCGGAGCGGGCGGATGCGCAGGATATTCCGGTCAATGTGGTCGATAATCAGGAAGCATGCAGTTTCATCGTCCCGTCGGTGGTGGATCGTTCACCGGTGATGATTGCGGTTTCGACGGGGGGTGCCTCGCCGGTGCTCGCCCGCCAGTTACGCATGAAACTGGAAACCATGATCCCGTCCACCTGTGGGCAGCTGGCCGCGATCACTGAAGAATACCGCGATACGGTCAAACAGCGTTTTGTTGACCCGGAACAGCGTAAACGTTTTTGGGAGGAAGCCTTGCGCGGGCCGTTTGCCGAGCTGGTTTATGCCGGGAATACACCCGCTGCCCGCCAGATGCTGGATGATATGCTGGCGCGTACTTCTGCCGAACCGACGGTCGGTGAGGTGTATCTGGTGGGGGCGGGGCCGGGTGATCCTGATCTGCTGACCTTCCGTGCGCTGCGTCTGATGCAACAGGCGGATGTGATGGTCTATGACCGGCTGGTCGCCAAATCCATTCTGGACATGACCCATCCAACTATTGAGCGTATTTACGTCGGCAAGGAAAAATCCAATCACGCCGTGCCACAAGACGGGATTAACCAGCTGCTGGTGGATCTCGCCAAACAGGGCAAGCGCGTACTGCGCCTGAAAGGGGGTGACCCGTTCATCTTCGGACGCGGCGGCGAAGAAATTGAAACCCTGGCTGAAAATGGGGTGCCGTTTCAGGTGGTGCCGGGTGTGACAGCCGCCTCCGGCTGTGCGTCCTATGCAGGCATTCCGCTCACCCACCGTGATTACGCGCAGTCCTGCACCTTTGCCACTGGCCATTTAAAAAACGGCACGATTGATCTGGACTGGGAAAAACTCTCCCAACCCCACCAGACCGTCGTGTTTTACATGGGGCTAACCGGTATTCAGGTCATCAGTGAACAATTGATCGCCCACGGCACCCCGGCAGACATGCCCGCCGCACTGATCGAACAGGGCACCACCCGCAACCAGCGCGTGCATATCGGCACACTCGCCACCTTGCCCCAGATGGTATTGGACAGCGGGGTACGCGCCCCGACCCTGACCATTGTCGGCGAAGTGGTCAGACTGCATGAAAAACTGCGCTGGTATCAACCTGAGCGGCATGTCGCCGCCAGCGAGTTCAGCCACAGCCAGCCGGCAGGGGAATAAACCGATGGCGAGCACTAATAGTTCTACAGGTAGCTTTAAAGAAATCAGAATTTCGGTTGCCGGGGGTGCCAATGCCCAGCTGGCCGACAGCCTGCCAGCCAGCACGGGAGACGGCGGCAGCTGTGCGGAAGCAGAACCTTTTGCCCTGCAAGTGATTGATGACAGTATGGAACCGGAGTTCGCAGCGGGTTGCGTGATCATCATCGACCCGAGTGGCGTGCTGAAAGACGGTGCATTCGTATTTGCCAAAGACAACAAAGACGAGTACATTTTCCGCCGCCTGCGCATGATCGACGGCAAACACTACCTGGAACCGCTGAATCCGGCCTATGACACGCTCGGCATCCAAGCGTCTCAGGTGGAAGGCATCATCACCCAACGCGCGGGCAAACGACGTTCTTATCACAAATGGTATGATAAATGATCATATTGTACGGCATCAGTAACTGCGATACGGTACGCAGGGCGCGTAAATGGCTGGACGAACGCGAGATTGCCTACGCGTTTCATGACCACCGCAAAGACGGTGTTAACCCGGTGCAACTGCGTGACTGGGTCGCTGAACTGGGTTGGGAAGCTTTGCTGAACAAGCGTGGCACGACCTGGCGACAGCTGCCGGAAGCAACCCGCACTCACATGGATGAGGCGCTCGCGATTGCGGTGATGGAAGACCAGCCCGCCATCATCAAACGCCCCCTGTTGGATACGGGTCAGCGGCGGGTGTTGGGCTTTGTCGCCGACGAATGGAAACTGTTGTTCCAGAATTAACCGCTCCCCCAAGGAAATTTGCTGAGATGTCCCTTATGCCCCTTTCGCCGACGCTCGAACTCGCCCTCGACCTGATTGCCCGCCCCTCCGTCACGCCACTGGATCACGACTGCCAGCAGATGATGGCGAAGCGGATGGCGGCCAGCGGCTTCAGCGCGGAACACCTGCGTTTTGAGGACGTTGATAACCTGTGGCTGCGACGTGGCGACAAAGAGCCGGTGTTGTGCTTTGCTGGCCACACCGATGTCGTACCCACCGGGCCGCTCAGCGCCTGGAACAGTCCACCGTTCATGCCGGAAATCCGGGATGGCCTGCTCTATGGGCGCGGTGCAGCGGATATGAAAGGCAGCATTGCCGCGTTCATGATGGCGTGCGAGAACTTTGTGCGCGCACACCCGGATCATAAAGGCTCGATTGCCTTCCTGATTACCAGCGATGAAGAGGGGCCGGCGAAAAATGGCACGGTAAAAGTCATTGAAACGCTGGAAGCGCGTCAGGAAAAAATAGACTGGTGTCTGGTCGGTGAGCCATCCAGCACCCACCAGTTAGGGGATGTGATTAAAAACGGGCGGCGTGGCTCGCTGAATGGCAAGCTGACGGTATTCGGCAAACAGGGACATGTCGCCTACCCGCAGCTGGCAGATAACCCGATTCACCGGATTGCCCCCGCACTGGCGGAACTGGCAGGCATCGAATGGGATCAGGGCAATGAGTTTTTCCCGCCGACGACGTTCCAGATCTCCAATCTGAATGCCGGCACCGGTGCAACCAATGTCATTCCCGGTCAGGTGGACGCACTCATCAATTTTCGTTTTTCGACCGAATTGACCGAGACAGACTTACGGGCACGCACTGAAGCGATTCTGGCTAAACATGACTTGCGTTATGAACTGGAGTGGAATTTATCGGGCAATCCATTTCTGACCGCACGCGGCGAGTTGGTCGCCGCCAGTATCGAGGCGATTCGGCAGGTGACGGGTGTGGACACTGAATTATCCACCAGCGGCGGTACGTCAGACGGGCGTTTTATCGCCCCGACCGGGGCGCAGGTTCTGGAGCTGGGCCCCAGGAATGAAACGATTCACCAGCTGAATGAATGTGTATCCGTCGCGGATCTGGAGCAACTGACCCTGATTTACCAGCGGATACTGGAAAACTTGCTGCACTGAGGAGCAGCAGATGACAAGGTGTCGGCAACAGCGCCTCACCATTTGCTCGGATTATTCAGGTGTTATTTAAGTGTCTTGCGTGGACGCCCGCGTTTGCGCTTGTCGATTTGCGCTTCTTCCAGCTCGGCAGTCCCCCAGTTTAACAAGGTTTCCTGCAAATGACCGGCCACTTCGATCAGGCGCTCGCCCAAGGCTTGTTGATAGTTGCTTTCACGCCGCCGCAACAACTCCAGCTCGTGGGTCAAACTCCCGACATCGTCGTCATAGGCCTGGCGCAGCGCATTCAGTTCCGCTTGCAAATCCGACACCTGTTGACTGTGTTGCAGCTTGAGCTGGCGACGCTCTTCGGCAGCCTGCTTCCGCACATCCGACAGGCTGGCAGAAACAGCGCCTTTGGGGCGGCCACGTTTTTTAACTACCGACTGTTTACTGACCACCTTTTGCTTGCCATTATTCTCAGACACGTTAATAGACCCTTCATAAAATGACGGGGTTTTTGATAAGCCTTCCATTGATACCCTCGCTTGCAAGACATTTATTGTATTCTTAATTGACTACGAATCACCATGTTCAAATATTACACAAAATATTAAGAAGTGTAAAATTAAACTTATCATTTGCATGCAGACAATTTTATCAGCCCGCTATCAAGATTTCATCGCAGCCATTGTCAGCCTGAACAGAGTATGCGATGTTAGCTCTATTGAGAAACACTAAGAACAAGGAAAAACAATGCTGTTACCGAGGCACGCAGGACTTCTTGCCGTTGGCTTGTCATTCAGCTCCCCTGTCGTCCTCGCACAACAAGGCTGGGAGCTATGCCCACTCCCTACGGGGGCGGATATACCCAACAAAATACAGCGCCCGGCCAATCTGGATGCGCTAGCGGTGTATATTGAGGCTAATAGCGCCCTGTTTCGCGACAAGGGCACTTCTGAACTGCTGGGCGATGTGCTGATTTCCCGCGCAGACCGACAGCTGCGGGCTGACAGCGCCTCCTATGACCGTGCAACCCAACAAGTCAAAGCCGAAGGCGACGTGCGTTTCAACACAGCAACGCTGAATATGGCCAGCGACAAACTGGACTTTAATCTCGAAACCGGTGCGGGCACTATCGACAACACCCGCTACTCGGTGCTAAGCGCCGATGGACGGGGCAGCAGCACCCGTCTGGTGCAGCAAGCAGACGGCATCACCCTGATGGAAAATGCCAACTACACTACCTGCCCGGTGGGCACGGACAGCTGGAGCATTCAGGCAGACGACATCCAGCTTGATCACGACAAAGAAGAAGGCACCGCACGCAACGTCACCTTGCGCGTTAACAACACTCCGATTCTTTATCTGCCCTACTTTTCATTCCCGCTCACTGACCGGCGCAAATCCGGCTTGCTGATGCCCAGTTTTGGCACCGATGAGAAAAGCGGGGTGCGGATCAGCCTGCCTTATTACTTTAATCTGGCGCCCAACTACGACCTGACGCTGACTACTAACTGGCTGAGCAAGCGGGGGCTGCAGGAAGAATTCGAGTTTCGTTACCTGTTGAATAAACACAAAGGCACCCTGCAATACGAAATAGTCCCGAATGACAGCGATTATGGCAACAAGCTGCGCTACTTTTTTAACGTGGATCACCAGAGCCAGCTAGGCCCCAACAGCAAACTCACCCTAAAAGCCGCCGGTGTTTCTGATACGGATTATTTTGATGACCTTGGCACCTCGCTGGCCAGCAGCAGCATTGTCAACCTGGAACGCACCCTCGGCTATACTACCCGTGAGAAAGACTGGTCATTTTCAGCACTGATCCAGGACTACCAAGTACTGGATAGTACCAGCGCGAGTTATGCGCGCCTGCCCCAGTTACAGCTCAACTGGCACCCGGATAAAAGTGCAGCCGGTTTTGAGTTCAGTGCCAGTAGCGAGTACACCTATTTCGACAAAAGCTCGGCAGATAACGGCCAGCGTTTTGATATACAGGCCAGTGTCCAGCGCCGCTTTGCCAACGAGTATGCGTATGTCACCCCGGCGCTGAAGCTTCATCATACCCACTATCAGCTGGAAGGCAGCAGCGCGCAAAATCTTGACCGCAGCCTGCCCACCGTGTCACTGGACGCCGGTATTTTTCTGGAGCGCGAGCTCGACCAGGGAAAACGCATCCAGACCCTGGAACCCCGGATTTATTACACCTATACCCCGTTTCGTGATCAAAGTGCCATCCCGGTATTTGATTCCTCCGAACGCACCCTGAGCTATAGCCAGCTGTTCAGTGATAACCGCTTTACCGGCAAAGACCGGATCGCCGACGCGAACCGCCTGTCTACTTCACTCACTACCCGCTTGCAGGATGTGGAAAAAGGGCGTGAAGTCCTGCGTGCCAGTGTCGGCCAGATGCTTTATTTTAATGACCGCAAAGTCACCTTGCCGGATGAATCAGCACAAACCGCAACCCGTTCCGAGCTGGTTGTGGAGTTTTCCGGTGATCTGAACGACTCGACCCGCCTCTCCGGCACCGGGTTTGTTGACACCGAAGAAAAGCAGCTCACGGCCAGCCAGCTGCGCATCAACTACAGTGATAAAAAAAATCGGGTACTTAATCTTGCCTATAGCCAGCGTACCGGAGAATACCAGGCAGCCCGGTTCTCTTTCGCCACACCGGTCACTGATCAATGGAAACTGGTAGGCGGGTATGAACAAGATTTGGAAAATGACCGCATGCTGGAAACTCTTGCCGGTGTTGAGTATCAAAGCTGTTGCTGGAAAGGCCGTCTGGCCGCCCGCAAATACTTATTATCTGATAACGAAACTTATGATGATGCTATATTTGCGGAAGTTGAGCTAAAGGGGCTTGGCAATTTCGGCAGCGGCACTCGCAATCTTCTGGAAAATCGAATTTATGGTTATGAATAAAGCAAAACACCACCTTTTCACCGCTAAAAGCCTGGGCGCTGCCCTATTGACAGGTTTTATGCTGTGTTCAGCCTCCCTGACGACGGCACAGGCAGAGGCGCTGGATCAAATCGCAGCGGTCGTGAACAATGACGTTATCCTGCACAGTGAAGTCATGCAGCGGCAGCAAATCTTGCGTGCCAGCAACCCGAAAGCCAAGAGTTTATCCGCCCCTGACTTGTTGAAAGCAGCGGTTGATGAATTGATCATGGAGCGCCTGCAAACCCAGTTTGCCAGTGAGCGCGGGATCAAGATTGATGATGTCATGGTCAATAAGGCACTGGACAGCATTGCCGCCCAGAACAAGATGGATCAGGCCACTTTCCAGCGTGCCTTGCAACGGGAAGGCATTGATTTTGCCGCGTTCCGTGAACAGACCCGCCGCAAGATGCTGACCGATGCCTTACGCAAACAGCAGGTCGCTGGCAAGATCAATGTCACCGACCGTGAAGTTGAAGACCTGATCGCGAGCCAAAGTGACAAGCTGACTGCGGGTGCCCGTTACCACCTGCAACACCTGCTGGTAGCTGCGCCGAATGGCAGCAGTATCGAACAGATCAACATCGCACGCGACAAAGCAGAGGAATTGCGTCGCCGGGTGGCGAGTGGCGAGGACTTTACCGAAGTGGCACGCCAGTTCTCGGATAACCAAGCGGCGGGCAACGGGGGCGATCTGGGCTGGCAAAATGCAGAAGCCCTGCCCCCGGCATTCACCCGCGTTCTGACGCTGATGACGCCCGGTGACATCTCCGAGGTGGTGCGTGACCCCAATGGGTTCCACGTCCTCAAGCTGCTGGAAAAGGATGGCAACAAAGACGCAGTTAGTACTGAGGCGCGGGTACGTCATATTCTGGTCAGCACCGAGAAACTGCCCGCTGATCAGGCCAAACAGAAAATTGACGCCATTTATGCAGAGTTACAGTCGGGCGCTGACTTTGCCCAACTGGCGCAGAAAAACTCGGATGACCCCGGCAGTGCCGCGAAAGGTGGGGAACTGGGTTGGGCAAAACCGGGGCAAATGGTCGAGCAGTTTGAGCAAGTCATGAACCAGCAGGCTTTAAATACCGTGAGTGAGCCTTTCCAGACCCGCTTTGGTTTCCATGTGCTTGAAGTGGAAGAACGCAAACAGGCCGATCAGACGACCGACCAACTACGCAATAAAGCCATCAATTTCCTGGGAACGCGCAAAGAGGATGAGCAATATACCGCCTGGCTGCAAAGCCTGCGTAACGGTGCCTATATTGAATACCGTATTCCTGTTGCCAATTCTGGCTTGCAGTTAAAATAGGTAATCGCATGAGAGAACGCTTACGGTTAGCCCTGACCACCGGGGAGCCAGCGGGTATTGGCCCTGATTTGATCCTGATGCTGGCCAGCCAGGTGCACTGGGCGGCTGATATTATCGCCATCGGTGACCCGGACATGCTGAAAGCACGCGCACGCCAGCTCAAGCTGAACATGCGTCTGCGCCCGTATGACAACACGGTCAAACAACGCCCTTGTCAGCCCGGCGAACTGTTTGTGTTGCCGGTTACCTGTGCTGCCAGCGTCATTCACGGCAGCCTTAACACCCGCAACGCTACTTATGTGTTGGAAACACTCAAACGTGCCATTAGCGGTTGCCAAAGTGGTGAATTTGACGCAATGGTCACCGCGCCTTTGCATAAAGGCATTATCAACGATGCGGGTATCCCTTTCACGGGTCACACCGAGTTTCTGGCTGAACAAACTGGCAGCGCCATGCCGGTCATGCTGCTGGCGGCGGGCAATCTGCGGGTAGCGCTCGCAACAACGCATTTACCCCTGAGCCGGGTCAGCGCAGCGATTACCGCCCCCCTGTTGCGGCAGGTGCTGCAGACACTGGATCACGACCTGAAGCAGAAATTTGCCCTGCCCACGCCACGCATTCTGGTCAGCGGCCTGAACCCACATGCGGGTGAAGGCGGGCATTTGGGCACAGAAGAAATCGACACGATTATTCCGGTTATCCAGCAGCTACAGCAACAAGGCATGAATCTGGTCGGGCCACTCCCGGCGGATACCCTGTTCACACCGCGCCATCTGCAGCATGCGGATGCGGTACTGGCGATGTACCATGATCAGGGTTTGCCGGTGCTGAAATATGCCGGATTCGGTCATGCCGTCAATATTACGCTGGGTTTGCCCATCATCCGCACCTCGGTTGACCATGGCACTGCGCTGGATCTGGCCGGTACGGGCAAAGCGGAAACGGGCAGTTTGCAGGCGGCTATCCAGATGGCGGTGAATCTGGTTTTGAAAAGCGGGCAATAGCTAATCGCCCTGTTGGCATCGCCGCATCGCCGCATCACCCACCTGCATTGAAATGCACCCTTTTTTATGCAATATTGAAGTTGTACTTCTTATTTGCAAAATACCATGCTCATACCTCGTCAAATACAACCCATCTTACTGTCTCGTGCCCAGCAATACCCTGTCGTTATCGTGACAGGGCCGCGCCAGTCAGGCAAAACGACCCTGTGCCAACAGACGTTTCCAGACAAACCGTACACCAACCTCGAACGCCCGGATTTGCGTGATTTTGCCCGCACCGATCCGCGTGCTTTTCTGGCGCAGTTTGGTAAACACGGAGCTGTTATTGATGAAATCCAACGGGTGCCGGAATTACTGTCATGGATTCAAGTGGAGGTGGATGAGAAAAAACAAATGGGGCAGTTTATCCTCACCGGCAGCCACCAGTTTGATTTATCACGTGAAATATCACAGTCTCTGGCCGGTAGAACCGCCTTGCTAAAGCTGCTCCCCCTATCGATCAGCGAACTGAGTCAAGCCGAACCCTATCAAGCCCTGACGACCGATGCACTCATTCACAAGGGCGGATACCCGCGCATTTATGAGCAGCAGCTTGACCCCGCCATGGTCTTGGGGGACTACTTTGAAACCTCAGCAATTCCCGCTGAACCCAAACTAACTGTATAATCATGTACTTGTAAAAG
>CAXYXY010000055.1:0-24366 GCA_964293125.1 uncultured Thiothrix sp. | reverse complement strand
CAAATCAGTTTAACTTATTTGAAGATAAATGGTATTTTTCAAATAATGTCTAATAGTTTCAGATAATGATTAGAAGCAATAAGTGTGCCGAAACTGTACAGGCAGGAAGGACGTGAACGGGGAGGGTTTAGCAGACGGCTACAAGCCCTGCTGCATGCACACAGAGTGCACTATGGTGAAGTCATTTGCATAAGGTCAGCACGCAGTTGGTGCAATGCAATATAAAGGACCGTCAGTCGTCAACGTCCGTCTCCCAGCAAAGCCATCGCTGCCACGAAATGACGCGCCGCTTCACCCATCCGCATATTCCGATCCATCGCCATTTTCCGCAGCAAGCGGTGTGCTTCTTCCTCACTCAAATGACGGTGCTGCATGAGCATCCCTTTGGCCTTGTCCACATCCTTGCGATCCTGGAGACGCAGCTTGCAGTCTTCCAACTCCAGCCTTAGCGCCTGAAACTCGCGGAAGCGCGCAATCGCGACCTCCAGAATGGACCTCAGGCGGTGTTCTGACAGGCCATCCACCACATAGGCACTGACACCGGCCTGAATGGCGGCCTGGGTGGTTTCGTAATCACTGTGCTCCGCAAAAAATACCACCGGCTTGGGCAGCTCGCGGTTGACGGTGCGCAGGGATTCCAGCGTATCGCGGTCAGGACTGACCCTATCGATGATAATCACATCCGGGGTATGCCGTTTGACCTGCCCGAGCAAGTCGACGTGGCTGTCGACACAAACGACCGTGAGATAAGCCGCTCTCTTCAGTGCCGCCTGCAAACTGCTGGAACGTTCGGCGTTGCCGTCGACCAACATCACTTTGAACATGAAGGAATCCTGATAATGAAATATCAGGAGTTATGCAATATTTGCACCAAGGCCGATGACTATTCCAAGGTTTTAGTTTTCATCAGCATCTCCCGCAACTCCGGCAGGCACGAACCACAGTTTGTCCCGGCCTGCAGGCATTGGCCAATGGCCGCTACACTTTGCAGACTCTGTTCGGCAATCGCTTTGCGGATGGTATTCTCCCCGACATTGAAGCAGGCGCACACGGTTTTGCCAACTTCCTCACCCGGCACAGCAGGCTTCCCGGTCAACAGGCTTTGGCGTTCCAGGCGCTCCAGTGCGGCCTTGCCAAACAGTGTGACCAGCCAGTCGCTGGGCGGCAATGGCAGGCTACCCAGACTCACAAACAGGCAGCTCGCCAGTTGCCCCTTGATAAAACGAGCCGCACGGTAGGTTTGTCGGGCGCTGTCCAGATATTCAATCCAGTTCACCTGTTCATCAGGCTGGCAAAGGAGGTGCCGCGCAAATTGCGCCCATTCTGCGGGAGCCTGCTCACCGGCCAGCTCATACCCCCAGGCTTGCGCAACCTTTTGGCACGCCCAATAGGCCGGTGCCTCCGTCTGTCTGCCTGCACTCCACCCCGCATCCAGTTTATGCCGCGAAACCAGAAAACCGTGCCAGACAGGTTGCCAGGCGGCCACCTGCACCACCGCATGTTTGGACTCCGGCTGGCCAGACACCGGATCAGTCACGGACGGGATCAATTGCCCGACTCCGGCACTGTTGCCGAATTCGCCATTCCAGTGCATGGGCACAAAGACACTCCCGCGCTGCTGGTTAGCACTCACCCGTGCCCGCACCCGGATTTCACCCAGTGTATTGAGCACCCGCACCAAGCTGCCTTCCGCAATACCCCGCTGGCGAGCATCTTCCGGGTGCAACTCGGCATAAGCCAAACCGACATGCGCCGACAACCGCGCTGACAGCCCCGTGCGCGTCAGGGTGTGCCAGTGATCGCGCACTCGCCCGGTATTCAATACCAACGGATAATCCGTGGTGGGCGCAGCGACAGGCAAGCGCGGCTTGACCGGCACAAACCGTGCTCGCCGATCCGGGGTATAAAATTGCCCGTCAGTAAATAAACGGGAGGTTGCCAACGGCCATTGCACCGGCTCCAGTGCGTCATAGGCAGCAGGCGACAAATCAGTCAGCCCCGTCAGATTAAAACAGCGTTCACCCTCATTGCGAAACACCGACAAGGCGGCATGCTCACGGAACACCTCGGCAGCGGATTGATACGGGAAAGCCGCCGCAAAACCCAGTTTGCGCGCCACCGCCACCATGATTTCCCAGTCCTGTTTCGCCTCACCGGGTGCAGCTAAAAATGGCCGCTGCCGGGAAATCGTCCGGTCGGTATTGGTGACCGTGCCATCCCGCTCGCCCCAAGTCAGGGCAGGCAGGCAAATATCAGCCAGCCGTGTAGTCTCGGTGTGACGCACACAGTCGGACACCACCACGCATTCACAACGCGCCAAGGCCTCACGCACTCCGGCGCTATCCGGCAGGCTGACCACTGGATTGGTCGCCATAATCCAGACCGCTTTCACCTTGCCTGTTCGCATCGCCTCGAACAACTCCACCGCTTTCAGCCCAGCCTTGTCCGGTAGGGCAGGCGCTTGCCAGAAGTCTTGCACCAAAGCCCGGTGCGCCGGATTTTCCAGCTCCAAGTGTGCCGCCAGCTGGTTCGCCAGCCCACCGACTTCCCGCCCCCCCATCGCATTCGGTTGCCCGGTAAAGGAAAACGGCCCGCAGCCCGGCTTCCCGATTTTGCCGGTTAACAGGTGACAATTGATAATCGCATTGCCCTTGTCCACCCCGCTGGAAGACTGATTAATCCCCTGCGAGAACACAGTCACCACCTTGCTGCTGGCGGCAAACCACTGGAAAAACTGCTGCACGACCGGCGCAGAAAGCCCACATACGCCACATATATCCAGCAAAGTCTGCAAACCGTCATTACCCGCATCACCCGCACGGACTGCCTGCAAAGCGGCCTGCAGGCCGGAGGTATGCTCCGCCACAAAGGCATCATCCATTGAGCCATTGTCCACCAGCCAGCCCAGCAAACCATTGAACAGGTAAGCATCACTCCCCGGCTGCAAGGGCAAGTGTAAGTCAGCCAGATCAGCCGTCTGGGTACGGCGCGGATCGATCAACACCACCCGCAAGGCCGGATTGTTTTTCTTTGCCTTCACCATGCGCTGGTACAACACCGGGTGGCACCAGGCGGCATTGCTCCCCACCAAGACGATCAGGTCAGCCAGATCCAGATCCTCATAGCTGCACGGCACCAGATCCTCACCGAATGCCCGTTTATGCGCAGCAACTGCCGATGACATGCACAGACGCGAATTGGTATCAATATTCGCCGACCCCATGAAGCCCTTCATCAGTTTGTTGGCGACATAGTAATCTTCGGTCAGCAACTGCCCGGACACATAAAACGCCACCGCATCCGGCCCATGCTCGGCCATCACCTGCCGGAACTTGTCCGCGACCGCCGTGCTGGCTGTCTCCCAGTCGACTCGCTGGCCGTTGATTTCCGGGTAAAGCAAACGGTCGGGATGCACCAGCGTCTCAGCCAGCGCAGTGCCCTTCGAACACAAGCGCCCCTGATTGGCGGGGTGCTCTTTGTCCGCTGTGACGGTGACGGCACCGCTATCGTCCTGTTGTACCTTTACGCCGCAGCCGACCCCGCAATACGGGCAGGTGGTTTTGGTGGTTCGCATGGCCTTAACCCAACTCCAGATACACTTTCCCGTCTGCCACTTTCACCGGATAGACATTCACACACCCCGTGTCCGGCCCCAGCGCCTGCCCGGTCTCCAGATCGATTTTCCAGTTATGCAGCGGGCAGGTCACCGAGTTGCCGTGCATAATGCCTTGCGACAAGGGGCCCTGCTTGTGCGGGCAGGCATCGCGCACCGCATAGACCACATCATTGCGCCCCCGAAACAGGGCAATATCCAGCGACGGGGTCTTCACCACGCGCGCGCCCAGCATCGGAATCTTGTCCAGCTCGACCACTTCAGTCCATCTTGTCATTCTGTCTTCCTCACCCTGCAACGGTAATCGGTATGAATTCGAGGGCCGCAGCCCCTTCGGCACGCTGTTTCCAGGGGTCGATCTGGGCGGTTTGCTGCGAAACCAGAAAACGGTCGTACAGGGCTTTGCGCTGTTTAGCGTCGTCGACCACTGCTGCCTTGATTTTCGCCAGCCCGACCCGCTCTACCCAAGGCGCAGTACGTTCCAGATAATGCGCATCCTCACGGTATAACTGACAGAAGGCAGCGCTGTACTCAAGCACCTCCGCCTCGGTTTCCACCTTGCACAGCAGATCGGTGACACGCACCTTGATACCGCCGTTCCCGCCGATCAGCAGCTCATAGCCCGAATCCACACACACCACCCCAAAATCCTTGATGGTGGCCTCGGCACAGTTGCGCGGACAGCCCGACACCGCCATCTTGAATTTGTGCGGCATCCATGAACCCCAGGTGAGTTCTTCCAGTTGCACACCCAAGCCCGTCGAGTCTTGTGTACCGAAGCGGCACCAGGTACTGCCGACACAGGTTTTCACCGTGCGCAGCGCTTTACCATACGCATGCCCGGACACAAAACCGGCATCGGTCAGGTCTTTCCACATCGCGGGTAGCTGCTCTTTTTTGATACCGAGCATGTCGATCCGCTGCCCACCGGTCACCTTCATTTCCGGCACCTGATATTTGTCCGCCACATCCGCAATCGCCCGCAATTGCTGCGGGGTGCACATCCCGCCGAACATGCGCGGTATCACCGAATAGGTGCCATCTTTCTGGATATTGCCGTGCGCACGCTCGTTGATGAAACGCGATTGCGCATCGTCCACATACTCATTCGGCCAGGCGCATAACAGGTAGTAATTGAGCGCATTGCGGCAGGAAGCGCAACCGTCAACCGTGCCCCACTCGAAAAAGTCACGCACACCCTGCATGGTTTTCAGACTATGGGTGACAATGCCCTTCCGGATTTCATCATGGTTATAGTCGGTACATTTGCACAGGGGCTTGCTGGCCGGTGTCGCGGAATAATCTCCCCCCACCGTGTGTGCGAGCAAGGATTCGACCAGACCGGTACAGGAACCACACGAAGCCGAGGCCTTGGTATGCGCCCGTACATCGTCGAGGGTAAACAGTTTCTTTTCGGTGATCGCTTTGACGATGTCGCCTTTACAGATCCCGTTGCACCCACAAATTTCTGCCGTATCCGGCAGGCTGGCCACATGGGTATTCGGGTTGTGGCCGGAGTCACCCAAGTGGGCTTGGCCGAACAGCAGGTTATCGCGGAAAGCCGATATATCGGTGCCGTCTTTCATTAACTGGAAATACCAGCTCCCGTCGACGGTATCGCCATACAGCACCGCGCCCTTGATCCGGTTTTCTTCCAGCACAATCCGCTTGTACACGCCGGAGGCGGCGTCTTTGAACACAATATCTTCAGTCTGCTCATTACCGATAAAATCCCCGGCAGAGAACAGTTCAATCCCCGTCACTTTCAGCTTGGTCGACGTGACTGATCCCCGATAAGCCGCAATGCCATGCGCAGCCAAATGATTGGCCAGCACCTTCGCCTGTTCAAACAAGGGCGCCACCAGCCCGTAAGCAATCCCGCGATGTTGTACGCATTCGCCCAGGGCATAGACTTTCGGGTCAGTGATCGTCTGTAGCGTGTCACTGACGACAATGCCGCGTTCGCAGTACAGACCGGACGCTTTTGCCAGCTCGATATTCGGCTTGATTCCGACCGCCATCACCAGCAAATCGGCTTCCGCCACACTGCCATCATCAAACTGCAAACCCTGCACCCGCTGGTCGCCGATGATTTCGGCACTTTTATGCCGCATCAGGAAACGGATGCCGCGTTCTTCCAGAGACTTTTGCAATAACTGCCCGGCAGGCTGGTCGAGTTGCCGCTCCATCAGGCTATCGCCCAGATGAACTACCGTGACGGCCATCCCCTGTTTCATCAGGCCATTGGCGGCCTCCAGACCTAACAGGCCACCGCCGATCACCACCGCTTTGCTGCCCGTCTGACTGGCGGCCAGCATCGCATCCACGTCCTTGATGTCCCGGAAACCAATCACGCCCGCCTTGTCCGCACCCGGCAAAGGCAACATGAACGGCACCGAGCCAGTCGCAATAATCAGGCGATCATAATGTGCCACCGTGCCATCGGCTGCCACCACCCGCTGTTTGCCGCGTTCGATGCGTTCGACCTTTTTGCCCTTGTGCAGGGTGATCCCGTTATCGACATACCATTGCTCACTGTTGAGCATGATCTGCTCAATGGTTTTTTCCCGCGCCAACACCGGCGACAGCATGATGCGGTTGTAATTGCCGTAAGGTTCTTCACCAAATACGGTAATGTCATAACGCTCCGTATCCAGCTTGAGCAGCTCTTCCAAAGCACGGACACCGGCCATGCCATTACCGATCAGGACTAAATTCTGTTTCCGCATTCGCGTTTCATCTCCCAAAAACAAACAAGCCCTAAACCTCGGGGTCGTTTGACCACCAGACTCAGGGCTTCGTTACCCGGATTACTGCAGCGGTGCACTACACTGCACTCCACCGCTGCCTGCCTGATATCGCCATTGACACCGGCAGGTACATGAGATGTTTAAAGCAAATTCGGTGCCAATCGATTAAATATCCATTTAAAATTGCCAAATCAAATGGTTAGACAATGGCCAGTGCGCGATTAACAAGAGATAACAGACAAGAACAAACCGAAACCTGATCTGGAATAGTGCATCGCACCATTCGGGGGCATTCGGCGGCACTGCGCATTTCACTCACCCCAACAAGCCCGTCTCATCCTCCGACCCACCGCGCTGGTGGGCAGCCAGTAACGGTACTACCGGCAGAAAATGCTGGCGCGCATACCGCCATAACCACGGTACGCCGATGACGAGCCCCAGCAGCCCCATCCACCAGGTATCATAAAAGTCCTGCAGGGTAGTCGGCTCAAAACCACTCCACCAGCTGCGATCCATCCATTCCAGCGCGACGGCGAGCAGGTTATTGCTGAAGTGCAACAGGATAGGCCCGAGCAGTGAGCGTGTTTTCATGTATAACAGGCACTGGAAAACACCAAACACAAACGCGCCGAGTACGTCAGGATGGAGAATGGCGAATAAAAAGGAAGACAACAGCACCGCCGGCAGCGCCCCCAGTTTGAGCGTCCAGCGATTCAGCAGATAGCCCCGGAACAGGAATTCCTCGACCAGCGGCGCGAACACCAGCGCCATCACTAATGCCGCCAGATTAGTCAAAAAGTAACTGCCCTGCTCATCCCAATAGAACAAAGGCGGTGTATCCAGTAGCCAGGCCTGCACGAAACCCGGTGCGACCAACGACAGGGGGTAAAACAACAAGTACATAAAGGCCGACGCGGATAACACCATCGGCACGCCCAGCCACAAATAATCACGCACTTCATGCGGGTCGGGAATCCGCAGCACCATCTCGGTCAGCTCATCACGCTGCTGACGGGTAATCGCCCACAGCAGCAGCGCAATCAACGGATACGTGCATACCCAGATCAGGGTATCGCGACTAAACAACTCGCCCGGCGATGCATTCTGCCCGGTAAGCGCCAGCCATTGGTATATTTGCGCAGCAATGACAAAAAACACCAGCACAAAGATACCCAACACCCAGCTGGAGCGCACTTCATCGAGAGGATTGATTTGCATACACGCCTTCCTTGCATAAAGACAGCCAGAGTATCAGGATTGTACGCGGTAGCGCTCTCTCTCCAGCCCGTATTTTTTCATTTTATCCGCCAGGGTTTTGCGCGGCGTATCCAGTGCCGTCATCACCTGCTTGATATTGCCATGGTAACGGTTCAAAGCCTGTTCAATCAGGATTTTCTCGAAACCCGCGACTTGATCATTCAGTGACAGCCCCTCAGCAACGCCATGCGTGTCCATCACATTCATCACTGCCGCCAGATCAAAATTATAACTATCGCCCAATAACACATAGCGCTCGGCAATATTGCGCAGCTCACGGATATTCCCCGGCCAGTCATGCCCCAACAAGGTCTGCAAGGCTTTGCTGTTGAGTGAGGGCACCTCGGTCTCACAACGCGCCGCCGCCAGCAGCACGAAATGCTGGAACAGCAACGGAATATCTTCGCGACGCGCCCGTAACGGCGGGATTTCCAGAGTCACCACATTCAGGCGGTAATACAGATCCTGGCGAAATTCAGCACGGGCAGAGGCCTCTTTCAGGTCAATCTTGGTGGCCGCCACCACCCGAATATTCAGTGGAATCAGCTGGTTCGAACCTAAACGCTCAATCTGGCGTTCCTGTAAAACACGTAGCAAAGGGGCTTGCGTGGTGACAGGCATACTCTCGATTTCATCCAGAAACAAAGTGCCGCCATTCGCATGCTCAAACTTGCCGACCCGCAAACCCTTCGCCCCGGTGAAAGCCCCGGCCTCATGCCCGAATAACTCGCTATCGAGCAGGTTGGCCGGAATCGCACCGCAGTTAATCGCCACATAATGATGCGCCCGCCGCTGGCTCTGCTCGTGCAGGGAACGCGCCACCAGCTCTTTACCCGTGCCCGTCTCGCCCCACACCAGCACATCCGCATCGACATTCGCAATCCGCGAAATCATCTTGCGCAAACTGACGATACCCGCTGCCTGCCCAATAATCCGTGGGCCGATGCGCGTCTGGTTTTGCAGCTCGTCTTTAAGGGCGCGATTCTCCAGCGTCAAGCGCCGCTTCTCCAGTGCCCGCTTGACCGTATCCACCAGTTCAGCCGCCGCAAACGGCTTCTCCAGCAGGTCATACGCCCCCTCCCGGATTGCGCTCACCGCCAAGGCCACATCCGCATGCCCACTGATCAGGATCACCGGCAAGTCACGATCAATCTTGAGCACCCGCTCCATCAGCTCCAGCCCGTCCATCTGTGGCATCCGGATATCGGTGATCAACACCCCCGAAAATTCCGGTGTAATCAAGGGCAAAGCTTCCGCCGCACTCGCGCAGGTGTCGACCTCAAACCCGGCCAGCTGCAAGGACTGTGCCGCAGAATCACGCATCACTTTCTCATCATCGACCAGAATCAACTTGCTCATCACCGATCATTCTCCGCTCAGGTTTTTTCAGCCCGTTAGTGCACGGGCAGACGGGCGCGCAAGGCGGCACGGTCATACCACCACTGGCCTTCGACAATCGCCTCGATCACCTGACCCATGCGCGGCAAAAATACCGCCGGGTCGAGCAAATCCAGCTTCTGCATCCAGACATTCATTTTGTTTTGGGAATCCACCCCGCTATGCCGTGCGGCCACCTTGCCCAGCATCGCGCTGGTCAGGAACATGACACTGTCACGTTTTTCACCTTGCAGGCGCAAATCAGCGATATAATGCGCGACTGCCGCTGCCACACCCGCGCCATCGGCCTTGTCAGGCGTCGCATCAATCAGGTTATTCAGCAGCAAAATGGTTAACTCCGGGTCGACCGGGTAAGTGATGGCCAGCCACAGGCCATTGCCCAGGGCGGGCACCGCTGCCGGTAATCCGGTGCGATAAAGTGCATCACAAGCGCGAATCGCCCCGTCCCAATGCTCGCTATCACGATAAAGCTCGAAAGCTTCCTTGCTCAAGCCCCAGGCTGCCGCCACCATGCCCGGTTCACCCGACTCGCCCAGTTCCAGCATGATTTCCGCAATCTGCAGCTGCAGATCGGCGCGCACCAACGGGTCAGAGGCCGAAGTCAGTTGCATCAGCTGCCTTTGCTGCTTGAGCAGCTCATCCCGTAAAAACGAGTGAGTATCAGCAGTAGTAGTAAATTCCAGCGGTTGGGGGTTTGCATCAGTCATAGTCAACGGTTCTGCTTGTTGCGAGTAATACCGCAAGGATAACAGACACGCAGACTGGCGTTAATTAGCCAGAAGGAATGCCTTATGCTCTCGAACGTTTTTCAGCGGTGGGGTCTCAGGTACGGGTTCATCCAAACGCTCGACCGCCTGATTAATCTTGAGGATGCAGTCACCACAGTGACGTGAGCTGCAACTGGCCGAGATTTCACCGAACTTCTCCCAGCCGCCCAGCGCCGGAAAACCTTCGGCAGTCTGCGCCTGACGCATGTATTCCCCACCCCGAAAATAAAACAGGCAGGGAATGGTCTGCAAGGGGTCAGGGTGGCCGGAAGAAAACCCCACCAACTTTTTCAGGATAAAAAATCCCCACTCCCAGGCACCCAACGCACATAAACCCACCGAAATCAGGCGGCGGCAGCCTGCATCCTGCGGGTTAATCGACAACGCGGTCTGAATTTCAGCCTTGCATAACTCGGTATCACCCTGCTGGTAGCTGCTCAGTGCAAAGATCATGTGCGCCCAGGCATCATCCGGATTCAGTTCCAGTGCCTTTCCGGCCTGTTGATGCCAGGCGGCATTCTGTGCTGCGCTCCGTTCTCCGAACATATACGCATACAAACAGGCCACGGCATACTGCAGATTCGCCAACGCATCCTCGGGGTAATGATGCAGCCGCAACAGACAGGCCTGCCTGAAAGCGGTAAAAGCTTCCTCTGTTGAAGACTCCTGAACAAATCGGACGTGAGCGACTAACGCCTGATAAGGCGCAGGTATCTCCTTCTGTTGAGACCAGTGACGACTCCAGCAGGCTAAGGCACAGCCCCGGTGCAGGCTGAAAAGCTGGGTCATCATCTCCGTATATTTAGCATCCAGCACCGGCTGACTGATGTCATGCATGGCCAGTGAACACTCATACGTGCCAACCAGTGCTTCAGACAGGGTGTGAATCAGCGCATAACGCAAACAGAATTGTTCTGCCTGGGTAGAAACGCTGAGCTGCAATACAAATTCGGCCTGCTGTTTCTGCCAGACTTGAGCGGGGGTATTCTGCGCATCCGCCGCATCCGCCGCATCCGACACGGCTCCCAATGCAATACGGATAGTCCGCATACGCCCCAAAGTCACCGGCAAGTCTGCCCGCAGTGTGTAGACTAACCTGCGCAAGCGCTCATCATTAATCCGGGCAGGGTCATCACACACGATATACACCCTGGGGCCGCTCGAAACCGGGGTGTGCGGGTCATGCAGCCGCCCTGCCCGAGGCACAGTGACGCCCACAAATTCGGGCATATACTGTCCGGTGGGCAACACAAAGTGCACCGGGTTATGCATACCTTCGGTTTGGTAGTATTCCTTCAACAGTTTACGCACCCGCCCCGCTTCTACCCTGACCGCCGGGCTTTCGGTGGGGCAATAGGTTTCCTGCTTGCCCAGCGCCTCGATGGCAATACCGTATTGGGTGATGCGCTTTCCGCGCCCGGCCAGGGTTTCTGCGGTAATGTACTGCAGAAAATTACTGGCCTGTTTCTTGCCGGAAAACAGTGCACTCACCAGTATCCGCTCCAGTTCATGGAGGACGCTATCCTTGCTGACCATTCTATTTATTGAACCTCGTTCTATGGCAATATCCGGCCATCCGCCGATTCTCTCGTATCGACGCTCAGTCAAGCCTGCTTCAAGTGATTATAAAACAACCTAATGCCAGCACTGACACAGACTGGCTTCGGCCAAAGTAGCCGGATGGACTCAGGAGGCCTGAATGAACGCAGCATTGTGGACAAATTAATCACTCTCGTCACGCAATGAATTGTTACTTTTATTACAAAATACCTGCTTTATTCGCAACTTGATTAATTTTTACGCCATTTTATCTTTTTGACCAGTACTGAACCGACAGGTTCCAGCCTGCTGCACTGTTACCGTAACAAACCCCGTTTTACTGTTCAGCGCAGGCAACACGACTATGATGGCGAAGCTTGCGAATTTAAGTGGGCTAAAAAAAATATCAGGGGTTGATGATGAAAACTTATGGAGTGGGCCAAAGGGTGCTGGGCGATCGCTATGCCTTGCTGGAATGCCTGGCTATTTCTGGCGTGGGCGACGTTTACCGGGGGCGTGACCTTGAACTGGCCAGTGAACAGGGAGCTGATTCGCGGGTTTTGTTGCACCTGCTGCCAGCGGCTATTGAAACGTCGATTGAATTGTCCGAGACACTCGCTGCGCTGTTTGCCCAGATGCAGACCGCCTGCCATAAAGCCAAAAAACCCTGGATACTGATGCCGCGTGCGTTTGGCGTCGATGAAGGCAGTGCCTACATCGTGCTGGACTGCCCCCCCGAGTGGGGTTTGCACAGCCTGCTCAGCCTGTCCGGCGGGAACAGCATCCCGCAGGAGATGCTCAAAACTAAACTGAGCGCAATGGCATACCACAAGCAACTCGCTCAGCAGATCGATGGTGCTTTACTGCTGCGCGACATGAGCGGCGAAAACCTTTACCTGCTGGGCACAGCACTCTCCCGTGAACTGCAAAACCTGCAAAACCCCTGTACCAGCCTGACGATTCCGACCCGCAAACAATCACGTTTCTGGGGCGCAGGCGCGGCCACGACCGTCATCACCCTGAGCACCTTGGCGTCGACACCCCTCAACAGTCCCAGTGTACTCATTCCCGACGTACCGGCCATGGAATCATCGCCTGCCACCAAACCGGCAGAAAAAGCCACAACACCGAAGCAGCTACCTACCCTCACACGCCCGGCGTTCACGCAGCAAAGCCGCGACCTACCCGTACAAGTCAGCGCTCTGCCCGTACAAGTCAGTGTCCCGACTGAACCAGTCAGCGCTCCGACCGAACCAGAACCACCCGCCAAAGTTGCCCAGCAAACAGTCAGTAAATCACCGGCAAAAAAATCAACAAAAAAATCAGAGAAACCAACAAAATCAGCGAAACCAGCGAAACCAACAAAATCAGCGCAACCAGACCGCAGGGCGACCCAGCAGCCGGAAGTTATTCCCCCTGACAACCTGCAAATCGCGGCGCTCATCCCCGCCGTGCAAGAACAGAATCACCAGGTCGTCACCGTCAATCCGCTTGAACCCGTCAGCATCCCAAGCCTGGCTCCGGTTCAACTCCCGGACAACACGGCAGTACAACAGGCACAGGCACAACAGCCTGCCCCCCTTCCGGTACTTAACAGCAAACAGATCATCCAGCAGGCGAATATTGCCCTGCAAGCACACAATCTAGGCAATAACAGCCCCGGCGCACTTTACTACGCGCGTGAACTCAAAAAGCGCAAACACCTGCACCCGCAAGTCAAACGCATCAGCCGCGCCATTATCCTGCGACACCATCAAAAAAGCCGTCAGTTGATGAAGGCTGGCCAGATCCTGCCCGCCAAGAATGTGCTGGAAACGACACGGCAAATTATTGTGGAGTTTAATCTGGTGAGCCTGAACCCCGCACAAAGATTGCTGGAAGAGCAGGCGGCGCGTTATCAATAAAGATTTAAGGCTGCACCATCAACAAGATGCGTGCTTCAGCCCCCTCGTTGCCGCCGACTGACTCCTGCGTCAGCACAAATTTATAAGGTGTCACTACCGGGCTGGCAGCTGTCAGGGGAACAAACAACTCCTGCCTGCCGGAACCTTGCTCAAGAATGGCACCGGACACCGCCCGGTCACTGATACTGTGCGAATCATAAATCCAGACATGGTAACGATAACCCTTGCGTGGTTCCGGCAGGTTGACGAAGCGCATGACTCCCGCCTGCTCTTTGCTGCTCCAGACCAGATCACCCTGCACATCCTGCATGACCGGGTTCAGGGTACGCAGCCAGTTCCCACCGATATGATCGGCGTCTTCACGCAAGCGCAAATAAGCCAGCTCCTCACTGCTGTTAACGGCATTGGGTGCACCCAGGCTACCTAGTCCGCTCAGTCCGCGCATACCCAGCCACCCCGCCCCGCCCAGGCAGAAGATTACCGCTATTATCAGCCACGCCTGCTTATTTCCGAACACAAAAAATCCTTTATTCGCTACTATTCGCTACTATTCGCTACATACTACGAACCATCGTAAAGCATTATACTGAATCCAACCCATTGAGCGGCCATTTGCTCTAGAATGGACGCCATATTATCACGGAAAGTACACAAACTATGACTGAACCTATGATTGAACCCATGACTGACAGCTTTATTCCTGGCAAAGATGCCTCCCTCGAATCATCGATCACCACCTTGCAGCACAAACTGAAGCTGATCGGTTTCAACATTGTTGAACACTCCTGGCTTAATCCGGTGGCGAATGTCTGGTCGGTGCATATTCGTGATCAGGATTGCCCCCTGCTCTTCACCAATGGCAAGGGTGCATCCCGCAAAGCCGCACTGGCCAGCGCCCTGGGCGAGTTTTTCGAGCGCCTCAGTACCAACTATTTTTGGGCGGATTACTACCTGGGTGATGCCATTGCGAATGCCAATTTCACGCATTATCCACAAGAACGCTGGTTCGATATAGACGAGGCAGCCAGCTTGCCCGCCGGGCTGCTCAACCGGAAATTACTGGCCTTCTACGATCCGGAGTCCTCGCTGGATGCCTTGCGGTTGGTCGACCTGAACTCCGGTAACGAAAACCGGGGTGTTTGTGCCCTGCCCTTTATCCGGCAGCGCGACCAGACCGAAACCTGGTTCCCGGTCAATGTCATCGGCAATCTCTATGTCAGCAATGGCATGTCGGCGGGTAATACGCAGGCAGAAGCACGCACGCAAGCCTTGTCCGAAATTTTTGAACGCCACATCAAATTCCGCATTATTGCCGAAGGCCTCACGCTGCCCGACGTACCCACTGCGGTCATTAACCGTTACCCACAGATTGCGGCGGGTATTGCTGAATTGCGCAAGGCGGGCTTTGGCATACTGGTGAAAGATGCCTCTTTGGGCGGAAACTACCCGGTCATGTGCGTCACGCTGCTCAATCCGGCTGATCAGGGGTGCTATGCGAGCTTTGGGGCACACCCACGCTTCGAAGTCGCACTGGAGCGGGCGCTGACCGAGTTACTGCAAGGCCGTGCCCTGGAGACACTGGAAGGGTTCTCGCCACCCGACTTTGACCGGGAACAAGTGGCACACGCGCATAATCTGGAAACACATTTCATCGACTCCAGTGGTTTGATTCATTGGGACTTTTTGCACGAAAGCGCCGATTTCGACTTTGTTGACTGGGACTTTGCAGGCAGCACCCAGGAAGAATTTGACTGGTTGTGTTCCCGGATTCACGCCGACAACTTCGAGATCTACATCATGGATTACGAGCATCTTGGGGTTTACTCCTGCCGGATTCTGGTACCCGGCATGTCTGAAATCTACCCGGCTGAAGACCTGGAGTGGGACAATAATAATAGCGGCATCGAAATTCGGGAAACTATTTTGAACCTGCCACTACTGGACGACGACGAATGTGCAGAACTACTCGATACGCTGGATGAACTGGGTCTGGATAATATCCAACCGGTCAGTGCACTTATCGGCCTAGCTCCAGACCCCCATTCATTATGGGCCGATATGCGAGTCGGCGAATTGAAAGGGTTGTTGGCACTGGCTATTGGCGATGATGAAAGCGCCTTGGAGGCCTGCCAATGGATGGTTTTGTTTGATCAGATCAATCCGGAGCGGCTGCGAGTCTATCAATGCATAGAAACTTTGCTGCAAATGGATGAAAGTAGTTCTTATGCAACCCATTTAAACTTGCTCTATGGTAAGGAGATACTGGCACAGGCCGAATCCTTGCTGAGCGGCAATCAACGTTTCTGGAATATAAACGCACCCGGAATTAATCTGGATGCTTGTGATATGCATCAACGGCTATTATCAGCTTATAAAAAAGTGCATCCGGATATGGAGATCCCTTCATCCTGATGGAATAGCCTACACT
This sequence comes from uncultured Thiothrix sp., assembly GCA_964293125.1. Taxonomy (GTDB): domain Bacteria; phylum Pseudomonadota; class Gammaproteobacteria; order Thiotrichales; family Thiotrichaceae; genus Thiolinea. The sequence goes on along the minus strand of CAXYXY010000055.1, from coordinate 8,710 downwards.
TTAACTGTATAGAGTATCATTGGCTAAGCTATCATGCATAAAAAAAATAAACCTGACAACCCGCTCATCTTGCTGGTAGATAACGACCTGGTTCTGCAGCGACTTCTGCAGAACTATTTGCAGTCACATCATTACATCGTCCATGCGCTTAGCGGTGGCGATGAGATAGAAGCGTTTCTCCGTACCTGCAAGCCAGACATGGTGTTACTGGATATTCTCCTGCCCGGTAAAGACGGCATGTTCTGGCTTGAACAACTGAAAGAAAACCAGCCTGCCTTACCCGTACTGATTCTCTCGGCAAAGCAGTCAAATGCTGACCGCATCAGATGCCTGGAACTAGGTGCGGATGACTGCTTAAGCAAACCCTTTCATAATAAGGAATTATTGCTCAGGATTCGTAACATACTTCGCCATCGTACTCCTCCACAGGAGCAACTTGAGAAGGAAAGTCATGCGTTCTATCCGGAAAGAGGTCTGTTTACAAAAGACGAATTAACTATAAAACTAACACCAACAGAAAACAAAATTCTGAAGTTTTTCTTCGACCATATGGAGAAACTGGTCACCCGTGACCAGTTATCCGAAGCGCTATATGGTAGCAGTTATAATCCACTGGATCGCACCATCGACGTGCATATTAACCGCTTGCGTAAAAAGATCGAAGACAACCCAGGCACACCCAAATATTTACATACCATTTGGGGCAAAGGGTATCGGTTCAGCTCGGAAACCACTTGGTGGCAAACACATAGAAAGGCAAAGTAAATTTTATGCCCATGCCCCCATCAACTGTGTATAACATTCAACCGCAGTGAATTCCTCGGTATTCTTCGGTGGCTGGCGCGAATCCGGCTCCTGCACGGCCAGCAGATAGCGGACACCGTGTGCTTTTGCAGCCCGCAGTACCTGCAAATTGTCATCAATCAACAAGCTATGTTCCAGCTGATACATTTCCACGCTTGCCAGTTCATCCCAAAAACCGGGTTCTTCTTTGGCCACACCCAATGAATGCGACGTGATTACCCGGTCAAAATAATGCTCCAGATTCACATAACCGAATTTAAGTCCCACACTTTTCTGGTGCGCATTTGTCAGCAAAACCACCCGCTTGCCCAGTTGATGCAGGTAATCCAGAAACTGTTCAACATGTGCGCGTACTGCAATCCGGTCAGCCACCTCATGCTTCAAGGCAACGATGTCCACCTCCAACTTCTCCTGCCAATAATCCAGACAGTACCAGTTCAAACTGCCTTCAATTTCAGCGCAGTGCGCATGCACCCAGGCGCGTGCTTCCGCCTCAGGCATTTGCTTTTGTTCAGACAAACGCCGGGGTAAATGATCTATCCAGAAATGGTTATCAAAATGCAGATCCAGCAAAGTACCGTCCATGTCGAGGAAGACGGTATTAATCTGCCGCCAATCGATGTCAATAGGTGAAATATATTTTTCTTCCCTACTCGATTTTATCACTGATTTCATCTAAATTTACCCGATAAGACAAACAAATAAACAAAACATACACAGCAGCATGCTTGCTGCAGGAACCGCTAACATGAAACACCTTGTACCCTTCTCCTTGGTTCTGCTACCGCTCGCCCTAACCCTATCAGCCTGCAACGATAACAACTCTGACAGCACCCCACCAGTAAGCAGCAGCCAACTGAAACGCTCCGGCTCAGCATCCGAACTCGCCACGCATATCCGCCAGGTACTGCTGGAACAGTATGGCACTGTCCACCCGGAAATCGTTTATCCTGTCGGTGTTGTCGATGATGCTGTCCCCGGCGCTGCCGCGCCCGATGGTGCCAGCGCAGCGCCTGCCTATTCGACGACCAACACACAAGAGTCAGAAGTCGACGAAGCAGACCGGTTGAAAAATAACGGTGAATACCTGTATGTAGCCTCTGCCGAGCAAGCCAAAATACGGGTGTTCAAACCGGAGCAAGCCAGTGCACCCCAAGTCGGCGAACTGACTCTGCCCGAGAACACCCCTTTGATCAGTGGACTCTACCTGCATGACTCAACGCTGGTCGCGATGACACCATCGGCTTACGCCTACCCGATAGCCTGGCGGGCAGCCAGATCGCAGGTCAGCACAGGGATCATGCCCCCTCAACCCTATGACTACACACCGCCCAGTAGCCACCTGTTTCTAATGGATGTCAGCCAGCCAGCCACACCGATCCAGACCAGCGAACTGAGTGTGGAGGGTGATCTGGTGAGCAGCCGCATGATCGGCTCGACCCTGTATATGGCAACCCGCCATACACCAACACTGCCGGGGCTGGATTACTACCCGATTACTGAAGAAGCTGCGGCGGCCAACCGTCAGCTGATCAATCAGGCCAGTCTTGCAGATTTCCTCCCGAATTACAGCATCAATGGCGTTGATCAGGGCGAGTTGTTCAGTAACACCGATTGCTTCGTGACCGACTACTCCAACACGAACTACCTGAGCATCACCAGCCTGGTCGCACTGGATGTGACCGCCGCCAACCCGGTGCCACAAGGTCAATGTTTTATGGGTGACACCGAAACGTTGTATGCGTCCAGCACTGCGGTCTATCTGGCCACCACCCAATACACGTATGACACCAGTACCGACGCCAACGGCCAGCTGGTTTATAGCGGCACCACCGATACCGACCTGCACAAGTTCGCCCTGAGTGCGAATAATGTCAGTTACCGGGGTTCCGGGCGTATCAGCGGGCATTTGGGCTGGAATCAGGATTTGAAACCCTTCCGCCTGAGTGAATACAAAGACACCCTGCGCGTCATCACCTACACGGGCGACAATGCCAGCGACAGCACATCCACCGCACATCTGTATAACCTGCAGGAAAACGCAGCCACACAAACCCTGGAGGTAGTCGGGGAACTGCCCAACAGCCGCCACCCGGAAAAACTCGGCAAGCCCGGCGAACAGATCTACGCCACCCGTTTTATGGGTGATCGCGGTTATTTGGTCACCTTCCGCACGACTGACCCGCTGTACATGCTGGATTTATCCAGACCCAAAGACCCCACCATTCTCAGTGAATTACAAATTGACGGCTATTCGGATTACCTGCACCCGATTAGCGCCAACCTGCTGTTAGGCATCGGCAAAGACGCTGTCGCAGACACCAGCACCCAAAGCGGCGATGAAAACCGGGGCGCATGGTATCAAGGGGTTAAACTGTCGCTGATTGATGTCAGCGACCCACAACACCCACTGGAAAAGCAGAAGATTATCCTGGGCAAGCGCGGCAGTGAAACGGCGGTGTCCCAGACGCAACACGCGCTGACCAGCCTGTTGCGGGGTGACACCCTGCAAGTCGCCCTCCCGGTCAGCGTGAATGAAAACCTGAACAGTTACACCCTGGACGATCCTGCTTACACTCCGGCTAACCCCTCTTATTATTATGCGTGGACACGGGATGAACTGCAGCGCCTGGACATTAATACCCTGACCGGTGACATCAACGTCCGCCCGGCACTGATTGCTGCATCGGCAGCCACCGAACCACAAACAGACTGGGGTGGTGACCCGTATTCTTGGAGCTGGCCACAAGACCGCTCAGTGATGATCGGTGATTATGTTTATTATCTGCACGGAGACAAGCTGCTAAGTAGCGCGTGGTAGTGCTAAAATCCAGGCATGCCAACATTACCAATTATTCACAAGACCCTTGAGGTCGCCAAGAGTCGCCTGTTCCAGGTGGAAGAAGTCCATCTGGAATTCAGCAACGGTGAACAGCGTGTGTTCGAGCGCCTGACCAATCGTGGGCACGGGGCGGTGTTAATCGTCCCGATGCTGGATGCGGATACCGTGCTGCTGATCCGTGAATACGGTGCGGGCACAGGTCGCTATGAACTCGGCTTGCCCAAAGGCAAAGTCGAGGCGGGCGAAGAACTGTTTGCCGCCGCCAACCGTGAAATCATGGAAGAAGTTGGCTATGGGGCACACCATATCCAGCTGTTGAAACGGGTGAGCCTCTCGCCCGGTTACATGGGGCATCACACTCATTTGTTGTTGGCGCGTGATCTTTATCCGCTGCGCTGTGAAGGCGACGAGCCAGAACCCTTGGAAGTAGTCCCCTGGAAACTCAGTCAACTGGATCAACTGCTGGCCAATGATGAATGTACCGAAGGCCGCAGCCTGTTAGCCCTCTACCTCGCCCGCGACCTGCTCGCCCAAGAGCAGGCATGACTACCATCATTATCACCACTACCAGCGGGAGAAACCTGATGCGGCCATTACCGGCAACCACTGCATTTACGACACTTATCGCACTCACTGCGCTCACCACACTCAGTGGTTGTTCTTCCCTGCTGGAAACGCCGCAAGACCGGGTGGTCGCGCGCGATACGGCACTCGCTGCCGGTGCCTTTACTGCCTGGGGTGTGACTAAATGGGACTGGTTCCAACACTCGCCCAAATTCCATAAGGAAGGCTGGTTTGGCGCGGACACCCCGTCGGGTGGCGCGGATAAAATGGGGCATTTGTATACTTCTTACCTGTTATCCGAAGCCATGGTCTGGGACTTCAAACGCAACAATGTCGAAAACCCGGAAGACAAAGCCGCGCTGGCCGCACTGGGCGCGATGGCTTTGATTGAAGTCGGTGATGCGTCCTCGAAAAAATTCGGTTTTTCTGGCGAAGATCTGGTATCGGATGCCGTCGGCGTGGGCGCTTCCTGGTGGTTATCCAAAAACCCGGAATGGGGCGACAAAATCGACTTGCGCATGGAATACTGGCCATCGCCCGGCTTTAGTGGCAAATACGATGCTGCCGCCGATTATTCCGGCATGAAGCATCTGGTCGCACTCAAAGGTGATGGTTTCAGCAGCTTGAGGGGCACCCCGCTGGAGTATCTGGAGCTACAGGCCGGTTACTATACACGCGGTTTCCGTACCTATGATGTTGGCCATTACGACACCCCCGAACGCCATACCTATGTTGCCGTAGGCTTAAACTTGCCGCGCATCTTCGGCAAGGAAAGTGTCGCCGGGACTTTCTTCAAATATTACCAACCCCCCAATACTTATGTCGAAGCTGACAAAAAATTCTAAACGCAAACAGAAACTAAAACTGAAGCCACTGAAACCAGTGCAGCCAGTGCAGCCAGTGCAGCCGAAACAAGCAGTCGCCAAAGCGCCGCTAACACCCGCTCAACCGGTGTTGAAGCTGGCGGATGGGCGCAGCATCCCTTACACCGTGCGTCTGTCTGCCCGGGCGAAGTACCTGCGCATGCAGTTATTCCCTGACAAGGGGCTGGTGGTTACCCAGCCACAGGGCGTGTGCGAGCACCGCTTGCAGGAGTGGGTGAATACGCAACGTGACTGGGTTGCCAAACACCTGCTCGAACTGGCACAAAAGCAGCAGCAACCCCTACCCCCGGCAAAAACCGCTTTGCCCACACAGATTGAACTGCTGGCAACGGGCGAGACTTTCAAGGTTATTTATACGCCTACCGACCGCCAGAATATCACCCTTGATCAGGGCGATGATGGCCACTTGCGACTCAGTGGCGCGGTAGAAAACAGCGGTTTTTGCCAGTTTGTCCTGCAAAAATGGCTGCTCGGTCATGCCAAATACCACTTGGGTATCCAGCTCCAGCAGGTGATGCGGGAAACCGGCCTGCATTGCTGCAGTTATCGGGTCAAACACCTGAGCTCGCGCTGGGGCAGTTATTCCGGCAAGGGCAATGTCAATCTGAACTGCAAACTGCTGTTGTTACCGCCTGAGTGTGTACGCTATACCCTGATCCATGAACTCTGTCATACCCGCGAAATGAACCACTCACCCCGCTTCTGGGCGCTGGTCGAGAGTTTTATGCCCGAATACCAAGAAGTGCACGACCGCATGAAGCACGTCATGCATACCCTGCCGGGCTGGGTGAATTCGTAAGGCCTAGCCTCAAATAACCCGCTCTACAGCGACGGTCAGCGAAGCATTCGTATGGCCGTTTTCTCCATTCTTTTGCAGATTTTTACAGACGGTTTACAAAATTCGAGGCACACTCTAGCGCTCAATCCGCCAAACAAGACTTAAGCAAGATTAAAGAGGCCAACCATCATGAAAAAACCAACTACTGCAACCGCGCTTCTGCTACTCGGTGCGCCCATTCTGTTACTCGCGGGCTGTAGCAGCACCCTGCCCAGCAGCGACGAGCAACTCGTCGTTGGCGTGGATCGCAAGGAATGGGCAATGAATATCGACCACCAGCCACATACGCATGTAGTCACCCTACCGGGCTGCTCGGAAAAACCGCTCACGTTTACCCACGTGCATCAACCTTACCAAATGGGTGTGGGCTTCCATCGCCACAATGGCTGCTTCCTGTGCCCGCCGAAAAAGGCCGGCGTAAAACGTATCCGCAATCCGGGTTAGGGAAGCATTAATCAACCACCTAAACGCCCGCCGGTCAGCGCCTTGCGCACCAACAAAGGGGAAGCACGGTAGCGGTCTTCGCCATAAATATTCAGCAGGTTATCCAGCACGGTGGCGACTTGTGGAAGCCCCAAACTGTCTGCCCAAGCCAGTGGCCCACACGGATAATGCATCCCGGCCTGCAGGGCAATGTCGACGGCGGCGGCACTGCACACCTGCTGGTTGACCGCATCCGCGCCTTCATTCGCCAACATGCAAACCGTGCGCATCACACACAAACCGGGCACATCATCCAGCACCGACACCTGTTTGCCCAAAGCCTGCCAGAAGCCAATCGCATCTTCCAGCGCCTGTTGGGAAGTCTGGTCGGCGGGTGCGAGACCCATGCGGGTTGCCTTCCCGTAATCCAGCGCGAGATCATAAAGCACCAAATCTTCAACCTCCTCTTCCAGTGCGCATTGGGTCGCCAGGCGCCCGTCCGTGCACAGCAGCATCGCCTCACCGGCCAGTATCGCAAACTCTTCTGCTGCATCCCCGGCTTCCCACTCGACCGCAATCCCGGCTTGTCCCAGCAGTTGCAATAAAATCGGCGCATAGGGCGCATCACCAATCAACGTGACTTCTGCCGGAGCCGCACAACTGGGGGCATTCATCGGCTGTTGTTTGAGTGCGGTCGCTGCGTAGTCGTAAAAACCACGCCCTGACTTGCGTCCGAGAAAACCGGCATCCACTAATTCCTTCTGCAACAGCGACGGCGTAAAGCGCGGGTCACCGTAATGCGCTGCATGCACCGCGCAGGTGACGGCATAATTGACATCATGCCCGATCAAATCCATCAGCTCGAACGGCCCCATACGGAAACCACCCGACTCGCGCAGCAACGCATCAATCGTTGCGACATCCGCGCCACCTTCCTGCAACACGCGCAAACTTTCCGCATAGAAAGGCCGCGCCACCCGATTGACAATAAAACCGGGGGTAGAACGCGCAGTGACGGCCTGCTTGCCCCAAGCGGTTGCAGTAGCAAATACCGTCTCCGCCACGGCTTTATCCGTCGCCAAACCGCTAATCACTTCCACCAGTTTCATGATGGGTGCCGGGTTAAAGAAATGCATCCCGACCAAGCGCTGTGGACGCGCCAGCGCCGCACCGATAGCCGTAATCGACAAGGATGAGGTATTACTCGCCAGAATCGTGTCTGCGCTGCAAATACCTTCCAGTTCACGGAATAACGCCTGCTTCACCGCCAGATCCTCGACGATCGCTTCGATCACCAAGGCAGCGGGTGCCAACTCCGCCAGACTGTCTACCGGGGTCAGACGCGCCAATAACGCAGCCCGTTCGTCCATTGTCATCCGTCCGCGCTCGACCTGCTTGCTCAAACCTGCGCTCATGTTGGCAATGCACTGAGCGGCTACAGCCACACCTGCTACCCCATCAAACAATAACACCGGATGCCCGGCGCTGGCGGCTACCTGCGCTATCCCCGCGCCCATCGTACCGGCACCGATCACGGCCACGGTCTGCGTGCTTGCCAATGCCACCATGTTTAGTACCCCTTGAACACAGCTTGATGCTTGTAATAGTTCTCCAGCGACAGCTTTGCTGCCCTCGCCTCGATGGAAAATTCAATCGTTGTGTAACTGTCAGTCATCAGGTGCTCCTTATTTGTCCTTGAAGAGGCAGGATTAAATCACTCACAGGCTGCACGACCACTCTCCCATCGGCCAGACCCGCCGGGGGTGGCGGGCTAATGGGCTTAAATATACTTGATGCGGGTAACGGGATACAATTTTTTAGGGAGTAAAGTAGAGGCCGCATAGCACCGACAAGCTGTACAAATTGCTAAGGCATCAATCAGGCGTCTCGTTCCATTTTGTTTCGCTATTCCTTGTTTGCTGGGTTCTTAATACAGACTCTGTGACAGGGGTGACAGGGGTTTTTTAACACTCTGTTTTATAAGAAAAAATATGTAGTCATCCCAAAATTTACGGGAATAAGCTGTTGGTAGATCACTGGGTTGTGTTGTATGCTTGTTGTTCATGAATAGTGACTGAACGGGTAGAGGGATTTTGATGATAAGCATAGTTGAAAACGAACAAAATACGAACCTGATAGGCGGCATGTGCTTACCGATTAAGCGGAGGCTGTATAGTCTGTTAGACATAGTTTCCGTATAACAAACTGTTGAACTAAACCGCTGACGCGGTAGCCTCCTGATTCCCAACGGTTTTCCCGTGATGAGCCACACTTTAAGTGTCCGATAGAGGGACATTTAAAGGAGAACCCATCATGAAAGTCAGCCCGTTACGCCAGCGGATGCTGGATGCCATG
>CAXYXY010000054.1:0-26824 GCA_964293125.1 uncultured Thiothrix sp. | reverse complement strand
ATGTGGTCATTGAAACAGGCTGCATAGCTGGGGGTGTAGAATTGAAATGCACCCTATCAAGCTGCAATAAATGCTGACAATCTAGCTATGCTGCATATTGCACTTGGTAATATTGAACAAGCTCAAAAATTTGGTGGCGATAGCGTTAAACATGCAGACCAGTTTGGTGACTTGTTTTGGCAAGTTGGAACACGCATTGCATTTGCGGACTCTTTGCATCAAGGAGGAGATGTGACAGCTGCCTTGTATTGGTTTGATGAAGCAGAACGATTGCAATGTGAATACCAGCCGATATACCCGAAACTTTTTTCATTACGAGGTTTCTACTATTGCAATTTGCTCTTGGCATTGGAAGACACCGCAGTTGTATTAGAGCGGGCAGCATATAACCTGAAATGCTCGACAAATTCAGGTGAGAGCAGTCTATTGAGTCTTTCATTGCCCAAACTCACCTTCGGACATGCGTTTTTGCAGCAGCAAAAGTTTATACAAGCCGCCGATTGGCTAAATCAAGCATTAACTGATTTGCGGGCGGCAGGATACCAACAAATGTTACCACACGGCCTACTCGCCCGCGCCACTCTATACCGTCACACCCACAACTTCCCCCTTGCCCACCAAGACTTACAAGAAGTCTTCGACATCGCCGAACCCAGCGGGATGCGCCTGCATTTAACCGATTACCATCTGGAAATGGCGCGCCTGTTGTTAGCAGAATCGATTGCTCCTTCACCCCTTGCGGGGGAAGGCCGGGATGGGGGGAACAGCGCCGCTACCCAACACATAACCGCCGCCGCCGACCTGATCACCGCCACCGGCTACCACCGCCGCGATGCGGAGTTGGCAGAATTACAAAAGTCACTGACCTGACTCAATCCCCAGTTAGAGAAACGCTGCGGGTGTTACCACATCAACACCCATACAGACAGCACACCCCTCAATACCACATATCCCCCTTACTCGCCTTCTGCTCCCGCACAAACGCCTGCAAAGCCTCATCCACGCCTGCATCCATTGGAGGTGCCTGATATTCCGCCAGCTGTTGTTTCCAGATTTTATTCGCCCGTTGTTCAGCGGTCAGGCTACCGTCAATCTCCCATTGCTCGAACGAGCCGCTGTCGGCGGTGCTGGATTCATAAAACACATCGCTGAAATTGCTCAGGGTATGCGGCGTGCCGAGGAAGTGTTCATTGTGGTTACTGCGCTGCCGGTAGGAATCCAGCGCGAAGGCATTCTCGTCCAGCGCCAGCCCCTGCATCATCCGTGTCATCATGCCAAGGCGATTGGCATCGAGGATAAATTTCTCATAGCCCATCGTCAAGCCGCCTTCCAGCCAACCGGCGGCGTGCAGCACCCAGTTCGCTCCCGACATCAGCGCGGGGGTGAGCGAATCGGCGCTTTCCTGCCCGGCCTGAAAATCGCTGACTTTGGAGGACGTAAACGAGCCGCCACAGCGCAACGGTACACACGCCCGCCGCGCCAGTTGGCCAATGGCGTAATAGGCCAGACTCGCCTCCGGCTGGCCGAAAGTGGGTGAGCCATTCCGCAGCGACATGGTGGTCAGGAAGTTGCCATAGATCACCGGTGCGCCCGGATGCACCAATTGCGCCAGCGCCATGCCGACCATCGCTTCCGCATGCGCCTGGGCAATCGCTCCGGCAGGTGTGACCGGCCCCATCGCACCCCCGAGCACAAACGGGCAGATGATCATGCCTTGCCCGGCGGCGGCATAGGTACGGATCACTTTGGTGACATCGCCATCGAACAGCAGCGGCGAGGTGGCATTGATATTGCCCATGACCACGCAGTGATCGCGCACAAAATCCTCACCGAATAAAATTCGCGCCATCGTGATCGAATCGGCGGCGCGTTCCGGGCTGGTGATCGAACCCAGAAACACCTTGTCCGAATAGCGCATGTGCGCGTACACCATATCCAGATGGCGTTTGTTGACCGGAATATCGACCGGCTCACAAATGGTGCCGCCAGAGTGGTGAATATACGGGCAAGTCCAGGCCAGTTTGACGAAGTTCTGGAAATCCTCCAGTGTGCCATAGCGCCGCCCCCTGTCCAGATCGCGCACAAACGGCGAACCATACGCAGGCACAAACACGATATTATCGCCGCCAATGGTAATCGAACGCGCCGGATTACGCGCATGATGCACAAACTCACACGGTGCTTGCGCGACCAGACTTTGGATCAAACCGGGCGGGAAGCGCACAATCTCACCGGTAGCCTCTGCACCCGCCTCGACAAACAAGCGAATCGCCTCCTGATCACCCCGAAACTGGATACCGAATTCCTGCAGGATAATGTCGGCGTGCTGCTCAATCGCCTCCAGCCCGTCCACACTCAACAGTTCATACAGGGGGATATTGCGCTTCAGATTGGCGGGCATGTTCGCCTGCGTGAGTAGGTCGGCACGCCGGTTCGGGCGGATGCGGCGGGATGAACGTGAGTTACCAATATTCGCGTAAAGCCCCGTCCTTCAGGTCGGGGATATAAGCGTCTTGAGCTAATCTATCCGTTGGTGGCGTATCTCCTGCCTTTCATGCGGTTTTCCCGTTGTCATTCACGCCTAAACGGTTCATCATCGGCGGATGACTTCCCCTACAACATCCCTCAAAACGTTATCGGTCAGAGTCCGCGACAAACACGCGGCGATTCTGTCACGCATGGCCTTTGAGGCGAATCAGGTCTGGAATGCAGCCAATGCGGAAACCGCCGAATGGTGTTCTATTCCCGTGCCGGGCGTAGGTTGGATACGTCACCACATCAGCGCGTTCGACTTGCAAAAGCAGCTCAAAGGTATCAAGCAAGAACGCGGCTTCATCATCCATTCCACCACTGTTCAGGAAGTGATTGCCGTCCATGCCAAATCCCGCCAGCAGTTCAAAAAAGACAAGCTACGGTGGCGCGTGAGTGGAGGGTCTAAACGCTCATTGGGCTGGATTCCTTTCAAGTCCGGTGCTGCCCAGTGGAAAAATGGGCAAGTGCGCTTGGCTGGATACTACTTCAAGGTGTGGGACAGCTACGGCTTGTCGCAATATGCTTTCCGTTCTGGTTCATTTTCAGAGGATGCACGGGGTCGTTGGTATTTCAATGGGGTGGTGGAAGTGGCCGTTGTACCTGCCAGCGGCACAGCCCATGTTGGCCTTGATTTGGGCTTGAAAGATACCGCGACGTGCAGCAATGGTGACAAGCTGGAGCGTGGTGATTTCTACCGCCACCTCGAAGCCAAGCTAGGCATTGCCCAACGCGCTAAACAGAAACAGCGCGTGAAAGCCATTCATGCCAAAATCAAAAACAAGCGCAACGATGCGCTACAAAAATTCACCACCCAGCTGGTGCGTGAGAATGAACTCATCGTTGTCGGCAACGTCAGCAGTTCCGCCTTAGCCCAAACCACGATGGCAAAAAGCGTCTTGGATGCAGGCTGGTTCATGCTGAAAACTCAACTGAAATACAAAGCGATCGCGCGGTCAGTGGTGTTTGAGGAAGTCAACGAAGCGTACACTACCCAAGCCTGTTCGTGTTGCGGCAGTATTTCTGCCAACAGTCCGAAAGGTAGAGCAGGACTTGGAATAAGAGAATGGACGTGTGCCGAGTGTGGCACGCTGCACGACAGAGATGTCAATGCAGCTCGGAACATTCTCGCGGCTGGGCATAGCCGTCTCGCAGGAGGAATCCTCGTTCTTTAGGGCGAGGAGGATGTCAATGGCATTGATTGAGTTCATGGATAGGCTCGCCTGTGGTGATTTTCCTCCACTGTAGCAACTGGCTATTGACCTGACGAGTAGAATTGGTATTGGGTGAATTCAAGTAACCAGCGCCAACGGAAGTGTTTATTCCCTGATATTCACAATCGTCTTGCAGCCCGGAAACCCGCTACATCCCCAAAACTCGCCATATTTACCCTTGCGGCGCAGCATCGCCTTACCGCAGGCCGGGCAGGTGTTGCTATCGGTGGGCATGGCGGGTGCTGCTGCCGTGCCTGTCTCCGGGTGGGGCGCAGTGACTGCCGCCTGCCCACCCGTATTAGCCCGTACCCGCTCCAACACGCGCAACAGCCAGTTTTGCTGTTTCTGCATAAACTCGTCAAGGCTCATCTCACCCTTGGCGACCGACTCCAGCGCCTGTTCCCAGGCAGCGGTCAGCGCCGGGTTTTTCACCGCATTCGGTAGCATGTTAATCAGTGAGGTACCTTTCGGGGTAGCGTGCAGGTATTTTTTCTTGCCTTCATGTTCCAGCAGTTTCCGCTGTAACAGGGTTTCGAGGATACTGGCGCGGGTGGCCTCGGTGCCGATCCCGGCATTCTCCTTGAGGATGGCTTTCAGTTCTGGATTCTGCACCAGCTTGGCAATGCCTTTCATCGCCTGAATCAGGGTGCCTTCCGTATAAGGTGGCGGTGGTTTGGTCTGTTTCTGGATCAGTTCAGCCGCCTGCACCTGCACCGTGTCGCCTTTATTCAAGGCGGGTAAGGCCTGAGTTTCCAGCAGATCAGGGGCGGCATTATCTGCCGGGGTCGCTTTGCCGGTTTTGCCTGCTTTAGCCGCAGGCTCCGTTGCCTCCGCAGGTTCGGCCTCCGTGCCCTGATACACCGTTTTCCAACCCGCCACCCGATCCACCCGCCCGGATGCACGGAACAGATAGCCCTGACAATCCAGCTCAATCACGGTTTGGTCGTATTCATGCGGCGGGAAAAACTGCGCCAGATAGCGTCGCCGAATCAGGTCATACAAAAACAGTTCCACTGCCGACAAGCGCCCGAGTGAACCGTGTGCGGCGGTCGGGATAATACCGTGGTGTGCGGTGATTTTGCTGTCATTCCAAGCCTTGCTTTTCAGGCGGGTATCGGCCTGCGCCACCAACGTACTCAATCCGGCATCATTCTGCACCAGCGCCTTGAGTATCCCCGCCGCATCGCCGTGTTGCGAGACGGGCAGAAAGCCGCAATCGGTGCGCGGGTAAGTGATCAGTTTATGCGTTTCGTACAAAGCCTGCGCACTGTCCAACACCTGCTTGGCGCTCAAACCCCGGCGGCGCGAACCTTCCACCTGCAAGCCGGACAGGTCATACGGCAGCGGGGCAAACTGGCGTTTACGCTCGGTGTCACAACGCAAGACCTCCGCTGGCTGACCCTGACAAGTGTCCACCACCCGTTCAGCCAGCGGCTGGTCGATACAACGCCCTTCTTCGTCCACACCCTCCGTGTTTTTCGGCGCGACCCAATTGGCCTTGAACGTCTGTTCTGCACCTTCCGGCAGGCAGTGCGCGACCACATCCCAATAATCGAGCGGCACAAAATGGTTAATCTGTTCATCACGATCCACCACCAGCCGCAAGGTCGGCGTCTGCACCCGCCCAACACTGAGCGCGCCGGATTTAGCACCCAACTGGCCGTTATACTGTGCCGTCAGCGTATAAGCCCGACTCAGGTTCATGCCCACCAGCCAGTCAGCCCGGCTCCGCGCCAAGCCAGCATGGTAAAGGTTTTCAGTCGCTTGCCCCGGTTTGAGCTGGGCGAGTGCTTTGCGAATACTGGCGTCGTCGAGGGCGGACAGCCACAGGCGCGAGACTGGGCCGCGATAACGGCAGCGCTCCATCACTTCCCGCGCAATCATTTCGCCCTCCCGATCCGCATCGGTCGCGATCACCACATGCTGCGCTTCCGCCAACAGGCCTTTGACGACTTTATACTGCTTGGCGGCGGATTTTTTGACATCCAGCTTCCAGGTGTCCGGCAGGATGGGCAGGGTTTGCAGGCTCCATTTTTTATACTGCGCGCCATACGCATCCGGCTCCGCCTGCTCCAGCAAGTGGCCAAAACACCAGGTAACGGTCACGCCATTGCCGCGCAAACAACCATCACCGCGCCCACCCGCACCCAGTACTTTGGCAATGTCGCGTGCCTGCGACGGTTTTTCACACAGATAGAGCATCAGACCTGCTTACAATTATAAAGAATTCGCCGATGGTATCAGCGTGCCTGATAGCCTGTCATCCGGTATGATGCTTATATCCCAACCACCGCTTGGAAAGTGCTGGAAGAAAATCCCCCTTGTTCCCCCTTTTACAAAGGGGGAAACCCTTCGGCAGCTACCCCGGAAACTCAGCGGAAGGTACTCCCCTTTGAAAAAGGGGAGACAGAGGGGATTTATTACCACATCGCCGCAGCCGAACGCCTGATCACCGAAACCGGCTACCGCCGCCGCGATGCGGAGTTGGCGGAATTACAAGACTTCGACTACCTGACAGCTGAAGACATTCAGGCCTGCCTTGCCTACGCCGCTGACCGAGAGTTCCATCAGCGCACCTGATACCCCGTCATCCTAGCTTCGATAATATCACCTTCTTCATTATGCCGAATCTGCACCGGCACATAGCCTAATTCCGGTGCCAGCCACAAGGTCGTCTGACGTTCACCGTTATCGCGGGTCATCTGGATTTTTTCGCACAAGTACTGCCCAAAGGGTGCGTTGACCTGTTCCTGCCCGAGTCGCTGAAAGCGGTAGTTTTTTACCTTGCCTTTTTCGGTCACGTTGTAATTAAGCGGGCGATTCGCGGCCACATCTTCCATCAGACGCAATTCCAGCAACGCCGGGTCAAGCGTGCCATTCGGCACAGTCAGGGTATAGTTGTCATCCTGATAACGCCCACTGACCTGCGTCGGTGCTGTAAACTGGAACTGGTCAAGCTTGTTTTTACGCCGGTTTTTATGCTGATACAGGTACTCCTGCGGGCGTAACTGCGGCCCCTGTTTCAGACCGGTGCTGCGTTCGGTGAGGGTGTCGCCACTGATCAACGCCGCCAGTCCGTTGGCTTTGGTCTGTTTCAGAAAGGTATAACTGGTCGCGGTGTAATTCAGGTTTGATTGCATTTCACCCAGTGTCAGGCCGGATTTGACGACCGTATACGCAGCCTGAAAAGCATCCGGTGCGGCTTGGGCGGTGCTCATTGTAAGGGTGTTGGCTGCCAGTAAAACCAGCCAAGTGATCCCTCGAATCAATTTAGACATAGTGCATTTCCTGTGCTTGGGTTACTTATCAATATGCGGTACTCAAGCCTTTCGACTTCAGAAACAAAGCGCGGTTCAATGCCGCCCGACAAGGGGGCGCTGCATCGACGCTGCCTTTAAAATACCACTGTTTCAAGGGGTTTGACATGCACCTTGCATTCACGTAACGTCCTGCCCCAGTTCAGGTGCACGCAAGATGTTGTCCAGATGACAGATTGCGCGTTAAACGGGAAGCTGGTGCGCATGCCTCGCATGCAAGACCCGCGCTGCCCCCGCAACGGTAAGTGAAGCCGCCCCCATCCCTTTGGTGTGGCTGCCCACAAGCCCGGATACCGGCCCGAACGCCCGTGTGACATTTTATAGCTGTGTGCAGGCGTATTGTGTCACGTCTCCATCACCTGCGCGGTGGGCGCAGATCAGGAAAAAATCATGAAAACCCCAATCAAAACCCTTGTCTTAGGCAGCAGCCTTGTTTGCCTCGTATCCCTTCCGACCTTATTACAAGCGGCTGATGAGATCGAGATTATCATCACTGCCGGACGCAAAGCCCAGACCACCGACGCAGCCCTTGCCGCCGTCAGTGTCATCACCCGCGAACAGATTGAAGCATCACAGGCGACCAGCGTCCTTGAAGTACTGCAACAGGCACCGGGCATCAGCGTCAAAAACAGTGGTGGCCTCGGCAAGCTTTCATCAGTATCTTTACGTGGCACCAACCCTGGCCACGTACTGGTGTTGCTGGATGGTGTGAAAGTCGGTTCTGCCACTGCTGGCACCACGGCTTTTGAATATTTGCCACTGGATCAGGTGGAGCGGATCGAAATCGTGCGCGGGCCACGTTCCAGCCTGTACGGTTCAGAAGCCATCGGCGGGGTTATCCAGATTTTCACCCGCAAAGGCAGCGGCACTAGCAAAGGTTTTGTCCCACAAGCAAGCATCAGCTACGGCAGCAATAACACCCGCAAAGCCTCCGCCGGTTTATCCGCGAATGCCAATGGCAGCTGGTTCAATCTGAATGCAGCGACCGTGCACACCGACGGCATCAATGTACAGGATTCGTATACTGACTACCCACCGCCCAATTATGCACCGACCACTGTGTTTGAAACCGATAAAGACGGCTTTGATAACACCAGCTTTTCGGTACATGGCGGGCATCGCTTCGAGAATGGTGCCACTGTGGAACTCAGCGTTTTGCGTGCCGATGGCAGCACCGAGTTTGATGGCGGCTATCAGAATGAAACCGATTTCAAGCAGCAGGTTATCAGCGCGAAAGTGGCTGCGCCTGTTTCTGATAATATCACCCTGAGCGCCCAAGTCGGGCAGTCGCGGGATGAGCAGGACAGCTTTAAAGACGGTAGCTACCGGGGCACTTTCGACACCCAGCGCGACACATTAACCCTGCAGGCCGATACGCGTCTGGGTGAATACGGCAGTGTAACGCTGGGCGTTGATCACCAGAAAGACAAGATCAAAAGCGAAACGATTTATGATGTTGATTCGCGCAAAAATAACGGTGTGTTTGCCAGTTATCAGGCCAGCCTCGGCGAGAATAAACTCGATGTGTCAGCACGCCATGATGACAACGAACAGTTCGGCAAAAAAACCACCGGCGGCATCGCGCTGGGGCATGATTTTGGTGGCGGGATTAACGGCAGAATCTCCTATGGCACCGCGTTCAAGGCGCCGAACTTTAATGAGCTGTATTACCCCGGCTTCAGTAATGCTGATCTCAAGCCGGAGAACAGCCGCAACCTGGAAATCGGGGTTGATGGCCGCGTAGGCGATAGTGAATGGTCGGTCAGTGCCTTCCAGAACAAGATCGACGACCTGATTGTTTCGCAGGATGTCGGTGGGGGTATTTATCTGCCCAGCAATGTCGATGCCGCCAATATTCGCGGCCTTGAACTGGGAGCATCCACCCGCGTGGCTGACTGGCGGCTGGCGGCGAATGCAACCTTGCAAAAGCCGGAAATTGATTCCGGCGCAAACCAGGGCAACACACTGGCTTATCGCCCGGAGCGCATCCTGAATCTGGATGTAGACCGCAGCTTCGGCGCGTTCTCGCTGGGTGCCAGTGTGCATGCGGAAAGCGAGCGGCAGACAGACGCCTTCAATAGTGGGCAGTTACCCGGCTTTGCGACCTTGGATCTGCGCAGCAAATACCAGATTAACCGTGATTTATCAGCGGGTGTCAAAGTCGGTAATGTTCTCGACAAGGAGTACGAGTTGAACCGGGGCTATAATCAGGATGGTGTCAATGCCATGCTCACGCTTGATTATCAACCGCGTTAAACCTACCCATACGCCAAAGCGGAGCGCCTGATGATGCCGACCTTGATGGTGCAGGGCTGCACTTCCGATGCGGGGAAAAGTACGCTGGTGGCCGGATTGTGCCGCGTCTATAAACGACGCGGCCTGTCGGTCGCACCGTTCAAGCCACAGAACATGGCACTGAACAGCGCCGTCACCCCGGACGGTGGCGAAGTCGGACGCGCTCAGGCGTTGCAGGCGATGGCGGCGGGTGTGCCCTTAAGCGTGCACATGAATCCGGTATTGCTGAAGCCGAATACCGATACCGGCGCACAAGTCATTTTGCAAGGCAAATCCATCGGTAATCTGGAAGCCTTGGATTACCACCTCTACAAACCCAAGGCGGCGCGGGCGGTGTTCGATTCACATACCCGCCTGTCTGCCGAGTATGAGTATATTCTGGTCGAAGGCGCGGGCAGCCCGGCGGAGATCAACCTGCGCAAGGGCGACATCGCCAACATGGGTTTTGCCGAGGCCGTCGATTGCCCGGTGATCCTGATTGCTGACATCGACAAAGGCGGTGTGTTCGCACATCTGGTCGGTACGCTGGCCTTGTTATCCAGCAGCGAACAGGCGCGGATTAAAGGTTTTGTGATCAACCGCTTTCGGGGTGACATTGCCCTGCTGCAAGACGGACTGGATTGGCTGGAAGAATACACCGGTAAGCCGGTGCTGGGTGTGTTGCCGTATTTGCATGGTTTGCATCTGGATGCGGAAGACGCCGTGCCGGAAGCACTGGTAGCGCAGCAGAATGAACATGAGTTACAGCGCACGTTGCGGGTGGTGATGCCGCTCTTGCCGCACATTAGTAATCATACTGATTTTGAACCCCTGCGCCTGCATCCACAGCTGGATTTCCGCTATGTGCGCCATGAGGAGCCTATTCCTGCGGCTGATCTGATCATCCTGCCGGGGAGTAAAAATGTCGGGTTTGACCTGAACTGGTTACGCTCACAAGGCTGGGAGGCGGTGCTGCAAAAACACTTGCGCTATGGCGGCAAAGTGATCGGTATTTGTGGTGGCCTGCAGATGTTGGGCAGGCAGACTCATGATCCACACGGCGTGGAAGGCAAGCCTGCCAGCCATCCCGGGCTGGGTATCCTTGATCTGGACACCACCTTGCAGCAACAGAAACAACTGACCAACAGACACGGTACGCTGGCCGCTACCTTCGGGCAGGCGGTGCCAGTCGCGGGTTATGAAATTCATGCCGGGGTCAGCCACGGAGCGGCACTTGCATCACCGGCGCTGTGGCTGGACGGTCAGCCGGATGGCGCCCTCTCGGCGGATAATCAGGTGTTGGCTACTTACCTGCATGGCCTGTTTGACTCACCGTCCGCCTTGCAAAGCCTGTTGCAGTGGGCGGGTTTGCAGCAGGCACAGACGCTGGATATTAACGCCGTGCGCGAGCGGCAACTGGAACGACTGGCCGATACACTGGAGGCACATCTGGATATGTCCGCTGTGCTGCGTTTGCATCAGCCTTGTTAGCTCCAGACGCTATTATCCCCGCTCCACCTCAAACCCCACAATATTCCGATCCACCTTGCTAAACTCGACCCCGAGCAGGTGGATGGGCTGCTGCAAAGACCGGTACTTGTCGGCATAAGCCTTGTCCTTGATCTGCTGCAAGGCCTTTCCGGCCGGAGCCATCTCTGTCACCTTGAACTCAAACAGATACACCTGCTGGTTGAATTTCAAGGTCATGTCCAAACGCCCGTGATGGGTACAGTCCTCCACCGTCACATCCAGCCCCAGCGCTGCAAAGTAGGAGTAGAACACGCTGGCATAATAGCCTTCGAAATTCTGGATGTCGTTGCTGGTATACCAATGGTAGGGAATGCTGGCGAAGAAGCTTTGGAACAGCCGTTTCAGGCCATCAAAGTCGTTGGCCAGCAGAAAATCATAGAGCTGTAGTGTCTGCATGGCTTGAGCACCGGTATTGCGCGTCAGCACGGACAACAGGCTTTCATTCAGGCTTTGATAGACCTCACGATTCGGATAACCCAGCCGATAGAACGTTTGTCCACCCGCATTGCGGGTATCCGTAATGGTCAGATAGCCAGTCTGGAACAACAAAGCCTCGGTGGTAATATCATCCACATCAAAGCTCGACAACATGGCGGTGCTGCTGAGCATATTATCCAGTTTCAGGGTCGGCACCTGACGTTTTAGCAGCAGATTAACCAGAAAAGTCGGCGTACCGGTTTCGAACCAGTAGTTCTTGAACTGGCGCTTGTCGAACAGTTGCAGGATATCGAAAGGGTTATAAACCCCCTCACCCAACCAGTGATAACCGTTATACCAATCCCGGATTGCCGGGCGATCCAGCCCCACTAATTCAGGCGCGAAGACTGTGTCAATATCATGGTCGGTATAACCACACAGGGTTGAGTAACGCTCGTCCAGCGTAATGTCATTCAGGTTGTTCAAGCCTGAAAACAGGCTGACTTTGGAGAACTTGCTCACCCCGGTCAGGAAGCTGAATTTGATATGCGCGTCATAATCTTTGATGGTGCCATAGAAGCCACGCAGGAAATTGCGGTTGGCCTTGGCCACTGCTGGGTCATCGAGGGCATCAAGAATCGGTTTGTCGTACTCGTCAACCAGAATGACGACGGGCTGGCCGCTGGTCGCATGTAAATGCAGTATCAGCTCTGAAAACCGCCCGCCCGCATGTTTAAAGGTGGGCGTCAGGCCAAAACGCCTTTCCATATAGGTGAGCTGGGTGTCCAAGGTATTGGTCAGGCCAGTGACATCCATGAATGTTTCACTGCCAAAACTGAAATGCAATACAGGGTATTGAACCGACCAGTCCCAATGCTCATGCACAGCCAGCCCCTGAAACAGCGGCTCATTGCCTTCGAACAGCTCCTTCAAGGTATCCAGAAACAGGCTTTTGCCAAAGCGGCGCGGGCGGGACAGGAAGTAGTGGGTGCCACCCCGCACCAGATCCAACGCCAAACGGGTTTTGTCGACGTAATAGTGATGACCTGCGCGAATCTTGGCGAAGGTCTGAATGCCGATGGGGAGTTCTTTACGGGCGGTCATGGTACTTTCCAGGTTGCATGCCCTGTAGTCTAACATGCTGGCGTAGCGCCAGCACGGAGGGTGTTGCGCTTGTTGTATTATTCCGGCACAACACTGCTCAAAAAGACCAGAACAGCAAAATCGCAGGAATCGTCACCGCACCGACGATCAGGTTCATCGGTACCCCGATCCGCAGGTAATCAACAAAGCGATAACCGCCGGGGCCATACACCATTAAATTGGTTTGGTAACCAATCGGCGTCATAAAGCTGGCGGAAGCGGCGAACATAATGGCGATGGCGAAGGGCATGATGCTCACCCCCATCTGCTCGGCCATGGCGCTACAGATCGGAAACATCAGAATCGCCGCTGCATTATTGGTAATGACTTCCGTGAACAAGGAGGTCAACGCATAAACCATGATCAGCGCCAGCAAGGGTGTGAGGTGGCCACTCGCCATTAACGCATTCGCTAGCGCACTGGCGGCACCGGTCGTTTCAAGCGCCTTGCCTAACGCAAACGATGCGCCAATCACCGACAGCACCGTAAAATCAATCGAGCGTCTGGCCAGACCCGCATTCATGCACCGGGTGAGCAACATGGCTCCGGCAGCTAGCCACGAGGCCTGAATAATAGGCACAATTTCAAAAGCACTAACGACAACCATCAGCGCCATGATCAGCAAAGCCAGCCGGGCTTTGGTGAAATTGGGCGGGCTGGAATCTTCCAGGGTGCTGACCAGCAGGAAGTCTTTACGAAAGCGGTACTGATTGGCAAACTCTTTGCCCGCTTCCAGCAGCAAGGTATCGCCTATCTGCAAATGGGCGTGCAGCCCTTTATCGGGCAAGTTGTTGCCGTTCCCGCGTGACACAGATAAAACCACCGCCTGATAGTTGCCCAGAAAATCACACGCCTGCACCGTCATGCCCAAAAAAGGAAACTCCGGGCCGATGACGGCTTCCACCAAACGCCGCCGAAAATGGGCAATATTCAACTTATGAATGTCCGCATTAGCAGGTTTTAGCCCGTGAATACTGCGCAATTCATGGGCACAGCGGGGCGCACCAATAAAAGACAGGCTATCGCCGGTCTGCAGGACAAAATCAGCCGCCGGGCTTTGGATAATATCGCCCTGACGCTCCAGCTCGACCAGATAACCGTGGGCTAAGGCAGACAGTCCGGCAACTGCCAGGGTTTTTTGGTGCAAAATACTGCCGTCTACGACCATCGTTACATGGTATTCACGAATCTTGTCGAGGTCTGTCGCAACGCCTTTGCTGTCCGGCAACAAGCGGTTACCGGCCAGTAACAGGAAACAACCACCCGCCACAACGACGATCAGGCCAACCCCGGAAATATCAAACATCCCCAGCCCGGCATGCCCGGTTTTTTGCAACAAGCCGTCTACCACCAGATTGGTACTGGTGCCGATCAAGGTACAGGTTCCGCCCAAAATTGCGGTATAACTCAGAGGCAACAACAGTTTGGAGGGAGGTAAACGCAACCGCTGACACCACTCCTGTATGGCCGGAATCAGCATGGCAACCACCGTGGTATTATTCAGAAAAGCACTGAGCAAGGCCGTAGGCAAAAACATGCGCAACTGCGCACCCCGCACCCCGGTAGGGTGCCCCAGCAATCGACGGGTAATGTATTGAATCGCCCCCGTTTCGCGCAAGCCTGCCGCCACCACATACAACGCGGCAATGGTCATTAAACCGGTGTTCCCAAAACCGGCGAAGGCTTCGGTCGGGGTCAAAATACCGCTGACCATCAGCACCACCATCGCGGCCATCAAAATCAAATCAGCCGCAATCTTCGATAAGGCTAAAAAACCAAAAACCACCAGCACCAACAAAATGACAAACATACCTGACAAGGTCATGCCCGGATATCCTTTATATACGTCCAAAATTTAAAAACCGCCACAGCTCAACGCTGTAGCGGCTCCAATTTCTTCTCAGCTATCCAGTTTACTTTACGCCTGTCAGTCTTCTGCCTACGGGCAACACTCACCAGCCTTGGGGCAGACACGCCTGCGTATCTGGGTATCATCCGGTAACAGCGTGGACTTGTCGAGTGGATTGTCAGCTGTGCCCAGCGCGCGTGGCGGATAAAGTCCAGAAAATCGGGTTTGCCATCACCGCAGAAAAAGAGTCCGGCTTTTCCGCAAGCTTCCTCCGTTTATGTCGCGGTCAATGCTTGTTAAAGCAGGGCTTAAAGGTGTATTGTTTGTGTGGAATCACCTTGGAGGAGGAAAACATGACTGATATGAAACAATTGGAACAGGATCTGAAAACAGGTCGTCTGTCGCGCCGTGATTTCATGAAAATGACTGCATTGCTAGGTCTGAGCGTTGCGGCTCCGGCTATCCTGTTCGGCACGGCTGCCCACGCCGCAGAACCGACAAAAGGGGGTCACCTGAAAATTGGTACTGGCCACGGTTCTACCACGGATTCGATCGATCCAGCCACTTATGAACATAATGGTATACAAACCTTAGGTAAAACTGTCCACGGTTATTTGACCGAGGTGGGGGCAGACGGCCAGTTGCGGCCAGAGATTGCGGAGAGCTGGGAAGGTTCTGAAGGGGCGACCAAATGGGTGCTCAAAATTCGGCAGGGCGTCGAATTCCATAATGGCCAAAAAATGACGATTAATGATGTCATTGCCTCCATGAACTATCATGGTGGTGCAGAGAGTAAATCAGGTGCCAAAGTCATTATCGATGCGATTGCTGACATGAAGGCAGACGGTGATGATACCCTCGTGATTACCTTGAAAGAAGGCAATGCGGATTTGCCTTATCAACTGAGTGACTACCACCTCGCAATTATGCCCGCGAATGCAGAGGGCAAGGTGGATGGGGCTTCCGGTGTCGGCTGCGGTGCTTATAAACTGAAAAGTTTTGAACCGGGTGTGAAGGCAGAAGTAGAAAAATTTGCCGGTTACTGGAATGCCGATGCCGTTTATCTTGATTCTGCGGAATTTATCATCATTGCTGACGTTGCTGCCCGGGTGAATGCCCTGGCAACGGGCGAAATTGATGTGGCGGATCGGATGGATGTCAAAACCCTGCATCTTCTGGAGCGTAACAAAAACCTCCGCGTAATCGAAACCAGCGGTAATGCCCATTACACCATGCCGATGCGTTGTAATACCGACCCTTACAAGAATAACGATGTACGTCTTGCGCTGAAATACGCGATTGATCGTGAAGCCTTGCTGGAAACCGTGTTGCGTGGGCATGGATATGTGGGTAATGACCACCCGATTGGGAGAGCCAACCGCTATCTGGATAAGAATCTGGAACAGCGTACTTATGACCCTGACAAGGCCAAATTCCACCTTAAGCAAGCAGGCGCAGAAGGACTCAAGGTACAACTCAGTGCGGCGGATGCGGCCTTTGCCGGTGCGGTGGATGCCGCTGTACTTTATAAAGAACATGCAGCCAAGGCGGGTATTGATGTCGAGATTGTTCGCGAACCTAATGACGGCTACTGGTCGAATGTCTGGATGAAAAAGCCGTTCTGCTTCTGCTATTGGGGAGGGCGTTCGACTGAAGACTGGATGTTCTCAACGGCGTATGCCAAAGGCGCAGAATGGAATGATGCCGTCTGGGAAAATGACAAGTTCAATACCCTGCTGCTGGAAGCACGTGCCGAACTGGACGAGCCCAAGCGGGCGTCGATGTACGCTGAGATGCAGGCACTGGTGCGCGATGACGGGGGAACCATTATTCCGTTGTTCAACAACTACATCAGCGCAGTTTCCGACAAAGTAGGCACGCCGGAAGTCATTGGCAATGACTGGGATCTGGATGGTCAGCGTGCCCTGTTGCGTTGGTGGAAAGTCGCTTAACGTCTTGATCTGTTCATTACTCCATCCTTAAGCCTTCCCCCGCGAGGGGAAAACTTAAGGGCTTTTGTGTCCTCTGTTAGGCAAAGGCGCGGATTTTCTCACAGGAGTCACCATGCTAACTATTTTACGCCTAATCCTGCAGCGCCTTGGTTTGGGTGTGCTGGTTCTGTTTGCGGTATCCCTCATTATTTTCCTCGGTGTCGAGCTGTTGCCAGGTGACCTGTGTCAGGAGATTCAAGGTCAATCTGCCACAGAATCCACGGTTGCCGCCTGTCGGCAGGAACTGGGGCTGGACAAACCCGCACATACCCGTTATCTCGATTGGCTGGGGCAGATTACCCAAGGCGATTTCGGTAAATCGCTGGCGAATAAACGCGAGATTTCCGAGTTGATCGGTGTGCGTTTATCCAATACGTTTTTTCTGGCGGTTGTCGCTGCGGTGATTTCAGTGCCTTTGTCGCTGGCGCTGGGTGTTCTGGCTGCTTTGTACCGGAACAGCTGGTTTGATCGTTCGGTGAATGTCTTTACCCTGTCGTCGATTTCTTTTCCGGAATTTTTTGTGGCCTACATTCTGATATTGGTCTTTTCGGTCAATTTGGGCTGGTTTCCCAGTCTTTCCAACGTTGACCCGGATACGCCCTTCCTGGAACGGCTGCACAAGGTCTTTTTGCCTGCGTTGACGCTGACGCTGGTGGTGATGGCGCACATGATGCGCATGACCCGGGCGGCGATTATCAACCTGATGGCGAGCCCCTATATTGAAATGGCCAATTTCAAGGGCATGAGCCGTTCGCGGATTATCCTGCGGCATGCACTACCGAATGCCTGGGCGCCGATTGTGAATGTGGTGGCGATTAATCTGGCCTATCTGATAGTCGGCGTGGTGATTGTCGAGGTGGTCTTTGTCTATCCCGGCCTTGGCCAGCTGATTGTGGACTCGGTACAAAAACGCGATATACCGGTAGTGCAAGCCTGTAGCATCATTTTTGCCGCGACGTATGTCCTTCTGAATCTGACGGCTGACATCCTGTCGATTGTCACCAACCCAAGGTTGTTGCACCCACGATGAATACCCATAACTCACCCTCATCTTCATCCTCACCTAGCCTTCAGACAGCGGATGCATTACCGCCACCGCCACGCCCGAGTGCGTTCAAAGTGGCCATGCACGAGTTGTGGATCTCACCGATCACCGCCAAAATCGGCATTGTCATTGTGCTCTTTTATGTGTTCATCGCCCTGTTTGCTCCCTGGCTTACACCTTATGGTGAGTCAGAGATCGTCGGGGGGGCTTTTGAACTGTGGGGGGCCGACTACGTGCTCGGCACGGATAACCTCGGGCGCGATATGCTCACCCGGCTGTTGTACGGCGCCAGAAATACCATCGGTATTGCCTTTGTCACTACTTGCCTGGCCTTTCTGATCGGGGGCGTGATGGGGGTGTTTGCGGCCATTCTCGGTGGTTGGGCTGATCAGCTGATGAGCCGCACGGTTGACGTGATGATGGCGATTCCTGCGCTGATTTTCTCTTTGTTGTTGCTGACCATTTTTGGTACTTCGATCCCGGTTTTGATCATTATTATTGCAGTGCTCGATTCTACCCGTGTATTCCGGCTGTCACGGGCGGTGAGCCTGAATGTGGTGGTGATGGATTATGTGGAAGCGGCGCGTCTGCGTGGGGAAGGCATGGGCTGGATTACGCTGCGCGAAGTCTTGCCGAATATCATGCCACCCTTGGTCGCCGAGTTTGGATTGCGTTTCTGCTTTGTGTTCCTGACGATCGCTGCCTTGAGTTTCCTGGGGCTGGGTATCCAGCCACCGACTGCCGACTGGGGCAGCATGGTGCGTGACAATGCCACCCTGATCTCGTATGGCGACATCACGCCGCTGTTACCGGCGGGTGCGATTGCACTCTTGACGGTCGGTGTTAACTTTATTGTGGATTGGTTCCTGCAAAAAACCAGTGGATTGAAAGATGGACAATAACAGCAAGATTGGTAATACGCCTGAGGGTCAGGCGGGTAAAGACCCTAAAGGCAAAGGTTCACTGCTGCTGGAGATGCGCGACCTGCGTGACGGTGAATGGCACCCGATTGTCAAAGGTGTTGACCTGACCCTGAACCGGGGTGAGGTGGTCGGTTTGATCGGTGAATCCGGTGCGGGCAAATCCACGATTGGGATTGCAGCGATGGGTTATGTCAAACCCGGCTGCCGTTTTTCAGGCGGCACGGTCACGTTTGACGGAATTGACATGATCAATGCCAGTGAAGACGAAAAGAGCAGTCTGCGCGGTATGCGGATTGCCTATGTCGCCCAAAGTGCGGCGGCTTCGTTCAACCCGGCCCATCGTTTGATTGACCAGTTTGCGGAAATCCCGGTGGAGCATGGCGCGAGTAACCGCGCAGAAGCGTATGCGGATGCCACCGATTTATACGGGAAGCTGCAATTGCCTGACCCGGAACATATCGGTTTCCGTTATCCGCATCAGGTGTCTGGCGGGCAGTTACAGCGGGCGATGACCGCGATGGCAATGTCCTGCCGCCCGGATTTGATTATTTTTGATGAGCCGACCACGGCGCTGGATGTGACCACCCAGATTGAAGTGCTGGTGACGATGAAAAGCATCGTCGAGCAGTTCAATACAGCCGCTATTTATATCACGCATGACCTCGCCGTCGTGGCGCAAATGGCTGACCGGATTATGGTATTGCGCTACGGCGAGCTGGTGGAAGAGGCTCCGACCCGCGAGATGCTCTCGCACCCGAAAGAGGACTACACCAAATCCTTGTGGGCCGTGCGCTCCTTCACCAAAACACCGCAGGATATTGTGCGCGATGCGGTGCCCTTAGTCAGTGTAGAAAATGTCACCGCCGCTTATGGCAAGTTCACGGTGCTGCATGACATCAGTTTTGCTATCCATCGGGGCGAAACGGTGTCCGTCGTGGGGGAATCCGGTAGTGGCAAAAGTACCGCCGCGCGGGTCATTACCGGCCTGTTGCCCCCGGTACAAGGCGCTGTCAAGTTTCAGGGAGAGGCTTTGCCCGGCGACTACCGCAACCGCAGCAAAGACCAGTTACGCCAGGTACAAATGATTTATCAGATGGCCGATACCGCGATTAATCCGCGCCACCGGATTCGCGATATTATTGGCCGCCCGCTCACATTTTATCTGGGCATGACCGGTAAAGCGCGGGAGGACAGAATCCGCGAGCTGCTGGACATGATCGAACTGGATCCTGACCAATTCATTAACCGTTATCCGAGTGAATTGTCGGGTGGGCAAAAACAGCGTATCTGTATCGCCCGGGCACTGGCGGCTGAACCCCAGTTCATTATCTGCGATGAAGTTACCTCGGCGCTCGATCAGCTGGTGGCGGAAGGGATTTTGCGCCTGCTGGATCGCTTGCAGCGTGAGCTGAATCTGGCCTATATGTTCATCACCCACGACCTTGCGACCGTGAAAGCGATTTCGGATGAGGTGATTGTCATGTTGCAAGGTGAAATCATCGAACAGGGCACCAAGGACGAAATTTTCATGCCCCCGCACCACGAGTACACCGAACTGCTGCTGTCTTCCGTGCCGGAAATGGATCCGGACTGGATGGAAACTCTGGTGGCTGACCGGGCAGCACAAGCCGCCTTGCAAGCAGCGGGACGGCGCTAGGTCTTCTCACAACGGTAGCCGCACTATAAATTCTGCCCCACCGGCTGCATTACCCAGCCGGATGTCGCCGCCATAGGCTTTCAGCAGGGACATGCTGATTTCCAGCCCCAAGCCTGTCCCGCCACTATTGCGGCGGGTGGTAAAAAACGGGGTGAAAATCCGCTCCCGATTCGCCGGTGAGATGCCTTTGCCGTTGTCATGCAGCGCCAGAATCAGCGTGTCTTCCTGTACTTCGGTGTGTAAGCTGACACTGTTTGCACCGTGTTGCAGGCTGTTATCCAACAGGTTATTCAGCACGGTTTCCAGCGCATCCGGCGCTATCGACAGCGCTTGCACCGGCAAACTTTCAGTGACAATGTGTAGCCCGCGTTCCTGATAACGGGTGCGCAGTGGTTTGAGTATTTCCGGCAAGGTACTGGTCTGGCCGCTAGGAGCCAAGGCATCGGCGCGTGCCAGTTCCAGCAGGCGATTCACCAGGTTTTTCAGGCGCTGGGTGTCATCCAGCAAATTATCCATAAAGCGCTGGCGGCGGGGAATGTCCATGCTGTCGATATGCTCTTGCAAGAGTTCGAGTGCGCCTTGCATGGAGGTCAAGGGTGTTTTGAATTCATGCGAGACGTGGGTGGCAAAGCGGCGGATATAGTCCGAACGTTCTGCCAATGCCTGCGACATGCTGGCGAAGCTGTCCGAGAGTTGGGCGACTTCGTGCGTGACCGGATTTTTCAGCGGTTCGATCTGGGTTTGTGCGCCTTGCGTGACCCGCTCGGTTTGGCGGATCAGTTCCCGGATCGGGCGTGAGATGCTGGAAGAGACAAACAGTACCAGCAACACTGCGACCAGCAACAGAATAGAGGTGGCGAGGTAGAGTTTGTCCTGTACGATATACAGGTGTTTGAGAATGTTTTTCGGGGTGCGCGACAGGTAAATTACCCCTTGCAGCCGGTTGCCCTCCATCACCGGAAAGGCAGTAAAAGCACGGATGTTGGTGCCCCGGCTGATCGAGTATAAGGGGGGTGGCGGTTCGTCTGATTTGCGCTGGCGAATGACACTCACATACTGGCCACGCAATGCCTGCTGCACTTCCGGTACGTGTGCCAGTGACAGGCCAATTTCTTCCCGCCCACCGACCACCACCCCGTTCATATCCAGCAGGCGAATACCGACCAGGGTCACTTTTTGGGTGTCCTGCAACACGGGGTACATCAGGACACCGGCTTTGCGGGCAAAGTCATCACTGATTTGCGGGGTGATGCGTGCGTCCGGGCGCGGTGGATACACCGGTTTGACCAGATCCAGCGTTGGTGCAATCGGTGTGTAATAAGTATCTTGTGGCAGATTGCGTGCGTAGGACTGGCTGCGACTGAGGTTGCCTGCGATCAGGGGCGAATCCTGTAGGACATAACCATAGCGGGCGTTGTCCGGGTTGATCCAGCGCAGGCTTTGCCGGTAACTGGCCGACAGGGCGGCGGACTGCGCAATCAGCTCCAGCTCGGTTTGGCGCACCAGTTCATTTTCATAAATCCGGAAAAAATACACGCCCAGCAGCGGGAGTAACAAGACCGTCAGCATCATGATCAACAGGATGGTGCGCAGGCTGAAACGTACCCGCTTGGGGAGCGGGAAGCGGGCGTTTATTGGCATGGTGCGAGTTTATAGCCGACGCCGTGTACCGTATCAATGATCCCGCTACAACCTGCGTCGGTGAACTTCTGGCGGATATGGCGGATATGGCTGTCGATGGTGCGGTCGCTGACGTAGACATTGCTGTCGTAGGCATGCTGCATGATATGGTCGCGGTTAAAAACGCGGGTCGGGTGGCGCACCAGCAAGAGCAGCATCGCGAATTCGGTCGCCGTCAGGTTGATGATGTGCGTATCCCAGCAGGCCTGATGCTGCGTCGGGCTGATACTCAAGTGACCACGCCGCAACTCGTCACTATCAGTAGCGGCTTCGGCGCGAACTGCCTGGGTGCGCTTGAGGATGGCATTGATGCGCGCCACCAGCTCACGCGGGCTGAACGGTTTGGTGACGTAATCATCCCCACCGATTTCCAGCCCCAGAATCCGGTCGATCTCATCATCGCGGGAGGACAAGAACAGAATCGGCACCTCGGAGAATTTACGCAGCTCCCGGCAGACTTCCAGCCCGTCCATTTCCGGCATATTAATGTCGAGTACAATCAGATCAGCAGCCTGCTGGCGAAAACTCTCCAGCGCCTGCCGTCCGTCTTCAGCCAGTGTGACCTGCATTCCGGCTTTTTCCAGTGCGAAACTGATCACATCACGGATATGCAGATCATCATCAGCCACCAGAATACGTTTGTTCATGCGTCGTTGTCCCTGCGGGTGAGGAAGATATGGGGGTTAATATAAAACATTTTACGCCACGCTTGCGGTGCTTCTGCGTCATATTGCCCGATTTGTGGTAGCAGGCTCAGGATGGAGTAATGCAGATGTGCCGGTTTGCCTTGGGCATTGCCGCTATTACCGACTGCCCCGAGCACGTCCCCAGCCTGCACCCAGGCAAAGCTGGGAATGTCGATACTTTGCAGGTGTGCATAATAATGCAAGCGCCACTTCGACCCGAGCACCAACACAATATTACCGCCCATGCTGTCCACCCCGGCATGCACCACCCAGCCCGCACTGGCGGCGAGCACCGGCGTACCGGCTTGGGCGAAAATATCAATGCCCTTGTGGGTGCCGGAGCGACCCCACGGGTAATACCAAAAAGACTGCGGATGCCAGTCAGCGGGTGTTGCGCCACTGACCGGAATCCGCGCCGTTTCCGGGATGAGGAATCCCGCCGTGAAAACAGACAGTAACAAGAGTGCGATTATTTTTTTCATCGGTCGCTTTCCCGGTTGAGTGCGTAGTGTCAGGGATAAGTTTACCGTTACTGTGTGCAGGAATGTGGGGTGATATGCTGAAATAGGGTGGAATAAATTTGCAGAGGGTGTGCAGAGGAGGGCTGGTTCGATGGATTGTGAGGGGCAAATGTTTAAAACTCGTATTAAGCATCCCGATTTCTCGTGTTAAGACTTTCCGAAACGCGTATTAGGGTCTAGTATTTCTCTTATTAAGGCCACGAGAAACCCGCATGTACCCACGTAATAGCACCCCTTTTCTGCTGGAATTGCTGGCAGAATTCAGGATTCTTTACCTGACTGGCCCACGGCAGGCGGGCAAGACCACGCTGGCCAAAATGATTGCCGCCGAGCGCGGCATGCAATACCTGTCGCTGGATGAGGAATCCGTCGCGGCAGCGGCACACAACGACCCTCAGGGTTTTATCCAGTCCTTTACCGGGCAGAATCTGGTGCTGGATGAATTTCAGTATGCGCCGGAACTCACTCCAGCCATCAAACGGGCATCCGACAACTTGCCACCCGAGCAGAAAGGCAAATTCCTGCTGACCGGTTCGGCGGATATTTTCAGTTCAGCCCGCACCCAGGAAGCGTTGCCGGGGCATATGGCGCGGGTGGAATTGTGGCCACTTTCCATCACTGAAATCCGGGGCAGCCGTTTCAACCTGATCGACTACTTGCTGGCAGGGGATTTTTCCTACCAACAGGCATTCCCGGCACTGGGGCGCGAACAACTGGCGCAAATCCTGCTGGATGGTGGCTACCCGGAAGTGCAAAGTAAAAGTAACCGTGGCAAATCCATCTGGTTCAAATCCTACATTCAGGGGCGCTTGTTCAAGGATTTTGAAACGCTGTACGCGGCGCGAGGGGAATATCATGCCAAGCTGCAAGCCTTGATTCCCTACCTCGCGGGCTTGAGCGGCAATTTGCTGAAATATGCCAGCGTCGCCAATGATCTGGCGCAAAATGCTCAGGTGATCAAATCCTATATCGAAGCGTTGGAATGGATGTTTATCATCAAGCGTATTTCCCCGTTTGTGAAAAATAGTGCCAAACGTGAAACCGTGGGAATGCCCAAGTTGCACATGGTAGATACCGGGCTGGCTTGCTATTTACTCGGCATCAAGACCGCCCGGCAACTGGCGACTTCCGCTATTTTCGGCAACCTGCTGGAAAGCTTTATCGTGATGGAGTGCTTTAAACACATGGGCTGGGCGGAGGAGGAGGTCGGGCTTTACCACTTCCGTGACACCCGCAAAAACGAGGTCGATATTGTGCTGGAGCGCAGTGGCGGCCAGCTGATCGGGATTGAAATTAAAGCATCGGCTTCGGTGAGTGAGGCGGATTTCAAGGGGTTGGCGCAGTTGGCGGAGTTTGTGGGGGATCGGCTGGAGGCCGGATTGGTGTTCTATAGCGGGGAGCGGGTGTTGCCGTTTCGGGTGGGGGAGCGGCAGTTTTTTGCGGTGCCGGTTAGTTTGTTGCTTGCGCCGTTGCCCAAAGCTACGGTGTGAATAAAGTATACGCGGACAAGTTGAGGAACTTCTGGAAGAATAGCCCTTATCCAGAACTTTAAGAACGGTACAACATGCATCAACTCCACACCGCGACACCATTAGCCAAAGCCATTTTCGAACTTTTTGGTAATTTTGAGATGGCTTTACACCACGTAACCGGAGACTTACCTCCCGGTTCGATCAAGGCATTCATCTTTGGTGGTTGTGCCCTGCATATTCATACCAATGCCAGAGGCAGCAATGATCTGGATGTGGAGCTTGAGGCCGCTCAGCACCTCAAAACCGATGAAATCCGGCTGGAGCTTGATCCCGTGTATTTCGAGGATGAAAACGGATTGCCCTCTATTCTTGAGCTTGATACCCAATTCAATACCGCACTGGCATCTGTTTCCCCCGATTACAAAGAACGGGCAATTCTGCTGACTGGGAGGGAAAAATCGCTGCATATTTACTTGGTGTCAGCAGTGGACTTGGCGGTTTCCAAACTGGGGCGGCTTGCATCAGATGATATGCAGGACATCATCCGTCTGTATCAGGTAGGTGGATTTGACCTGCAACTGTTTGAAAGTATTGCCCAAGATGCGTTAGACTACTATGCAATACCCAAGTTATTGGAACTGAATATCAAGCACGCTTTGCGTGAATTACGGAAGTTATAAATGCCGACTGATACCAACACCGCTTTCGAGCGTTTAGTCACCCACGACTTTGACCAAGCCTCGCTAGAGGATGTCAAAACCGTGGCGTTAGGACTTTGGTATCAGGACTTTATCCCCGATTTTACGCAATTACCCGTAACCAACCTGCAAGCCCAACTCCGTGCGGGTTATCTGGTTGATCGCCTATTGCGCTACAACTGTGTGTCGGATGAGCGTAAAAAAGCCCTGTTTGCCAACGTGACTGCTCTCAAGATACACCTTAAACCGGCAGTCAGCACCCGGCCAAATGTTGAGCTACTCGCCAAAAACTGGGGGCTGGATCAGGACTTGAAGCGTCTTGCCAAAGAACTGCTGCCTTACCAGACCCGTCATTACCAACGATAAACAACAGTCTCAGCGTATCTGCCTGGACAGTGTTTGCCCGTTCCCGCTGTTCCGGTTACTATCCAGTGATCATCCCTTATGCTTGACTCAACTATGCCCATGCACTCCAGCCCGTTGGAAATCGCCCTCGAACGTATTGAAGAATGCCGCCGTAGCCGTGCGACTAAGTTGAATTTAAGTAAGCTTGGTTTGGAAGAAATACCGGAAGCGGTGTTTGAGCTGACGTGGCTGGAAAAACTGAACGTGTCATGGAATCACCTGATCAGCGACCTGTCGCCGCTGAGCGGTTTATCTGCTTTGCAATCGCTTTCCTGCTGGACTAACCAGGTCAGCGACCTATCACCGCTGAGCGGCTTGGCTGCCTTGCAATTGCTTTCCTGTGGCGATAATCGTATCAGCGACCTGTCGCCGCTGAGCGGCTTGTCTGCCTTGCAATCGCTTTCTTGTAGCTCTAACCAGATCAGCGACCTTTCGCTGCTGAGCGACTTGTCTGCCTTGCAATCGTTTGACTGTAGCTTTAACCAGATCAGCGATCTAGCACCGCTGAGCGACTTGTCTGCCTTACAATCGATTGACTGTCGCTATAACCAGATCAGCGACCTGTCACCAATATACGATTTCGTGATAACTGGACAGCTTAAAAGACTTCAAGCCTCTGGCAACCCGGTATGTGGAGTTCCTACTAGCATCTTGGGGGGTAAATTTGAGGACTGCCTTGAAAGCCTCAAAAACTATTGGCAAGACCTCGCCAACGGTGCAGAGAGACAACAGCAACTCAAAGTCCAGTTCGTTGGCAATGGTCGGGTCGGTAAAACCACGCTGGCTTATGCACTGGAACACAAACGCGCTCCCAGCGAACCCTTCAAATCCACCCACGGCATTGTCATCAAAGAAATCCAGCAAGCACTGGAAGGTGAAGATGAGCCGGTCACTTTGCAGCTATGGGATTTCGGCGGGCAGGAAATCTATCACGCTACCCACCGTCTGTTCCTGTCGGATGATTGTTTGTATCTGTTGCTATGGGCAGAAGAAACCGAAGAACACCCGGACGAAACCCGCCACCCGGTCAGTTATTGGCTGGAACTGATTCACGATTTGGGTAGAAACAGCCCAGTGATTTTGGTCAAAAACCAGATTGACCGCTCTGATCGTTTGCCCACCCGACCGCCTGAACTGACAGAAGATATGCCGGGTGTGAAGCAAATCCGTCAGGAAGTGAAAATTTCAGCACAGCAATATCGTGGTATGCCTGCTTTGCGTGGTGCTATCGAATCAGTGCTGGAGGAGCTGAAACAGCAAATTTGCCTGGAATTGCCAAGCTCATGGCTACAGGTACAACGTGAGCTAAAGCAACTCGACCAGAACACAATCCCGTTTGCCCATTTCAAACAGCTGTGCATCAAGGCCGGAGTCAGCCAGCCCGAATGGTTCGCAGGCTATCTGCACAAAATCGGCGTATTAGACATTATTTAAAAATACCGACCTAAAGTCCCATCAAAAAAACTAATACTT
>CAXYXY010000053.1:0-28484 GCA_964293125.1 uncultured Thiothrix sp. | reverse complement strand
TCCAAGTCTAATCAATTTTTATTAGGATTTCCTGTGATTAATGAGAAGTTACATTTCTTGAGATTTTGGTCTGGACAATGGGGAGTACCTTACCTCACTTAACCTGCCGCCAACTCTTCAACAACTCATTAGTCTGCTCCAGCAGATAATTCTTCCGCCATTTGTCATTACCCACCGATTTCAGTAACAGTTCCTGATGCCGCAGGCAGGCTTTTTGCCAGTCTTTATTATCCTTTGCCCAGTCTTTCAGCAGCGTCAGCAGGAAGCTGTCCAAGTCCAGATCCAGATAAACCGGTTCGGCGTATTCCAGCAGCATGCGCTCAAACAGGGTTTGCTGGTCGCTTGCGGGCAGGCAGTTAAAGCATTCCCACAAGGCGCTACACGCCAGCCGCATGATCTGATAGATATAGCCTTCGCCATCTTCCATTTTCTCACCCAGTCGGGGCAGGGTGCTGATGGTCGCGATGCACAGGTCGATGGTCTCACGGGTTGGGGTGGTGGCTTTGCTGGCGGTTTCCAGCAGATGGGTCAGCGATGCGGCTAGTTTGTGCGCACCGTCCTGATGGATGAACCCCTGGCTATTGGCGTGGCGGTTAATCATGGTTTGCAGGGTGCGCCGGTATTTGGCTTCCTCCGGCTGGTCGGAACTGAGCAGGTCGCCGAAGCTGATCAACAGGTTATCGCGCAACTCGTCATTATACAGCGCACTATCCAGCAGGAAGGCATGCATCTGTGCTGGGCTAAGTTGCTGTAAAATAGCCTCAATTTGGGCACGGCGGGTGAGTGGCTTGGCTGATTCGGTAGTTTTCGTAGCGCTCATGAATGATTCTTATGGGTTAGGTCGGCTTACTATAGAGTGTGTGGCGATCTTGTCAACACGGCGGACGGGTGTTGCGCATTTGCTTTTGGGCGCTACGTGTATAAACTGCAAGTGCATAAAGCGAGAAAAGTATAAATTCTATTAGCTGGAGGAGGCATTATGAATAAACTTGATGGATTGAATTTGACCAAGCTGGCCAAACTGGGTGGGATGGCGTTGTTGTTGTCCACGACGCTGGGCATGAACGCACAGGCCGCTGAGCCGGAAAGTTGCAGCAAAGTCCGTTTCTCGGATGTGGGCTGGACAGACATCACCGCGACTACTGCGCTGGCGTCTACCGTTTTTTCTGCACTCGGTTATGAGCCGGAAGCACAGGTGTTGTCGGTGCCGGTTACTTATACCAGCCTGAAAAACAAGGATATTGATGTATTCCTTGGCAACTGGATGCCGACTATGAAGGCAGACGTTGACCCTTACCTCGAAGATAAATCCGTTGAATCGATTGGTGCCAATCTGGAAGGGGCGAAGTATACCCTGGCGGTGCCGAAAGCCCTGTATGAAAAGGGTCTGAAAAGTTTTGCCGATATTGCCAAATTCAAGGATGAACTGGACGGTGAAATCTATGGCATTGAGCCGGGTAACGATGGCAACCGCCTGATTCAGGGCATGATTGATGCGGACACTTTTGGCCTGAAAGATTTCAAGCTGGTGGAGTCATCCGAGCAAGGCATGCTGGCGCAGGTGGCACGGGCGACCAAGCGTGACAAGGGTGTGCTTTTCCTGGGCTGGGAGCCACATCCGATGAATGCCAATTTTGAGCTGGCTTATCTGGAAGGGGGCGATGATGTGTTTGGCCCCGACCTCGGTGGCGCGACGATTTACACCAACGTGCGGGCGGGCTACCTGACCGAGTGCCCGAATGCGGGCAAGCTGGTTTCCAACTTGAAGTTTACTTTGGCGATGGAAAATCAGGTGATGGGCGCGATTCTGGATGACAAGCAAGAGCCTGCCGACGCGGCCAAAGCCTGGTTGAAAAAGAACCCGGATGTGCTTAACAGCTGGTTGGATGGCGTGACCAGCAAAGACGGCAAAGACGGAATGGAAGCGGTCAAGGCTGCGCTTGAGTTATAGTTTGAAATATAAATAATCAGGGCTAACCCATGGATTGGTTAACAGAACACAAGTTACCGGTCGGCAAGGTCATGGAGCAGTTTGTCGACTTGCTCAATGAGCACGCGGCTGGCTTTTTCGATTGGCTGTCGCTGGTGCTGGAAACCATGATTACCAGCAGCACGGACGCTTTGCTCTGGCTACCCGCCTGGGCGGTGATTGTTGGGGTGGCGCTGCTGGCTTGGCTGTTGCATCGCAGTGTCGGGCTGGTGATATTTTGCCTGCTTGCCCTGTTGCTGATTGTGAATCTGGGGTATTGGCAGGAAACCATCGAGACGCTGGTGCTGGTGTTGTATGCGACCCTGTTCTGTATGCTGATCGGCGTGCCACTGGGGATTGCGGCGGCACACCGCCCTTGGCTGTACGCAGTGATGCGCCCAATTCTTGATCTGATGCAGACCATCCCGACCTTTGTGTATCTGATTCCTACCCTGATCCTGTTTGGCCTCGGCGTTGTGCCGGGGCTGATCTCCACCATTATTTTTGCGCTGGCGGCACCGGTGCGTCTGACCTGGTTGGGGGTGTCGAGTGTGCCGCAGACTTTATTGGAAGCGGGTAAATCATTTGGTTGCTCCAGACGGCAGTTACTCTGGCGGATTGAGCTGCGCCATGCCTTGCCGACCATTATGGCTGGGCTGACCCAGTGTATTATGTTGTCGTTGTCGATGGTGGTGATTGCCGCGCTGGTCGGGGCGGATGGCCTCGGTAAACCGGTGGTGCGCGCGCTGAACACGGTGAATATCGAGAAGGGGTTTGAGGCGGGTCTGGCGATTGTGATCCTTGCAATTTTGCTGGACAGACTGTTCAAACAACCGGGTCAGCAGAACGGAGGGGTACACTGATGGCAGCGGTTGAATTCAAACATGTCGATGTTATTTTCGGCAAAGCACACAGTCAGGCCTGTGAATTACTGGATGGCGGTGCAGATCGGGCGGAAATTCTCAAGCAGACCGGTTCCGTACTGGGTGTGGCGGATGCCAGCCTGACGGTACAGGAGGGCGAAATTTGTGTGCTGATGGGTTTGTCCGGTTCGGGTAAATCGTCCTTGTTGCGTTGTGTGAACGGTTTGAACAAGGTCACGCGCGGCGAGTTGCTGGTTGCGCATAAAGAGGGCTTTGTGGATATGGGCAAAGTGTCCGCCAAACAGCTGCGCGAGCTGCGCAAGCATCGGATCGCGATGGTATTCCAGCAGTTTGGCCTGTTGCCCTGGTGTACGGTGCGCGAGAACGTGGCGTTTGGTCTGGAGATCAAGGGGCTGGCGAAGCGTGATATTGCGCGGATTGTCAATGAGAAGCTGGAGCTGGTGCATCTTTCCGAGTGGGCTGACAAGCAGGTGCATGAGCTGTCGGGCGGGATGCAACAACGGGTCGGGCTGGCGCGGGCGTTTGCGACCGATGCTGACATTCTGTTGATGGATGAGCCATTTTCTGCGCTTGATCCGTTGATTCGTGAACACTTGCAGGATGAGTTGCTGGAGCTGCAGCAAAGCCTGAAGCGTACCATTATTTTTGTCAGCCATGACCTGAACGAAGCGCTCAAACTCGGTAACCAGATTGCCATCATGGACGGTGGCCGGATTATTCAGGCAGGCAAGGCCGACGATATTATCTTCCGCCCAGCCAATGATTACGTGCGCCGGTTTGTGGCTAATATCAACCCGATGAATGTGCTGTATGCCGGTGTGTTGATGCGCCCCTTGCGGGACTTGAAGCAGGAAGGACGCCGGGTGCAGATTGCCGAGATGCTGGCGGTGCAGCTGGATACGGAAGGCAGGCCGGAGTATTTGCTGGAAGCAGGCCAGCGTTTACCGGTGGAGATGGAGGCGGTGTGCATCGACCATGACATGTGGATGCGTGACGTGGTCGCGGTGGCACAAAAAGCCACCGGGCCGATGTTGGTGACGCAAGCTGGCCAGTTTGCCGGAGTGATTGCGGCACGGGATATTTATCAGGGCTTGTTACGCCAGATCCAGTAAATCAATCAGTCAATCAAAGTAACTCAAAACTGCACCCACGTTGAGCCGTTATCCGCTGAACTCACACAGCGCTCCAGCAGTGTTACACCGCTGATACCGTCATCTACGTTCGGATACCAAAGCCCGGCCAGTATTTTCTGGTCGTTGCGCTCGGTGGCATCAATCGCCAGCGCAAAGCGATGGTAAAGATTAGCCCAGGATTCGAAGAAGCCTTCAGCATGGCCACCCCCCACCCGGCTGCAGATACCGGCATCGTCGCTGTACAAATAGCTCATGCCACGATCCAGTAGCTGGGCAGGCTGGCCTTGCACTTCGTATTTAAGCTGATTAGGGTGTTCGTCCCACCATTCGATACTGGCTTTTTCACCGACGACCCGCAGCTTCTGCTGGTGCATGGAACCGGCATTCACGGAGCTGGCCCATAAAGTGCCGACCGCGCCCCCTTTGAATTTGATCATCACATGGGCATTGTCTTCCAGCGGGGCACGGCTGGGGATAAAGCTTTGGCGCATGCAGCATAACTCGTCCGCCTGCAGGCTAGTGACCATTTCCATGGTATGCCAGCAGTGCGTCCCTAAATCACCCAGCACGTAAGTAGGGCCGGAAACACTGGGGTTCATACGCCATTTTGCGCCGGGGCTGTGTTCTTCAACCGCCGTGTTGTGGAAACCGTGCGCAAACTGCATGTTTACCACCCGGATTTTACCGAGATCACCACGCCTGACCATCTCCCGCGCCTGATGCAGCATCGGATAACCGGAATAACCGTACATGACCCCAAACACCCGGTTTTTAGCCTTGGCCAGCTGTTTGAGTTCGCGGGCTTCTGCGGCAGTGAAGGTGAGTGGTTTTTCACAGATGACATGCAAACCAGCGGTCAGTGCCGCTTTGCTGATGGCATAGTGTGTGCCATTGGGGGTGGCAATCGACACTGCCTGTAGGCCATCGGCGCGCTCCGCCTCGGCAGCAAACAGGGTTGGGTAATCGGTGTAGCAACGTTCTGCCGCCACGCCGAGGTTCGTGCCAAATTCACGCCCGCGTGCGGCATCCAGGTCAAAGCTGCCAGCGACCAGCTGGAACATCCGGTCACGGACAGCGGCGGCGCGATGCGAATGGCCAATCTCGCTACCACGACCACCCCCGACCATGCCCCAACGAATCGGCTGCGCTAACTGTCTTTCTTCATTGAACATGCTGTCTTCCTTTAAAAACTAAAAACGGGTTTTCTTGACCGTCAGGCGTGTTGCCGGTTCCGGTGTGTTTGCAGGGCCTTGCTGAATGTCTGTTGATCCCAGCCTTCCTGTAATGCCCGCTGGGTGAGCTGCTTTTGTGTCTCCGGTGCCATACCCCCCAAGGGCGGGTCGGTGTCGAGGTTGGTCGGGAAGGAATAACACGCACAGGCACTGGTCAAAATGGCCGTGCGTTCATCATCTGCCAATCCCGCATATTTGCGTAACAAATCCGGGTAAATCGCGGCGACCAGCGCGTAACGATCCACGGTTTCCATCGGTTTGCCGAAGGTAGAGGACACCTGTAGCAGGTTGGCCATTCGATGAAAATCGCGGGTGGTATTACTGCCAGCGGCGTGGAACAGTGCCGGGTTAAAAAAGAGTGCATCACCCTGTTTTAATTCCAGCTGGATGGCATGTTCCTGAAAATACTGCTTGAATGCATCCTCCCGCCAGGCGAGGTAGCCGAGCTGATATTGCTGGGAAAAAGGCAGTAACAGGGTGGGGCCAGACACCTGTGGCATATCGGTGTGCGCCACTGCACCCTGAATAGTGAGCTGGGCTGACAGGCGGTGGACGTGCGGCGGGTAGTGCTGCAATACCTCCAGCGACTGGAAGCCAAGGTGATAGTCACGGTGCGGAGCCTGTGCTTCACCACCGGGTCTGACCACATTCACTTGTGCTGTCATCTGATAATCGGGCCCGAGCCAGGCTTCCGACAATAATTGAATGACCGGGTTTTTGTAGTAATCAATAAAACTGGCTGGGTCGGCGAGTGCACTTTTTTGAAAGACGTTCCAGATGCGGCCATTAGCGCCTGCTTTGGCGAAATGGTCGCCTGTATTCTGGGCAGATTCACGTTCCAGAATGGCATTGAATACCCGGCTTTGTGCCTCAAT
Organism: uncultured Thiothrix sp.; assembly: GCA_964293125.1. Classification (GTDB taxonomy): domain Bacteria; phylum Pseudomonadota; class Gammaproteobacteria; order Thiotrichales; family Thiotrichaceae; genus Thiolinea. The sequence continues at coordinate 22,391 of CAXYXY010000053.1, read as the reverse complement.
AACCGCCATATCCTGATAGGCCTGCGTGACGACGATGATACCTGGGCCGTGTTGATAGGCCTGATAAAATTCCTGTAACAGGCGCAGACGCAGGTCGGGTTTCCGGCTTGCTGTGCGCACCGTATCACCGCTATAGCACACTACATTCTTGCGGATGGCATTGGCCAGCGGGTAATCACTGGCTGAGGTGGTTTGTGAACAGACGCGGGCAAATTGCCGGACATCGGGTTCATCATGAAAAGAAGCGAACCGGGTGTGCATGCTGGGTTACGCCTGTTTATCTGCTACTGCCAGCGGGCGTTCTGTTGGGCAGAGCGCAAGGCGGTTTCCACAAAAGCGACTCCGCGCACTCCGTCTGTAATGCCGGGATACCACAAAGCCAGCGGGTCGGGCGTTTCACCCCGTTGCCGGGCAATGATGTGATCAGCCATGTCCTGATAAAGGTTAGCGAAAGCTTCGACATACCCTTCCGGGTGGCCGAGTGCGATGTGCGTGGCACGGTTTGCCGCCGGTGACAACCCCGCGCCACCCCGGATCAGGCGTTGTTCCGGGGCATTTAGTGGCCGGAAGATAATTTCATCGGGTTGCTCCTGCACCCATTCCAGCCCGCCCAAGCTACCGATTACCCGGATGCGCAAGCCATGTACAGCGCCCGCCGCCGCTTGGGTAATGGTGAAAGTGCCTCTGGCCTGATTCGCGTAACGCGCCAGAATGCCGCAATAATCATGCACCGTGCGCCCCGGTACCAGCGTGGTGACATCGGCGCTGATGGCTTCCGGTTCCTGCCCCGTGATATAGGACGCGAGGTGATAGCAGTGGGTCGCAATATCGCCCAGAATCAGCGAAGGGCCGGCTATTGCCGTGTCCATGTGCCAGTTGCTGCCGTCTTTTTCCGAGTCGGTGAGTGTCGCCAGATGCCCCTGAATGTATTCGCATTGCACCATGCGCAACTCGCCCAGCACGCCTGATTCCATCATGGCGCGTGCCTGGCGCACCATCGGATAGCCGGTATAGGCGTAGGCAACACCAAACAGGCGATTCTGTTGATGAACCCGGCTGGCGAGGTCTTGTGCCTGTTCCAGATGATTAGTCAGTGGCTTTTCACACAATATATCCATGCCGCATTCGAGCGCTTGGCAGGCTAGCTCATAATGGCTGTTATTCGGCGTCATGATGGCCAGCAGGTCAATTTTTTCGGGGTGATCACGTTCTGCCGCAAACAGCTCCGCCGCTGTCCCGTAAGCACGCGAGATACCCAGTTGCTGGCCGCTGGTTTTGGAGCGTTCCGGGTCAGAGGACAGAACACTGGCGACCACTTCATATTGCTCATGCAATACAGCGGCTCCCCGGTGAACGCTGCCGATGAACGAGTGGGCACCGCCACCGATGACGCCGAGCCGGAGTTTTCTGCCTAAAGCGCTGATTGCATTCATCTGAAATCCCTGTCGATCCTGGTATTGGTTGATATTGGTTAGTATTGGTTGGCACTCAGCTCAGTAGCTGAATGATTCGACGCGCTTCGTTGTAGACCTGCGGTCTGATTTTGCGCATAAAGTAGCTGCGATCGAATTGCTCAGGTTCTGCTTGCATCGCAGCGCGCAGGCTGTTGCCGACCACTTGCCGCAGCGAGGTGCCGACGTTGAACTTGGCAATCCGGGTTTGCTTGAGGCGTAAAATATCAGCCTCAGGAATCCCGCTGGTGCCGTGAATGACTAACGGAATGTCGACCTCGGCTGCAATGTTGGCCAGACGTGCATAGTCTATCGTGCAACTGGCGCTGGTCAGGCGATGCACATTACCCACCGCAATGGCGACCGCATCAATGCCGCTTTCCGCCGCATAACGCCCGGCGTCTGCGGGTTCGGTGTAGATCGACTTGATATGGTCGCGGCCTTCCTGATAAGGGACTGAGCCAATTTCACCTTCGACCGAAATACCCAAGGCTTGTGCGACGGCGGTGACCTGCCGGGTGCGGCGAATGTTTTCAGCAAGCGTGAGCTGTGAGCCATCGAACATGACGGACGAATAGCCTGCTTGCATGGCTTGATAAACGATAGCCTCTTCGTAACAATGGTCAAGGTGCAAGCAGACGCGGGCGGAACTGGCGTTTATCAGCGGTAACAACATCCCGGCCAGCGTCTCGACACCGAGCAGGTCGACCATGTCCTTGTTGGTGGCCAGAATGACCGGACGCTGCAAGTCCTCAGCCGCTTCAATGATGCTGATGGCATCTTCGAAGCCGAACACATTGCAGCAGGCTATCGCTGCAGGGGAAGCTGCCGCTGGCGGCAGGATGTCTTTTAGGGTGACTAACATGGTTATCAGGTCGCTTGGTTATTGAGTCATCGGGTCATTTGAACTTCGGGGTCATTTAAACTTGGCGACCATGTCTTTGATGCCCGGAATGGTATGTACCTGATACTCATGACGTGGCTCAAAGAACTGGCGTAGTGACTGGCTGTGTTCGCCGACAATCACGGTGAAGTAGTACATCTCGTAGCCCGGTGCCGCGACGCAAGGGTGATAGCCTTTATCAATCGCGATTACACTCCCGGTACGGATGTGGTAGACGGAGCCATAGTCATCTTCATGCTCATACAAAAACTGGGCACCAAAGCCCTGATCCGGGTTGAAGCGGAACTGGTAGACTTCTTCAAAACGGGTTTCTTTCGGGTCGTCACGTTCTTCGTCGTGCTTGTGCGGAGGGAAACCCGACCAGCCACCTGCACCGACGGTGAACAGTTCGCTGACCAGCAGGCGGCCACGTTGTCCGGCATTTTTCTGGCCGAGTACATGTTTGATTTTGCGGTGGGTTTTGGTGTCATCGCTGCCATACTGCACTTTGTCCGTCTCTTCGGGTTGTATCGCGAAGGCCTGCAGTTTTTTGTCGTAACGGCCACCCGCGATCATGAGGTCGGCACTGTCTGATACACAGCGGATGACGGCTGCGCTGCCTACCGGGACATACACGCTGGCCGGGTCGCCTTCCCAGACCGTGTTGCGCTTACCGATGTGTTCGAACGTTTCGCCATCAACGGTGATGTCACAGGTACCCCCCGCCAGCACAATGCAGGATTCATATTCATCCAGTTGGTGGGTATAGGTTTCGCCTTGGCGGAGCAGGACATGATTGAAATAACACAGCGGGGTGGTCTCGTCGTGCGTGCCAATAATCGCCTCGTTGCGGTTGTCGAAAGGTTTGATGTGTTTACCCATGATTCTGTCTCCTCGTTTGCGGTTGATAACCGTGTTCGGCCATAAAGCCCGCAAGTTCATCGGCACTGGGCATGGCTTCGCTGCAGCTGGTGCGCGCAACGTTAATGGCTGCGGCGGCTGAGCCCATCGCAACGGCCTCTTCCAGTGTATATTGTTTAACCAGTGCCAGCATCAAAGTACCGGCAAACGCATCACCCGCACCAAAAGGTTTTTTTACCTGTACCGGAAAAATGCCCTGTTGGAAGGTCTTGTCGGTGCTGTAAGTGGTGCTGCCATTGGCACCGTCTTTGAGAATGACAATCTGTGTGGGTGCACGCAAATAGTGTTGCGCAATTTGTGCATCACTGCGTTTTTCATTATCGAGGTATTCGAGCACGTCGAACTCTTCACGATTACCGATGATGACATCGCTTTTGCTGGCGGCGATGTTGTAATAAATGGTCGGTGCTTCCTGACTTTCCCAGGAGTAGGCGCGGTAATCCATGTCCAGTACCACGCGTGTGCCATTTTGCCGCGCATATTCCATGGCCAGTAAAGTCGCTTCGCGGGAAGGGCTGGCGCACAGGGCAGTGCCTGAGATCAGCAGGATGTGCGCGCTGGCGATATAAGCTTCATCCACATCACTGGGTTGCAAGGTCAGATCAGCCGCATTATTCCGGTAAATCACGACCTCAGGCTGTTCTGCCCGGATTTCAGTAACGGCCAGGCTGGTGCGTGCGCCACCCAAGGTGGTTTTCATACCCGTCAGGTCAATCCCTTGGGAGTGCAGATAATCACACACATAATGCCCCAAACCGTCATCGGAGACACAGCCGATAAAGCCTGCTTTGCCACCCTGTTTGGCGATAGCCACCGCAATATTGGCGGGTGAGCCACCTACGAATTTGTCAAAGCCGCTGACTTCACTGAACGCCGTATCCGGTTCACGTGCGTACAGATCGACCCCCGCCCGTCCCAGGCAAATAACGTCGAGAGGCCGTGTTTGAGTGTCTGGCGTGATCAATGAATTCATGGTGGTTCGGTACGTTTACTGCGTTGCCTTAAGTGTAGAGCAGGTGTAAATCAGTTTGCAAACGTTTTCAAACATATTTGTTATTTTTGGTTTTTCTGGAGGTTCTTAACTGGATTGCGCTTTAATTATGCGGGATTGTACTGGATTATGATTGTAATTCGCCATTTTCGTTGATAACGTTATCAATGTCATCAACATCTGTTTTTAACCTAATCTTGTCCCGGAGTGTTTAATTTATGAAGTTGCAGCTATCCAATGCCCCTTGCTCATGGGGCGTAGAATTTGCCGGTAATCCTGATAACCCCAGCTGGCAAAGTGTGCTGGATGATATTCGTGATGCGGGCTACGGGGCGACCGAGTTGGGGCCTTTGGGCTATATGCCGACCGACACGGCGCAGTTGCGTGATGCGCTGGAACAACGGGGTTTGCAACTGCTGGCCGGGACTTTGTTTCATTATTTGCATGACCGCAGCAAGCGTGACGAAGTGCTGGCTTTTACCGAAAAAAGCTGCAAAATCCTGCAGCCGCTGGGCGCAAAATACATGGTGGTGATTGATCATGTGGCTTCACCGCGTACTGATCAGGCCGGTCAGGTAGCAACGGCGACCCGTCTTGCCAGCGATGACTGGAATGCGATGATGGAAACCATTCGGCAGGCCTCCCGGATTTGTGTGGATCATGGCATTACACCGACCTTGCACGCGCACACCGGGACGTTTATCGAGTACCGCGATGAGCTGGACAAAGTCATGCATGACGTGGATGAGGATCTGCTGAGTTTGTGTATCGACACCGGTCATTGTCAGTATGCGGGCATGAATCCGGCGGAAGTGCTCAAAGCCTATGCGCCCCGCGTGAAGTACCTGCATTTCAAAGATATTGATGCGGCGATTCACCAGCGTGTCGTGAATGAGAAAATCGACTTTTACAAAGCAGTGAGCGCGGGTATTTTTACCCCACTGGGTAAAGGCAGTGTGGATTTTGCTGCAGTGCGTCAGGTCTTGTCCGACATTGACTTTGACGGCTGGGTGACGGTAGAACAGGATGTCGACCCCACGCAGGATACGAACCCCTTGAATAATGCCAAACAGAGCCGGGAGTTTATTCAGCAGGCGATGCTGGCATGAGGTTGGTGTAAGGAGAACGGCATCGAAACGCCTGCAAAAATTACAATTGTAGAAGTGGCCGCTCTTGCGGGGGTGTCTGTTTCTGCGGTATCACGCGCTTTCAATCCGGCTGCCAGTTGCTCAGGTACGATGCGTGCCAAAGTGATGGCAGCGGCGGGGCAGCTGGGTTACAAGCCTAACCGTTTGGCGCGTGGTATTCGGGCGCAATCGCGTCTGATCGGGATTCTGATGACCGATTTCGAGAATCCGGCCTACCTGTCTATCCTGAATGATTTCACCAAAGCCCTGCAGAAGCAGGGCTACCACAGCCTCCTGATCAATGTTAGCGAGGAGATGGCGATTCGTGAGGCCGTTGAGCTGGTGATGGAATATCAGGTGGATGGTCTGGTGGTGACTTCGTCACTATTACCCGCTGAACTGGCCGAGGTCTGTCAGGCGCAGAACATGCCAGTGATGATCTTTGCACGCAATTCGCGCAGTACGGCGGTATCAGCGGTCTGTTGCGATAATGTGTCAGGGGGGCGCATGGCGGCGGATGCCTTGGTCAAAGCCCGGTATTCACGCTTTGCGTTTATTGGCGGGGTGGAAGGCGCCTCCACAACGATTGACCGGCAGCGCGGTTTTATCGGGCGACTGGTGGAATTGGGGCAGGAACAATGGCAGGTCGTCGATGGGGGCAAGCACAGCTACGATGCCGGATTTGCCGCGACCTGCAAGTTATTCACCCAAGCTGAACCGCCGGATGCCCTGTTTTTTACCGATGACATCATGGCATGTGGCGGGATGGATGCGGTGCGTTATGAGTTCGGGCTGAAGGTGCCGGAGGATGTTGGCATCATCGGCGTCGACGATATTCATTTCGCCAGCCACCGTGCTTATAACCTGAGCACCATCCGCCAGCCCTTTGGGGAAATGGTGCAAGCTACGGTCAATGGCCTGCTGGGAAGAATTGGCCGGGAAGGGCTGTCAGGGGTTACGGAGCAGTTGGTACTGGCTTGTGAGCTGGTGGAGCGTGGTACGGTTCGTCAAGTGTTTTGAAGAATCGATGGGTGGCAGTAAAACCTACATTTTCCTCCATAATTGCTCCCATATAGGTGCTTATCCTTATCGCTATCGAACAAGCAATAGAAGGAAGATAAGCATGCAGTTACAACGATTTTCATTTTTGGCAAGTGGTTTGGCATTACTCGTATTGAATGGTGTCCATGCCGCTGAGTCACCGCGTCGTGGCCCGCCACCGGAGGCGATAGAAGCCTGTGCCAGTTTGAGCACTGGGAGCGTCTGTGAAATGAACACGCCCAGAGGCACTGCGGAGGGGAGTTGTCAGACTATCCCGGAAGGACAGCTTGCCTGTGTTCCGGCGGGTCATACGCCAGGGCAAGGCCAACCACCCGGTCAAGGTCAGGGACAACCACCCCAAAATAATCAGTAAAATATCCAGCAAGGAATATGCACATAAGGACAAGCACAAGGCCAGGGACGGCCACCTTCAAGCAATCAAGAAATATAAACACACCGTCTTGCAGAGTGATGATCAGGTGGGTTTTTTACATTAGAGTTTCCACAAGGGACTTATTTTTCTGTCTGAGCATGGAGAATCAGGCACTATGTAGAATTGTGTAGTTGGAGGAAACAAGGATGGCGGGACAAACTGATACAGTGGCTGCTACAACTCAGTCACAGGATGTACCTCAGCAAGTCGATTTCGACTTTGGCGTGGCGATTGAGCGCATCGACAACTGGATCGATGGCGGCATCCGATTGTTGCCGAATATCATCGTAGCTATTGCTGTAGTGGCGGTATTTTACGGCTTGGGTGTACTCGCCCACTGGCTTATCCAAGGTCGCGCCGCTCGCCGCCAGCGGGACAACCTGGGGGATGTGTTGGGCGGTTTTGTAAAGTGGAGCATTGTCCTGTTCGGTTTTTTGCTGGCGGCGACCATTGTGATACCTTCATTGAAGCCGGGTGATTTGATTGCTGGACTGGGCGTCAGTTCGGTCGCGATCGGTTTTGCGTTCAAGGACATCCTGCAAAACTGGCTGGCGGGTTTGCTTATTTTATTGCGCCAGCCATTTGAAGTTTATGATCAGGTTGAAATCAACGGCTATGAGGGCACCGTCGAACGTGTCGAAACCAGAGCGACCATTATCAAAACCTATGATGGACAGCGCGTTGTTGTCCCGAACAGCGATATTTATACCAATGCGGTCTTGGTTAAAACGGCGCATGCAAAACGGCGCAGCCAATACGACGTTGGCATAGGTTATGGCGATAATATCGAGGAGGCTTGTGACGTGCTACGCGCCGCTGTCAGTGGTATTGCCGAGGTCGAGAATGATCCGCCTGCCGAAGCGCTGGCATGGGATTTGGCCGCGAGTTGGGTCACCATCCGTGTCCGCTGGTGGACGGATAGTCGCCGGGCAGACGTGATTCAAGTTCATGCGAAGGCCATCAAGGCGATAAAACAGGCTTTGGACGATGCCGGTATCGATATGCCTTACGACACTCGGGTACAGCTGTTTCATGATCAAACCGAATCCAAGGACGGTGAGCGCGGGTCGCAGCGCGAAGGTTGGCCAGCACCGCGAGAAGGGTCAATACAGCCTCGTTGGAAAGCTCAAATAGAACAGCGCGAGTCTGCCAATTTGAAGAAAGACACCTAGCCTAACGCTGTTGCGGTGGGGTTGGGGTGAAAAAGAAATGTCCGGGATCATTGTTTTTACGGCCTCTTCAATGTCCCGGAAGTTCTTGTTTAAACGCCAGAGCGCTGTCGTGGTGAGCAGTAGCGCACTTTACGAGCGCACGCAATCCACATAATAGCGCTTCACGCCATCGACTTCATCGACCCCCAAGCCATGCACATCAGTCTCAAAGCCAGGGAATTTTTCATTAAACACCCGTGAGAATTTCAGGTAATCCACAATCGTTTTGTTAAAGCGCTCACCCGGAATCAGCAATGGAATCCCCGGTGGGTAAGGCGTCACCAAACCTGCTGTAATGCGCCCTTCCAATTGATCGACGGAGACGTGTTCAATCTGGCGGCGGGTCATCATCGTAAAGGCATCGGCGGGTTTCATCGCCGGTTCCATATCGGATAAATACATTTCAGTCGTCAGGCGTGCCACATCGTATTTCGCATAGAAATCATGAATCTGGCGACACAAGTCACGTAGGCCCATCTTTTCATAACGCGGGTTTTTAGCGATGAATTCCGGCAATACGCGCCACAGCGGCTGGTTCTTGTCGAAATCATCCTTGAACTGCTGGAGTGCGGTGAGCAGGGTGTTCCAGCGGCCTTTGGTGATGCCGATGGTGAACATGATAAAGAAGCTGTACAGGCCACATTTTTCAACGATAACCCCGTGCTCCGACAGGTAGCGGGTGACGATGGCTGCCGGAATACCGATGTCTTCGCTGAATGCACCATCGACATCCAGCCCCGGTGTGATGATGGTTGCCTTGATCGGGTCGAGCATGTTGAAGCCTTCGGCCAGATTGCCGAAACCATGCCAGCGGTCGTTGGCTTTTAGCACCCAGGTGTCGCGTTCACCGATGGTTTCTTCCTCAACCACTTCGGGCCCCCAGACGCTGAACCACCAGGACTCCTCGTATTCTTCGTCGACCTTGCGCATGGCGCGGCGGAAATTGAGTGATTCAGAAATCGACTCTTCAACCAGTGCGGTGCCGCCCGGTGCTTCCATCATCGCCGCCGCCACGTCACAGCTGGCAATAATCGCGTATTGCGGGCTGGTGGAGCTGTGCATCAGGTAAGCTTCATTAAAGATGTTCAGGTCAAGCTTGGTTTCTTTGGCATCCTGCACCAGAATCTGGGAAGCTTGCGACAGACCCGCCAGCAACTTGTGCGTGGACTGGGTGGCGAACACCATGGATTTCTGGGTGCGGCCATTGCCATCCCGCGCCATCGCATGCATGCCTTTGTAGAAGTCATGGAAGGTCGCATGTGGTAACCAGGCTTCATCGAACAACAGGTTGTCAATCCAGCCATCCAGCCGCTGTTTGATCATGCCGGTGTTATACAGCACGCCGTCATAGGTGCTTTGCGTAATGGTCAGGATGCGCGGGTTGGTGCCCAGCTGGCTGGCCAGTGGGTGTGCATCAATTTTTGCCTGAATGGCTTCGCGCTCAAAAGAGGCTAGGGGGATCGGGCCGATGATGCCGTAGTGGTTGCGGGTGGGGGTCAGGAATACCGGGATCGCACCGATCATGGTAATGGCGTGCAGAATGGATTTGTGGCAATTGCGGTCGACGACGACAATGTCGTTGTCCGCCACGCAGGAATGCCAAACCATTTTGTTCGAGGTCGAGGTGCCGTTAGTCACGAAATAGAGGTGGTCAACATTGAAAATACGGGCTGCATTGCGCTCGGATGCGGCCACCGGGCCGGTGTGATCCAGCAGTTGCCCAAGTTCATCGACCGAGTTGCAGACATCGGCACGCAGCAGGTTTTCGCCAAAAAACTGGTGAAACATCTGCCCCACCGGTGACTTGAGGAAAGCGACGCCACCGGAGTGACCGGGGCAATGCCACGAATAAGAGCCATCCGCCGCGTAATGGGTGAGTGCACGGAAAAACGGTGGAGCCAGACCATCCAGATAGGTTTTGGCTTCCCGCAGAATGTAACGTGCCACAAATTCGGGGGTGTCCTCGAACATGTGAATAAATCCATTCAGTTCGCGCAGGATGTCATTCGGCAAGTGGCGTGCCGTGCGGGTTTCGCCGTGCAGGAAAATCGGAATCTCAGCGTTACGCCAGCGAATTTCTTCTACGAATGCGCGCAATGCATGGATGACTTGGGGTTCACTTTTGCCGTTCTCATCGGCTTCTACGGCTGCAACAAATTCTTCGTCATCAATGGCAAGGATAAATGCACAGGCACGGCTTTGTTGTTGGGCAAAGCTGGACAAGTCACCGTAACTGGTGACACCCAGTACTTCGGTGCCGTTGTCTTCAATGGCTTTTGCCAGTGCCCGGATGCCTAAACCCGAGGTGTTCTCGGAGCGAAAATCTTCATCGATAATAACGACAGGGAAACGGAAGCGCATAATATGGATAAGCCTCGGTTGGGTAAGAAAGTGCGGATAATACTATTAATACTGTATCCATGGTGGTATTCATTTTGCATTGTTTTGGATGCTTTTGGATGCACAGCGCGGACGAAAGAGGTAGAGCCTGTCGATAATACCCTTAATACTTGACTAGTTTAGTCGGGTATTGTTAGCATATGCTCAGCTTGAATGGAGAGCACATGGAATGAAACTGACAACCAAAGGTCGCTACGCAGTCACGGCCATGCTGGATCTGGCTTTGCACAACGGTGGCGATCCGGTATCGCTGGCGGAAATTTCCGAGCGGCAGGACATATCGCTGTCATACTTGGAACAGCTGTTTTCCAAACTGCGGCGTGCAGGTTTGGTGGTGAGCATGCGTGGCCCGGGTGGTGGTTATCAGTTAAACGGCCAACCCAGTGACATTGTCATCGCCGACATCATATCAGCTGTGGACGACAGCGTCGATGCTACCCGTTGTGGGGGCATGAGTGATTGCCAGGACAACCGGCGTTGCCTGACGCACGATTTATGGACTGATCTGAGTAACCAGATTCGCCTGTTCCTGTCGGAGATTACCTTGGCCGATATGACTGAGCGCTCCGATGTGAAGGAAACCGCCCATCGGCAGAAGCAGCGTATCGAATTCCTTTCCTCCGTTTCCCGTTAATTTAAAGGCAGAGTAGTGCAGCAATGAGTGAATTAGTAACCCCCATTTACCTTGATTACTCGGCAACCACGCCGGTTGACCCGCGTGTAGCCGCTAAAATGATGCAATTTCTGACACCGGATGGCATCTTCGGGAATCCGGCATCCCGTAGTCACCAGTTTGGCTGGCAAGCAGAGGCAGCGGTTGAGGAAGCGCGTGGACACGTTGCAGCCCTGATTAACGCTGACCCCAAGGAAATTGTCTGGACGAGTGGTGCGACCGAATCGAATAACCTGGCGATTAAAGGCGCTGCGCATTTCAACGTGCGCCGGGGCAAGCACATTATTACGGTGAAAACCGAGCACAAAGCCGTACTGGATACCTGCCGCCAGTTGGAACGGGAAGGTTTTGAAGTGACTTACCTCGATCCGGAGCCGAATGGCCTGCTGGATCTGCACAAGCTGGAAGCTGCCATGCGGGATGACACGACAGTAGTGTCCGTCATGCATGTGAATAACGAGATTGGGGTGATTCAGGATATTGCGGCGATTGGTGAGCTATGCCGTGCGCGCAAGATTGTGTTCCATGTGGATGGGGCGCAAAGTGCGGGCAAAGTGGTGATTGACATGGAAACCATGCCAGTTGACCTGATGAGTTTTTCTGCGCATAAGGCGTATGGCCCGAAAGGTATGGGCGCTTTGTATGTACGTCGCAAGCCACGGGTGCGCATTGAGGCACAAATGCACGGTGGTGGGCATGAACGCGGAATGCGTTCTGGCACATTGCCTACCCATCAAATTGTGGGTATGGGTGAGGCTTTCCGGATTGCCAAGGAAGAAATGGGGGCTGATAACGAACGCCTGCGCATGCTGCGCGACCGTTTGTGGAATGGCCTGCAGGATATTGAGGAAATCTACCTGAACGGTGATTTTGAACAACGTATCCCTGGCAATCTGAATGTCAGCTTCAACTTTGTTGAAGGTGAAAGCCTGATGATGTCCCTGAAAAATCTGGCGGTTTCGTCCGGTTCAGCCTGCACCAGTGCGAGCCTGGAACCCAGTTATGTCTTACGTGCCCTCGGACGCAGTGATGAGTTGTCACACAGTTCATTACGGATGACACTGGGGCGTTTTTCTACCGTAGACGATGTGGATCGTGCGCTGGTGAGCCTGCATAAGGCGGTTGATCATTTGCGCGAACTCTCGCCTTTGTGGGAGATGCATCTGGAAGGTATTGATTTGAGCAAAGTTGCCTGGGTAGCGCATTGAGATAATGCATTGATGTATTAATGCATTGGTTTCTGGCTAAATGCACCCATTTTAAGTATATAACTCTCGATCCATGCACAAAGAGGTGAATCATGGCTTACAGTAACAAAGTTGTTGACCATTACGAGAATCCACGCAACGTGGGTAGTTTCAATAAAGCCGATTTGCAGATTGGTACCGGTATGGTGGGGGCACCTGCGTGTGGCGACGTGATGAAGCTGCAGATCAAGGTCGGTGCGGATGGCGTGATTGAAGATGCCAAGTTCAAAACCTATGGCTGCGGTTCGGCGATTGCCAGTTCCAGCTTGCTGACCGAATGGGTCAAGGGCAAGACACTGGATCAGGCACGGCAGATCAAGAACACTGATATTGCGGCGGAGCTGGAATTACCTCCGGTAAAAATTCACTGCTCGGTACTGGCGGAAGACGCTATCCGGGCAGCCATTGAAGACTTTCAGAGCAAGCAGGGCTGATATTATGGCCATTACCATGACCGATAAAGCTGCTGAGCGTGTTGCCAATTTTCTTGCCGGACGTGGCAAGGGGGTTGGTTTGCGTTTGGGAGTGAAGACTACCGGTTGTTCCGGCATGGCGTATACCATGGAATTCGCGGATGCGATTGATACTACCGACACGGTGTTTGAAGATCATGGTTTAAAGCTGATCGTTGACCCGAAAAGTCTGGTGTATCTGGATAAGACTGAGCTGGACTACACCCGTGAAGGTCTGAACGAAGGTTTTAAATTCACCAATCCCAACGAAAAAGCGCGCTGCGGTTGCGGCGAAAGCTTCACCGTTTAAAGCCGACAGGAGCCGAATGTGTTGCAGGATTTACCACGCAACTGGTTCGTGCTGTTTGGTTTGCCGCAACAATTCAGGATTGACCCGAGTGTTTTGACGCAGCGTTTTCGGGCGCTGCAATCCCGCTACCATCCCGACCGTTTTGCGCATGGCAGCGATCAGGAGCGGCGTATTGCGGTACAAATTACCTCGTTGTTAAATGAGGCGCATGCTACCTTGCGCCAGCCTCGTTTGCGTGCCCGCTATTTGCTGGAGCAGGCCGGGGTGCTGATGGACGAAGAACGTGATACTTCTTCAGATACTGCTTTCCTGATGCAGCAAATTGAACTGCGCGAAACCATTGAAGAGGCTGAAGCCGCCGCTGAGCCGTCGGATGCATTAGATGCGCTGGACGAGATCGGCACGCAATTACGTGCTGACAGCCAACAACTGGAAGATGCGTTTGCCCTGGCATGGGAGCGTGAGCGTTATGCGGAGGCTAAACAGATTATGTTGAAAATGCGTTTCTACGAGCGTCTGCTGGAAGACGTGCGGACGCGGGAAGAGCGGTTAGAGGACGCAATGTAATGGCTTTGTTACAAATAGCAGAACCGGGGATGGCGACTGCTCCCCACCAACATCGTTTGGCGGCGGGTATTGATTTGGGTACCACCAATTCACTGGTCGCGACGGTACGCAGTGGGCAAGCGGATACGCTGGCGGATGAAAATGGCGTGCATTTATTGCCATCGGTCGTGCGGTATCAAGAGGGGCAAGCACCCGTCGTGGGTGCGGCGGCTAAAGCGGTTGCCGCGCAAGACCCGATGAATACGCTCGCGTCCGTCAAGCGTCTGATGGGGCGCGGGATTGAAGATCTGCAGACCTTGGGCGGGCAATTGCAGTATACGTTTGCGGCAGGTGAGGCTCGTGTGCCACGCATTCGCACGGCGGGTGGCGATGTGACTGCCATAGAAGTTTCTGCTGAAATTTTGCGTGCCCTGAAACAGCGTGCTGAACAAAGCCTGGGCGATGAGCTGGCCGGGGTAGTGATTACTGTGCCTGCCTATTTCGATGATGCACAGCGTCAGGCTACCCGTGATGCGGCGCGGTTGGCCGGTTTGAATGTGTATCGCCTGCTGAATGAGCCAACGGCGGCAGCAGTTGCTTACGGATTAGACAAAAAAAGTGAGGCTGAGCAACAGGCGGAGCGCGTGATTGCGGTTTATGACCTGGGCGGCGGCACTTTTGATATTTCCATTTTGCGCCTGAATAAAGGTGTGTTTGAGGTGCTCGCGACCGGTGGTGATTCTGCCTTGGGCGGAGATGATTTCGATCATGTTATTGCTGAATGGTTGCTGGCACAGGGCGGGGAGCAGGTTGCTCAGGATCAGTACCTGTTAAGACAGGCGCTGGTGGTGGCGCGTGCGGCCAAGGAAACTTTGAGTGAGGCTGAGCGTGTTGAAGTCACACTGGGTAACTGGACGGGTATTTTAACGCAGACGCAGATGAACACCCTGATTGCGCCGCTGATCAAGAAAACCCAATTAGCCTGTCGGCGGGCGCTGCGTGATGCCAATCTGGGTAAAGACGCTATTCAGGATGTCGTCATGGTGGGCGGCTCCACCCGTGTACCCGCTGTGCGTGAACAGGTCGGCGTGTTTTTTGGGCAGGTGCCCTTGGTGGGGATCGACCCGGATCGCGTGGTGGCGATGGGTGCAGCGATTCAGGCGGATTTGTTGGCCGGGAACAAGCCCGATGCCGAGATTCTACTGTTGGATGTTATCCCGCTGTCCTTGGGGTTGGAGACGATGGGTGGGCTGGTAGAGAAAGTGATCCCGCGCAATACGACCATTCCGGTCGCACGCGCCCAGGAATTCACGACCTTCAAAGACGGCCAGACTGCGATGGCGGTGCATGTTTTGCAGGGCGAACGTGAAACGGTGGAAGATAACCGTTCACTGGCGCGCTTTGTGCTGCGAGATATTCCGCCAATGGTGGCAGGTGCAGCGCGGATCAAGGTCATGTTTCAGGTGGACGCGGATGGCTTGTTGAATGTCACTGCCAGCGAAGAATCGACGGGTGTGAGTGCCGGTGTCGAGGTCAAGCCCTCTTATGGGCTGAGTGACCATGAAATTGAAAGCATGCTGCGTGATTCGATGAGCAATGCGCAGGGTGATATGGAAGCGCGCCGTCTGCGTGAGCAGCAAGTTGAGGCAGATCGTGTGCTCGAAGCGCTGGATTCTGCACTGCTGACGGATGGTGAACAGCTGCTCGATGAACAGGAGCGCAGCTTGTTGCAGGAAAAACGCGCCGGACTGGTGCTTGCCCGTCAACAAGGTGACCACGCTAAGCTGGAAGCCGCGATTAAAGCGTTGGAAACAGCTGCCGAATTTTATGTTGCCCGCCGGATGAATGCCAGCGTGCGTGCTGCAATGGCCGGGCATAATATTAAAGAATTTTCAGGAAACCGATAACGATGCCACAACTGATTTTCCTTCCTCATGAAGATATTTGTCCGGACGGTGCCGTGCTGGACGTTGAACCCGGTATCAGTGTGTGTGATGCCGCCTTGCAGAATGGCATAGAGATTGAACATGCATGTGAAAAATCCTGTGCCTGTACAACTTGCCATATCTATGTGCGTGAGGGCTTTGATACTCTACCGGAAGCCAGTGATCAGGAAGAAGACTATCTGGACAAGGCATGGGGAGTTGATCCCGATTCGCGCCTGAGTTGCCAGACTATTATCGGTAAGACCGATTTGGTGATTGAGCTACCCCGATATACCATCAATATGGTTTCAGAGAGTCATTAAGGAGTTGCTACAGATGCATGAGCTGAAATGGACGGACACGCTGGATATCGCCATCGAGCTGTTTGAAAAGCATGAAGACGTTGATCCGCGTTATATCCGTTTTACCGATTTACACGCCTGGGTTATGGCGTTAGATGGCTTTCATGATGACCCTGATCATTCCAATGAGAAAATTCTGGAAGCGATCCAGATGGCCTGGATTGAAGAGGCTGATCTCGGTTAGGCGGTAGATATACCCGTTATTCCAGCGCTGCCGGATGACGGCACCAGCTGATAATGTCGCGTGCCGGGCGTACTCTTACGGCTGGTTTGCTGAGGGCGTATTCCAGAAACTCACGAATAGCCTGCTGCATTTCTTCCATGCTCACTTGTGGCGCATGTTGTTTTACCCAGTCCGCGTTGGTGTAATACTGGGTATGCGCGCCGAACATGAAGGGTGCACGGTTACCTTCTAGCCGCAAGTCCAGGTTGTATTTGAGGATGGCTGTCACCTGCTGGCCACTGAGGGCAGCATTCACCCACAAGTTGTAGTCAAACCCGGTCATGCGGTTGTTCTGCAAATGCGGGATACGCTGTTTGATATGTTTCCACAAGCCGGGCTTGATTCCGTAGCGCAGGCTGGTTTCGTCATCCGGGATGATGAGTACGTGATTGGGCAACTCCCATAATTCAGGCGTTTGCCCCAATTCGGTCTTCAGTGGATTGCGTGGGTCAGCCAGCCAGGATTCAGCGTGACCGGGCGAGCCGTGATGCAGGGTGTAAGGCCAGCGAAAGTTACGCCCGTCAAAGCGTGGGTTGTGCCCTTCTTCTATCGAAGAATCGTAAGTGAAGCCCAGCTCGGCCAGAGTGGAGAACATGTCTTGATTATATTTGAGGTAGGGGGCGCGGAAGCCCTGCACAGCATCGCGTGGAATGCCTGCAACCGAGTGTAATAACTCTGAGCACTGCTCGATTCTGGGTCGCCATGCCGGTTTGCTCAGCTGTAATAAAACAGCCTCTACTTTACTCCATTCGCCCTGGTTTAAATCTGCCTGATGATTATGGGTATGATTACCGACTTCGTGTCCGCTGGTGGGGAGCTGTTTCAGGCTGGCGACTAGCTTATTCGGGTCATCTTCCAGCCATTGCACCAAGCCATGCGTGTTCATATAGAAACTGGTGCGGGCAGGCAGGCCATCGTAGGTATCTGCGTTGCCATTACCGGCTGGATTTTTCAGGTCAGCAAACAGGTCGATCGCCCAGTCTATGCCGGCAGCTTGGGTATTGTCATCGAAACCGATAACAACGAACTGTGGCACTTGATCAGGCCGAAGCCCACCCGGTGGCTGCTCGGATGCCTCAGCGGGCAGCAGGGAGTCCCGGTAGAATAATTCGGAATTACCCGCCTGTAGCTCGATAAAGGTATCTGCCAGCGTCAGGTTCAAAGCATCTGGCGGACTGTCCTGCCCACTGAGGAAAAGCCCCATCTGGTCGCCGTGATAATTCCACCAGGCATAAGAAACCTGATGCTTTTTGAACAGATCCAATAGATCACGTACCCAGTGGATACCGCCTTTGCCTTCCATTTCGAAGGCATGCCGTACCAAGCCGGTCTCCAGTACGGAAACGGGTACATTATGCTGTTTGCCAAACTGAAAGAGCTGCATGAACTGGTGTTCAAGGTACGGTTGGTTGCGTTCCAGAAAAGCAGGTTCGCCCGTTACGGATGTGGTGTAAAAATCCAGTTCAGGAATGGCCAGTGGAATAGTTTCAGTTTCATCAGTGTCTGCTTGTTGTTCAAACTGCTTTTCAAACTTCATGTTTGCACTGATCTGATAATAATGGCCGGGAGTAACCCGGAACCAGTGATGATCATTGCTCCACCCGACCGGCCCATGGGATTCATTGCCTGTAGGCTTGCCCAGCGTGACCGACAGGCTGTGCTGGTCATTGCTACCTGTACCGGTTTCGCGGTTGAAGGTAACGTGCTGTTGGTTCATGCCACTGCTTTTCCAGCTCCACCATTGCCAGATACTGTCTGCGGACACGGGTTCATGGAGCACTGGGCCGAGCGCTTGCCCGTTCTGGTCGTATTCATAGACGCGAATATCATCAAAAAACACCTTGCCCTGGCCAGCGCCCCGGATGGTCATAATCGGGATGGCGGCGGTGGCACTTGAATCGGTTAGCTGCACTATTTCACTGTTGTACTCATGCCATTCCGTGTTAGCGGCGGAGAGTGGGGAAGTGCTAATACGCGCAGCCGGGAGCAATACCTGCTGGCCGGTAGGCGTAAGGCGTGTGTTATCAGGGTAATGACCGCCATCACCGATTGGATTTTCCAGCCAGGCGGCATATTGATGGGTATATTCAACCGGTTCGTAAAAATGAAAGTCGTAAAGAATGTTCGGATCATTGACCAGGAACTGCGTCTCGATGCCGAGTGTGCCATAGCGCTCGTTGACACCATACAGATGTTCAACAACAATCAGATGGTTAGTGTCAATACTGCGAATGGCGTTTACCATCTGTTGTGCAAGTTCGCGCCATTGTGTGCCATCCGCATCGCTGGTCACGGGTTCGTTCAGAATATCATAGGCTGCGATAATGGTTTCGTCCTTGTAACGGGTGGCGATGGCCTCCCATAAGGCAATATTACGCTGCTGGATGTGCTTGTCAGTCCAGAGGGCGAAACTGGTCTCGGGATGATTGGGAGCCAACCAGAAGCTGGCGATAGGGACATGCAAGTCCAGAATCAGGCGTATATCGTGTTTGCGCGCCCAGCCAATGTTTTTATCCAGCCAGCGCCAGAAGGCTTTTTTGTCATTCTCGTACCAGTTGCCATTCATCGCAAAGCGAATAGCATTGAACCCCAAGCCCTTAACCCGCTGGAAGTCGAGTTCACTGTGGTGGTTTGAGCTCAGCAGATCCAGATCAGTCTTATTGTAATAATTGGAAAAACAGATAGCTTGCAGGCGTAGCGGTGTTTGTCCGACATGGAGTTCGCGCCCCTGTGCGTGCACAAAGTCTGCTGGCTGGGTCTGGGCAGAAGCAGGGAATGCCGCAAGATCCAGGCAGGTCAGAAAGACAAGTAATAGTAAACCGGTAATGATTCTGTTCATGACTCTGCTGCTGGTTAGGTTTCAGCAAAAATGCGTGGCTAAGATGCGTATAGTGTGGGCTATAGCAGGCATTTTATTGACAGGAAATGACCGAAGGGTCGTGAATAACAGATAAGTCGTTTTGCAAGCAAGGCTGGAAAAGTCCGGCCTTGCTGTGAGTTCAACTACTGTAATTACAGTAGTTGAACTCAGTAGAGAAGTATTTAGCCCCCAAACTGCTGATCAACATTACGATCAATCGCTGCGGTGTCACGCAAACGCAATAACTGGGAGGTCATGCTGCGGGCATAGTTCTTGAAATCACGCATTTCTGCCGCACTGAGTATGCCCGTTTGAGGTAAGGCAACTGTCATTGGGTTGTACTGTTTGCCACCAATCTGAAATTCATAGTGAACATGATTGCCGGTTGAGGTGCCCGTTGAGCCGACATAGCCAATGATATCACCCCGTTTGACTTTGCTGCCGCTGCTCAGTCCTTTCTCATAGTCTGACATATGACCATAGAGTGTGCTGATGCCATCAAAGTGACGCAGCTGGATGGCTTTGCCGTAGCCGCCTTTGCGGCCTACATAGCTGACCGTGCCATCGCCCGTCGCATAAATCGGGGTGCCACGCGGTGCAGCAAAATCGGTGCCGGTATGCATGCGGCGGTAGCCAAATACCGGGTGACGGCGCGAGCCAAAACCTGACGATAACCGCCCACCTTTGAGTGGGTAACGGCTAAAGGCAACCTGTTTTAGTTCCAGGTCGCTGTCAGGTGCGAGGTAGCGCACTTTATTGTCTGCCATAGCAAAACGAATGCGTTGGTGAATCTCACCCCGGTGGTTGAATTCGGCAGCCAGAATGTCATTGGTAAAAATTCGTTCGCTTTGGTAATAGTAGTCTTCGAAAATGACACTAATCTGGTCACCAATAGCGATGCGGCGGAAGTTCACATCGCCTTTGAAAATCTTGCTGAGCTGGAGCGTGACTGAAGTGGGCAGACCGGCCTTGTTGGCCTCATAGTGGAACGGATTACGGATGGTGAAGGCGATTCGGCTGTTCTGCTCTTCAAACAGGGTGCTATCCCATTTGCCGATGTATTTACCGTCTTGAAGGGAGACGATGTAGGCGCTGCGTTTGCCGGTCGCATAGATCAGTTGTTTGATCGCCTGATTGTCTACCTGAATCAGGAGCTTGTTGGTAGCCTTGAGATCAGCCAGTGTTTTCCTGACTTCCTCATCGGCTGTCAAATCTGCTACGCTGGTGTTGACCTTGAGCGGCTCAATAATATTTTCAAGTGAGTCTCCTCCCGCGATAGCGTGCAAATTCCAGGCGCCATTGGCCGCAGAAGGTAAGACTTCAGCAGCAAAACCGGCATAAGTTTCTGTTTCTTCAGCGGAAGGTAAAGCCAGTGCTTGTGGTTCACGGGCATCCATTAAGGCCATGCGCGCTTCAGCCGAGAGATCAGGCGTCTGCTCGCCATCGAAATAAACCTTGGAATGCACCGGAATATTACCAAATGCGGCCAATGCGCCCACCAGAATCAGTGCACGAGTGACAAGGTAGTTTACCGGCCTGAGCTTGCGGGGAGCAGAGACAACAGATGGCGCTTTAGGAGGCATCTGCGTTTTAGGAAAATCTGCTGCAGAAGATGCGGTGACCGCACTCACAGTAGATAGCTTGGTTGTATTGTTGCCGACCGAGACTTCTATGCCTCCAGCCGGGAGTTTGTAACGTTCCATTGCCTGAGCCCATTTTTGGTTGTTGTTCTGCTGGCGCGGGGGCGTTTTAGTTGTATTTAACAATGTAGCAACTCCGTGTATGCATGTCCTTTGCTTCGCATGAACTCAAGTTCTCTACAACCCTCAAATCGTTCACACAAAGGTATCCAAAGCTTAGTCAGTCAACACTTAATCAGTACTGAACTCCTCTCGGGAACAGAGCTGACCGGCCTTATGCATGTATTTGTTTAACTCGCACTACGGCTTGAGACGATACTATTCAAGCTAGTAATTCGTGATAAGCTTACCCCGCTTTTTAGGGTAAAAAAGTTTTGTTGTCAATCATTAGGAATTATTAGATGGAACAGTTTGCTGGTATTTTGAGCGAATTTGAGCGTGGAACAGAAGAAATCCTGATTAAATCGGAGTTGGTCGCCAAATTGAAGAAAGGGCGACCACTGCGGGTCAAGGTTGGATTTGATCCAACTGCCCCTGACTTGCACATTGGGCACACGGTTGTCATCAATAAAATGCGCCAGTTTCAGGATGCCGGTCACCATATTATTTTCCTGATTGGCGATTTTACCGGCCGTATCGGTGACCCTACCGGCAAATCAGCCACTCGCCCGCCATTGACAGAAGAACAGGTCAAAGAGAATGCACTGACTTATCAGGAGCAGGTCTTCAAGATCCTTGACCCTGAGAAAACCGAAGTGGCCTTCAACTCCACCTGGATGGGGCAGATGAGTTCGGCGGAAATGATACAGCTCACTGCCAAGCACACTGTTGCCCGCATGCTGGAGCGCGATGACTTTAATAAACGTTACAAGTCGGGTCAGCCGATTGCGATCCATGAGTTTCTGTATCCCTTGGTGCAGGGCTACGACTCGGTTGCGTTGCGTTCTGATATAGAGATGGGCGGGACGGATCAGAAGTTTAACCTGTTGGTCGGGCGCGAATTGCAGCGTCAATACGGCCAGGAGCAGCAGGTAGTCATTACTCTACCGCTGCTGGAAGGGTTGGATGGTGTCAATAAGATGTCCAAGTCACTGGGTAACTATATAGGTATCACCGATGCACCCAATGATATGTTCGGCAAGATCATGTCGATTTCGGATGAGCTGATGTGGCGCTACTTCGAGTTGTTAAGCTTCCGCCCCTTGCCAGAGATTGCCCGACTCAAGCAGGAAATGGCGGCAGGGAAAAATCCACGTGACATAAAGTTCTTGCTGGCTGAGGAAATTGTCACTCGGTTTCACGACCAGACATCAGCAGTGGGCGCACGTGAGGAGTTTATTGCCCGTTTCCAGAAGGGCGCGATGCCCGATGATATGCCGGAGCTTGTAGTTACCAGCCAGGATGCCAGCCTGCCAATCGCCAATCTTTTGAAGGATGCGGGCTTGGTGGGCAGTACTTCGGATGCTTTTCGCATGATACAGCAGGGTGCGGTAAAAATTGATGGTGAGAAGGTCGAAGACCGTAATGTATTGATTGCCAAAGGAACGGTAGCAGTATTCCAGGTAGGCAAACGCAAGTTTGCCAAAGTGACCGTAAATTAATTTCAGTTTTATGAAAAAAGTAGGTTGACGGGTTTCTGCTGGTCTGTATAATGCGCCACTCACTCAGGGCAACAACGAAACGAAACGACTGATA
>CAXYXY010000052.1:0-28490 GCA_964293125.1 uncultured Thiothrix sp. | reverse complement strand
CATCTGTCAGGCTGGGCTGCGCACCCAGCAGGATGGGGAAGTTACGACTGTCGAGAAAGTAAGGAAAGACAAATAAAGCGACGCCGGTAAACAATGGAACTACTGCCTTTTGCCTTCTCCCGTAGGTAAAGAAACCAAGGCCAATGGCTCCGAAGATGGTTCCCCAAATAAGTAACGCTGGGCTTTCCATTTGCCGATTTTACCCGCGTACTGCTTAATTATTTGACATCATTAGCACTTTCTTTGATAGCTGCAACTGTGTCCTTGGCTTCTTTAGTTTCTTTGTCTCTTTGCTCACCCCGCAGGCGTTTATCCGCAGCGGCAAAGCGGTCTTTTTTACCTTCCAGTACCAGTTTGTCTGCCACCTGCAGTACCATATCAGCCGATGGCTGGTCGCCGCGAATCTCACCGCGCCGCAATGATTTCAGCTCGACGCCCAGTTTCCCAAGGTGCAAATCTGCGATTTTCATGCCAATGGCGTAGTCATTTTCCTGCAGGACTACCGTATGCAAGAAAGTTTCAGTCACACTTTTGCCAGGTTTGTATTCTTCGCCGTGGAAAAAGCTTTTCAGGACATGGTAGCCATCGCCACGGATGCGCTCCATAACTTCGGAAACTTCGTCACCGGACAAAGACAGTTTCTCCAGAACACGGCGGGCAATCATGATACTGGCTTCCAGGAACTCGGGCAGGACTTCCGTGGCACCGGCAGCGATGAATTCTTCCTTGTAGCTATCATCGCGGGTACGCACCAGAATTTGAATATCGGCCTGTTTTTTACGAGCCGCTTCAGTGATGCGCAGTGCAGCCTCTTCATCAGAAACCGTGATAACGACCAGCCGGGCACGGTAAATACCGGCGGCAATCAGGATTTCCGGGCGGCTGGCATCGGCATAATAAACCCGGTCACCGGCTTCCCAGGCTTCCTTGACAATCTTCGAATCCAGCTCCAGCGCGATATAAGGAATACCCTGTTCCTGCAACAGACTCCCCAGACCCTGCCCGATACGGCGATAGCCGCAGATGATGACATGATCTTCCACTTCCTTGACCTCAAGGCTGAAGCTGTGTGCATCCTTGTAACGTTGTTTAAGGTAACCTGCCCCTAGTGCCAGCCGGGTAATTTTGTCATTCGAGCGGATGATCAACGGAGCAATCGCCATACTGATGACAACGGCAGCCAGAGCGGCCTGCACCTCATCATTGGTCAGCAAACTGTTACTGAGTGCCAGCGCCAACAGGGCAAAACCAAATTCCCCACCTTGCGCCAGCACCAGCCCGGTGCGCAGCGAGACGCCTGATTCGGCAGCAAAAAAGCGGGTAAGCCCGGCGATCAGCAATGCTTTGCCGATGGTCAGACCCAGAACCAGCAGCAGGATTGGCTGCCACAGGTCGGGAAGTACCATTAAATCCAGTTTGGCACCCACCGTGATGAAGAACAAGCCCATCAGAATGTCCCGAAACGGACGAATCTCGCTTTCGATCTGATGCTTGTATTCGGTTTCACTCAACATCATTCCGGCCAGGAAGGCACCTAGCGCCAGCGACATGCCGAGTGACTGGGTGATCCAGGCGGCTGTCAGGGCGACCAGCAACACGGTGATATTAAAAAGCTCAATGGAGTCAGCATTGGCGATGTAATGGAACAGGGGACGCATCGCATAGCGAGCCACCACCAGCATGACAACCAGGGTAAGCAGACTGACACCCGCCTGCAGCGCCATGCTGCCGATGCTGGCACTTTCTGCATCCATACCCCCGCCCAGAATCGGAATAATGATCAGGAAAGGAACGACGGCGATGTCCTGAAACAGGAGTACACCCAAGGCCATCTGGCCGTGTCGGGCATTCATTTCCCCCTGATCGGTGAGCTGCTTTACCACAATGGCAGTCGAGGACAAGGCCATCGCCCCGGCAGCGATTAATGAGCCTTCCCAGGAAATACCCATGTAATACAGTGCGCCAAAGCCAGCCAGTGTTGACAAGGTCATCTGCAAGCCGCCCAAACCCAGCACCGTGCGGCGCATCGCCATGAACTGCTGGATGGAAAATTCCAGGCCAATCGCAAATAGCAGGAAAACCACGCCCACTTCACCCATGAATTCGATGGGTGTGTGGTCGGGGAGAAAGCTCAATGCGTGTTCGCTGCTGATCGCACCGACCAGCAGGTAACCAAGAATCGGCGGCAGTTTGAAGGCGCGGAAGGCTGTGACAGCCGCCACTGACATCACCAGCAAAAGTAAAATGCCCTGTAACAGATCGGTTGTATTGTGTTCCACAAAGCCCCCTATAGGCTGTTGTTGCTGACCATTGCCGCTGATGGGCAATGGTTACCTTGTCACTAAATGCGGTCTGTCTTTATTTTATTTACTTTTCTTGACGAACTTCATTAAGCGTTTTTTCTTGTATTCCTGACGCGGTGTCAACTTGTTGCGTTTGCCTTCATACGGGTTTTCACCGGTCTTGAATTCCAGTTTAACCTGTGTGCCTTTTAATTTCAGCGTCTGATAAAAATAATTGATCAGATAACGCTGGTAAGACACCGGTACCTTGTCGGTTTGATTGCCATGAATGACAACAACAAACGGGTTGCTGCCCCCTTGATGCGCATAGCGTAGCTTGATACGACGCCCACCAATCAGGGGTGGCTGATGCATTTGTACGGCTGTTTCCAGAATCCGCGTCAGGCGTGAAGTCGGCACTTTCAGCATTGCCGAGTCATAGGCTTCATGAATGGACTTGTATAAATGGCCAACACCCGTGCCGTGCAACGCGGATATAAAATGTTTGTCCGCGAAGTTCAGAAACGGCAGTTTAACTTCCAGCTGCCCTTTAATCGCATCCCGCGCATCGCTATCCAGGCCATCCCATTTGTTGATGGCCAATACCAATGCTTTACCCGCATCCAGAATCAGGCCCAGCAGGTGGGCATCCTGATCGGCGATGGTTTCGTGGGCATCCACCACCATGATCACGACATTGGCCGCGTGGATCGCATCCAGTGTCTTGACGATACTGAATTTTTCAATGACTTCATTGACCCGGCTGCGGCGACGCACACCCGCTGTATCGATCAGGGTGTATTTTTGTTCATTACGCTCAAACGGGATGAAAATACTGTCGCGGGTCGTGCCCGGCTGGTCAAACACAATGACGCGTTCTTCGCCCAGAATCCGGTTGACCAGTGTGGACTTGCCGACATTCGGGCGACCCACAAAGGCGATACGAATACTGTCGTCGTCTTCCGGGCCAATATCGTCATCTGCATCCGCTGGATAATGGCTGAGTATTTCATCCATCATCGTCGTGACACCCCGGTTGTGCACCGCAGCGATCGGATAAACCTCAGTGAAACCAAACCCAAAAAATTCGGCAGAGGCCTGATCAGGGTCAACCCGGTCAGTCTTGTTGATCACCAGAAAAACCGGTTTACCCGTCAGACGTAACTGCTGGGCAATCTGTTCATCACCCGCATTCATGCCTTCCTTGCCATCAACAATAAACAGGATGGCATTGGCTTCATCAATCGCGGTGAGTGTCTGCCGTGCCATGTATTCATCGATGCCGACCTGCTCGCCACTCAAGCCACCGGTATCGATCACCAGATAGTCGCGTTCAAACATGGAACCAGTGCCATATTTACGGTCACGTGTTAAGCCCGGAAAGTTGGCAACCAGCGCGTCACGCGAGTGTGTCAAACGATTGAACAGGGTTGATTTGCCCACATTAGGGCGGCCCACCAGGGCAAGAACAGGTTTCATTAATGGGTCATCACTGGATGGTATGTGCAGCAAGTACGCCGCTTTTACCAAAGGTATAAATCACATTGCCGTTTTTAACGGGGGGGACAGTATAACCGGCACTGTCACTGCGCGTGCGGGCAACGATCTGCCCATTGGTATTGTTGACCCAGTGCAGATAGCCTTCAAAATCGCCGATCAGTAGGTAATTGCCAAGTAGGATCGGTGTCATAGGGGAACGACCCTGCAGATCATCCATCTTCCAAACCGGTGCGCCGGTCTGCGGGTTCAGCTTCCAGATGTCACCGTCCTGATTGGCGGTATAAAGACCGCCCGAATCCGCATCAACACCCGTATAGGATGAGAACGGTTGTGACCAGCCGATTTTACCGTCTGCCATATTGATACCGGCAATTTGTCCGTTATAACTGGCGGCAAACAAGGCGGAGCCAACATCTTGCAGACGACCATCTATATCCGTGATTTTATCAAGGTCATTGCGCCCGCGTGGCACGGAAAGAATCGCTTCCCACACACCGGTGCCCGCACTCAGATCAAAGGCCGTGATCGTGCCATTATCAAAACCGGCCATCACCAGCCCGCTGACAATCAGCGGTACACCCGCACCTCGCAGAGACAGCGGCGGGGTAGGGCGAATCTGTTGCCAGACAATCTCACCCGTTTGGGTGGACAGGCCACTGAGCGTGCCGTCGGTGGTACGAAACACCACCCGGCCTTTTTCTGCTCTGGAAACAGACAGTACTTCGCTGTTCAGGCGTTCAATCCAGCGAATCTTGCCACTGTTGCGATCCAGTGCCACTGCACTGCCCGCACTGGTGCCGAGGAAGACCAGATCGTCACCACCATTAACACCACCGGTGATTTCTTCGCTGATCGGTGTTTTCCACAGGAGGCCACCATTGTCCTTGTTCCAGGCACTGGCCGAACCACCGCCTGCCACAATCACTGCTGTGTCATCGACATAAGGGTGCAGACGTACGTAATCCTTGCCGCTGCTGCTGCCGGTGTCTACCTGCCAGAGCGTGCGCGCATTGGCAGTCGCCTGAATGGTTTTCAGTTCTTTGGGCGGGTTAGGGTCTTTTGCAGGCAGCATCATGCCAGACAGGCTGCTGCAGCCACTTAGTGTCGTTAAAACGACCGCTAAGACCGTAAGGGCAACGGCGGCGATGGATCTCATGGGTGAACTTATGCTCCCTTGCCTAAGTTATCGAGTTTCAGCTGAATCAGCTCATTGGAACCGGCTTGATTGGTAAGGATAGCACGTTCATACGCAGTACGAGCCTGTTCAGCCTGCTTTTGCGCACTATAAATATCACCTTTCAGCTCTTCCAGCAGTGATTCATAAGCGGCACCGAGTTTCTGGTTGGCAAGAGCCAGTGCTTCATCGTATTTGCCCATGGCTACCAGCACCCGTGCCAGCCGGATCTGCGCGACATCCTTCAGTTCCTGTTCCTTGCTATTGTCTTTTACCCAGCTCAATGCCGCTGCCGCAGGTTCATACTCACCTTTTTCTGCGTAGGTTTTGGCACTTTCCAGCGAAGCCAGTGCTGCATAAGGTGTGGTAGGATAGTCATTCTGCAACGCCTGCATTTTTTGCGCAGCTACAGCCATGTCGTCAGTCGTCTGGCTTTCGGTATACAAAGTAGCAGCGGCCTCGGCAGTACTGACCTTCATGCCCTGCCAGTATTCCCAGCCAAACAAACCGGCTATTGCCAGTGCTACACCCGCAATCACCGAATTGCCATTGGCGCGCCACCAGGCTTTCAGGTCTTCTGCTTTTTCTTCGTCGGTTTTATAGTCGCTCATGCTTTAGCCCCTATCGTGCAATTCATCATGTTCCTGTTGATCATACTGGTTTTATCGTTCCGTTCTTTATTCTGTGGTTAAATAGCAAGTTAAATATAAGCAGTGAGTGCTTGTGCCAGCCCGTCAAGTGACAGCGTGGTCTGTTCCATCTGCGCGTCGCGCAAGGATTTCAGGCTGATCTGGCCGTTACCCAGTTCGTTTTCACCCAGAATCAGCACATAGCGTGCGCCAGATTTGTCAGCACGTTTCATTTGTGCCTTGAAGCTGCCGCCGCCTGCACTCACCTGCAAGCGGAGTGAGGGTAGCGCAGTACGCAGCTGTTCGGCCAATACCATGCCAGCCAGCGTGGCCGCATCGCCCGCCATGATCAGAAAAATATCCGGCACGGGGGTAGGAATGCTATTGCCTTGTGCCTGCATCAGTTCAAGCAGGCGTTCCACACCCATCGCAAAGCCACAGCCGGGTGTGTCGTGTCCACCCAGTTGTGTGACCAGCCCGTCATACCGCCCGCCCGCACACACCGTGCCTTGTGCGCCCAGCTCGTCAGTTACCCATTCGAATACGGTGAGTGAATAATAATCCAGTCCACGTACCAGACGCGGATTAACCCGGTAGGCGATGCCCATGCCGTCCAGCATTTTACACAAATTGGCAAAATGTGCTTGCGAAGGTTCATCCAGATAATCATGCAGGTTGGGTGCTGCATCGACCAGTGCCCGCATCGCCGGATTCTTGGTATCAAGAATGCGCAAGGGATTAGTCAGCAAACGGCGCCGGGCGTCTTCGTCCAGCAGATCCTGCTGCGCAGAAAAATACTGGATCAATACGTCACGATAAACCGCCCGTGCAGCGGGTGTACCCAGGGAATTCAGTTCCAGACGGATATTTTTCAGACCCAGTTGTTGCCAGAAACGCGCAGTCATGGCGATTAACTCGGCATCAATATCCGGCCCGGGAATCCCGAAGGTTTCCGCCCCGATCTGGTGAAACTGGCGATAGCGGCCTTTTTGTGGACGCTCATGGCGGAACATCGGCCCCATATACCAGATACGCTGCTGCTGGTTATAAAGCAGACCGTGTTCAATCCCGGCACGCACACAACTCGCGGTATTTTCCGGGCGCAAAGACAGGCTGTCACCATTGCGGTCAGCAAAGGTGTACATTTCCTTTTCAACAATATCCGTGACATCACCGACTGCCCGCTTGAACAGATCGGTTGATTCCAGTAAGGGCGTGCGCATCTCGCGGTAGCCATAGCTGTTTAGCAGCTCGGCGACCGTTTTTTCCAGAAACTGCCAGCTGGCAGCGTCATCTGGCAGGATGTCACGCATCCCGCGCACCGATTGAATATTTTTTGCCATGGGGTCAGTCTACCGTAAAGCGTGCCACGCTGCCGCGCGTATGAGGCGTCTGATCAAACAGCTGGCCATTCAGATAAACGCGCACGCCGGGCGCATTACCGATTTTGAAGGATAAAGGCGTGCGGGTTTTGAATTCTTTCCAGGTATTGGCGGTGTTCAGCGTTTCAAAAATGGACTTCTTGTTGCCATCCTTGACCTGCATCCAGACTTCCTGGGTGAACTCCATGCGTACGACTACTTCGCCATCGATAGGCTGTGAAAAGGTCGACGCGGTCGTAGCCGGTGTGGGCACGGCAGCCGCTGCTGCATCTGGGCTAACTGTACTGGTGTCGGTGCTTGCGGCTGCCTGAGCGGTCTGATCAGCCGGAGTAGCCGCATCAGTGGCAGTAGTTTGAGCAGTTTGGGCTGGATCGGTTGCTGTGTCTGCGGTAGCCGGTATCGCTGTGGCTGAGATAAGAGCAGGATCGGTTGAAGCCGTCGCGTCTGTCGTGTCTGTCGCGTCAGTTGGGGTGTCCGTTGTTGTGTCTGCCGTGTTTTGGTCACCAGCAGCGAGATCAGCGTCTGGGCTAGGTGTCTCATCGCCGGTTTCAGCCGGTGCGGCCAGATCCTGAGACGCGTCTGCTTCCGGAGGAGGGGCTTCGCCATTGTTTATGCTGGCATCGGTTGTGCTGGCATCTGCCGTTTGTAGCGGTGCATCGGCTGCGGGCGTGACGCTGGTGTCAGTGGCGGCAGGTGTTGCGCTGTCGCTGGTGGACGTGGCCAAGCTGGTATTCGCTTCCGAACTGCGTTCCACTTCGCCTGCGGCATTGCCCGCCGCAATCGTTGCCGGATGACTTTCCGCCGTTTGTGCGGAAAAGGAGCGCCAGGTATCACCTGCCCACTGACTTACACCCGGGATCATTGACAGTATTCCCAACAGGAGCACGCCAAAGATCAGCAGCAGTGTTTTCAGGGTGGTGGCTGACATGCGCGGTTTGGCAACCCGGTTGAGTGGAACCGTCGGTGTGAAGGCGAAAGAATCCGGGTCAACACCGCGCAATAGTTCATAAGTGCGAATCAGTGCCTTGGGGTCACTGCCATTCAGACGGGCATAACTGCGCAGGTAGCCGCGTACATAGGGTGGATCAGGCAGTTCGGAGAAATTTTCCGCTTCCATTGCCTTGACCATTACGGCTGACAGGCGCATCTCAACAGCCGCCTGTTCCACGCTCAAATCAGCCTCTTCACGACAGGCTTTCAGTTTGGCGCCCAAATCCCCCGGATTAACGACCGACTCATCCCTGGGTGCTTTTTTGTTTGTTTGCTTTTCAGGTGCTACGTCCATGTCTGCAGTAATCTCCGTCACGCCCAACTCCAGTGTTTAATTCAGTGTCTTTGCTTCGCTACTATTTGGAAAACGTGTCAGCAAGTGGGTGGCACATTTTTCCGCTTGCGCTGTTTCAGACAGCGCTCGATTGATCTTGTAGCACAATATAAGGGTTTCCGCTGTGCTACGGGACTGCTCATTATACCTGTAAAGAAAAGCCTGTGCCTTGGCATTTTCACCCCGCGCATGTTCCAGCTCCGCCATTTGATACAGTGCGAGTGCAAAGCGCGGGTTACGGTCTAGTGCTTTACGGTAATAGGTTTCAGCCTGCTCCTGCTGGCCTTGCTTTTGCAGACAGGTGGCCGCATTGGTATAGGCATATTCCGGGGTCTGGTACAGTGGATCACGCAAGGCTGCCATGAAAGCGTCTACTGCCTGCGCATATTGGCCATTTCGGCAGAGGTGCGAGCCGTAATTATTTAACAGTTCCGGGTTTTTACTGTCAGTCAGCATGGCTCTGCGAAAGTAGACCCCGGCTTTCTCGTTGTCGCCCAGTCTCTCCTGCAACAGCGCATAATAATGCTGTGCTGCGCTGTCGTTGCTATCTTTTGCCAGTGCCTTTTCCAGGTACTCCTTGGCCAGTGCCAGCCGGTTTTTTTGCAGGTAGCCAATGCCCAGTTGTGCGTAATATTCGCCTGCCTTGTCGGCTTTACTGTTTTTTACAGTGGTGCTACAGCCGCTCATAGCTACAACAACCGACAGCATTAATGCGGCCAGTACGGTACTTTTTTTCATTGTTATTGCCCTTGTTCAATCCGGGCGAAGTGTATTTCCCTGCGGCTCCGGTCATTGACTTCCCCTGCCAGTTGACCACAAGCAGCATCAATATCATCGCCCCGTGTTTTTCTCGTCATGACAGTATAACCTGAGTCTATCAGGATGTCGCGAAAGCGATGAATACGGTTATTGCTGGAGCGCCGGTAGCGGGTGTCCGGGAAGGGATTAAACGGGATCAAATTGATTTTTGAGGGAATTCCCTCCAGTAACACGGCCAGTTCACGGGCATGCTCGTCACTGTCATTGACACCGTCCAGCATCACGTATTCCCAGGTAATGTGTTTGCGCTGGGTGTCTTTTTTGGCCAGAAAACGCCGACAGGTGTCCAGTAACTGGCTGATCGGGTATTTGCGGTTGACCGGTACCAGCTTGTTGCGCAGCTCATCATTGGGCGCATGCAGTGAAACGGCCAGTGACACATCAAGTGCATCACCTAAGCGATCCAGCGCCGGTAGTACGCCGGACGTGCTGACCGTAACGCGGCGGCGACTCAAGCCGTAAGCATTGTCGTCCATCATCAGCTGTAAAGCAGCGACTACCGGTTCGAAATTAAGTAAAGGTTCACCCATGCCCATCATCACCACGTTGGTGACGGCACGGTGACCTTTGGGGTCGGCCTGCAAGGCACGTTTGGCAATCCAGAGTTGGCCGATGATTTCCGCGACCGTCAAATTGCGGTTAAAGCCCTGCCGGGCCGTTGAGCAGAAGGTGCAATCGAGCGCACAACCGACTTGAGAGGAGATACACAGCGTACCGCGATCTTCCTCCGGGATGAAAACGGTTTCGATGGCATTGCCATCAGCCAGCCGCAACACCCATTTACAGGTGCCGTCAGCCGATTGTTGTTCCAGGGCAATGTCCGGTGCTCGAATCTCTGCATGTTCCTGCAGAAACGTGCGCATGGATTTGCTCAGGTTGGTCATCTGCCCGACATCATCGACGCTCATTTGGTGCAACCACTTGATCACCTGAGTGGCACGAAAGGGCTTTTCACCCATAGACGTGAAATAGGCTTTCAAACCCTCATGGCTGAAATCGAGTAAATTGACTTTTGGCGCAGTAGCAGACACAGATGACCTTACCTTAAACAGGGGATTAACGGGTACGTGGAGCGACGCCGTCAGTACCAAAGAAGAATGCGGTCTCAATAGCCGCATTTTCCAGGCTATCTGAGCCATGGACTGCATTTTCGTCTATGCTTGAAGCAAAGTCAGCGCGAATGGTGCCAGCAGCCGCTTCTTTCGGATTGGTTGCGCCCATCAGTTCGCGGTTTTTGGCCACAGCATCTTCACCTTCCAGAACCTGTACCATCACAGGGCCGGAAGTCATAAAGCTAACCAGGTCACCGAAAAAGGGACGTGCCTTGTGGACGGCATAGAAACCTTCCGCCTGTGCCTGACTCATGTGCAGCATTTTTGCGGCAACAATTTGCAGGCCGGCATTCTCAAAGCGGCTGTAGATTTGGCCAATCACATTTTTGGCAACTGCATCCGGTTTGATGATGGAAATGGTACGTTCAATAGCCACGATTTAACTCCAGTAAGTCTTGAATAGATATAAAATTTATGTTGCGGCGCAATTGTAATGCTTGTGGGTAGTGCAGGCAAACAGCTTTAAATAATACTTTTGTGGGAAAATTGCTACATTTGATCATTCACTACTTTATAAGCAGTGAACTAGACGCTAGGCTTAGTGTCACCTGAATACGACAAGATAGAGGAATCCAGAAATAATGTCACTTTCACTGAAACAATTACTGAAACAACTTGGGCTGGGTATGACGGCAGCGGTGTGCATGCTGCTGGCCACACCCGTGCTGAGCGCCAGTAACCAGAACTCACCCTTGGGCACCAATACCAACGAACTGACAGAAGATGATGCCAGTATGCCGTTTATTGATTTGTTCAGGGCGGCTTTGACTTTCGAGGATTCCCGTCCCTGGTTGACCGGCGCCAACGTACAAATGGATGGCAATGGCTGGCCAGCGCGTCTGAATGGCCAAATGGCCGGTACCCGCTTTTTAAGTAATCTGCCGGGTGCGGTGATTCCGGGCGGCCAGTATACCGTGCTCTATGACGGTGTGGGCAAGATGCAATACGGTGCTGATGCCAAAATTGTCAGTAGCCAGCCAGGGCGTGACATCATTGAGCTGTATGCAGGTCAGGACAATAAATTTGATGCGACGCTGCGCATTCTTGAGTCTGACCCACGCAACTATGTGCGCAACATCCGCATTCTGCCGCCGGATGGTATTTGTGCCAACAATCCCTTTAAGCGGGTACCGGATGCACGCGCTTGCCCCGGTAATTTCCAGCCGTTCGTACAAAACTACGCCCAGCTGATCTTTAACCCGGATTATCTGGACTACATGAAGGACTTCAAGTCGATTCGCTTCATGAACCTGAGCGGGGTCAGCAATAACCCGCAGTCTTCCTGGAACCAGCGCCAGAAAATGACCGATGCGACCTGGGGGGGAACCCAGACCGAGCGGGGTGCTCCGATTGAGATCCAGATTGCACTGGCTAACCGCCTGAACGCCAACCCCTGGTTTACCATTCACCACGCGGCTGACGATGATTATGTCACCCGTTTTGCCCAGCTGGTCAAGCAGACCTTGAACCCGAATCTGAAACCACATATCGAATACAGCAACGAAACCTGGAATTTCATTTTCCTGCAAGGGAATTACGTGCGTGACCAAGGGATGGCACGCCGTTTGGATACCAACAAGAATCGGGCAGGCTATCGTTACTACTCTGAGCGCTCGGTGGAAATTTTCAAGATCTGGGAGCGTGTGTTCGGTGGCTCACAACGGCTGGTGCGCATTCTGTCCGGCTGGACGATCAACGAAGAAGTGGCTGAAATTATCCTCGGGCACAAAGAGGCTTATAAACATGCGGATGCGCTGGCGATTGGCCCGTATTTCTTCGGTGATCATCAGTCAATCCGCTTGGTGCGTGACCTGAATGAAACGTTCAAGTTATTAACGGATGACCAGTACCGCTATTCGATTAACAATGTACTGGGTTTCGTGCGCAAACAAAAGGCGATTGCCGACAAGTACGGCGTCAAGCTGATGGCGTATGAAGGCGGGCAGGGCTTAGTGGACTTCAAAACCAAACACGATATGGAAATGCCGAATCCACTGCTGTATCAGGCCAACCGTCATCCGAACATGGGGCGCTACTACACCCAGTTTCTGGAAGGCTGGAAGCGTGAAAATGGGACTCTGTTCATGCACTTTTCTGCACCGCGTAGCTACCGTCGTTACGGCTCCTGGGGCAGCAAGGAATACATTACCCAGCCACTGGCGCAAGCTTACAAGCATCAGGCTTTGCTGAACTTTATCCGCACCCGCCCGTGCTGGTGGAATGGCTGCCAGCAGTAATCATCCAGTCATGGAAAGCCCCCGTTTATCCAATCGGGTAAACGGGGGCATCACGAATTATCCCCGACGCCCCGAGCTGGCGGAGATTGTGGAGAAAATGTGAAGTTTCTAAAATACGAATAAACTGCATTGATTAGTCAATTCATTATGACTATGATTCACTCCGTTGGCAGCACACCCCAGCGCCGCCAGCGAAATCCAAATTACTAAAATTAAATATTAATAATAGAGTGATCAATAATGAAAACAACATTCCTGTCTATCGCCGTTTTGGCCAGTGTCCTGTCTGCTCCTGTATTTGCGGATGACTCCGTCCTTGGGCAACAAAGTGACATGGTACAAATGCTGCTCAAATACGATACCAGCGGTGATGGCATTATCTCCCGTGAAGAAATGCTCGCTGGCAAGACAACAGAATTTAACGCCGCTGACACCAATACCGACACATTCCTGTCCTTCGCTGAATTCAAGGCTGCGGATGATGCCCGCCGTGCAGAACGTACCTCCTCCATGTTTGGCGTGATGGACACTGACAAAAGCGGTAGCGTGAGTGCAGCAGAGTTTGCCGCTGCTTTCGCTGACAAAACAGCAGCACAAGCTGCGACCGCTTTCAGCCTGACTGCAGGCAGCGATGCCTCCTTGTCATTGGATGAAATGTCTGCATTGGGTAGCTCAGAAACAGGTCGTTTGGTGTGGGCCTTTGCCAGCAAAGACAAGGACGGAGACAGCCAGCTGTCCGTGGATGAGTACACCGAAGCGCCTGCTAAAAATGCACAAACGACCACAAAGTCCGGTACGTCGACCAGCGGTACTGGTACTACCAAAACAGGTACTACTAGCACTACCACAACAACGGGTCGGAATTCACCTCCACCGCGTCGTTAATCCCGACTGAATGGTGTAAGTTTGTAACAGCCCCCAGTCCAACCCAATCTGGTAAACTGGGGGCATAGCAAATGATGTGACGAGGACTTGCCCCATGAATACGCACGCGACCATGCACGATTTTCTGAACCAGTTACCCAAAGCCGAACTGCACCTGCACATTGAAGGTAGCCTGGAGCCGGAACTGATGTTCGCGCTGGCTCAACGCAACCAGATCAGCCTGCCGTTTGACAGTGTGGAAGCGTTACGCGCTGCCTATCAGTTCAATAATCTGCAGGATTTTCTCGACATTTATTATCAGGGTGCGAATGTCCTGCAGCATGAGCAGGATTTTTACGACCTGACCTGGGCTTACCTGCAACGCTGTCATGCACAGCACGTTCTGCACACTGAACCCTTTTTTGATCCACAAACGCATACTGATCGGGGCATCGCTTTCGCGACCGTAGTGAACGGGATTAGCCGCGCGTTGGCGGATGGGCAGGCACAACTGGGAATCTCCAGTCGATTGATTATGTGTTTCCTGCGCCATTTACCCGAAGCAGAGGCGTTCAAAACGCTGGAACAGGCTTTACCGTTTAAAGATAAAATCATTGCGGTCGGGCTGGATAGCTCCGAGCAAGGTCATCCCCCTGAGAAATTTGCACGGGTATTCGCTGCGGCACGCCAAGCCGGGTTTTTAACAGTCGCCCATGCTGGGGAAGAAGGCCCACCGGAGTATGTCTGGCAGGCGCTGGAGGTGCTTGAAGTCAGCCGGATTGATCACGGTGTCCGTTCCTCAGAAGACCCTGCGCTGTTAGCGCATCTGGTGGCAACGGGGGTGCCACTGACGGTTTGCCCTTTATCGAATACCAAGCTGCGGGTATTTGTAAGCATGCGGGATCACAACCTGCTGGCGTTGTTGGAGCAGGGCGTGCGGGTCACCGTAAATTCAGATGACCCGGCTTATTTCGGCGGCTACCTGACCGAGAACTTTATCGCGGTACAGGAAGCGCTGGGCATGAGCCGTGAGCAGGCGCTGCAATTGGCGCGCAACAGTTTTACGGCCAGCTTTTTGCCCGATGCCGACAAGCAGGCATTACTGGACAAGTTGGCGGCTTTTAGTGCCGGAACAAGGCCAGAATATCCGCAAACAACTGATAATTGACCCCAGCTTCTAGATCAATCGGCAGGTTATGCCGGTAGTAGGGGCTTAAATCGAGGCCGACACCCAAGCCATAAATCTCGACCATGCCCTGTTTTTCGTGGCGTTCGACGACTTGCCGCAGGTGATTGTCCAGATAAAACGGATCATTGGCCTGTTGGGTCGCGCCATCCATCGGGCAGCCGTCCGAGATCACCATCAGCAGGCGACGACGCGTGTCACGCTGCAGCAGACGTTCACACGCCCAATCGACCGCCTCACCATCAACCCCTTCGCGGTATAAATCCGCTTTTAAGAGCGCCGCAATCGACGGACGTGCCCGTCGCCAGCTGGTGTCCATGTCTTTATAGATTATTTGCCGCACTTCATTCAAACGCCCAGGGTGTTGGGGACTGCCCTGTTGTTGCCAGGCTTGTGCCACGCGCCCGCCATTCCATGCGCCGGTCGTGAAACCGAGAATTTCACTCTGGATACCCGCCTGTTCCAGGGCACGTCCAAAGATGTCCAGCAAGGTCGCAATAGGTTGCGCATGCACTTTCATCGAGCCGGAGCAATCCAGCAGGAAGGTGAGCAGTGCATCGCTGCGCGGCGGAGTGGCTTCGCGTTTGAACAGGCGGCGTTCTGCCGGGTTGGTCACTAGCTGTGTCAGGCGACGACCGTCAATATAACCTTCTTCCTTGCCCAAATCCCAGCCATCCCAACGGGGTAGTGAGAACATCTGCCGCAGCTGGCGGGTCAGGCGGGTCATATTAATGCCTTGGCGGGCGATGTGCTCATCCAGCTGGATGCGCAAGGTACGCAGTTCGGCAGCGCGCGCCAGCGATTGTGCCGGGAGAGTCCGATCAAATTCGGTACTGAAAATCCGGTATTGGCCACCACTGTCACTGAACGCTTTGCTTTCGCCGCTACTGACAATGGCAAAGCCATCGGCTTCGGTTTCATTGAAATTGACCAGCAGACGCAAGTGTTGGGCGACTTTTTTGCTGTCCTCGTCTTCTTTGTCCGGCGTGCTTTTGCTGTTGAGCTTCTGGTGCAGTTCCTGCTGATCCTGCATCATCTGGTGCAGCTTGCGGGCGATGTCGAGCGCATGCTGTGCGTAGACGGCTTGATTTTCCCGGTTTAGTTTGAGTGCCTGCAAATCCTTGCCAATCAGCGGGCTGATTCCGGCGCGGGTGGATTCCATCAGGTCTTCGCTGTGTTCCGGCAGAGGATAATTGTTCAGACGTGCCCAACAGATCATCGCCAGCGTGTACAGCAGAATACCGAGTGACGAGTGGGTTAAGCCCGCATGATGAAATTCATCCGCCCACTGCTCAAAGCGCTGGCGCACATTGCGCACCATACCGGGCAGGGTGTGGGCGACCAGTGATTCAACCCGCAACTGTTCCAGAATTTCAAACATCAGGCGCTCGACATCAGATCCGGGGCAGAGCGAGCGGTGCAAGGCTTCGTCGGTATGCAGGACACGCAAGGCCATACCATCGCTGATACCGCGCATGATGTCGAGGTCGTCCTGTTCAGGCTCGGCCTGCAAGTGCGGTGCATGGATGGGGATGCGCGTATTGTCACGGTGGAGCTGGTGGCTGCGGAAATACAGATTGCGGTGGCCGGTCAGGGCGCGGAGTACGGCACCGCTCAGTTCTTCCCGCTGTTGTTGCAGGCGATTGAGTTGGGCATCGCTGAGTACCTGCGAGTCCTGCAACACCTGCACGCCCTGCTTGTTCATGGCAGGCGGCCAAAACAACGCTGGTAATATTCGGCGACGATGGGCTGCTCGGCTTCATCGCATTTGTTCAAAAAGGACAAGCGGAAAGCTAAGCCGGTTTCGCGGAAAATGGCGCAGTTTTCTGCCCAGTTCATCACAGTACGCGGTGACATCAGCGTCGACAGGTCGCCGGATGCGAAGCCCTGCCGGGTCAGAGTCGCCAGCTCCACCATATTATCCAGCAGGGTGTCATCGGTGTTGGGGACTTGTGATTTGACGATACCCACTTCTTCCGCATGTGGCAGGTAGTTGAGCGTCGCAACAATGTTCCAGCGATCCAGCTGGGCGTGATTCAAGAGTTGTGCGCCGTGATACAGGCCATTCAGATTGCCCAGCCCGACTGTGTTGGCGGTGGCAAACAGGCGGAAAGCCTTGTGCGGGCGCAGTACCCGGTTCTGGTCGAGCAGGGTGAATTGGCCATCGCGCTCCAGTATGCGCTGGATCACGAACATCACATCCGGACGACCGGCATCGTATTCGTCAAAAATCAGCGCGACCGGACGCTGTAATGCCCAGGGGACGATACCTTCCTGAAAGGCAGTGACCTGCAGGCCGTCCTTGATGACGATGGTATCTTTGCCCACCAGATCAAGGCGGCTGATATGTCCATCCAGATTAACGCGCACACACGGCCAGTTCAGGCGGGCAGCGATTTGCTCAATGTGGGTGGATTTGCCGGTGCCGTGTGCGCCTTGCACCATCACGCGCCGGTTATTGGTGAAGCCGGAAAGTATCGCCAGCGTTACATCGCGGTTGAAGCGGTAAGCCGGGTCAATGTCTGGCACGTATTCGTCGCGTGTACTGAAGGCGGGGACTTTCAGGTCGGAGTCAATGCCAAACAGTTCACGGGCTGAAACCAGTCGATCGGGTGGCAGGCTCGGGTCAGCAGTATTCATGGTAGTAATTCCAGGGTATGGCAGGCGATCACCCGTTCTTCATTGGTAGGGATGACCTGCACGCGGATACGGCTGTTTGAGCCAGAAATCAGGGGTGCATTTTGAGCGTTGGCGGCTTCATCCAGTGTGATACCCAGCCAGTGCAGGCGGGTGCAAACAGCTTGCCGGATGTAAGCAGCATGTTCACCGATCCCGCCGGTAAAGACCAGGGTGTCAAGCCCTTCGAGTGCCGCCAGATGAGAACCGATACTGCGCACCAGGGTATAGCAGAACAGCTCAACGGCCAGGCTGGCGCGTGGGTCAGGACTGGCCAGCAGTACCTGCATGTCAGCACTCAGACCCGACACACCCAACAGGCCACACTGGTTGTAAAGTAGCTGGGTGAGTTCAGCTTCTGTCATGCCCGACCGCAGCCAGTGCAGGATAACACCCGGATCAATGCTGCCACTGCGCGTGCCCATCAGCAAACCGTCCAGCGTCGAAAAGCCCATGGAAGTAGCAATGCTTTGGCCATTTTGCAAGGCGCAGACACTGGCTCCATTGCCCAGATGAGCGACGATGGTTCTGGTTGGCATTTGCCCGGCATGGTACTCCGGCAGGACGCTGGCGATGTATTCATAAGACAGGCCATGAAAACCATAACGCTCCAGCCCCTGTTGGGCAAACTGCTCCGGAATCGGCAGCCGCCGTGCCAGTGCTGGCTGGGTGGCATGGAAGGCGGTGTCAAAACAGGCGACTTGTGGCAGGTAGGCTGCGCTACTGGCCACCGCATGA
This sequence comes from uncultured Thiothrix sp., assembly GCA_964293125.1. Classification (GTDB taxonomy): domain Bacteria; phylum Pseudomonadota; class Gammaproteobacteria; order Thiotrichales; family Thiotrichaceae; genus Thiolinea. Next base: position 10,567 of record CAXYXY010000052.1, on the reverse strand, counting down.
ATCGCCGCCAGGTTATGCGGCTGGTGATGGGGCGCGAGTGGCACCAAGCGGGTCAGACCCGCTAGTACTTCTGTTGTCAGTAAAGCGGGGCGGGTATAATGTGGGCCACCGTGCACCACACGATGACCCACACCAATCAGGCGCAGGCCGTGTAGCTGCTGCGTCAACCAGGTCAATGCCCATTGAATGGCACTGGCATGATCACAAATGCCTACCCTGCTGAGGTCGGGCGCAGGCAGGCTGGCGCCACTGGCCAGACGTGCCTTGAAAACCGGGGTAGCAGCGGCATTAATACCCGCAATTTGCCCGCTCAGAAAAAGCCGCAAATCACGCCAATCATCGTTTTCACGCGAGCCACTGCCCAAGGTGAAAACGGCGAATTTGAGGCTGGAAGAACCAGCATTCAGCGTGAGTAACGCTTCAGACATAGTCTTTGTACTTTTCCAGATGACGTACCGGCTTACTCAGGGCATCACGGCGGAACGGGTCGCCCAGTTCACGGGTACACATGATTTCCAGTACGCAGGTTTTGCCTTCGTTCATTTGCAGATCAATCGCTTTCTTGAAGGCCGAGCCGACATCTTCCAGCTTGTCAACGCGCATACCTTCCGCGCCCATCGCCTGCGCAACACCCGCCCAGTTGCCATCATCAATTTCAGCGGCAACAAAACGACGGCCATAGAAATCAACCTGATTCTTCTTTTCCGCGCCCCATTGACGGTTGTGGAAGACGACCGCAGTGACCGGAATACCGTGGCGCACACTGGTCAACACTTCCTGCATACTCATGCCCCAGGCACCGTCACCGGCATACGCGACGGCGGGGCGCTCAGGTGCGGCAGCTTTGGCACCGATCATGGTGGGCAGGGCATAACCGCAGTTACCAAAACTCATCGGCGCGAAAAAACTGCGTGGGCGTTCAAAACGCAGGTAGCTGTTGGCGACCGAGTTGATGTTACCGATGTCGGTGGATACCATGACGTCGGCGGGCATGGCTTTCTCCAGCTCACGCAACACCTGACGCGGGTGCAAGTAGCTGCCTGCTTCGGCTGCCTGCTCGGCGATCATGTCGAGGCTGAAGTCATCGCGTTCATGAATCCATTCAGTCAGTTCGGTTTCCCACGCATCCTGTTCGGCTTTCATGGTGGCCATGCGTTCTGCGCGGTTGCCGTCACACACCAGTGTTTTGCCTTCCAGACGTTCAACCAGTGCCAGTGCCGCCTGACCGGCATCACCACAGATACCGACGGAGATTTTCTTCACCAGACCCAGCATTTTGTTGTCCGCATCAATCTGGATGATTTTAGCCTCTTTGGGCCAGTAGTCCAGACCGTGCTGCGGCAGGGTGCCGAACGGCCCCAAACGTGAACCAAGGGCAATCACAACGTCTGCCTGTGCCATCAGTTTCATCGAGGCTTTCGAACCTTGATAACCGAGTGGGCCGCACCATTGCGGGTGGCTGGCCGGGAAGGAGTCATTATGCAGGTAGCTGTTGACGACCGGGCAACCGAGGCGTTCTGCCAGTGCGATACATTCGTTCATGGCATCGCCCATGACCACACCACCGCCAGAGATCAACACCGGGAACTTGGCATTCATCAGCATTTCAGCCGCTGCATCCAGACTTTTGGCGCCACCGGCACCGCGATCCAGACGCATGGGCTTGGGAATTTCAACGTTAATATCGCCGTAGAAATAGTCACGCGGGATATTGATCTGGGTCGGCCCCATCTCTGACATGGCGCGGTCAAATGCGCGCGCACTCAGTTCTGCCATCCGTGCCGGATTATTGATGTGTGCCTGATATTTGGTGAATTCCTGGAACATCGGCAGCTGGTGCGCTTCCTGAAAGCCACCCAGACCCATGCCCATCGTCCCGGTTTCGGGGGTGATGACCACGACTGGGGTATGCGCCCAGTAAGCGGCGGCAATCGCGGTGACACAGTTGCTGATGCCGGGGCCATTCTGACCGATCACGACCCCGTGCCGACCACTGACACGGGCATAACCGTCCGCCATGTGAGCCGCGCCCTGTTCATGTACGACCGGAATCAGGCGGATGCCTGCAGGTGCAAAAATATCCATTGCATCCATAAAGGCCGAGCCCATGATGCCGAATATATCGGTGACTTCGTTCGCAGCCAGGGTTTCAACAAATGCTTCACTTGGGGTCATGCGTGGCATGCCAGTCTCCTCACGTTGTTTTAGGTAAAAATGAGACTAACTGTCTCGTTTTTGTGATGGTATGATGAGTGTGATTGTAAGCTTTTTGGCGGGAAGATTCCCGTAAAAAAAGCGGTTCAATGGTACCAGTTTTGCTGATCCGGTTCAGACCAGCTGCAACACACTCTGGGTCAGGCGTAACTCAGGCGGGAGCAAGTCAAATTTGTAAGCATGATGAGCGTGCGCTTTATGAGTGCCCGGATTGCCGAGATTATACCGATAGCCTTGGTGTTGCGGGTGAGTCAGGTTATTGATGGCGGAGACGATGCCCAAACCTGAGGCTTGCGCTGGGTCATACCAAGTCAGGTAGTCATCGCAATGCATGCGCCCCTGATACTCATGGGTGACGTAGCAGTTGATACCCACGGTGAAATAGTTGATCCGGTAGCGTTTGATGTGCACGGTCGCGCGCGGTGAGCGATCCAGGGCGGCCAGCCAGGCCAGTGTGTAGTCGAGATAAGCACTATAAGGCGTATCACCAAAGGCAGTGCCCCGACTGTCCCAGATGGCCCTTAGCCAATCTTCAGCTTTGCGCAAATCGGCCAGATCACCTTTAACCATTTCATACTGGCGGGCGATTTTCAGTTTGCGCCGGAAGTCCTTGCGGCGCTTGGTGGACAAGGTGTGCAGGTATTCCGTTAAGGGGAGGCCATAAGCACTCGCCGTGCGTACTTGTAAGTGGGCAGGTGTGCCGGGTGCAGGGACGACATCGCTATCGAAATACGGGGCGCGCATGTGGCGCAGTATCCGTGCTGCCCCCGGTGTGTAGGTGGGGCTGACGGCGGGCGAGTTGGGCATAGCCGCGATATAACTGAGCGTACCGTCTGCATAAAAATGACCAACCGGTAAATAACCATCCGGCTGGCCTTGCGGGTTGCGGCTGATGAGTAGCCTCGCGCCATACATATCGGGATAACGAAACAGTTGGCTGACAACTTCCGGATCAGCATACAGGGAGCCGTCATCCAAACTGCGAATAAGTTGTAATTGTTCCTGGCTTAATTCCATTGATTCCACTGATGCCATTCATTTAACTTAACGCGTCAGTACCGCTACCCCGGCAAAGTAAGGGTGCAACACCATCAGCACCAGATAAGCAACCAGACCGATGCCGATGACTTTGATTTCAGACTTCAGGCGTGGAATCGCCGGTTTCACCCAGGCACCGTCCCGCCGATTAATCAGGAACTGGCTGACAAGCGCCCAGACCAGCAGCGCGCTGAACAAAGTAACCGAGCGCGTATCGCCATTCGCCAGCAAATGGGCGACCGCCCAGACGGCAACGGCTGTCAGCATGGGGTGACGGACATACTGTTTCAGGCGTGTTTTGCCGTGAGAGGCAGCAAACAGGATAACAGCAACTAGAACCAGCAGCATGGTCAGGTGCCTGCCCCAGACGGGTGGATTATAGACCGGATTCGGGATACTGCTCCGCCAACCGAACACAATCAGCGCTAATGACACGATAATGCTCAGGGCGAACAAGCCCTGATATTTGTTGCCCAGCGTCTCCATCAACCGTGTCCGCTGCACAGGCAGTAAAGCCGGAAAGAAATGCACACCACTCCAAAGGAGTAAGCCTAAAATTAGCCAGGTCATCGTGTTGCTCCCGCAGGTTTTTATGAGGTAACGAAACTTGAGTCTTGAACCGAATCATGAGTCGAGTCATGAACAGGAAAGATAGTACATCAACAGACCGATGGGGACACTAACCACAGAAATAGGATCAAAATGATTATTCGCCGGTGTCATTGCAATAATAGGCGGCCAGTGCAGCGGCGGCTCGGCGCAAGGAAGGGATAAACTGGCGTAAGTCATGCAGTTGTTTGCGCGCGGTGGGGGCGTGCACTGCCACGGTAAAGCAAATCCGGTGAGTGTTATCAAATACGGGAACGGCTACCGCGACCATGCCGGTCAGAAACTCTTCATTGTCATAACCGATGCCTTCTTCTTTGACTCTTTTCAGCTCTTCTTCCAGTAATTCGGGGGATACCAGCGTGCGTGGTGTATTGCGTGACAAGGGGGCGGCATTGAGCAGGTGTTTTCTTTCCTGCGGTTTCATGTGGGCGAGGAACAGTTTGCCGCTGGCGGTGGCATGTAAGGGCAGGTGAGAGCCGGGATGCAGCTGGATTTTAATCGGCCAGTTCGCTTCCACCCGATCAAAATAAACCGTGTGGTTGCCATCCAGCATGGTGCAGTTACAGGTTTCACCGATTTCAGCCGACAGGGACTGAAGAATGGCATGGCGGGGCGCACCAACGGAGACATTGGACAGGATAGACAGAGCCAGCTGTTTCAGCTGATGCCCGACCACAAAACGTTTGTCTACCGGGTTACGCTGAAGAAAGCCTTCCTGTTCCAGTTGCAAGGCAATACGGTGTGCGGTTGGCTTGGGCAAGCCGGTTTCCTGAACTATCTCGACGACTGACAAGGGCCGTGGCGACAAGGCCACAGCTTGCATGATGGACAATCCGCGCAGCAAAGCTGAGCTGGAATCTACTGGTTTAGACATAACAACCTAATGATCAAATTGACGATCTGAGCTTAACAGGCAGTCTGCAAAGGTCAAGCCCTTTATATTAAGGCTTGCTTATACTCCAGAAAATTGCAACAGGAACAGTGACAGTGGGGGAATGAACGCGACCAATAGCCAAACGACCAGCAAGGCGTACAAATACGGTAATACATGGCGCACAATCTGGAAGTAAGGGATGCCCGTTACACCGCTTGCGACATACAGGTTCAGGCCATACGGCGGCGTAATAAAGCCAATGGCATCACCGATCAGGAAAATAACCGCAAAGTGAATCGGATTAACATCAGCGGCATAGGCAATCGGTGCCAGGATCGGGGCGAGAATAATGGTATTCGGCAGACTTTCCAGCACCGTACCCGCCGCCAGCACAATGGCCATGCACGCCAGCAGGATGACATACGGATTACCCAAGCCTGACAGCAGGTCGCTGACATAAGCCCCGGCACCGAGCAAGGACAGAATTTGCTGCATGACCACCGAGATGGCAATCAGTGGTGCCAGCATGCCGGTGATATGCCCGGAACGCATCAGGATTTCCGGCAAGTTTTTGATCTTTATTTCCCGGGTCAGAAACACACCGGCCAGCAAGCAGAAACCTACGGTGACACCGGCTGCTTCGGTCGGCGAGAACGCCCCGGAGTAAATGCCGTAAATGACAATAATAATCGCGATAAAGCCCAGATAGGCACGCAAACCCGTCTGCAGAATACGCTTGGGTTCAAACTGGATGATCTTGCCCCAACCATTCTTGCGGCTGATATAGCCACAGGTGAGCATCATGGCAACGACCATCATCAGACCCGGTATCATGCCAGAGACAAACAGGTCGCTGATGGGCAGGTTGAGCAGGAAGCCATAGACGATGAAAATAACGCTGGGCGGAATGATGATACCGACCGTACCCCCCGCTGCAATAGTTGCCGCCGCAAAGGTTTTATCGTAACCCCCTTTGACCATTTCGGGGTGCATGATGGTGCCGATGGTGGCGGTCGTGCCGGAGTTGGAACCGGAAATGGCGGCGAACATGCCGCAAGCACCGACTGCCGCCATACCCAAGCCGCCCCGCGCAAAGCCGAGGATAGAATAGGCAAAGTCAGACAGGCGTTTGGCAATCCCGGCGGCGTTGATCAGGTCGCCAGTCATGATGAACAAGGGCAAAGCCAGCAAGCCGAAGAAATTCAGACCCTCGAACAAGGTGACACCCACGTTGGCAAGGGTAAAGTCGATGACGATACTCACGCCCACGACCCAAAAGCCGATTACCAGAAAAATGGGAACGCCGATGATGAACAATAAGGTCACGCCGATAGAAATCAGTGCAATCCAGGTACCTTGATCCATAATTGTTGCTCCTTAATCCTTTAACAGGCCTTGTAGTATGAAGGGTTCACGGCGTTGGTAGCGGCCATAATCCTCAATCACATTCTGGATGACACGAATCACGATCATGCTCCAGGCCAGGGGTGTCGCCAGATAAAACCACCATTCCTTGACGTGATCGGTTCCGCCGACGATGGCAAAATTGTCGTAGGAAAGGTAAACCTGATGAATGGTGAAATAGATAACAATACTGGCAAACACGATCCAAAGAACGGCATCGAGCAGCAGGCAAGCGAACTGTAAGGGATAGGACAGGCGGGCACGTACCTCAGTCAGTGCCAGATGGGTACGCTTTTTGATGTTGTAGGAAGCGCCAAACCAGGTCAGCCAGAGAAACAGCAGAATCGGTATGACCGAACTCCAGGGAGCTTGTTGGTTGATGGTATAGCGGCGAATGACTTCGACGAAGATAATACCGGCCATCGCTGTGTAGGAAATGATGATGATTACTTTTTCAATGTTCTCATCCAGCCATTTGAGAATAAAACGAAGCGCACCCATAAATTTTATCCTTGAAAAATAAAGAGAAATCCTCCATGCAGCAGAGGATTTCCATGCGTCAGGCTAGACCGTCTAGACTGTTAAACGATCATGCTTTCCACCAGCGCTGTGGTTTGACGTTGACGGCAGGCATGTCCTTGGGGATTTCGCGGGCGATATCATAAATTTCTTTATAGGTATCGTGGCCACCCGACCAGCCGTTCAAACGCTCGCGCCATTCTTCCCATGGTTTGGGATTGAACTCAGGTGAGCACATTTCTTCCGCTTTTTTCAGTTCTGCATCCGAAAGAGTAGCTACCCGCACGCCATTTTTAGCGAAAATAGTGCCTTCTTTTTGCGGAACAGTGGCACCGACGATTTCAAACAGAGCGGCTTCATTCATACCTTGCGTATAGATCTGGGAGGCATAGGCCGATTCCATGACATCATCCTGCAAATCCGAGCCGAGTTTGTCGAATACGTCTAGGTTGATGGCAGTGTGCTCAGTGCCGCAGAAGAATTTCAAATCAACGGATTGTGACACCACCGGAGCCATGCCGGCATAAGCCACGGCAGCGGCCCAGGTTTCTGCGCCATCAATCAGACCGGTTTTCAGGGCATCAAGGGTTTCTGACCAAGCGACCGGTACCGGATTCAGGTTCATCAGCTCCATCGCGATCCGACCCAGTTGCGTGCCAGTCACACGGTTTTTGGTGCCCGCCAGTTCTTCAACCGAAGCGATCAGTGGCTTGTCAGCCCATTTCAGACCCATTTGCAGGCCACGCAGCTCGCAATGCGAGAACAGGAAGTGCAGCTTGTGACGTTCACGCATGGGCTTGCGGAGTAACTCTTCGCTTTTCTTGCTGTACAAGAAATGGAACTGGGCGGCACGGGAGGGGAACAGGTAAGCGTAGTCGAGCACATTCAAGTAAGGTGCACCGCCTGCTGAGTTTTGCGTGGATGCAGAGAACAGGTCAACAATGCCTTGCTGGGTCTTTTTAACGCAGTCGGTTTGGCCACAAATCTGGTTGTTACCGATAAATTCAACCTTGATTGCACCGTTGGTACGTTCTTCCAGATCCTGAGCAAAAAACAGCTGGCCGGATTTCTGAATATCAAGATTTTCTTCATTAAAACCGGATGCGCCGAATTTAAGGGTAAATTTGGGTTCAACGGCGGAGCGCTTGGCTTCGGTCGTTTCAGCCGCTTGTGCGAGTTGGGACAGTGTGGCCGTAGCGCCAAGTGCACCGGCGGCGATCATCGTGGAAGTGAGTCCGTAGCGACCGGAAACTTTCATGAAATCACGTCGGGACATGCCCTGTGGTATACCTTTAGACATTAGGTTCTCCTCCTGGTTTGTAAGCCAGTGAATGCCCACTGGAATGAATCCATAAAAACATAATGGATACTAAAAATCAACTATTGAAAATGTTTTTTGATACTTGTAGTCTCATTATTTGCGATCAGGAAAACTTTGTATGATACAGACAACACAAGCCAGACAGCAGGACGAATATGAGTACATTGTAGTAGGTGCCGGTTCAGCAGGCTGCGTGTTGGCCAACCGGTTGTCTGCTGATGCGGGTACGCGTGTTTTGCTGCTGGAGGCAGGGGGGCGGGACATCAATCCCTGGATTCATGTGCCGGTCGGCTATTTCAAAACCATGCACCACCCGTGGACAGACTGGTGTTACAAGACCGAGCCGGATGCCGGTATCGCCGGGCGCAGTTTGCAATGGCCGCGTGGCAAGGTGCTGGGTGGCTCCAGTTCATTGAATGGTTTGTTGTATGTGCGTGGGCAGGCGGAAGATTATGATCGCTGGGCGGAACTGGGCAATCAGGGCTGGTCATTCCGGGAGGTGTTACCTTACTTCAAAAAATCAGAAGATCAGGAGCGTGGTGCGGATGACTACCATGGCGTGGGTGGCTTGCTGAAAGTGTCTGATTTGCGTTTGCGCCGTCCGATTGCGGATTTCTTTATCAAAGCCGCTACCCAGATTGGCATCCCGCTGAACCCGGACTATAACGGCGCGACCCAGGAAGGTGTCGGTTATTTTCAACAGACGGCGTATAAAGGTTTGCGCTGGAGCACTGCCAAAGGCTTTCTGCGTCCGGCTCGCAAGCGCTCTAATTTGACCGTCAAAGTCCGTGCCCATACCTACCGCGTACTGTTTTCCGGGAAAAAGGCGATTGGGGTTGAATACAGTCAGGGCGGCCAGTTGCGGCAGGCGTATGCCCGCAAAGAAGTGGTGTTATCTGCGGGTGCGATTGGCTCCCCGCAAATCCTGCAATTGTCCGGGGTGGGGCCGGCTGCCTTGTTGAAGCAGCTGGCGATTCCGGTCGTGCATGAGTTGCCCGGCGTTGGGCAGAACTTGCAGGATCATTTGCAGATTCGGCTGGTCTTCAAAACCAGTCAGCAGACCTTAAACGATGAAGTGAATAGCTACTTCAAGCAGTTCAAGGTTGGTCTGGAATATATCTTCAAACGCAGTGGCCCACTGACCCTGGCGGCGAGTCAGGTGGTCGTGTTTACCAAAACCCGTCCCGAAGTGAGTCGCCCGGATATCCAGTTTCACATGCAGCCGTTGAGCGCTGATAAACCGGGGGATGGGGTACACCCGTTTTCTGCGTTCACGACCTCCGTTTGTCAGCTGCGCCCGCATAGTCGGGGGTATATCGAAATCAAATCACGCGATCCACAGCAACACCCGGCGATTCACCCCAACTACCTGTCTGATGAGCGCGACCTGCAAGTGGCCATCGACAGCATCAAGGTAGCACGGCGGATTGCAGAGGCACCGGCGTTGGCATCCCATATCCTGGATGAATATGTCCCAGGGCGACAGTTTCAGACCGACGCGGAATTACTGGATGCGGCACGGCGCTACAGCCAGACGATTTATCACCCGACCAGTACCTGCAAAATGGGGCAGGACGAGCTGGCGGTGGTCGATGAGCGTTTGCGGGTATACGGGCTGGAAGGTTTGCGCGTGATCGACGCGTCGATCATGCCGGAAATTGTGTCTGGAAATACCAATGCACCGGCTATCATGATTGCCGAAAAGGGGGCGGAGATGATGCTGGAGGATGCGAAAAAGTAACCGATTGACATCCTCCTCGCCCTAAAGAACGAGGATTCCTCCAGCGAGACGGCTATGCCCAGCCGCGAGAATGTTCCGAGCTGCATTGACATCTCTGTCGTGCAGCGTGCCACACTCGGCACACGTCCATTCTCTTATTCCAAGTCCTGCTCTACCTTTCGGACTGTTGGCAGAAATACTGCCGCAACACGAACAGGCTTGGGTAGTGTACGCTTCGTTGACTTCCTCAAACACCACTGACCGCGCGATCGCTTTGTATTTCAGTTGAGTTTTCAGCATGAACCAGCCTGCATCCAAGACGCTTTTTGCCATCGTGGTTTGGGCTAAGGCGGAACTGCTGACGTTGCCGACAACGATGAGTTCATTCTCACGCACCAGCTGGGTGGTGAATTTTTGTAGCGCATCGTTGCGCTTGTTTTTGATTTTGGCATGAATGGCTTTCACGCGCTGTTTCTGTTTAGCGCGTTGGGCAATGCCTAGCTTGGCTTCGAGGTGGCGGTAGAAATCACCACGCTCCAGCTTGTCACCATTGCTGCACGTCGCGGTGTCTTTCAAGCCCAAATCAAGGCCAACATGGGCTGTGCCGCTGGCAGGTGCAACGGCCACTTCCACCGCCACATTGAAATACCAACGACCCCGTGCATCCTCTGAAAACGAACCAGAACGGAAAGCATATTGCGACAAGCCATAGCTGTCCCATACCTTGAAGTAGTATCCAGCCAAACGTACTTGTCCATTTTTCCACTGGGCAGCACCGGACTTGAAGGGAATCCAACCCAATGAGCGTTTAGTCCCACCACTCACGCGCCAACGTAGCTTGTCTTTTTTGAACTGCTGGCGGGATTTG
>CAXYXY010000051.1:0-29420 GCA_964293125.1 uncultured Thiothrix sp. | reverse complement strand
GACCCCAACCTTGGCAAGGTTGTGCTCTACCACTGAGCTATTCCCGCTGAACAGGTTGCGAATAATAATCGCACCCCTGAAAACTGTCAAGCATAATCCCAGCATTTTATGTGCATCCCAGCTGCTCACCCGACCAGCGTTGCGTGTTGCTGGCCAGATGGCAGATGGGTTATTTACATAAGCGGCATTAATTAACCGCCATTTCATCCAGCATTTTAACCAGCTGATCTGCCGGGCGATAACCGGGAATCAACGCACCTGCATCGGTAATCAGCGCCGGTGTACCCGTGACCCCCACTTTCTGACCCAAGGCGAACTGATCTGCGACCGGATTAGGGCAGTCTTTTGCCTCAAGGGTCTCACCATTCTTGGAGCGGGTCATCGCATCCTGCTGGTCAGACGCGCACCAGATATCCACCATTTTTTTGTAACTACCCGACCCGACACCTGCACGTGGATAGGCAAAATAACGCACTGTCACACCGGCTTCATTCAATGCAGGCACTTCTTTGTGCAGCTTGACGCAATAAGGGCAATCGACATCCGTGAACACTGACAGGACGTGTTTTTGTTCACCCTTGGCCTTGAACTCAACCGTTTGTTTGACATCCACTTTCTTCAGCTCCGCCAGACGGGCGCTGGTACGGGTTGCTTCGGTCAGATTGATACGGGTTTCGCCATCAATCATGTCACCACTGAAAAAATAACGGCCATCTGCACTGACATAAATCATTTCCATGCCGAAGACCGCTTCATAGACACCGGGCACCGCAGTGGGTTTCAGGCTATCCGGCTCACCACCGAATAGCGGCTTCAATTTGGCAACCAGCATCTTGGTGTCGACCTCTGCAGCTGCTTTCTCCTCTGCATTCACCAGCCCCGTCACCAGGATGCTACTCAGTAGTGCACCCAACCATATTTTCTTATACATAACGTTGTATCATTCCCGATTAATTATTAAAAACTATTAAAAAGCCTTGTCTAAAACCGCTTACGCAGAAGTCTCCGTTTCAGATGCATCAGCATGACCAGGCACAGCTGGCATAAAATAGCACACGGCACACAGAATGTTGATTGACAACACAGACTTATGGGTTAGAAAGCCCGTGTCCCACAAGGTTCAACCACGCGGGTGATGCTCACGGTGCAAGTCCTGCAAACGAGCCTGTGCCACGTGCGTATAAATCTGGGTCGTTGACAGATCACTGTGCCCCAATAACATCTGTACGACCCGCAAATCAGCGCCGTGATTCAACAAATGCGTGGCAAATGCATGCCGCAAGGTATGTGGGGATATTTTTTTATGAATCCCGGCCACCTGCGCATGACGTTTGATCACATGCCAAAATGCATGCCGGGTCATACCGCTCCCGCGTGCCGTCACAAACACCTGTTCACTCACGCCTTTACCCTGCATCAGTTCCGAGCGGGCACTTTGCCAGTAGGCCTGCAACCATTCCAGCGCATCCTCACCCATCGGCACCAATCGTTCCTTGCCGCCTTTGCCGGTGATACGAATCACGCCCTGTTGCATGGATACCTGCCCCTGCCCAATTCCGACCAGCTCGGAAACGCGCAAACCGGTCGCATACAGCAGCTCAATCATCGCACGGTCACGCAGACCCAGAACTGAATCGGTATCGGGTGCCTCCAGCAAACGCTCGACATCCTGCTCGGACAAACTGTCGGGTAACAACCGTCCCTGCCGGGGTGATTCAATCTGCGCCGTCGGGTCAACCGTGATGACTTTTTCCCGCAACAGGTAACGGTAAAAGCGCCGCAGGCTCGACAGCAGGCGCGCAGTGGTCGCAGGTTTCAAACCCTGCCGCACACATTCGCCCAGATAAGCCAGCACATCAGCGCGTCCGGCCTGCTCCAAGCGCAAACCCTGCTGACTCAGCCAAGCGCACAAACTACGCAAATCACGTTGGTAAGCCTCCAGCGTATTCTGTGCCACACCGCGCTCCGCCCAGAATACATCCAGAAAGCGGTCAATCTGTGCCTGCTCGACACATTTGGCCTTATTTTCAGAAGATTGTCGGTCTTTGGATTTTTTCTGCATTTTCATTGTCTTATTGGTTTCAAAGGGCAAACAATCCATGCTATGTTCCGCAATGGATATAAAGGGCTTATATGCATGAACAATTATACTGATTACTACAGCACGATGCTGGCGCGCAAATTATTCCAGCAAGGTCAAGAAAAACAGGCCGCAGAAAACAATCTGCGGGTGCCAGTGACGATTGAAGACATTATTCCGGAGGAAGAAACACAGGCTGATCCATCCCAGTATAAAGTATTTCATAATCCGGGGTGTGGCTATGAAAATGGCTTGGAACCGTTGCAACACCCGGCCGATTTCCTGCGCCGCTGGCGGGCGTTCTACCGGCTGGATCCGGAACAATTGCCGCAGCACCGCAACATCCAGACGTTGCTGGCACGCAAGGATGAACTGTACCGGGTGCAGGCCGGTTTGCATGCGCCGCGTCTGGCCACGCTCACCATCAGCCTCGCCGTTGCGACGCTCCTGTCCTGGCAGGAAAATTATGCGCTACTGGCAGTGCTGGCCTTGTTCCCGCTGGTCGTCTGGCATAAAACCAATGCGCAGATCGAAGCGCATCAACGCCATATTCTGCGCAATCAGGCCTGGATAGACCAGCAAAAGAGCCTGATCCAGACCATGGAGAAAGATATTCGGGCACAGCAGCCAACAGCTGACGTACTGGAGTTGCAAACCCACTACACGCTGACGCTGGAGAACTTCCTGTCGGAAAGTATTTACGAGTTTTTTCCATCGATTGAACAGGCTGAACTCGCCGCGAAAATTCATAACGGCGAGGCGCATCTGTTCGTGCTGGAAAGTCGCGGCATCCTGCAGATTCCGAACGTTTGCCAGCATTCTGCCGATAACTTCGCCACGCTGGAAGCACTCATTCACCACACCGGCAAAAGTTTGTGCGCCTTACAACCTTTCCCGGAACTGGAAGGCATGACCCGCCTGCATTATGTCTATGGCGTGCTTTGCTTTGAGCAGGGGGTGCTCTTGTGCACCGGATTCTATGACTGGGTGGGCAACCAGCTCCACGGTACCCAGCGTGAATTCCACGCCTATCGCAATATCACGCACATCCACCACACGGAAACCCGTTTCCCGGAAGGCAATGTTTTGCACCAGGAAATCCCGGATGAGGTCTACCGTCAACACTTCAGCCAGCCCGTACAAGTGGTGTCACTGGGGATTAAAAATGGCGACCAACATTGCTGCACCCTGCCCAAACTGCAGGTGGCCCGGAAAACCTACCTGACAAAAATGCCGAACACTTTTTTTACCCGGCATCTGAAGCGTGACATCCGCGAACTGGTTTCGACCCTGACCAAGGCCTTGCCGGGGAAAAAAATTACGCCGGGTCAAATGTAAACCAGACCTGCACCTGATCCGCCACCACCTGCACCGGCAGTGCCTGCAAACGCTGGTGCAGGCAGGGGCCATAAACACACACACCCTCTTCAGGCTGGAACAGTGCACCGTGCATGGAACAAACGATCATCTCACCCTGCGCATCAAGAAACTGGTGCGGGTTCCAGTTCAAGGTAACCGACTGATGCGGGCATCTGTTGCGATAGGCATACAACTGATTCTGGTACAGAAAACAGAAGCCTTCCAGAAAAGCCTCGCCCTGCTCCAGCAGAAACTCATATTCCTTGCGTTGTTGTAATGCTGGCCAGCTAATAATGGTCTGCCACATCGTCGAACAATACCGTGCTCAAGCCATCAGGGCGGCAATTTTCTCGGCATCCGGGCACAAAACCGGGCCACGCTCCGTGACAATCACATCCACCAGACTGGCCGGGGTCACATCGAACGCCGGGTTCCAGGCACCTACATGCTGGGCGGCAATGCGCTGGCCGTTCACATTCAACACCTCTTCCGGTGGGCGCTGTTCAATGGGAATATGCTTGCCGGAAGCCGTCCCCAGATCAATGGTGCTAGTCGGTGCGACCACCATAAATTTCACGCCATGATAGCGCGCATTCACCGCCAGACTGTAAGTACCGATCTTGTTGGCCACATCGCCATTGGCAGCGATACGATCCGAACCCACGATCACCCAGGATACGCCACCCTGCGCCATCAGGTGCGCCGCCGCCCCCTCACATAATAACTGCACCGGAATCTTGTCTTTGGCCAGCTCCCACGCGGTCAGACGGGAACCCTGCCACCACGGACGGGTTTCATCCGCATACACCTGCTTGATCTTGCCGGCTGCATAAGCGCTACGAATAACACCCAGCGCAGTGCCGTAGCCACCGGTAGCCAGTGAGCCGGTATTACAATGCGTAATCACGCTATCCGACGAACGAATCAGGGCAGCTCCCATTTTGCCCATCACATAATTGGCCTCGATATCTTCCTGATGAATCTGCTGTGCCAGGGTGAGCAAACTGTCAACCGGATCAGGATCCTGCAGATTGATCGAGGCACACATCCGGTTCAGCGCCCAATGCAGATTGATGGCAGTAGGTCGAGCCGCCGCCAGTACCTCACGGTCTATTTCCAGCCGCACCCGCCAGTCTGCCGGATATTGCTTGAAACGCTTGCGGGCGGCCAGCACCAAACCATAAGCAGCCGTGATCCCGATGGCCGGTGCACCCCGCACCACCATGTTGCGGATGGCCTCGGCAACGTCCTCGGCGTTATAGAGATGAACATAATACTCATCATGTGGTAATTTGCGCTGATCGAGCAACACCAGATGATTGTCTTTCCATTCGATGGCACGGATTGTGTCGTGTTGGCTCATGTAGTTTTCGGCTTTGGCTTCCAAGTAGGTAATTTTACAACACTCCCATGAAAATTGAATTATTAATTAAACCGCGCTGGCTAATAACGGTTGACCCCAGTCATCGTGTTCTTGAAAACCATGCACTGGCCGTTCAGGATGGCAAGATTCTGGATATTCTCCCCGTCAATCAGGCGGGCCACTATCAGGCAGAGGAGGTGCTGGAACTGGCTAACCACGCCCTGCTACCCGGCCTGATCAATGCCCACACGCATGCAGCAATGGCACTGCTCAAAGGGCTGGCCGATGATTTGCCACTGATGGAATGGCTGCAGGAACACATCTGGCCCGCAGAAGGCCGCTGGACAGATGCAAGCTTTGTCGAAGACGGCTCCCGGCTGGCGATTGCCGAAATGATTCGCTCGGGCACCACCTGTTTCAATGACATGTATTTTTTTCCGGAAGCCACCCTGGCCGCCGTTGACGCCAGTGGCATGCGCGCCTCACTCGGCATGATCATGATTGATTTCCCAAGCGCTTATGCGACGGATAGCGCCGATTATTTACGCAAAGGCCAGCAGATGCACCGTGCCAGCAGTGCCTACCCGCTGATCACCACCACCTTGGCTCCGCACGCACCCTATACCGTATCCGACCCGCCCTTGCAGGCTATTCGTGAGCAGGCTCGCCAGTTACAGGTGCCTATCCACATGCATGTGCACGAAACTGCCGGGGAAGTGCGGGATGCCATCGCACAAAACGGGGAACGCCCGCTGGCACGTCTGCAACGATTGGGGCTGCTGGATGAACATTTTATAGCAGTACACATGACGCAGCTGGATGATGAGGAAATCAGCCTGTTGGCCGCCAGCGGGACGCATGTGATCCACTGCCCGGAATCCAACCTGAAACTGGCCAGTGGTTTTTGCCCGGTCGCCAAACTGCTGGCAGCAGGCGTGAATGTCGCACTCGGTACCGATGGCAGCGCCAGCAATAATGACCTGGACATGCTCGGCGAAATGCGTACCGCTGCCCTGCTCGGTAAAGCCGTCGCCGCCGATGCCAGTGCCGTCTCGGCGACCCAGGCCTTGCGAATGGCCACTATCAACGGTGCCAAAGCGCTGGGTCTGGAGGCGGTCACTGGCTCGCTGGAGACCGGGAAAGCCGCCGATATGATCGCCATTGATCTCGGCGGACTGGAATCACAACCCCTGTATGATCCGGTTTCGCATCTGGTTTACTGTACCAGCCGTAATCAGGTTATACATACATGGGTTGCTGGTAAAGCATTGATGAAACAGCGTAAACTCACAACCCTTGATGAACCGGCACTGATTGCCAATGCCCAGGCATGGCAGGCCAGAATGGGAGCACCCGCAGCATGAATGCTGACCCGAACGAGATTCAGAAGTTTGAAGCCATCGCACACCGCTGGTGGGATATGGACAGCGAGTTCAAACCTTTACACGCCATTAATCCGCTGCGTTTGAATTACATCGACGCACGTGCCCGACTCAGTGGCAAACAGGTGCTGGATGTTGGCTGTGGCGGCGGGATTCTGGCCGAGAGCATGGCACGCCGTGGTGCGCAGGTGACCGGGATTGATCTCGGGGCAGCGCCGTTATCGGTAGCGACCTTGCACGCACTGGATTCACAGGTGGATGTCGACTATCGGCAGATCAGCGCCGAAGAGCTTGCGACAGAAGCGCCCGGTCGCTTCGCGGTAGTGACCTGCATGGAAATGCTGGAGCATGTGCCCGACCCGGCCTCCGTGATCCGCGCCTGTGCAGCCTTGACCCAGCCCGGTGGCGATATTTTTTTCTCCACCATCAACCGTAACCCCAAGGCATTCCTGTTGGCCATTGTTGGCGCAGAATACCTTATGAACATGATTCCGAAAGGCACCCATGAATATGCCAAATTCATCCGCCCTTCTGAACTGGAACAGGCCGCTTTGCAAGCTGGCCTGAATTTACAGGACATCAGCGGAATGACTTACAACCCGGTTTTTCAAAGTTACCGGCTGGGGCGTGATGTTGATGTCAATTATATGATGCACTTTAAAAAGGAAGTTTGAGACATGTTTGTTTCGAAAAGAATAATAACGACCCTGCTGATGCTGGCGGTCTTATTACTCTCAGGCTGTGCGGTAGAACGCGTTAATGTCGTTATGCGCCCGGACGGGCATCCGCAACTGGCGAAAATGACCAAAAAGATGGATAGAGACATCCGTGAACTGGCCAGCGCTTTGCTCGCCCTGGGGCCGAATATCAGCCGTACCGAAGCGATGGAAGTAGCCCATGATGCGTATACCTACCCGCTGCTGCTGTCCAATCGCTGGCAATTGACTTGGCCACCCATGTACCACAACACCCTGCGCAATGCCGACGCACGCGCCGGTGGACTCTGCACCGACTGGGCAGCCTCCATGATCGAGTTCATGCGCCTGAAGCGTTTGAGAACCATGGATCTGTACTGGGGCGTGGCCGACAAAGGCGACCCGTGGCGCGAACACAGTACGCTGGTTGTGACCGCAACCGGACAACCGTTTGATACCGGCATCATCCTCGACCCCTGGCGCAATTCCGGCGAACTCTACTGGTTGCGTCATGTGAAAGACCCTGCCTACCAATGGAAATACCATGCCGGGCCGTTCGTTAATACCCCCGCGATGGACACTGCCATGGCGCGCCGCCTGCGCCTGATTCCTTAAGAGGTATTCACAGCCACTGACCGGGGGCGGCATAATACTCGGTCAGTTCTGGCTAACGAGTACGAGCATGCGCATCCGCCTGAAAACAAAATGGAACAAACAGGAACGCGAAGTTTCCCTGCAGGATACGGTCAGCGTGCTGGCTTTCAATACCTGGAAGATCGGGATGCATACCCTGCTGGAAATCGAAAACGAAAACTTCCAGACCGATACCCAGATGCAGCGGGTGGCGGTAATGGAAGAAATCATGGCGTTTATGGTGCATGTACTGGATCGGGTCGCGTATGACATCATGGATGACAATGATCGCGCCCAATTGATTAGCACATTTGCGGTCAAGCTATCTGATCATATTCAGGACAATGCCCGTGACTTCTCCGGCCCCGGCGATTACCGCAACCCCTTTATCAATAAACTGAACCTGCGCATGGCCGATTATGCTGACACCTCCTGGAGCAAAGTCGGACAAGAACCGGCCTTCTCCATGAGCCTGACTTTCGGTCATTTCGTCGCCGAAGCGTTGGGGCCACGTGACCGTAAGTGGGCGCTCGACTATATTCAACAGGTACTGATGCCAGAAGTGCTGACCACGTATAAAAAGGTATTGGGGCGCATGGGGTTTCTCGCGCCTAAACCTTAGCCCTCTTAGCCCTTAAACCGCAAACGCTGCGCCCGCAGCTGCTGGTAGATTTCATTGGCCTCCCGATAAACAGGCAACAAGGCAGTATCCAGCTCGCCAGTACGCGCCTGCCAGCGGCCAAACCCGGTTGATTGCCACACCGAGTCATACCAGTGTTCTGCCCAAATCCCGTCACTGGCACGTCGTCCGGCTGGCCAACTCAGCATTTCCGGGTAAAACGGGATGCCAAGGTGTGCGCACAAAGCCTCCAAATAAACCTGGGGTTGCTGCAAAAAATCACGCGCATCGATCACCAGCGGCTGTTGTTGCAGGTTCGCCCGCACCCATTCGTATAAACGTAACTGCTGCGGCACACCGATGTCTTCCAGTGTTACGTCTTCGCGCTTTTGTGCGTAAGAAAGCAGGACTTCACGCGGGTCACGCAGTAAAAAGCAATGCGCCAAATCAGCCAGCCAGTCGAGCGGATACTCGGGCAGCATGTGGTGCGTCATGTGCTTTTGGTAGAAAAAACCACGGGCTACCGGAGTGGTGCAGCGCTCGATCACCTTGGCAACATCTGCCTCATGCTGCGCAATAATCTCCGCCCCCATCGGATGTTCCAACCCGGTACGCTGTAGATACGCCGCATAAAATGGCTCATCCCAAACTTCGGTATCCGGACGGTTTTCCCAGGCACGCATCATCGCCGTCGACAGGTTACGCGGCCCCGACCACATCGCCAGAATCGGTTTGAGCGGTTTGAGCGGTGTGTTCATGTGGCCACATCCGCTGCGATCAGTTGTTTATACAAAGCACGAATCCGCTGGAACATCGGCCCAGCCATCCCTGCGCCGATGGGCCGCCCATCAATCATGAACACGGGGGTTTGTGCGCCGAAGGTGCCGGTCATGAAAGCTTCTTCCGCCCCATACGCTTCGAGTAGCGAAAAGTTTTTCTGGTAAACCGGAATACCGTTAGCCGCACACAGCTCAATCACCTTGCGCCGGGTAATACCGTTCATGCAATAATCCCCCGTTGAAGTCCAGACCTCACCCTTGCGCACGATAAAGAAATTGCAGGAGTTGGTGGTATTCACAAAACCAAAAGGATCGAGCATCAGCGCCTCATCCGCCCCGGCTTTCAGGGCATGAATCAGCGGCAGGATACAATTCAGTTTGGAATGTGAGTTCAGTTTCGGGTCTTGCGTCAGCGGCAAACCCCGGTGTTGCGGCACCGTATGCAGGCGAATACCCTGGGTCACAGCGTCCTCACTGGGCTGGCTGAACTCGGCAATAATGACAATGGTCGAGCCATAAATACTCAGGCGCGGGTCTTGAAAGGGTTTGCGCTTGCGCCCGCGTGTCACCATCAAACGCACATGCACACCGTCACTCATCTCATTCGCCGCCAGCGTCGCATACAGCGCAGCGGTCAACTCGGCACGGCTCAGGCCAATCTCCAGATCCAGACACACCGCCGCTTCATACAAACGCTCAAGGTGCTCATCCAGAAAGGCCAGCTTGCCTTTATATAAACGCAAGCCCTCCCACACCCCGTCACCCAGCATAAAACCGGAATCATAGACCGAGACTTTTGCGTGATCGCGGTGCATCAGCTCCCCATCGACATAAATTTTAAGGTGGTCGTTGCGCGCATCGGCGCTGGCTTCATGGGTACTATGAGTTATATGAGTCATCTGAGTCATCGGCTTTCCCTACTCATCCTTGATAAACAGCTTGCGGGGCAGATTACAAAAACATTCGGCTGCCCCCTGCTCCTTAATCAAAATGCTTTCGGTGATTTCCAGCCCCCAGTTATCCATCCACAGTCCGGGCATAAAATGAAAAGTCATGCCCGCCTCCAGCACCGTATCATCTTCACTGCGCAAGGAAATAGTGCGCTCGCCCCAATCCGGTGGATACGACAAACCAATCGGATAACCGCAACGTGCGCCGCGTTTGATACCCGCCCGCTCCAACGGTACGGCCAATGCCCGCGCAATATCACCTGCCGTATTCCCCGCCCGTGCCACATCCAGACCCGCCGCCAGCCCTTCCAGCAAAGCCGCCTCGGCATGCAGAATGTGCGCGGGTGGTTTACCCAAAAACACGGTACGACACAAAGGCACATGGTAACGGCGATAACAGCCGGACAACTCAAAAAACGTACCCTCACCCACCACAAACGGGCGGCCATCCCAAGTCAGGTGCGAGGCTGCCGCATCACTGCCACTAGGCAACAAGGGCACAATCGCCGCATAATCGCCCCAAGTATCCCCCACACCCCGCACCGCATCCCGATAAATTTCCGCGACCAGTTCATTTTTTGGCATTCCCGGTTCAACTCGCTCCAAGGCACCCATGACCATTTTTTCAGAAATTTGGGCGGCTTTGCGCATAAATACGATTTCTTCGGCTGATTTGACCGTGCGCTGCCAGTTAACCAGCGCAGTCGCATCTATAAACTGCGCTTGCGGTAATTCAGCGGTGAGCGTCAGGTAGGCCTTGGCGGAAAAATAATAGTTTTCCAGCTCCACACCAATACGTTTGTTCGCATAAGCCTTATCGCGCAAAATAGCCGCCAGCGCCTGCATCGGGTGGTGCACGGTTGATTGCACATAATGATCCGCATAGCCGACGGAACGCGCATCATCCATCCACACGGTACGCACCGCACCGCTGGCATCCATCGCGCGCCCCCACCACAGCGGGTCTTCATCATGAAAAATCAACACACCCTGATGCACATAAAACGACCAGCCGTCATAACCCGTCAACCACGCCATATTCGACGGGTCTTCGACAAACAGGACATCCATACCCGCTTGCAGCATGGCTGCCCTGACCTTGGCCAAACGGCGGGCATATTCTCCGCCAGAAAAGGGTGAGTGGGCTGCGGGCATAATGACGACTCCTGAATGGGCTGCATGACGGCACAAGGTGATTCTTAAGCGATTCCTGACTATTATTAGCACCTTCAAATGGAAAAAACACGTCATTTCTGGCAATAAGCGGACACGCCTGGCAATAGTCGATATTGACGCAAAAAGTTCGTGTGCTATGTTATGTTGGTTACGTTGTCTACCACTATTTGCTAACAGCCCGCCAGGAGAACACCCACTTGAACACCGAACAATTGGCACAATGGGATCGCGAAAATTTCTTCCATCCCTCCACCCATCTGGGGCAGCACGCACGGGGTGAATCAGCGAGTCGGATTATCACCGGCGGTTCAGGGGTTTATATTCAGGATGCCCAAGGCAACAAGCTACTTGATGCTTTCGCCGGTTTGTATTGTGTGAATGTCGGGTATGGGCGTAGCGAAATCAGTGATGCGATTGCGGAACAGGCCAAACAGCTCGCGTATTACCATGCCTATGTCGGGCATGGCAGTGAGGTGTCGATTACCCTCGCAAAAATGATCCTGGAGCGTGCACCGCAAAACATGTCGAAAGTCTATTTTGGCTTGAGCGGTTCGGATGCCAACGAAACCAATATCAAACTGGTGTGGTATTACAACAACATTCTGGGTCGCCCTGCCAAGAAAAAAATCATTTCACGCCAGCGCGGCTACCATGGCTCGGGCTTGATGACCGGCTCCCTGACAGGGCTGGAGCTATTCCATAAGAAATTCGATCTGCCGCTCGACAGGGTGCTGCATACCGAAGCGCCTTATTATTTCCGGCGTGCCGACCTTGGCCTGAGTGAGGCTGATTTTGTCGCGCATTGCGTGCATGAACTGGAAGCCTTGATCGCGCGGGAAGGTGCGGACACAATTGCCGCCTTTATCGGTGAGCCTGTGTTGGGTACCGGTGGTTTGGTGCCTCCCCCGGCGGGTTATTGGGATGCGATTCAGCCAGTCCTGAAAAAACATGACATCCTGTTGATTGCCGATGAAGTTGTCACCGGCTTTGGCCGCCTCGGCAGCATGTTTGGCTCAGACCACTACGGGATAGAAGCCGACTTTATCACCATCGCCAAAGGCCTGACTTCCGCTTATGCGCCCTTGTCTGGCTCGATTGTCTCGGACAGAGTCTGGCAGGTGCTGGCACAGGGCACGGATGAAAATGGCCCGCTCGGGCATGGCTGGACTTATTCGGCACACCCGCTGTGTGCCTCGGCAGGAGTGGCCAATCTGCAGCTGATTGACCAATTACAACTGGTCAAAAACGCCGCCGAAACCGGGCAATATTTCCGCCAGAGTATGCAGGAAGCACTCGCGAACCAAGCCATCGTCGGCGAAGTACGGGGTGAGGGTCTGTTATGTGCGGTAGAATGTGTCGCAGACCGCGCTACCCGGCAGTTTTTCGAGCCTGCCCAAAAAATCGGGCCACAACTGGCCGCCGCCTTACTGGAACAGGGTGTGATCGCCCGCGCCATGCCACAAGGTGATATTTTAGGCTTCGCGCCCCCCTTGTGCCTGAGCCGGGAGGAAGCTGACATGATTGTGGCCGCCACTTTGAAAGCCGTGCAGCAGGTGACCGCCAAAGCCGCTGCCAGCCAGTGAGTCGTTTGGCCTGTTAACAAAACAGACTTACACGTTTTTTAACTGCCGCTGCCGATAGGCAACAAATATCCCGCTGCCTACCACCAGCGCGATGCCATACCATTTGTGCAGCGGAATGATTTCTGCAAAGAACACATAACCCAGTAAAATCGCCCAAGGTAAAATCAGGTAGCTGAAAGGTTGCAGGATCACGGCGGGGGTGAGTTTCAAGGCCTTGATCATCAGGTAATGGCTCACAATGCCCGTCAGGCAGAGTACCACCAAAAACCCGGATTGATTGAGTGACAGCGGCTGCCAGACAAATGGCAGAAACGGCGCTGACACCAGTGATGCACCGATCCCGGTATAAAGCAGTGAAGCTTCCGCGCTGTCAGTGCGCCCGGCAATCCGGGTCAACAGGCTATAAAACGCAAACATCAGCGCACAGGCCAGCCCCATCAGGCTGAATACGCTAAAAGAAACTGAGCCGGGGGCAATAATAATCAAGGTGCCAGTGAAACCGACACACACCGCCAACCAGCGCCGCCAGCCGACCTCCTCGCCCAGAACCCACGGCGAGAGTGCCGTCACCAACAAGGGGTAGGCCAGAAAAATACTCTGCATTTCCCCCACGCCCAGCTGGCGGATAACATAACCAAACAGCAGAATTTCCAAACCCAGTAATACCCCACGCGCCAGTTGCAACAAGGGATTATGCACATTCAGCACCTCTTTCAACGAATGCTTGCGGGTTGACCACCACAGCGCAAACAGCAGAAAAACGATAAAACGCACACCGACAAACTGGGCGATCGGCAGGTTCAAGGCGAGGTATTTGGTGATGGTATCCTGACAAGCGAAAATGACCGTAGTCATGATCATCAACAGAATACCTTTATTGTGGTCGTGCATGGCTGGCTCGGCGGTGAGGAATCAGCAAGGATAGGTGGGAATAGGGGGATTGTACACCCTTCACCGAATCACAAACGGATTAGCCATCGGCTCCGCTGAGGTATTAATCCAGGTCGTTTTGGTACGCACATAATCCAGCACCGACTCCATCCCGGCCTCACGCCCATAGCCTGACTGGTTATAGCCACCAAACGGTGCAATCGGTGAAATCGCCCGGTAAGTATTCACCCAGCAAATTCCGGCATGAATCTGTTTTGACACCCGGTGCGCCCGTGCCAGATTCTGGGTAAAAATCCCGGAACCCAACCCATACACCGTGTCATTCGCCAGCGCGATGGCCTCTTCTTCCGTGTCGAAGCTCAATAACGACATCACCGGCCCGAACATTTCCACTTGCAGCGTGCGCGTATCGGCACTCACACAATCCACCAAAGTCGGCTGGAAGTAATGGCCAGACAGATTAGCCGGACGCTGGCCACCAAACCGGATAGTCGCGCCCTGTTCGATGGCTTGCGCGAGGGTCTGTTCAATCGTGGCAATTTGCGCCTGTGTGCATAACGGCCCCATCTGCGTATTCGCCTCCAGCGGGTCACCCAGCACAATGTTTTCCGCAATCCGGCTAATGCGCTCAATCAGCTCTTCTTTGACCGAATAGTGCACAATCGCGCGTGAACCGGCCACGCACGACTGCCCGGATGCACCAAAATTACCCGCCACCAGACCATTCGCCGCACTTTCCAGATCAGCATCCGCAAACACAATAATCGGTGATTTGCCGCCCAGCTCCAGGGTAGTCACAGCGAAATTATGGGCCGAATTACGCACCACATGCCGTGCCGTTTCCGGCCCACCGGTGAAGGCAATGCGGTCAATATCCGGGTGTGAAGTCAAGGGGATCGCGCACTGTTCCGCATCACCCGTAATCACCGAGACCACACCCGCCGGAAAACCCACCTGCTCGATGAGCCGCGCCAGTTCAAACATCGCGCACGGTGCCAGTTCAGACGCTTTCAGCACCACCGTACATCCCGCCGCCAGCGCAGGGCCGAGCTTGGTCGCGGTCAGGAACATTTGCGCATTCCAGGGCACCACGGCTGCGACCACACCAATCGGTTCGGGTGTGGTAAAAACATGCATATCCGGCTTGTCAATCGGCAGGGTCGCGCCCTGAATCTTGTCCGCCAGCCCGGCAAAATAACGGTAATAATCGGCCACATAACGGCACTGACCGATGGTTTCAGCCGCCAGCTTGCCGCTATCACGGGTCTCCGCTTCGCCGATCTGCACCGCCTGCGTTTCGATCAAATCACCCAGCTTGTACAACAATTTACCGCGCTGGGTGGCCGTCATGGCTGCCCATTCCCCCGTATTCAACGCCGCCCGCGCCGCTTTGACTGCGGCATCCACGTCGGCGGCACTGGCACAGGCAAAGTCTGCCCACACTTCCCCAGTCGCCGGGTTGACGCTGTTCATCACCTGCCCGCTGGAGCCTTCGCACCAGGCACCGTTGATGTACAGTTGATAATGGGGCTGGTGTGGCGGTGATGCGAGGTTAGCGCTCATTTTGTCTCTCCTGAGGCGGTGTTATCCAGCAAGCGTACCCGACCCTGTTTGTCGGTGCCATAATAAAGGCCAAACTGGCTGGATTTATATTCCTGGGCATAGCGTTGCAACATATTGCGAATCGCAGGGGTGGGTAAACGTTCCAGTGGCAAGGCATCCAGCGGGTAGTAAACACCATTCACCGGGGTATACGCGGAAAGCGCGTTAACGTGGTAATAAATAAAGTGCTCACCGCTGGTTTCGTCTTCGTAAATCGAATAAATCGTACCAAAGCTGCCACTGACACCGCTGGCTTTGAGCAGGTCTTTCAGGCCGCGCATCGCATCATCACTGATATTCGGCAGGCTCAAACCGCCTCCGGCATTTTTCAACAGCAAAATAGCCCCAGCGTGTTCAACAATCGCCCCCAAGGTAACGGGAGCACCACCGACTCGCAGTTCGCTGGCCGCGCGCTCCAGCCCCAAATCAAAATACCCGTGACGCGAATAGCCCAGACCATTACGGGCGTTATCCTGAAACGCTTCCACCCGACCGATCAGTACCGTGTGATCGCCTGCCGGAATCGCCTGATGCAGGCTGCAATCAAACCAGGCCGCCACTCCGCCCAGCAAAGGATTGCCGCCCGCGCTCCATTCCCAGTCCAAGTCGGCAAAACGGTCGCCTTTGCCAATGGCGAAGGTATTGGAAACGATGCGCTGGGTTTCGGCCAGAATATTGACTGCAAAACGTTGTTGCTGGATGAAAACCGGCAGACTGGACAGGTTATTCTCCAGACTGAACAACAGGAGCGGCGGTTCCAGTGAGACCGAACTGAAGGAATTCACCGTCAGACCCAGCGGCACCGCCTCGGCAGTGCGCGTGGTGACCACGGTCACACCGGTCATGAAACTGCCAAAGGCATTGCGTAACTCACGGGTATCAAACGGTTGCATCGGGTTCTACTCCTGTGTCTGGCTGGCTTGCTGCAGGAAAGCGGATAAAGCGCTGTTCACTGCGGCGGCGGCGGTTAACATCATCATATGCCTTTGCCCCTCCAACACAAGGGCTGAACCCTGCGAAGTAGCCGCTGCCAGTGCCCGCGACATCGCAGGCGATGAATTGGCATCCAGTTCCCCGGTCATGAACAGCACGGGACAAGCCAGCCGCTCAAGCTGCGCTGGCTCGATGCCATCGCACTCGGCAAACACCCGGTAAGCGGCCAAATAGCCCGCGCGGTTCACACCATCCAACCACTGCCCGACCTGTTCAGCCAACTGCTTGTCCTGCCCCTGCGGGTTATCCCCGAACCAGCGTTGCAAGGGACGCGCCAGCACCTGCTCAGGGTCAGTCATTTGCAACTCACGGGCACGCGCCAGCACCTGTTGACGTGCATCCGCCGGACGCTGATACACCGCATTGAGTGTCGCCACTGCCCTGACCTGCTCCGGGTGCGCCGCCGCATAACTCAACGCCAGCAACGCGCCCATTGAATGCCCGACCAGTAACACCCGCTTTTTCACCACTTCAACGATAAAACAGTGCAAAGCCTGCACAAAATCAGCCAGTGCCGGTCGGCCTGCCAGCAGGCCACTGTCGCCATGCCCCGGCATATCCAGCGCATAGACATGATAATGGCTAACCAGTGTCGGCAGCTGCAAACCCCAGCTATCGGCATTCAAGCCCACCCCATGCAGCAGGAGTAACGCAGGTTGCTGCGGGTCGCCATCCTCGTGCCAAGCCATTTCACCGTGGGGGTAGGTTTGCCTGACACGGGGTAAATAGGAGTTCCTGCCATTCATCAGGTTTTTGTCGGTAGAGGTGACAAGCCTCCCGATTTGCGGTTTCATAGCCATTATACTCTGTTATATAAACGATTTAGATAGATTGTATTATGGCATACAATCTACTTTTGAGAATAAAGGAAGATCGCAGTGAAACCGGTAGAACGCCCACGTACCTTAAAAGAAATAGCCCTGGAACAATTGCGTGACGCAATTACCCTCGGTTTCTACCAACCGAGGGAACGCCTGATCGAACGGGTACTGTGCGAACGGCTGGAAGTCAGCCGCACCGTAGTCCGGGAATGCATTCGCCATCTGGAAAGTGAGGGGCTGGTGAGCACCATCCCGAACACCGGGCCGTCGGTGGCCAGTATCAGCGTGGCCGATGCTGAAGAAATCTATCAGATTCGTGGGATGCTGGAAGGCATGGCTGCCGCTGCTTGTGCACGCCGACCCAACACTGAACTGGTTGAAAACTTGCGTGCACAACTGGCCATTATCAGCCAAACACTGGGGGACGGAGATATTTTGCTCACCCTGCGCGCCACCAATCTGTTTTACCAACACCTGTTTACCCGCAGCGGGCGACTCATCAGCTGGGATCTGGTACAACACCTGAACGGGCGCATTAGTCGTTTGCGTGCCATGACACTGGCGACCAGTAACCGTAATATTACCGGCCCTTCTAATCTGGAGCGCGTGATCGCTGCGATTGAAGCCGGTGACCCGGCACAGGCTGAGCAGGCCTGCCACCAGCACATGCAGGAAGCGACTGTTATCGCGATTCGCCTGCTACGGGGAGGTTCCTGAGCAGGCCTAGCGTAAATCCCTGTAGCGCCTGCGAATCCACCGATTCACTGCGGTGCTCAGGTACTCTGGCTGATAAACCGCCAATATCTTCCGCACTTTGGGATTGGCGCGTTGCCACATATCAGTCGCGCTCGGCTCCTACGCCGCCTTTGTCACGATAAAATCTACATGCACTGCATCGTAAGGAAATTCAATTTTTCCATCACTGGTTTGATCCAGCACGCCACAGTTCAGCAGGGTATGGACATCGGAATGGACGGCACGTACATCACGGTTCAGGCGACGTGCCAGTTCGCGGATGGCAATGGCTCCAGCTCCGGTCATTTCCCGGATAATTTCCCAGCGTTTGGGAGTTAATGTTTTCCAGAAAGCTTCGGTAGTGGCGAAGCTGACATAGTTACTGGGCACTACTTGAGCTGCAGCAATGGCAGCCATTGGAGCCTGATTTTTAGCTCACACAGGAAGCAGGAAGCAGACTGTTCGGGGGCGGGATTGAAGGTGTTGTACGGAATAACGAGTGAGTAGTCGTGCAAATGGGATTTTCCGAGTGGGCATCATGCTACACTTGTAGTAGCTTGCACAAAAGCAAACCACCAATGGAGTAATCACATGTTGTGGTCAGATGTATTAGCAGATAAGTCACTGAAAAATCTTCCCTATAAAATAGAACTCAATGAAAGAGGACATATTGAAATGTCACCTGCTTCGAATCGTCATGGTTTTCTGCAAAGTGAACTGGTTTGGTTATTACGCTCGCAGCTGAACAAAGGCAGGGTAATTACGGAATGCTCGGTTGATACACCTAAGGGTGTCAAGGTGGCCGATGTAGCTTGGTGTAATGATGAGTTTGTAGCTGAGCACGGCGAGACAACCCCTTTTATGGTTGCCCCTGACATTTGTATAGAAATTCTGTCGCCTTCCAACAGTGTCAAAGAAATGCAGGACAAAGTTCTGTTGTATCTGGCCAAGGGCGCGAAAGAAGTCTGGCTGGTGAGTGACAGCGGAAAAACAGTAATTTATCAAACTAAGGGCGAGGTTGCGGCATCCGCTTTTGTTCAACGAGTGAATCCGGTTTAAAGCAAAATCTTATAACGCTCACGAATCTGCCGATCCACTGCCGGGCTTAAATACTCCGGCTGGTGCTCCGTCAGTATGTCCCGCACCCTGCTATTGGCACGCTGCCACATATCGGTCGCCC
Organism: uncultured Thiothrix sp.; assembly: GCA_964293125.1. Classification (GTDB taxonomy): domain Bacteria; phylum Pseudomonadota; class Gammaproteobacteria; order Thiotrichales; family Thiotrichaceae; genus Thiolinea. Next base: position 10,579 of record CAXYXY010000051.1, on the reverse strand, counting down.
CCTGCTCCTGCCACACGGTGGGTTGCTGGCGGTCGGTTAACTTGCTCGGCCAGAAATAATCACGCTGCATCGCGGTCATGGTCTGCTGACTACCGAGGAAATGACCTTCGCCATACACCGCCTCCTCAATCGCCGCGAAGCCCAGCGTCTCCTCATTCACCTCAATGCCCCGCAGTACGCGGTACACCTGTGACAGCATCTCATCATCAATCAGCATCGCCTCGAACGACGCCCCGAGTAAACTGGCCATCATGCCGGACGATTCATACACCATGTTACAGCCCGCCAGCCCCACTCCGAGTGCCGACATCCCTTTCTCCAGCCCCATCTGCGCATCCACCGCTTTGGCATCACTCATGCTGCACGCTGCGCCCGAAGGCAAACCCAGCCAGTTAGACAACTGTGCCGACGCCGCATTCAACAAGGTAATCTCACCGCCACCGCCACAAAACGAGCCAGTGCGCAGGTCAATCACCAGCGGCCAGTTCGAGAAAATCATCGGGTGTCCCGGTGCAAACACATTCACCATCACTAGCGCTGCCAGAGTTTCCGCCAGCGTTGACGCCAGCATTCCGGCAATCGTCGCCGGGGCGGTCGCACCGGATTGAGCGGCGACAATATTATTCAGCGGCATCCCCCGGCGAATAGCCGCCAGTGCCACGTCAAACGCATCTTCGCCGTAACGCAAGGGCGAAATCACCGGGCTGATGTGCACCTTGCAAAAGGGTCGTTCCCGGAATTTACCCGCACCGCCCAGTGCCAGATCAAACATATCGATAATCGGGTCAACCGTGGCCGCCACGGTGAAACTGGTGCCCACCGGTTTAGTCGTGCCCTTCAATAAGGCATAGGCGGTATTCACATCCAGATCCATCAGCGATTCCACATCCGTCGCGACACAACAGCGGGTAAACCAGCTGACATTAGTCAGGTAATCCGCCAGCCGCGTGAAGTCGTATAAATCACGCAAGGTGGCCGACCGGTAGTGATGGGTGTCCAGATCCAGCGCCAGTACCGCCGCCCCGCCCGTCCCAAACCGCACTTTATCCCCGCCAATCTCAAAATCATGCTTAGGATCACGGCCATAAAACACAAAGTGACGACAGGCACCGGCAATAATGTCTTCGACCATACTTACCGGATAACAGAGCCGCCCTGCCTGGTTGACATTGGCACCGAGTTTTAGCGCCTGCTGCATTAACTGCGGCGGCACATCCCCCATCCCGATCTCGGCGAGAATGCGCAAAGCCGTGTGGTAAATCTGTTGAATGTCGTGATCAGATAAAGGCTTGTATTGCCCACCCGCCGGGCCGGGTGGCGCGGGGTTAATGGCCGGGGCTTGTGCACGCCGGGCATGCATCGCCTCGCGCGGGCTGATTGTGCGCTTACGACGGGGTTGCGTATCGGCCATGTTGTCCTCCAGTAGATTCGGGTGTCTGGCAGATAGTTTACACGGCTATAGCCCCTTATCTACATGTCTTTTCACGCTTTGGACACGGTTTGCACCATTACTTCGGGCAATCTGCCGGGCACTGCTCGTGGCTTTCAGTATTGTCACAGAGGCCATCTCCGCAATATTTACGGGGTGGCTGGTTAGCCGCTGGCGCGGGTCTGTTTTTATCTGCACTATCAGCGGATGGTGCCTTACGTGTCTGGCTGTTTTTCTGGTAGCTTTCACTGGTCTTTTCGCCTTTTTCATCAACAAATACAAACTGATACTGCCCGTTTTTATCCCAGCTGTAGTCAATTTGATGCGGCTGCTGGTCGATGGCGTATTCCAGTGAATAGCTGCTTTCGCCGGTTTGCTTGAACCCGGTTATTTGGGCACCCCGTAACGGGCCGTAATCCGCCGTGCGCACCGGTTGAGATTTGGGTTGTGGTTCAATCTGGTCTTCCGGCGCATTGGCCAGTGAATCGACCTGTACCACTCCGCGCAAGCCCGCGATGAGATACGGTGCGTGGTCGATAGCATGATATTCATAGGAGCCGTCCGGGTTGAGCAGTCCTAAATATTCATCAAGGGGCTTGTCGGTTTTACCGTACAAAGGGTAACCATCCAGCGCGTAGGCAATAGGATGACCTTTGCCGACGGTGGCTTCCAAATGTTCGGGCGCTAAATGGTAATGGTAGTCATCGGCCCGGCCACTATGACCGCCCCATTTGTCCAGTTCACCGATGTCCGCTGCATATTCACCCCGATTATTCATGGCACTAAAGATCGGCACACCGTTCACCGCGATGGCAATCGCGCCTTTATGAAAATGGTCTTTCGTGAGCAGGGGCTTATCGGCAAGCGTCGGTTTCAGTGGGATTTTCCAGCTATTGTTGCCGGTGTAGTCTTGCGGCAGGGGTACTTGTTGCTGCCAGTTGGTAATGCCTTCCATCATGTTGTGCTCAGGCAACCCATTGGATTCTACCCGCAGATAGTCTGCATCCTCGCTGGTTTTAACCGAGTGAAAATGTTTAAAGTGGGCATGCAGGTGGCTGTGCGTGGTGCTGCTTTGTTTGGCAGTAACCGCGCGTTTGCCATCAACCACCATCCGACACAGCAGGGTATTGTCTTTTTTCAGATCATCTGTCCAGACAAGCTTGGCGTCTGCATCCCATGTTATGTCGTCGTAGCCATCTTTCGGCCCTACCTGAGCGGCGGTATATTCAGTCGCCTGCGGCCATGAGCTGTCATCAAAGGCGGGCATCTGCCATCCGGCCGGTTCTGCTTCCGACATGAACTGGCACAGACCTTGCCCCGCTACCGGGTTGGCTACACTGGCGCAGCCGCTGTCCAGTGGTGCTTTATGAATGACTTTACAGCGCATGGCGGCGTCAGAAACACCCACGACACTGCCGGAATTCAAATCGGTAATTTGGGTGATAAAACCACCGTCGCCTATCTGCTGGCGGTTTGAACCAATGTATTCCAGCCCGGTATCGTTTTCCTTGAAATCCTTGAGCATAAAAGCCAGCACAAAAGGGGCTGATGCGGAAAACTGATGGGTTTCGGCGTTAAACGAGCGTTCGGTCTGGATGGACACAGAATCCTCCAGCAGCGGCTCGCCATCGATATAGGCCTTAAACCAGTTATCCGCCCACACATCGATATTGTACTGCGTTGACTCGGTTGCCATTGCGCTAGCGCTTAACAACAGGCAACACACAGAAATTAATTTTCGCGGTAAGTATTTCATCTAAAGTCCTGAAAATATTATGATTAATGTATAAACAGATGCGAAACCACAAGGGCATGATCAGTTAAAAAAGGTGAGTTCCGACGAGGCAATCACTTTACCCTCAATCGCAGCCATAACAGCAGACCAGTCAACACCAGGGTTGTCCCCGGTGCCCAACGCATCAGGAGCAGCACTCAGCGCATAGACCGTGATCGTGTAGGCGTGCTTGGTATGATCGGGCGCGCAGGGTGGTGTATACCCTACACCGCGCCGGTCTTTATTCGCACCTTCGTCGCCATAGGATTCTTTGTTGCCCAGTGACAAAGAAAGAACATCGGCAGGAATGTTCCACAATAGCCAATAATGACTGGGAGCATCCCGGCCAGGCACCGTGCCTCGCGGGTAATGATGCATCACCACGACAAAACTCTGCGTGCCCTGCGGAGCAGAAGTCCATTCCAGCGCAGGGGACAGGCCTTCGCCGTTATCACGCTGGCATTTGGAACTAAGCGGCAGCATGCCTTGATCTTCCATCATGGGGCTGGATAGCGCAAAGGACTCCGCCGCCTGCGAAACCGTAACACCGCCACCTAAAAAACAGGCCAACATCAAGCTGCAGATACCCAACGACTGGGTCACACGATGCATTAAACAGGTAGAACGAACCATTAGTGAAATTCCAGTTAGTTGCGTGTTAGTGGGCGTTAGTGGGACGACACATTGAGCATAGTGCTTAAATGTGCAAAAAATATGGATTGAGACCTTTGCACGACCGCCGCCCGATTTTCAACAAAATTTGAGATAATGGGTGATCACCGCTGATCAGGAGAGCAGACCCGTGGCGGATGGCTTCAAGCAGTGATCAGGGCAACAAGGCGCGTGACAATGCCAGCAGATAAGAGCTTTGACTGTAAATAGCTACCTCGCTCAGTTCCCATACATTGGCATCCAGCTCCACGCTGTTGGTGTCTTGATAGGCTTTCTGGACGGGCTGATTACTTATATTGGGCAGATTGCCTGTGTAGTTCTTGTTGGGGCCGCCGGTCATGAATCCCGGTGCAGGGCCTATGGGCGAGGTTAATGCATCGTCCCAGACTGTACCGTCAGCAAACCACTGATGATATATCTGACGCACGCTGCTTTCAGCACCAAAAGCCCCCATATTGCTGAACATCAGTAAGCCTAAGGGGTTGACCCCATGCAACCAGTGCAAATGCTCTTTGGCCAGATTTTTATAGGCAGTGGAAGAGCTGGGATTAATGCCCCATTGCACAAAATCCTGGTTAATACTGGCTATTCGGCTTCGCACCAGGTTGTGCTCCCAATGGAACTGGTCGTCGGGAACATAAGCCCGGTAAAGGTCCGTTTTGGCAACAGCATCATCCAGGGACATAACACTGTTTTGCCAAGCTTTGCTGGCTTTGATTGCTTTGCTCACCGCTGCTGTCGCATTCGGCAAACTGGCATAGCGCAAAAGTGCCATCTGTACGTGATGGGCGTATGGCCCCCACCAACCCATTCCTACCGAGGTGTAAGGCTTGTTGTAGTAGGTATTGATGAAGGTTCGGTAGCTCGACTTGCCAGTGGCCTCGAAAAGGTAAGACGCCGCTGCCAACGCGGAGCGCATCTGCGTCTCGGCATCATTGTCTGCATCACCCGCCTTGACCGTACCATCGTCGCAGGCTGTTTGGAAAGTCGTAAAGTTGGCGGTCACTGTCTTGGCACGCGCCCATGCCTTCTCAGCGCGGCTGATCAAATCAAGGCCATAGGCTTGGCTGTCTGCACGGTCACGGAGCACCTTACCCGCAGCGGCGAACATCGCTGCCCCCGACAAGGTAGACGAGGAACATTCTGCTACATAATAGCGAGGCCGGGTATCCAGACTTAAGGGGCTAACGTCATCACCATCATAGGTGTCAACACCCACTTTGAGGAACAGGCCATTGGTCTTAGTGGCATCCTGCATACGCTTCAACCAATCCAACTCCCACATCAACTCATCCAGCAGATCTGGTCTGCCATTACCTGATTCCGGGATGTTCAGGTTATCCGTGAAAATACCCGGATTGGCGCGATAAGCTTCCACCATTTCCAGCACGGTTTCTTCAGCAAAGGTGACATACTTGTTGGTGTCCCCCGCATCCATCCATCCACCCATCAGGTTTCTGGCGCTTGTTGCCTTGCTGGGAAAGCGGATGTCGCGGGCAGCAAGATCCTGGTTGGCATTCAGATAAGCAGGAGCAGCATCAGACCAGCGTGCATCCGAGTAGGGTTCCACATGGGGCTGTCCAATGCGTTGCACATAGAAACTGCGCTGTACCTGGCGCAAGATATTATTATAAACCGTGCTACTAATTTCAAAGCGTCCCGAACTTTTCCCTGTCCCCAGATCATGCACATAGTAGCTGCCCGGTGTAGTGATGGACGAAAAGTCGAACCACCAGCCCCTGTCACCTGACTGAGAATGCGTAACACCTCCCTTCCAGGCGGTCAGCGTCCCGCTGAACACTGCCACATTATCGCTCCAGCGACGCAATTGGTACTGCCCTGATTTCGTTCCGGGTAAGTAGCTGGCCGCACTGTTGAAGCCATTAATAGGGTCAGCCACCACCGCCACTTTAGAACCCGTTGGCAGGTAACCCAATTGATCAACCCGAATGTAGGGCGTTATAGACGTGGGGGCTGCTTGAGCGGTAAAAAAACAAGCATCTAACAAAATCAGCATTACAGACCAAAAACACTTCGATGAAGCCATAATATCACTCCTTGATTTTGTGATAAGACATCCGGGGCAATTGAAGTTAAAGTCAACCGATGAACTGAGCAAATATAGGGCAGAAAAATTCACCTAGCAATAGCTTTCTCCAACATTAACTGAACATAGCAAACTGGATAACTTCTCATCGCACGAAGACGCGGACAAGACTATCACCATCAAGGCGCATGAGTCACAAATCGAACGCTATCCCACAAAATAACGCTATAAACCCCGCCGCTTAACCCGCAACCATAAAAAAAGCCCTCCAAACCGGCAGGGCTTTTTCTTAAGGCGCCAATTCGCCACTATCAGGCCAGCTTAGCCCCGCATCAAGGTATTCGCCGGGTCATACAAACCGGCATCACTCACCACCGCGCGATAACGCTGCCCCAGAATACCGACTTCCAGCTCAGTACCCACCGCCGCCAAGGTTGGCTGCACATACGCATAAGCGATATTCCGCTGTACCCGGTGGCCATACGCCCCGGACGACACCGTACCGATCACCGTATCCGACTGATCCGCCTGATACACCGAATCACCGCTATGCGCGGCGGCGATTTCACAGTCGACCAACAGGGTAACAAACTGCTTTTTCGACCCACGCTCAACTTCCTTCAGCAAAGCTGCTTTGCCGATGAAGTCCGCTTTATCCAGATTAACAAAGCGATGCAGACCCGATTCCAGCGGATTGCGTTCATACAGCAGGTCAGCCTTCCAATGCAGATAGCCCTTCTCCATGCGCATCGACTCGGTGGCGTATAAGCCAAAGCGGGATAACTGGAAAGCCGCGCCCGCCTGATCGAGTAATTGCCAAACCAGATACAGCTGCTCATTCGGCACATGCAGCTCATAAGCCAGCTCACCGGAGAAACTCACCGTCATCGCCATGACCTTGGCGTGGCCTAGTGTCATTTCGCGCGCACTCAGCCACGGAAAAGCCGCCGCCGACCAGTCACAACGCGGTGATAACGATTGCAGCAAGTCACGTGACTGAGGCCCTGCCACCACCAGAATGGTATGCGATGCCGCCATTTCAGTTAAGGTGACCGACTCAGGCCGATAGCGGTTTAGCCAGTCACGGTCATGCCATTCCGCCGCCGCCGCCGAGCCATACCAGTAATGTTCATCCCCGAGCTTGGTAATGGTCGCTTCAGCCAGCACATGCCCGCTTTCATTCAGCAGGTAACACAAACCGACCTTGCCGATTTTCTTGGGTAAGCGGCCACATACCAGTTGATCCAGAAACGCCGTTGCCCCCTCACCCTGAATAGAATAACGGTTAAAGCCTGACACTTCCATCACGCCGACATGAGTGGTGAGCGCCGCAATTTCAGCAGCCACCACCGCCTGCGTTGGCGTAAAGCGGTAGCTGTGCTGGTCAACAAAATCCGGCTGATCCGCAGGTTTAAAAAACAACACCCGTTCCCAGCCATTCACCACGCCCCAAACCGCACCGAGCTGATCCAGCACCGGATAGAGCGGAGTCGTGCGTGCCAGCCGGGCTGCCGGACGGTGCTCATGTGGCAGGTGGTAATGAAATTCGCGCTGGTAATCTTCGATGGCTTTCAGTGCGGTGTGTTCTGTATTGGCGTGTTGGGTGAAGCGGCGCGGATCAAGGCACCAGGCATCCCATTCGCACTCACCATGCACCATCAGCTCCGCCAGAATCTTGCCGTGCCCACCACCTTCACCAATCCCGGCACGCAGGCCGATAATGCAATAAGCATTCTCCACACCCGGCACCTGCCCCACCAGTGGCAAGCCATCAATGGTATAAGTAATCGGGCCATTGACCACGGTATGAATACCCGCTTCCTGCAAAGCCGGTATCCGCTCGAAAATCCGTTCCATATTATCCAGACAGCGATCAAGGTCGGACGGACACAATGACTTGGTAAAATTCGGATCGATCCCGTCAAGGCCAAAGGTTTTACAGCCCTGCTCATACACCCCGACCAGTAAACCCAGCTTCTCCTGACGCATGTAAAAATCGTCACTCGGATCACGGATAATCGGCACCTGAAAATCCAGCGCAGCCAGTTCAGGCAAGGTATCCGTCAGAAAGTACATATGCTCCATCGACGTGACCGGATGCTCGACGCCCAGCATTCCACCGACTTCATTCACCCGGTAACCGCTGGCATTCACCACTTTTTCACAGGTGATGTCGCCATTTTTGGTGTGCACAATAAATTCGCCATTGCGCTTGCGGGTGATGTGTTCGACCGGATTAAAGCGATAGACACCCGCTCCGGCCTGTTTGGCTTTGCGCGCCATCGCCAGCGTAATACCCGCAGGGTCGATATACCCATCCAGCGGATCCCACCACGCTCCCAACAGACCCTCGGTATTTAACAGTGGGTGCCGCTTCCCCGCCTCCGCCCCATCAATGAATTCCATCTCGACCCCCATACCCCGCGCCATACCGATATAGTGGTGGTAGGTATCGATATGATCCTGGGTATAAGCGGTGCGCATCCCGCCGGTAATGTGGTAAGCAAACGGATGTTCAGTATCAGCAGCCAGTTCCTGGTAGAGTTTGATACTGTGGCGTTTCAGGCCAATCATGGTCTGGTTGCCGCCAAATTGCGTGACCTGTGCAGCCGCGTGCCAGGTGGAGCCGGAAGTCAGCTCATCACGCTCGACCAAAACCACATCCGTCCAGCCTTCACGGGTCAAGTGATACAAGGTCGAACAACCGGCAATACCGCCACCGATCACAACAACACGGGCATGGGATTTAATCGTTTCCGTCATCTGCGTTTATCCTTGTTAAATAAAAATTGTGGGCGCATTGACTCTACTCCCGGTATCAGTCCCACGCAAGGGCAAAGTCCGGTGGTTTTGGCGAGGTTTTGGCGGCCTGCTTGACCCTTCCTGACAACAGGAAACTTACCCATGAGCAGGCAGGTTTCCTGTAAACTGGGTGACCATGAATACACTACTCGTTCTTACCCCCGATATAGCCGACTACCAACGGTTGTTCACTGCGCATTACGCTGACGCTTTCCCCAATCTGCGCATCCATTACGCAGATTCCTTAAGCACTGCCCTGCCCTTTATCCGTGACTGTGAACTCATACTCGCTAGCCCCGATCTGCTCGCCCCGTTACTGGCACAGGCCGACAAACTGCAATGGGTGCAATCGACCTTTGCGGGTGTCGACAAGTTATGTGCCAGCGGTTTGCGCACCGATTACCAGTTAACCAACATTAGACGCGTATTTGGCCCCCTGATGAGTGAATATGTATTCGGCCAGATACTGGCTGCCGAACGCCATCTCATCAGCACTTACCAGCAACAACAAGCGCATGAATGGCGGGAGCGGCCTTATCGCAGCCTGGCCGGTCTGACTTTAGGCATCGCCGGTTTAGGTTCCATCGGGCAGCATCTGGCCAGTACCGGACGGCATTTCGGGATGCGCGTACTCGGCCTGAAGCGCCAGCCAGTCGACGTTGAACACCTTGCACACCTTGAACGGGTTTACACGCTGGCTGATCTACCGGTCTTTTTGCGCGAACTCGATTATCTGGTGCTGGCATTACCGGCCACACCCGCTACCCGGCATTTGATCAATGCGGACAGTTTGCAGCACTTAAAAACGGATGCCTGCCTGATCAATGTCGGACGCGGCCATTGCATTGATGAAAGTGCCCTGCTCACCGCACTCCAAACAGGCAAGTTACACTCCGCCGTACTCGATGTGTTCGCGCAGGAACCCTTGCCCGTGGATAGCCCGTTGTGGGCGCAGCCGAATCTCACCATCACACCCCATCAGGCAGCGGTTTCGTTTCCGGAACAGGTCGCGCGTATTTTTGTGGATAATTACACGCGTTTTCTGCAGCAGCAGCCGCTGCAATACCGTGTTGACTTCGCACAGGGCTATTAATTAATGAATTTTGAACTGTTCCTGCAGGTATTAACCGTGCTGGCCACGGTCACCCTTGCCATCAGCGGTGTATTGCAGGCAGCACGCAGTGAAATGGATTTTTTTGGCGCGCTGGTGCTGGCCTGTGTCAGCGCACTCGGCGGCGGGACTTTGCGCGACCTGCTGATTGGTGCTACCCCGGTATTCTGGACGACCGACCTGAGCTATCTGTTCACCATCCTGCCGACCACCCTGCTCGCGATTATCCTGGTTGAACGCATTCCACCGGGGCAAGGTATTCGCTTGCGCCTGCTGGACGTAGCGGATGCGGCTGGGCTGGCGCTGTTCGCGATTCTGGGCGCAGAAAAAACCCTGCAGTTTGGGCTATCCGCCCCGGTGGCCGTTGTGATGGGGGTGATTACCGGCGTGGCCGGGGGCATGATTCGCGATGTACTAACACCCGTTACCCCCTTTGTACTGCGGGGTGGCGAGGTTTACGCGGTCGCAGCGATTATAGGTACGATTGTTTATACGCTGCTGCGCCTGTATCTGCATGAAGTGCCCGCTATTGTAATCAGCATGCTGGTGATCTTCCTGATCCGGCTGGCGGCGGTGCAATGGAAACTGCGGATACCGGCGGTGCGGTTTTTTCAGCGCTGATTGGAGCGCCTTAGCCCCCAGTTCACCGAAACAGGGGAACCGGGGGTATTGGGAATGTTGTTACCAATATTCGCGTAAAGCCCCGTCCTTCAGGTCGGGGATATAAGCGTCTTTAGCTAATCT
>CAXYXY010000050.1:0-29993 GCA_964293125.1 uncultured Thiothrix sp. | reverse complement strand
CGCAAGCGGGGTGGTGTGGGGGCTGGAGGTTAAAGACCTCCGGCTACCCGATTAGTGAATTTTACTTTACAATAATGTATGGAGTTTTAATAATACAGTTTTAACGGATTCATTTGGAATTTTACAGATGAAACTAGCTTTTCTTGATTTCCAATCCAAATTCTTAACATGGTCAGACAGAATTACTCCTTGTATTTGTAAACCTTTTGGTATTACAACTTCAAATGGATAACCTTTGCCTTTAGAAGTAATCGGACAGAGAATTGCCAATCCGACTTTGGAATTATATTCTTTTGGTGAAAGTACAAGAGCTGGTCGCCTACCTGATTGTTCATGTCCAGATTGAGGATTGAAGTCAATCCATATTATATCACCTCGATTTGGAATATATCTGCTCATATTACCAAATCTCCTTGCCCACTTGATTCCCGGTATCTATTTCATTGTGTAGATTTTCATCAGTAATTTCGCTTAGCAATTGCTTAAGCGTAATCTTTTCTTTTTTGATTGGTTCTATTTGAAGTTTATCCTCAAATAAACTGATATCAATCTCTGAGCCTTGCACCAAGTGAATCTCACTTGCGAATGATTTAGGAATTCTTATAGCAAGGCTATTACCCCATTTTTGAATACTTGATTTCATAGTAGATCTCCTGTTGGATGTTTATACAAAGTGTATACATTAATCAACTTATTGTCAAATCGGAGGTATGAAAATTTGTATTTTGAGTCACTAACAGTGTATTCTACGGCCAGCTTCGTTCATTGAACTCTACGGCCAGCCGTTCATCCCATTTCACATTACTCGCCGTATAGCCTGGAGTTATTATAGCAATAAAACTCAATAATTAAGCAATAATTCATGGACAACCGGTATACCGCAACGAACAAAGAACCGGCAACCAGCTACTCTCAGGAGTTTTGGGACAACTACACGTTATTCCTTATAAAACAAGGTGTCAGCAAGAAATACGTACAGTGGTCTGTGCTGCGTACTCAACAGTACATCGCAGCGTACCCGGAACAACATATACGAACCCACACGGACCAAGAGGTTACTCAATACCTGAGCAAAGCCCTGCAACAGAATCGCTTAAAAGATTGGCAAATTGTGCAACTGGTCGATGCTATACGGCTCCTATTTGTAGCTGCTTTAAAAATCCCCTGAGCCTCCGATGTTGATTGGGACTACTGGAAAGACTCAACCAAAACACTGGAAAACGATCACCGGACAGTCGCCCGGGATTATAGCGCATCTCCTTATACACAAGTCAGAGCAACCCTTTGATTTTCTCTGAAAGATGGACGCCGTAGAGACAGTCCTGCAAACGCCGCAACCCTTTCCAGATGCTTTTGGCACCCGGTTCACCCTCCGACTTTCTGGCCAGAAACCCACCCAGCCTAGCCAACTGTCGAATCATTTCATTCAGAGTGGGCGGCGTATCTGGCAGCGGTTGATGGTTTAATCCATAGGCCGCTTTCCACTCCAGCGTATCAAAAATGAGCGCGGCGGATAGCTCAGGGCATTGACGCCCCAGCCGCATAATAACCAGCGGATTTCCTGACAAACTTCCCGTGCTTTCTCACCTTTACGATGCCCCAGTTGCTCAGCACGTTGCATCAATGCCGTTAAATCACCTTCACGATCAGCCACATAGACCCATCGGCTATTCGGTACGGCGGCGGCCATCATCCACGCATCGGTGATACCCAAAGCGACCCGTTCCGGTGTAACACAGTGTGGGACAAAGCAGGGGCGGAAACCGCATCGTTCATGAAAAACCGATAGGCTGCGTTCGTATCAGCCCAGCCACAGCAAGCTTCGGGGAGGCTCGCGTTCGGCGAGCGATACATCGCACTTAACAGTTTTTCGGCACGACGATTCAGGCGGGCATCACCCAAATTCAGCGTGGTAAACTCGTCTGCTATCCAGTCGTTGATAACTTTCCCCAAGAAATCCTTTCAGGATACAGGCTGCGGCTGTACTTGTGTATAAGGAGATGGTGCAGGCGGGGGCACAAGCACACCCATCACTTAATAGTCACCGTAATCTCCAGTGATTTGCTGGAATTTGCATCCAGGTTGCCGACTGTCCAGATGCCTGTGCTGACCGCATACGCAGACGGGCTGCCACCATTATCGCTCACATAGTTGACGCTGGCCGGTAATACATCCGTCACCGCTACCCCGCTGGCATTCACGTTGCTGGTGTTTTGTACAGTCAATGTATAAACCACCGTGTCGCCCCGCCGCGCCGTGGCAGGCGTCGAGGTTTTACTGAGCTGAATATCCGTTAACAGGGGCGCACAATGACTTTCCGGGAAAATCAAACCCGCTGGCGCAATAATATCCTGTCGCCCGCTATCGGTTTCATTATAAAGCCACTTCAGACTTCCCACCGGGTATTGCGTTTCGCCATTGGTGCCTTCACTGCGATCAATCATCAGCTGCGCCAGTATTTTCATCGCTGCTTTCTGCCCTGCCGTCCAGGTTTGCTCATCAATCGCTGTTTCCAGCTGGGTAAAATCCTGATTCCAGTCCGTGTAATACCAAACCACATACTTGAGTACCTGTTCGATATTGTCGTGATCCGCTGGTGGAAATGCGGCCTGAATCGCGGCCAGTACATCCGGGTCACCGAGCGCAGCGAACAGGCGCGACAGGTAATCCAGATGCAGCGCTGAAATCCCGTTACGATCGGTCAAATTGGCAGAGTACTGGTCATTGGCAACCGGATCAGCATCCGCTTTCTCGGCACAGAAACCCGCCACATTCAGATCACCAAACTGGAAATCAAACGCGGTCGGATGTGACCAGGTGACATTCTCATTGCTAACCCCCTGTGCGCCATTGGCCAGTGTGGCAGGCGTACAAGCTGCATGGAAAATCCCGACATCCTGCCCCGAATCATCACTGTTCAAGGTAATGTTGCTGATCACGTACTGGTAGGCAGTCGCCGTCGTGGTCGCATTCGAATCCTTATCCGCACTCGCTGCATTCGCCGGGCTAAGATTCCAGCCTTGAGGCGCTGTGAACTGGAGGCAATAAGAACCCGCGTCCAGATTGGCAAACTGGTAAAAACCGATACTGCTGGTGGTAGTGGTCGTCAAGGCACTGCCCGTACAGTCGACATTGGCATGGAGCGCGACGCTCACACCGGGCACCCCGGCTTCACCCAAATCCTGGATACCGTCCATGTTAAGGTCGTACCAGACACGGTCGCCCAGTGAAACCTGCGCGGCCACCACGACCCCGCTAGCGGGCAGCAGCAGACCCAGCAAGGTAGCGGCCAGCAGGTTTTTTTTATGCTTTGCAAGCAACTGTCGATACAGATGCGGAGCGGCTGATTTGGCTGATTTCATGGATAAACCCTTGATTTTTTATTAGACGATATGAGTGGACCAGACAAGCCATTAAAAAGTCTTATGAAAAGGTAACCTGCCCTATACGAATACGCACTGAACAGCATGCCCCTCCCAGCCGGTTCAGCGCTTACCCCAGCCCCTTAATCCCGCTACAACCATTAAACTGCATGAAATCCTGCATTTCCTGCTGCAATGCTGCTTTAAAGGCTGCCAATCGGGCGGGTTTCTGCACGCCCGCCTCCAGCGCCAGATGATGCACTTGCAACACACCGGTTTTGCGTTCGGCCTTGCAATCCATCCGCGCCACCAGCTGCCCGTCCCACAACACCGGCAGGCTGAAATAACCGTACTGGCGTTTGGCAGCGGGTGTATAGCATTCGATCTGGTAATCAAAATCAAACAGGCGACGCATGCGCTCACGCTGGATCAGCAGGTTGTCAAACGGTGACAGGATTTTTAACGAACGCCGCTGCAAAGGCTTGTCCAGTAAGGATAAAGCATCCGGCAGCGCATACCAGTCCAAGCCCGCCACCTGCACTTGCTGTAACTCGCCCGCCTCCAGCATCGCGGGTAATAAGGCATTAATCAGCGGCTTGACATCTTTTAGCAGGTAACTGAAATCCGCCGCCTGAGCGAGGCCATTGGCCGCCAGAAAACGGGTAATCAGAAAACGGGCGTGTTCTTCTGCGGTCGGTGGGCGCTGATCGATGTGGGTGGGCAATACCCGCTCCGTCAGGTCATAAACTTTATGAAAATTGATACGACGCGGCACCATCAAATCACCCTGCATAAACAGGTATTCGAGCGCACGCTTGGCGGGTTTAGTCTGCCACTCCCCCAGCTTCTCGCCCTGATGGACAAAATCCCTGGCTTGCAACGGCCCTTCAGCACGAATCCGGTCGAGCACATAGCGCATCAGTTTAGGGTCACGCGCATACCAGTGGTCGCGTTCGCCGCTGGCAATCGCCTGTTTGCGCGGCAGGCTGAACCGGTAATCCCGCATCGGCAAATAAGCCGCCGCATGCGCCCAGTATTCAAACACCTGCTGGTCGGCCAAGAGCTGATCAAGCTGCGCGGGCTGATAACACGGATTACGGTTCCAGAGGGTATGGTGATGGGCACGCTCCACCACCGAAATGGTATCGATCTGGATATAGCCCAGCTGCTCGATGGCGGTTAGCGTCGCCGCCAACGCGCTGCCGCCCGGTTTGGAGGGCGGCAGATTCTGGCTATGCAGGACGATTTTACGCGCCTGATCAGGGGTGATAGCGGGGATAGGCATCTAAACGCTACGCCGCTCAGGAATCGCATCAAACTCCACCTGTTCGGCCCCGTTATACACCAGAAAATGCTGCCCCTTCGAACGCGCCAGCAGAATCACCCCGACTTTCTGTGCCAGCTCCAGCCCCATTTGCGTCGCCCCGGAACGGGACAATAACACCGGGATACCCATTTGTGCGACCTTGATCACCATCTCGGAAGTCAGCCGCCCCGTCGTATAAAAAATCTTGTCAGCCCCCTCAATCCCGTGCAGCCACATGTACCCAGCTAAGGCATCAACGGCATTATGCCGCCCGACATCCTCGACAAACGCCAGGATCTCGCTGCCCGCGCACAGTGCACAGCCATGCACCCCGCCCGCCTGTTTATACACTTCATTATGGGCATTCAAACTGCGCAGCAGCTCATAAACCAGCGACTGTTTCAAACGCACGGCAGGCAGGCGCAACTGGTCGAGTTGTTCCATCAGATTGCCAAACACAGTGCCCTGTCCACAGCCGGTCGTGACGGTCTTGTGTTCCAGTTTGGCATCCAGCCCCGTGACCCCGGCCACGGTCGTAATCGCGACTGAATCCGTCTCCCAGTCGACCTGAATCGCCTTGATCGTACTGATCTCCTTGACCAGATTCTGGTTACGCAGCCAGCCCAGCACCAGCAATTCCGGCTCACAGCCCATGGTCATCAGGGTGACGATTTCGCGCTTGTCGAGGTAAATCGTCAACGGGCGTTCCGCTGCAATAAAACCGGCACGCGGCTCACCGTATTCATCCAGCGCGGTCACCGCACAAGTCGCATTTAAGCCCGCACTGGATAATTGCGGCAAGGTCTTCTGCGTAGTGGTCACTTCAGCCATCTCAGCCACTTCGAGCACCTCAACCACCCGTTGCATTCATGTGCCGGAACAGAATGGGCTGGGTCGTCAAATCGAAATCATGCCCTTTCGGTTTGATATTCATTGAATCACGAATGGCGGCAATCAACGGTGCATCATCCAGCGGATTAGCCCGCAAGACCCGGCGCAAATCGATGGAATGTTCCTGTCCCAGACACAATAACAAACGCCCTTCTGCCGTCACGCGCACCCGGTTGCAATCGCCACAGAAATTATGGCTGTGCGGCGAAATGAATCCCACGCGGCTGTCATGGTCGCTGGTGCGGTAGTACTTGGACGGCCCCCCGGTCTGCTCAGCCACCGGCTGCAAATCAAAGCGGGTACGCAGGTCACGCAAAATCGCATCGCTGGAATAATACGCTTCAGCGCGATCATGCTCACTGATCACCCCCAGCGGCATCTCCTCGATAAAACTGATGTCGATGTTTCTGTCACGGGCGAACTGCACCAGATCGATAATTTCATCATCATTCCGGTTTTTCAGGATCACCGCATTCAGCTTGATACGCTTGAAACCCTGTTCCAGGGCAGCGTCAATCCCGTTCAGGGTTTGCTCAATCTGCCCGGTGCGCGTCAGGGCACGAAAACGGTCAGCCCGCAGTGTATCGAGGCTGATATTGATGCGTGTCACGCCCGCCTGCTTGAGTTGGGCGGCATACCGTGGCAACTGGCTGCCGTTGGTGGTGACCGTAAAATCACGCAGCCCCTCCAGACGACCCAGTTCATTAAACAACTGCATCACATTGCGCCGCGTCAGTGGTTCCCCACCAGTCAGGCGGATTTTATGCACACCCAGCTGGACAAACGCTCGCCCGACCCGCGCCATTTCTTCCAGCGTCAACAGTTGCTCACGCGGCACAAAGGTCATGTCTTCGGCCATGCAATACACACAGCGAAAATCACAACGATC
This sequence comes from uncultured Thiothrix sp., assembly GCA_964293125.1. GTDB lineage: Bacteria > Pseudomonadota > Gammaproteobacteria > Thiotrichales > Thiotrichaceae > Thiolinea. The sequence goes on along the minus strand of CAXYXY010000050.1, from coordinate 23,545 downwards.
CGTAACGGACATGCGCACATAAGTAATGCGGCGGCCAAAGCGGTCAATCAGAACATTGTCGGTATTATCATCCGCAGCGGCGGTAGACGAAGCGATATTCATACGGTTTTTTCCAATTTTTCCAATAGCGGTTGGGCTGATGTCGAACAGCACGGGACAAGCTTCTATTTGCAGCAAATTTCATGCCCGCGTTCAGGCAACTTTAGCACAGCGTTAATCCCCCTGCTGTACTTGTGGATTGTGCAAATTCAAGCAGGCGACAGGGTTACGAGCTGCCTCACTATGCACCACACTCAAGTTCAAAACCAGACAAAATGTCCCACACTCACTCCATTATTTCTCCCGGTAACCCTAATGCGCAAAAAGCTGGTTTTGGCATGCAACTTGCTGCATGCTAGCCATTCCACAACATAGAGGAGAATCTGTTGTGCCCCATTCGGAAACAGCAACACCGGCTTCATTTCCTGTTTCAGTCATTCTTGAAAAGCGCCCATCCACCAGCCGCTGGGCTAACCACTACTGGACAGCCACCGGCGTACTGGCGGGCGCCCAAACCCTGAGTAACCCGACCACGAACAGCACGAACAACATAAGCGTGTTGCAGGAAAACGGACAAACCGTCCAATACCTCTATGCTGGCTTTTCCCTTCATTTGTACCGCGACCAGTGCGAAAGCTATTACCACAATATGCGCTCCCCCAAGCCCAGCTGTTATGTCATCGCCCGGCTGGCGGACGATGGCACGCCCACGCCCTTTTTGGTTACGCTCAGTTTTGACGAGGCACACGCGTATCTGGAAGGTGATGACGAGGTCTATGCGGTGCCGATTCCGCCAGAACTGTATGTCTGGTCAGAGCGGTTCATGCTCGATCATTATTTCCCTGAGCAACGTAAAAAACGCAAACGCACCGACTGGCATGATGGCAACAGCAGGATCAAGTCATGAGCAAGCAAGAAACACCGCACCCGCCAGCCCCCGAAAATTTTCTGGGTCGATGGGCACGTTTAAAGCAACAGAACACCCCGCACACGACCGAAAATCCGCCGATTCTTACGGAAGAAACCGTCGAAACCACCGAAATCGCTAAAACCGCCGAAAATACCGAAAATGTCCCGGCTCCAGCTTCTGTTTCAGCTCATGAGGACACGACAGAAACACCGGTTCTGACCGATGCGGATATGCCCCCGCTGGAAACCCTAGATGAAAAATCAGACTACAGTGGCTTCTTTTCTGCCGGGGTCAGCGAAGAACTACGCAAACTGGCCTTACGCAAACTGTTTCATACCCCGACCTTTAACATCCGCGACGGGCTGGATGATTATGATGACGACTACACCCAGTTTGCCGCATTGGGCGACATCATCACCTCTGATATGAAACACCAGATGAAAGTTGAAGCCCGGCGGATGCTGGAAAAACTGGAAAAAGAAACCCGCGCCCAGCCGATTACAGCCAATGATCCCGCCGAAGAAGCCATGGAAAAAAACATGGAAGAAGCCATGGAAGAAACTGCCGATACGACACCTGTTGAAGAAGTCGAAACTGCGACTGAAACTAAAACTACCGAAACTACTGAGGAAAAACCTGCATGACCGTCTTATCTCCCCGCCAGGCTGCGCTTGCGAGTGTGCAGGATTTTACCGCCAGCCCGACCGGTATCGTTGAATACCGGTCGATGGGCAATGTACTCATCATCGGTGGGCGGGAAGCCCTGTATGCCGCCGCCCAAATGCACCCGCCGCTTAAACCGCAGGTATTATTAACGACTGACTCGGATCTTGCCAAGGGTAAATCCATCATCACCCTGTTGGGAGCGCGTAACCCGCAACTCAGTGGCTGGTTGGGGGCATTCAAGCTGTTGCTGACGGATGAAGCAGGCACAACGACTACCTTGCAGGCCGATATAGTGCTGGACTTGGGCGATGCCCCTTTGCTAACGATGGAAGTGACGCCGCCGGGCTATTTCTCACCGGCTGCCGACACTTGGGTCAGTGCCCTGCCCGCCGTGATCACCGATATTAGCGAGCTGACCGGTACGTTTGCCAAGCCGCGCTATTTTGACTATAACCCATCCATTTGTGCGCATTCCCGCAGCGGCCTGCCCGGTTGCAATCGCTGTATCGAGGCCTGCCCCACGGACGCGATTATCTCCATTGGCGAGATGATCAAGGTTGAGCCACACCTCTGTCAGGGCGGGGGTACCTGTGGCACGGTTTGCCCCAGTGGCGCGATTCGTTACCACTATCCGTCTGCCGGTTACCATGTGGATCAAACCCGGCGCATGCTGAAAGCTTATCGCGAAGCCGGGGGCACCCAGCCGATCATCCTGTTTTATCGGAGCGAAATCGCTGGGCTGCTAATAGAAAACTTGCCTGAAAACATTCTGCCGGTGCCGGTAGAAGAACTCGCCAGCGTCGGCGCAGAATTGTGGATGGCGGCGGTCAGCTTCGGCGCAAGTCAGGTATTGCTACTCGATGAAACCATCACGCCGCACGGTTCACGCCGCGCCCTGCAACAACAACTCGCGATTGTGCACGCACAACTCACGTCCATGGGTTACCCCGCTGCGGTCGTGGCGCTATTGCCACCCAGCGACGCGGCCATCACCCTGCAAATTCCGGCTGATCCCGGTATGCCCAGCATCAAACCGGCGACTCAAGGCGGGCTGGATAACAAACGTCAGCAATGGCTCTTGGCGGTTGACCATTTGCATGCGCAAGCGCCGACCCCGGTCAGTGAAATCCCCTTGCCAGCGGGTGCTCCGTTTGGCCGATTAAAGATCGACCGGGATGCCTGCACCTTATGCATGGCCTGTGCGACTATTTGCCCGGCTCAAGCGATCAGTGGTGGGGTTGATTCGCCGCAATTACGCTTCTTTACGGTCAATTGCGTACAGTGCGGACTGTGCGCAACCGGTTGCCCGGAACAGGCCATTACACTGGAGCCGGTGTTTGTGACCGACCGCGAAGTGCGTAATAAGCCATTGCTCCTGAATGAAGAACGTCCGTTCCTTTGTATCAGTTGCGGCAAACCCTTCGCCAGCCAGAGCATGATTCGCACCATGCTCGGCAAGTTGCAGGGGCATTACATGTTCCAGAATGAACGCGCCCAGAATCGCCTGAAAATGTGTGAAGACTGCCGGGTTATTGATGTGGTACAGGATGATGAAGCGATGGGTGCTCCGCAACTGGGAGACAAAGTGACCCAGCTACGCCTGCATTAATGTGCCAGCCGTTTTATCATTCTGACCCTGCCAGCGTGTATCGAACAGACTATAGCGGCGTATTTGTCATTCTTTTACCAAACATTATGGTCTGGAACTTGCTAATAACTTATGCAATAGAGGAGAGACAATGAGTTTGTCAACGATTCAGCCTAGTCGACAGTTTGGCCAAGAGCCTGACCAAACCGGCATAACACCTGCGCCACCCGCGCCCATTACAGCCCGCCTGTCCGTGCAGGATGAACTCGCCCTGCGCGCACCCGAACAACAACATCGCGCCGGTGCTTATACCCTGCTGGCTGCGTTATTGCGCACTGTGCCCTCCACCGCCACGCTCGAATATACCGCCCACCTGCAGGAAGTGGACAATGATAGGGATGAACTGGCATTAGCCATGTCCCTGTTGGGGCTGGCGGCGCGACATTCTGACCCAATGGCCATTGATGATGAGTACCACAGCCTGTTTATCGGCATTGGTCGGGGCGAAATTGTCCCGTATGGCTCCTGGTATCTGACCGGCTTCCTGATGGAAAAACCACTCGGTCAATTGCGGCGTGATCTGGCCGTTTTGGGGTATGAGCGTGATCCGGCGGTGCATGAACCGGAAGACCATGCCGCCGCCCTGTGTGAAGTGATGGCGCTGCTGATTCAGGAAGCCCGCCCACTTAATACCCAGTTGCAGTTTTTCTCCCAGCATATGTCCAAGTGGCTGCCCCGGTTTTTTGATGATCTGGCAGCCGCCCCTTCCGCTTCATTTTATCAGGCAGTCGCCCGTTTTGGCGCTGCCTTTATCGCGTTTGAAACGCAGTATTTTGGTCTGGAAATCCAGGAGTCTCACCATGAGCAATAAAGAGAGTAAGCAAGAATCCACTGACATTCGCCGTCGCGAGTTCCTGCGCGGCAGTGTCCTCACCGGTGCCGGTGCCACTTTGGTCGCCGCCGTGCCTACACTGGTACAAGCCCAGCCAGAGCCGGTCATACCGGAAGCCAGCAAACCCGCCGAGCACAAGGGCTACCGGCTGACTTCCCATATTTCTGCCTATTACCGGAATGCCGCTAATTAAGCCTTAGCCACATCAAAACAGGAGGAGTTAACTAATGAAACTCAAAAAAATCAGTGGTCAGGTCAACCCGGCAACAGTGTCCGGGCAAGCTGGCTCATCGGATGTTTGCCCGATTGCGGGTAGTGGCTGGATGATGAACCGGCGCGACTTTTTGCGCAATTCCAGTCTGGTTGCCGGGGGTGCAGTCCTCGGCACGGCGCTCAGTGGCGGGATGATGAAAAAGGCACAGGCGGCTGATGCGGCGGTCTCGAAAGGCGAAATCAAGGAAGTCCGCACCATCTGCACGCATTGTTCGGTCGGCTGCGGGATTATCGCCGAAGTGCAAAACGGCGTCTGGACAGGCCAGGAACCGGCCTTCGATCACCCGTTCAATCAGGGTACGCATTGCGCCAAAGGGGCGGCAGTCCGTGAACACGGGCATGGCGAACGCCGTCTGAAATACCCGACCAAACTGGTCGATGGCAAGTGGAAAAAAGTCAGTTGGGAAGAAGCGATCAACGAGATCGGTGACAAGATCACCAAAATCCGTGATGAATCCGGCCCTGACTCAGTGTACTGGTTGGGTTCGGCCAAGCACAGTAATGAACAGGCTTACCTGTTCCGCAAATTTGCGGCCATGTGGGGCACCAATAACGTCGACCATCAGGCACGTATCTGTCACTCCACCACAGTCGCCGGGGTCGCCAATACCTGGGGCTATGGGGCGATGACCAACTCGTATAACGACATTCACTTTTCCAAAGCCATCCTGATCATCGGCGGCAACCCGAGTGAAGCCCACCCGGTCTCCATGCAGCATGTGTTCAGAGCCAAAGAGCAAAACAATGCGCCGCTGATCGTGATTGATCCACGCTTTACACGCACTGCTTCCCATGCTGACCAATTCCTGCGTATTCGCCCTGGTTCGGACGTGGCGATCATCTGGGGGATGTTGTACCACATCTTCAAAAATGGCTGGGAAGACAAAGCTTTCATCGAGCAACGTGTCTATGGCATGGAAGAAGTGAAAGCCGAGATTGCCAAATGGACACCGGAAGAAGTCGAAAAAGTCTCCGGTGTACCCGAAAATCAGGTGTATGCGGCGGCCAAAACCATGGCAGAACATCGCCCCGGCACCTTTATCTGGTGCATGGGCGGCACCCAGCACACCATCGGTAACAACAACACCCGCGCTTACTGCATCTTCCAACTGGCCTTGGGGAATATGGGCGTTGCCGGCGGTGGCACTAATATCTTCCGGGGGCATGACAACGTGCAGGGTGCGACTGACCTCGGGGTGCTGGCCGACACCTTGCCCGGTTATTACGGGCTGGCAGAAGGTTCCTGGAAGCACTGGGCGAAAGTCTGGGATCTGGATCTCGACTGGATTAAAGGTCGTTTTGACAATGCGGCCTATGATAAAAGTGGCAATGAGTTTTTTGCCGGAGATGACGGCGCCCTGCCAGACCATGTATCGCCGGTCATGTTCTCCAGTGGCATTCCGGTGTCACGCTGGATTGACGGTGTACTGGAAGACAAGGCCAATACCGCACAAAAAGATGCGTTACGCGCCATGTTCTTCTGGGGGCATGCGCCGAATAGCCAAACCCGTGGCACCGAAATGAAAGCGGCGATGGAAAAACTGGATCTGCTGGTGGTCGTTGACCCGTACCCAACCATCACCGCCGTCATGCATGACCGCAAAGACGGTGTCTATCTGTTACCTGCGACGACCCAGTTTGAAACCTATGGCTCGGTCACTGCTTCCAACCGTTCCCTGCAATGGCGTGACAAGGTCATTGAACCGCTGTTCGAGTCCAAGCCTGATCACACCATCATGTACCTGTTTGCGAAAAAACTGGGCTTTGATCAGGAGCTGTTCAAACACATCGAAGTGAAAGGTGAAGAACCGGTCATTGAAGACATTACCCGTGAATTCAATCGCGGCATGTGGACGATTGGCTATACCGGCCAAAGCCCGGAACGCATGAAGAAGCACCAGCAAAACTGGGGCACCTTCGACTATGACACCCTGAAAGCGGAAGGGGGCGCCTGCGACGGTGACACTTACGGTCTACCATGGCCATGCTGGGGCACCCCAGAGATGAATCATCCCGGTTCTGCCAACCTGTATGACACCAGCAAGCCGGTCGCTGAAGGCGGCATGCCCTTCCGTGCCCGCTACGGGGTGGAACGTAACGGTGTTAATCTGCTGGCAGAAGGTTCCTGGACCGTTGGTTCAGACATCAAAGATGGCTATCCGGAATTTACGGCGGACATGCTGAAAAGCCTGGGCTGGTGGGATGACCTGACGGCTGAGGAAAAAACGGCAGCCGAGGGCAAAAACTGGAAGACCGATATGTCCGGCGGTATCCAGCGCGTCGCCATCAAACATGGCTGTGCACCGTATGGCAATGCCAAGGCACGCGCCATCGTTTGGACATTCCCTGACCCGGTACCGATTCACCGCGAACCGCTTTATACTTCGCGCCGTGATCTGGTTGAGAAATACCCGACTTATGAAGACCGCAAGTCATTCTGGCGCTTGCCGACGCGTTATCAGTCGATTCAGGCCAAGGACTATTCTACCGACTTCCCGATCATTCTTACCTCCGGGCGACTGGTGGAGTATGAAGGCGGCGGCGATGAGACTCGCTCTAATCCATGGCTGGCCGAACTGCAACCGGACATGTTTATCGAGCTGAACCCGCGTGATGCCAACAACAACGGCATCAAGGAAGGCGATGATGTCTGGGTTGAAGGGCCAGAAGGTGGCAAGATCAAGGTCAAAGCCCTGATTACCCGCCGGGTGGCTGCCGGGGTAGCGTTCACACCCTTCCATTTTGGCGGGCACTTCCAGGGCGAAGACCTGCGTGCCAAGTACCCGGAAGGCGCTGACCCGATTGTGCTCGGCGAAGCCTGTAACACGGCTTTCACCTATGGCTATGATTCAGTCACCCAGATGCAGGAAACCAAGTGTAGCCTGTGCCGTATCATTAAAGCTTAAGGAGTCATCAAGATGGCAAGAATGAAATTTTATTGTGACGCCGAACGCTGCATTGAATGTAATGGCTGTGTCACCGCCTGCAAAAACGAACACGAAATTCCGGCGGGGGTCAACCGCCGCCGGGTCGTGACCATCAAGGACGGTGAGCCGGGCGAACGTTCGCTGTCCGTCGCCTGCATGCATTGCTCGGATGCACCCTGCGCGGCAGTCTGCCCGGTCGACTGTTTTGAAACCACCGCCGAAGGCATCGTGCTGCACAACAAAGATACCTGCATCGGTTGTGGCTACTGCTTCTATGCCTGCCCGTTTGGTGCGCCCCAGTTCCCGACGGATGGGGCGTTCTCTTCACGCGGCAAAATGGACAAATGCACCTTCTGTGCGGGCGGCCCGGAAGAGGAAGACATGAGCGCCAACGAGTTCCAGAAGTATGGGCGCAACCGCATCGCCGAAGGCAAACTGCCGATCTGCGCGGAAATGTGCTCCACCAAGGCGCTGCTGGCCGGTGATGCGAATGTAGTCGCTGACATTTATCGTAACCGGGTGGTTAACCGGGGTGCGGCGGCATTTGGTAACACCAGCCTGCTGCAAAAGGTCAACTTCCAGCCCAACCCGGCTTTGAGTGGTGTGGCCACACCGGAACTGGGTTCAGGTGGTACCGGCGTGCAAATCCAGAAACCGGCAGAGTAAACGCAGAGTAAACCGTGTGGGGTGACAGGATTAAACCGGTCGCCCCCACTGCCTTAACGAGGAGACTGTTTAATGGTACAGAAATTCCTGCTACTGGCCTGCCTGTTACTGGTATTGCCGCTCGGAGTGCAGCCGGTGTTTGCGGCCAACCCGGTGATGATCCAGCAACAAGATCCCGGCACTGAGTTATGGGATGCAGTCCGGCAGCGCACTAATAATCCTGATAACCCTGATGGCAGCTCAGCCACCGAGGGCGATACCCGCTCACAGGTACGCGGTGTCGATAGCACGGTTCTGATCCATGCGGGGGGTGACGCCTGGCGACACTACCGGATGGGTGAGCTGATCCCGTTGGCGGCTCAGGTGCTGGGTTATGTGGCCTTGGGTATTTTGGTGTTTCGGCTGGTGCGCGGCAAAATCAAGATCAAGTCCGGGCGCTCCCCGCACAAGATCAAGCGCTTCAGCACCTTTCAACGCTATGTGCACTGGATCACGGCTATTTTGTTCGTTGCCCTTGCGATCAGCGGGATATTCCTGATGTTTGGCCGCTTCCTGATGCCTTACGTGGGTGATGGCATGGGTGGGTTCGTCATGTTCTGGTTGAAACGCCTGCATGACTTTGCCGGGCCTGCTTTTGCAGGTGCGTTGCTGGTCATGACCTTTACCTTTTTAAAAGGCAACTTCCCGCACTGGCGCGATATTATCTGGGTATTCAAGGGCGGTGGTCTACTCGGTGGGCATGCGCCCGCAGGCCGGTATAACGCGGGCGAAAAAGGCTGGTATTGGGCGGCAGTCGTGATTGGTGCAGCCGTGGTGGTCAGCGGCTTTGTGCTCGACTTCCCCAATTTTGGCCAGTCGCGTGAAACCATGAGTTATTATCACTGGATTCACAGCATTTCCACGGTAGTGATTATGGCGGCTTCGATGGGGCATATCTATATGGGTACCATTGCGATGGAAGGCGCTTTCGAGGCCATGGCGACCGGCTATTGTGATGCCAACTGGGCGAAGGAACACCATGATGTCTGGTATGAAGAAATGGTGCTGGCCGGTAAAGTGGGTGCAACGGCAGAGGAAGACCTGCCGCCTGCAGAACCCCGCAGTAAAGAGGCCTTGAGCTCCTAAAGAACAAGGTTTGAAGCGATTGACCCATTTACTTTGTGTGTGCGTTGACGGCATTCTTCTGTGAAAAGAGAATGCCGTTTTTTTTATGAACAGCGGTGATTCCGATGAAAAAACTAAGCTCCTCCACTTGGCAGCGCCCGGAAATTTTATTATTCCTGTTCGCTGTTGCGATGCCGCTGTCCTTCGGGGTTTGGCAGGCTTTGCTGAATAATTTTGCCATCGAACGTGCCCAGTTCAGCGGCGTAGAAATGGGTATTTTACAAAGCTTGCGCGAAATTCCGGGCTTCCTCGCTTTTCTGGTGGTGTTTTTATTGCTGCTGTGTCGGGAACAAACGCTGGCGGTGCTAGCTTTGCTATTGCTGGGGATAGGTACAGCGCTCACCGGGTATTTCCCCAGCACACTCGGCCTGTACCTGACGACTGTCCTGATGTCGATGGGCTTTCATTACTTTGAAACCGTCAATCAGTCGCTGTCCCTGCAATGGCTGGATAAATCGAACGCAGCGCACAGCATGGGGCGCATCGTTGCGTTTGGTTCGTTCGCCTCGCTGATCGCTTATGGGTTGGTGTATGTGACCATCAAGCTGTTTGCTTTGTCGATGCCGACTGTTTACCTGTTGGGGGGTGGTTTAACCATCATACTCGCGCTACTCGCGTGGTGGCTGTTCCCGACTTTCCCGCAAGGCACCGAGCAAAAGAAAACCCTGATCCTGCGCAAACGCTATTGGCTGTATTACGCGCTGGTGTTCATGTCGGGTGCGCGGCGGCAGATTTTCGTGGTATTCGCCGGTTTCCTGATGGTCGAGAAATTCGGCTTTGATGCCTCCGCCATCGCCGCCATGTTCCTGCTGAATGGCTTGCTGAACATGTTCGCCGCCCCACACATCGGCAAGCTGATCGTACGCTGGGGTGAGCGTAAAGCACTGACAGTGGAATATATCGGCCTGATCGTGATTTTTCTGGCTTATGCGGTCGTCGATAACCCGTGGATCGCGGTCGGTTTGTATGTACTTGATCATCTGTTTTTTGCGATGGCCATCGCGATGAAAACCTATTTCCAGAAAATTGCCGACCCCAGCGAAATAGCCCCCACGGCGGGTGTATCGTTTACCATCAGCCATATTGCAGCGGTCGTGTTACCGGTGTTGTATGGTGTGCTGTGGCTTTCGTCCCCGGAACTGGTATTTATCAGTGGGGCAATGCTCGCGGCGATTTCGTTGTTATTATCCCGCCTGATCCCGGAAAACCCGGACATAGGCAATGAGGTGACGCTGCCGCGCCTGATGACGGGGGTGGCAAATTTACAGCGACCATAAGCTGCTGAGTTTTAACTCGATTGCTTCAAACGGTGCTATCCGGGCAAGATCATCCTCTGCCCATGACCCAACATGCAGCCAATGCCCATCATACTGACGATACGCCTCCAAGGTTTTATCGTCCGGGTCAACCAGCCAAAAATACTGGACACCCAGTTGAGCATACAACGGCATTTTTCTAACCCTGTCCCTAGCGGCTGTCGAAGGGGAGATGATTTCACACACCCAATCCGGCACGACTTCAATCCAGGCCGTTTTCGGCAACGCTGGGAGGTTCTCCTTGCGCCATCCGGCCAAGTCAGACACCAAAATATGTGGCCTGCTGCCCAGATGCAACTCCGGTTCAAACAGAATCACCCAACCGCCCGGTTCATCACCGTCACTATCGAACGCAGAACCTATTTTGCGATCAATCCGGGAAGCCGCCCAAGCATGACGAGGCGATGGACGTGGCTGGGTGTACAACTCGCCATCAATAATCTCGCCGATCAGGTTTTCCGGAAGACTCAACAAATCGGCGTAGGTAGCATCCGCCTTGATCAATGCTGCATTACCCACTGTCTTGTTCCTCAAGCAGGTCAGAAAATTAAAGCATACTGCAAGGTTGGCTAGAGTGCGAATGCTTGTCTGCAGATGAATAAGTGTGTACTTGATACCTCAGTGGTTATCCGCAAGAAAGGATATTGACACCCTAATTGAGCTATAAGCCTCTGTAATTCCGCATAGCACAAGACCTTGTCCTCGGATGGCGGGTTGTATCCCTGAATTAAACTCGGTTAAATGGATGCCGTCCTGCAGCGTGTCTTGTCGGATGTCAAAGGTTTCTGATGGTTAGTTCTGAGAAGTCAGAAATTCTTTAGTCATTAGGTGGAGGTTTTCCATGTATACCATTTTTTGGGGAAAAGGTGCAGGCTCGATTGTTGTACAGGCTGTACTGGAGGAACTGGGTGTTCATTACGACAAGTGTTATGTCGACATGGGAGCGAAGGAACATCGCAGCGCGGCTTATCTCAGCAAGAATCCTACCGGGCTGGTTCCGGCCTTAAAACTGCCTGATTCAAGCATCATGGGCGAGTCTGCGGCCATTGCCTTGTATCTGGGTGATCAGTATCCTGAGGCTAAATTGGCTCCTCCGCTGAGTGGTAGTGAACGCCCCGCTTTTTTGTTTTGGCTATTGTTTATGGCTACGGCGGGATACACGACGTCAAGCCGGTTGTGACATCCCGAACAATTCACGAAAGATCAGCACGCGACTGACCCTATTCATCTCATCAGGTGGCGGAGGAAGATACCACCCGGTTGTTTGGATTGCTGGATCAGGGCATAAAAGGTAAGCCTTATTTTTTAGCCAGCGGATTTTCAGTGCTTGATGCTTATCTGGCCATGCTGCTGGAGTGGCATCCGGATAGAGATGCCTTGTTTCAGCAACGTCCAAAGCTGGCTACACGGTATGCGGCCATGCTGGAACGTCCGGCATACCGGAAAACAATGGCTGATCATTCATGAAAACGGCTTGGCGAATGTAAAGGCACTTTCGCTTGACCCATTTTCATCAAGGTGTTGCAGCCTAGCCTTCCCTTCCTCAACCGTAGGCAGGTGGCCAATAGGAACCCACCACAGCACTTGATGAGACTTCGTCAGCTTATGAAACCATGCGCTCCTGTCACGGATTAACTCGACATGATTCGTCTTATACACATAGTTCTTTAAAGATTCCAAGTCCGTCCAGACACTCATATTAACGATCAGCAGCGGGTCATCGAAAGCCTGGATAGAAGTCGCATCACCTTCAGCAGTTTGCAGCCGCCAAACAAATCCTGGAGAGTGATCGGCTAAAGCATTAATTTCATCCAGGCGCTCAACAAATCCCTGCATAGTGCGTGAATCCATTGTGTCCTGTGCTTGCGCTATATTTAATTGTGCTAAATGATAATCTGTCATTCTACTCATATTTCCTTCATGCTCTTACTGCTTGCATCATACATGACGCTATACTAATGACACTACTCAACGAGTATGACAAGGAGCCTTAAAAATGACATCTATTGCAACCAATGTCTCCCAAGGCGGACGAATCGTTGTCCCCGCCGAAATCCGTCATAAAATGGGCATAGCCATTGGTGATCAGGTCTTGCTGGACTGGTCGAGTGAAACGGGTGAACTGCGAGTATTCACACGCAAACAACGTCTGCAACACGCCTGCGACATTGTACGGAGAAGCATCCTCAAACAAGGCGGTTCTGTGGTCGATGAACTGATTCAGGAACGACGCAAGGCAGCCACTGATGATGAAATCACTGCTTGCTCAAAGCCAAAAACTCCCTCTGATAATCCGTCAGTTTCTTGATCAGTTTCGCCTTCTGCGCCTCAGTCAGTGACTGGTGTATATCCACCAGAAACTGGAGTGTGGTCTGTTTGTTCTTCTCGAAATACTGCTGGTATTGCGGTGTCCATTGCTGTTCCGGGTAGAGGATTAACTGGCGGGCTGTCTGTTGGAAACGGGCGGGCGGGTCGCGTTCATCCAGTAGCGCAAGCAGGCGGGTGCGGGTTTGCTGCCCTTGTTGCAGGCGTATTTCAGTGTCATAGCTCAGTTCATCTGTCCATTGACCCACCCGCGCCACCTGCTCGGCGGTCGGGGTACCGATCCAGGTTTTCAGGCGATCCAGCATTTTGGTTTTACGGGTTTTCTGCCGTTCGGCCTGCGATGCCAGAATATGCTCTTTCTGGTATTTTTTCTCTTCTTTGACCGAGTTATCCAGTAGCTCACGGGTTTGTTCCTTATCCAGTGAAATCAGCATCTCCAGCACACCGGGTAACAGTTTATCCAGACTGACATCCCAAAGTTGCAGGCCGCGTTCCAAGGTATTCGACAGATAGGCCACGTTCACACTGGGGCGCTGCAAAACCGGAATTTGCTGGCCGACAAACTCGGCATAGACCGGTAACTGGGTTTTACGGTGCCAGGCGTGAAACTCGTCAAGGCGGGCATCCAGCGCCCGGCTTTGATCCGGGTAGAGGGTCACATAATCGTTAATCTCCCAACGAATCAGGTCATCGAGAAACCGGTAGCCAAAGCGCGTACTGCTACAGCCCGTGACCAACAGCACCATTAACAGGCTGCTTAACCAGAAAGAAATCGGTGAAATACGATTTGTCATACTTGATGTCCTTATCCTGAAAATAACGGTTAACGCTGAATACCCTGTTCCTGCTCTTCCAGCGCCCGCAAACTGTCCGATACATGCCGCACATGCGCCATCGCTACTTTTTGTGCCCATTTTGCCTGCCGACGGATAATCGCCTTATAAATCTGGCGATGGTGGCGGTCGATCTGCTGGCGTTGTGGCGCATGCGCCCCCAGATTCAGCACCGAAGTCTGCACCGACTGCAGCATCAGGCTTTTCAGGCTGTTCAAAACGTGCACCAATACCGGATTATGCGACGCTTCGGTAATAGCGTGGTGAAACGCATGATCCAACTGCGCATTATCCGCAGCGTCCGCCGTATTACCCTGCTCCAGCGCCACAAAAGCCTGGGTGATCCGGTGGAAATCACGCGGGTTACCCCGTTCTGCTGCGAGTGCGGCGGCCTGCCCTTCCAGCTGTTCGCGCACTTCATACAAATCATACAAAGTACGGGCATGGTTATGAAACAGTTGCATCAGCGGCGCGTCCCGCTCGGCATCCGTCAATAAGCCGGAGACAAATGAACCCTGACCATGCCGGGTTTCGATCAGGCGACGACCATGAAGTTCCTTTAAACCCTCACGGATAATCGAGCGCGACACCCCCAAACGTTCACTCAACTGGCGCTCAGAGGGGATTTTCTGCCCCGGTGCATACCGCCCATCCAGAATCAGTTGTTCCAGACGGTGAGCAATACCCTGTGAGATCGACGCACCCGATGGTGCGGGTGTGAGCGGTGTTATGCCTGATGTAAAACAAGCTGTAAAAGCTGACATGCTGTTTCCCCACGGGTAGAGCCTGTTACCGATAGCAACCGCTGCCAAACAACGCTCAGCGGCGACAGACTTTGACTATCCACGATCCCGGCACAAACATCCAGAACGCACAGTTTACAAACTGGTTCTACCAGTTAAGAAAACACTGGTTGTAAACGCTGCAATCGCTGACTATACAAAAAACGACGCCAAATACTTCACCACGCCAGGAGCAAACTGATGATGTTCAGCATGACAGACCGTACCGAACTCGCGGCTCAACTGCGCCGTATCGTTGCCCCGGATAATGTAATCAGCGACGCCGAAACCCTGCGCCCGTATGAGTGTGATGGTCTGTCCATGTACTGCGAGATGCCGCTGCTGGTGGTGTTGCCGGAAACAGTGGAGCAGGTACAAGCTGTCATGCGGCTGTGCTATCAGCAAAAAATCCCGGTGGTTGCACGCGGTGCAGGCACGGGTTTGTGCGCAGGAGCAATGCCCCACCCGGAAGGCATTGTTCTATCACTGGCCAAATTCAACCGGATTCTCCATATCGACCCGGCAGCACGCACCGCACGCGTCCAACCGGGGGTGCGTAACCTCGCGATCAGCGAAGCCAGCGCCGAATTCGGTTTGTATTACGCCCCCGACCCGTCCTCACAAATCGCCTGCACAATTGGCGGTAATGTCGCCGAAAACTCCGGGGGGGTGCATTGCCTTAAATACGGCCTGACCACCCACAACATCCTGCAGCTCGACATGATCACGGTGGATGGCGAATTACTCACTATCGGCAGCGGCGGCTTTGATTCCGGTGGCATGGACTTGTTGGCCATTATTACCGGCTCCGAAGGCTTGCTTGGCGTACTGACCGAAATCACGGTGCGGCTACTCCCTACCCCGGAAAAAGCACAGGTCGTCATGGCGGCCTTTGCCAGCGTACAAGCTGCAGGCGATGCGGTCGGTGGCATCATCGCCCACGGCATTATTCCGGCAGGTCTGGAAATGATGGACAGCCACGCGATTGTCGCGGCGGAAGCGTTCGCCAAGGCGGGTTATCCACTGGATGCCAAAGCGCTGCTGCTGTGCGAAGTCGATGGAACCGCCGAAGAAGTCGCTGAACATATCCAGCAGGTGGAAGACCTGTTTACCCGGTTCGGGGCAACTTCAGTCCGCACCTCGCAAACGGAAGCAGAACGCGCCCTGCTCTGGAAAGGCCGCAAATCCGCCTTCCCGGCAGTCGGGCGTATTTCCCCCGATTATTACTGCATGGATGGCACCATTCCACGCGGGCAACTCGCGCATGTGCTGACCGAAATGGACAAAATGTCGCAGCATTATCATCTGCGAGTCGCCAACGTTTTCCATGCCGGGGATGGCAATTTGCACCCGCTGATTCTGTTTGATGCGAATGTGCCGGGTGAATTTGCCCGCACTGAGGAGTTCGGCGGCAAGATTCTGGAGCTGTGCGTGCAGGTCGGGGGTTGCATCACCGGTGAACACGGGGTCGGTATCGAAAAAATCCGGCAAATGTCCATCCAGTTTAACCCACAGGAACTGGCGCAGTTTCACGGGATCAAAGCGGCATTCGACCCGCTCGGCACCCTGAATCCGGGCAAGGGCGTGCCTGTCCTGAAAAACTGTCAGGAACACCGCGCCCTGCCGACTCATCCGCAACCGGAGGCAGACCATGCCTGACATCAGCTTGCAGCTACAAGACCAAATCCTGAGCGCCCGGCACGCACAACAGGCACTGAATATCGTGGGTGGTAACAGTAAAGCCTTCATGGGGCGCACCGCCCAAGGCAGTACACTGGATGTCAGCGCACACAGCGGCATCGTCAGCTATCAGCCGGTTGAACTGGTGCTGACCGCCCGTGCGGGTACGCCACTGGCCGAAATCCGGGCAGCGCTGGATGAACAGGGGCAGATGTTGTCCTCTGAACCGCCCGCGTTGAGTGCACATTCGACCCTGGGCGGCACCCTCGCCTGCAACTTATCCGGCCCGGCGCGTCCGTGGGCAGGGTCACTGCGTGATCATGTATTGGGTGTGCGCCTGTTGAATGGGCGGGGTGAACATTTGCGCTTTGGCGGGCAGGTGATGAAAAACGTCGCGGGCTACGATGCCTCCCGCCTGCAAGCCGGGGCGATGGGCACTTTGGGTGTGATCACCGAAGTCAGCCTGAAAGTACTGCCGAAACCGGCCTTCAGCCTGACGCTGGTAGAAGCGATGGATGCCGCGCAGGCACTGACGGTTATGAACCAGCGCGCCGCCCTGCCCAAACCACTGACAGCCGCTTGCTGGCTGGATGGCAAGCTGTACTCCCGCCTCGCCGGGGCACAATCCGCCGTCGAAGCCTGTGTGCAACAATGGACAGCGGGCGACAAGAGCAAACGGCTGGCGGATGCCGATAAGTTCTGGCAGCAATTACGCGACCAGCAACTGGCTTTCTTCGCGCAGAATACAGATACACAGAATACCAAACCGTCCCAAGACTTACCCTTGTGGCGTTTCTCGGTCAAGCCGACCGCACCCTTACCTGAACTGCCCGGCACCTGGTTACTCGATTGGGGCGGTGCGCAACGCTGGTATCGGGGTGCGGGCACGCTGGCCGAAATGGAAATATGGGCGCACGCCGCCGGAGGAGAAGCCAGCCTGTTCCGGGGGGGTGACCGCAGCGGCGAGGTCTTCCACACTCCGGCAAAGCCACTGCAGCACATTCAGCAGCGAATCAAACACAGTTTTGATCCGGATGCCCTGTTCAACCCCGGTCGCCTTTATCGCTGGCTCTAACCCCGCAGGTTCCGTATGCAAACCCAGATTATCGCCAAATACCAACACAGCGCACACGGCCAGGAAGCTGAAGCCATCCTCAGAAGCTGCGTGCATTGCGGATTTTGTACCGCCACCTGCCCGACTTATCAGCAGTTGCACGATGAGCGCGATGGCCCACGCGGGCGCATTTACCTGATCAAACAATTGATGGAAGGCGGCGAACTCACCGCCAACACACGCACCCATCTGGATCGCTGCCTGACCTGCCGCAGCTGTGAAACCACCTGCCCGTCCGGGGTAAAATACGGGCGGCTGCTCGACATTGGCCGGGGCTTTATGGAAGCAGCGCTGCCACGCCCGGCCAAAGAGCGTTTCATCCGCTGGAGCCTGCGCCAGATTTTACCTTATCCGAAGCGCTTTACACCGTTATTGAAGCTCGGGCAATTAGTGCGCCCGCTGGCTCCTGCTGCTTTAAAAGCCAAAATCCCCTTGCCGCAACACGCATCACACTGGCCGGTCAGCAACCACCCACGGGTGATGCTGGCGTTAGGTGGGTGCGCGCAATCAGCCGCCACCCCCAACACCAACGCCGCCGCCGCACGGGTACTGGACAAGCTGGGCATTACGCTGGTCGAAGCCCCCCCAGCCGGTTGCTGTGGCGCAGTCAGCTATCACCTGTCAGCACATGAAGAAGGTTTGAACTTCATGCGACGCAACATTGACGCCTGGTGGCCAGCCATTACAGCCGGGGCGGAAGCCATCGTGATTAGCGCGTCCGGCTGCGGAGCCATGGTCAGTGAATACGGGCATTTGCTGAAAAGTGACCCGGAATATGCGGACAAGGCGGCCAAAGTCAGTGAGCTGGCCAAGGATCTTGCCGAAGTACTGCTGGCGGAAGATTTGAGCGTGTTGAAGGTTCAGCGTACTGGCGGTAAAACGGCTTTTCATTGCCCCTGTACCTTGCAGCATGCGCTGAAGCTGAATGGTGTGGTGGAACAAGTATTGGAGAACGCCGGGGTTGAACTGGCCGCCACACGGGACAAGCATTTATGCTGTGGTTCAGCGGGTACTTACTCGATTTTGCAAGCCGACCTGAGCCAGAAACTGCTAGCGAACAAACTCCAGGCACTGATGATCGACCAACCGGCGCGGATTGTCACAGCGAACGTTGGCTGCCAACTGCATTTGGGGAGTAAAGCGGCTGTGCCGGTGCTGCACTGGATCGAACTGCTTTAAACACAACCCGTAACGTACCTTCAACCGCTCTTCAACCGCTGGCGCGTGCACAACGTGCCAGCAACGCCTGCCAGGCTTCTTCCTGCTCATGCGGTGCCTCGTTCGCGGCCAGTAACTGCACCAGCTGGCAATAATCAGCGCAGGTCAGCACCGAAACCCGGATGGAGACGCGGCTACTGGCACTCCACAGAATCAGCCCGCCCCGATCCAGGGTGACGCTGTGCAAATCATCCCAACGAATCATCTTCTGCAAGCCGAACCAGGCACGCAGCGCCACGCCCTCATCATCGACCACCAGATGCGCATAACGGGCATGCAGCAACAGATACGCCGCTGGCAGCAAGACGACAATACTGCCCACCACCAGCTCGAAGGCGGTGCTGGTAACAGGGGCAAACAGGGCGCGGTAACTGTACAGCAGCAATAACGCGACTGCGATGGCCTTCAGTAACCATTGATAGCCAGCGCGATGCTCAAACCGGCGGGCATTATGAGAGACAGCCGGGGCAAGCGTCGCAGATGCCGGAATCAAGCGCAGCAACCAGGGGCGCAGGTAGGGCAGCAGAAAAGCCAGCACCAGCGCCAGCAGCAGGCTTTTTAAAACAGCGAACATGGTTATCCCGTTATGGTGATTTTGCGCATTCTACCCGGATAAGCGGACGCCCTGTCAAGCACCGTAAAAAAACGGCTACCGCAAAGCCGCCCTGCTAAACTACCCAGCCCGGCGACTTGCCTGACCAAGACTGATCTCATGTCCCTGATGTTCCCGATCACCGATTGGCTATTCACCCCTACCCTGCTCCAACTGGGTGGTTTGTTACTGGTTGTCCTGCTGGCGTCGATTGTGCGCGGTGCCATCGGCTTTGGGTTCTCCGCATTAGTGGTCGCCAGCGGTAGTTTCTGGCTGCCACCGGTTGCAATAGTCAGCATGGTGGTCGCACTGGAAATCGTCGCCAGCCTGTTGATGTGGCATAGCACCAAAGTCTCTATCCAGAAACAATGGTTGATCCCGCTGACGGCAGGCGGGGTGCCGACCAGCCTGCTCGGTGTCTGGCTGTTGCCACAGATTCCGACGGCTTACCTGCAGCTGTTCATCAGTAGTTACCTGTCGCTGATCGCGCTGCTGACCTTGGGTGCCGTCACATTTAAAGCCAATCCTGGCACCTTCCGCCTGAGCATCGTCGGCATGATTGCGGGGCTGTTTAATGGTTTGGCCGGGATTGGTGGGGTGTTTATCGCCATGTTTCTCAGTGGCTCACGCATCTCGGTACGTGATATTCGTGCAACCCTGTCGATTTACTTTCTGCTGAGCGAAGCGGCGTTTTTGGTGGGTGCCGGGTTTGGCGGTCTGTATACAAGCCCGGTTTTACTGACTTCCCTGTTGGCAGTTGTACCCATGTTTGCGGGTATCTGGCTGGGCACGCACCTGTTCACCCGCCTACCGGAGGCGCTGCTGCGGCGGATGGTATTGGTGATGCTGTTGCTGATTTCCGGGTTTGGTTTGCTGAAAACGCTGGGAGTATGACGACCCACACCCGATCAATGCCCCATGCAAAAGCACTTCCACTCGGTAGGCTCGATTAAGGTCTGTATGGTTCGATAGCAGCACGACACCGAGCGCAATAGCACGTATCATCAACGTGCATCGCAGCATTCTTGACCGGGTTGATATCGCAGAGCGACCCGCCGAGGTAGAAAATCGGCAGCGTTTGGGCGACTGGGAAGGCGATACCGTGCATGGGCAGTCGGCCTATCTGGTCACGCTGACTGAGGCCGACATCGAGCACAGGATCGAGCGGTTGAACTTGACTCCCCGAAAGATTTTAGGTGGGTTGACACCCTATGAAGTCTTTACAAGAAAGCGTGTTGCACTTATTGGTTGACTCCAGCGCAATTTTTTCTAGAGACTGCAACGCTTTATGTGCCCAGCACGCTCGGTACGGTTGCTTCATGCTAAACTACACCCATCGTTCACCGACAGATTCAGCCCATGCAAAAGCACTTCAACACCGCAGGTCCCATTAACACGGAAGATCATTATCATATCGACCCCATTCATCGTCTCGACTGGGAGGAAGTCCGGCATCTGATGGATGCCAAAAAATATTTCGTCCTGCACGCCCCACGTCAAACCGGCAAAACCAGTACCCTGCTGGCGATGATGAAAGCGTTAAATGAAGAAGGCGTTTACAAAGCACTGTACGTAAATATCGAGGCAGCACAGGCCGCCCGCAATGACATTTCAGCGGGTCTGACGGTTGTTTGCCAAGCCATTGCCGCCCATGCGGCCAACTACGACATAGAGCCTGATCTGGCCGTTATCACCCGTGAAATTCTGGGCAATACGCATTCCGGTGAAGCGCTGTTTGACCTACTGAGTCACTGGGCAAGAATGAGCGACCAGCCTATCGTGCTGATGCTTGATGAAGTCGATGCCCTGATCGGTGACACGCTGATTTCCCTGTTACGCCAAATTCGAGCCGGTTATACCCAGCGCCCGCACAGCTTCCCACAAAGTATTATCCTGTGTGGGGTGCGCGATGTACGCGATTACCGAATTCACAGCAAGGATCAGGAAATCATCACCGGCGGCAGTGCTTTTAATATCAAGGCAAAATCATTGGTCATGAGCAGTTTTTCCCAAGTGGAAGTCCGTGCACTTTATCAGCAGCACACGGCTGAAACCGGACAAGTGTTCGAGGAAACACTGTTCTCCAACTTGTGGGAAGACACCCACGGTCAACCCTGGCTGGTGAACGCACTGGGCTATGAAATGACTTGGGAGGATCGTACAGCGCGTGACCGCAGTGTGCCGATTGACCGGGAAAAATACCTGGCCGCCCGTGAACGGCTGATTCGCTCCCGCCAAACTCACCTGGATCAACTGGCCGACAAGCTGCGTGAACCGAGGATTAACCGCGTGGTCTCTGCTTTGCTGAGCGGGTCATCAATACTGACGGGTATCAGCGATGATGATCTGCAGTATGTGGAAGACCTTGGATTAATCGTGCGCAAACCAGCCGTGCATATCGCCAATGCCATTTATCGGGAAATCATCCCACGTGAGATTACCGCCCCCTTGCAGGATGGCATCCCTAACCAACAAACTGTCTGGTATGTACAGCCTGATGGCCGTCTGGATATTCCGTTACTGCTACGAGCCTTCCAGCAATTTTTCCGGGAAAACTCCGAAATCTGGTTACAGGATTTACCCTTTAAGGAAGCGGGACTCCATTTGATCTTGCAGGCTTTTCTACAGCGCATTGTAAATGGTGGTGGACGCATTAACCGTGAATATGCACTGGGGCGTAAGTACACGGATCTATTCCTGGAATGGCCGCTAGACGAAGAAAAAGGCTTTTATGGCGAAGTGCAACGAGTGGTGCTGGAATTAAAGATTCTACGCGGTAGCCTGAATAAAACCATTGCCGATGGCGTCGCACAAGTCACTGATTATGCAAAGCGAATTGGCACCAAAGAAGCATATCTACTGATTTTCGACCGTACCCCTGCGGTCAGTTGGAAGGAAAAAATCTGGGAGAAAAGCGGAGGCGGGGACGGTGATTTAGTAGTCAGTGTATGGGGTTGTTGAGAAAATCAGATGCATTCGCAAAAATTTTCAGTTATGCTTGCAAGCCATTTTTGAAGCCAGCTTTCAAACTGGCCAGATAAAACCATTTTCCGAGGAGCGTTGCAACGGGTGATCAGCCCGCTAGGCTCGGAAGGTGTTGAACAAACAAGTGTAACGGCGCTCAGTCATCATTGATTAGTTATCTCATGAGGAGATTTGATAATGACTGAGGCATATTTGTTTACCTCTGAATCTGTATCCGAAGGCCACCCGGACAAAATGTGTGACCAGATTTCCGATGCGATTCTGGACGCTATCCTCGCTAAAGACAAACACGCCCGCGTGGCTTGCGAAACCCTGACCAAGACCGGCATGGTGGTACTGGCGGGTGAAATCACCACGACGGCAGAAATCGACTACGAAGGTCTGGTACGCGGCGTCGTTAATGACATCGGCTACAACAACTCTGAAATCGGTTTTGACGGCCATACCTGCGCCGTGATTAATGCACTCGGCAAACAGTCTCCCGATATCGCGCAAGGCGTGGATCGTGAAAAAGACGAAGATCAGGGCGCAGGCGACCAGGGGTTGATGTTTGGTTATGCCAGCAACGAAACCGATGTACTGATGCCCGCCCCGATCACCTACGCACACCGGCTGGTACGGCGTCAGGCGGAGCTGCGCAAGAATGGCACCCTGCCCTGGCTGCGCCCGGATGCAAAATCACAGGTCACCTTCCGCTATGAAAATGGCAAGCCGGTCGCGATTGATGCGGTCGTTCTGTCGACCCAGCACGCTCCCAGCATCAGCCAGGGCGACCTGCGCGAAGCCATTCTGGAAAGCGTGATCAAGCCGGTTCTGCCCGAAGAATGGCTCACCGAACAAACCAGTTACCACATCAACCCGACTGGCAAGTTCGTGATCGGTGGGCCGGTAGGCGACTGCGGTTTGACCGGGCGTAAGATTATTGTTGATACCTACGGCGGCATGGCACGCCACGGTGGTGGCGCATTCTCCGGCAAAGACCCTTCCAAAGTCGACCGCTCGGCGGCGTATGCCGGTCGTTATGTAGCCAAGAATATTGTGGCCGCCGGTCTGGCTGCCCGCTGTGAAATTCAGGTGTCTTATGCGATTGGTGTGGCTGAACCCACGTCCATCAGCGTCGAAACCTTTGGCACAGAAACAGTCAGCCCCAAGCTGATCACTGCGCTGGTACGTGAGCACTTCGATCTGCGTCCGTTTGGCATCATGAAGATGCTGAATCTGCTGCAACCGATTTACCGTGGCACGGCCAGTTACGGCCACTTCGGACGTGATGATCTGAATCTGCCTTGGGAACAAACCGATCGCGCTGAGGCTTTACGCACAGCAGCCGGCTTGTAAACACACCCACCCGCACAAGACAAAACATCCTCTGCCTGAGGAGCGCTGCAACGGTCACCTGTTTTTATACTAACGGGTTGACCGCCAGGCTCAGGCTATCATTTATTGATAACTGCGCTCATTCAATTGTAATCTGTAACCATGGAGATTGAATGTTGACTTCCTCCCCTTCCTAAAGCAAAGGGATTCCTAATTCATCGAGAACAGGACAACGACACCGAAATGTCATCACCGCTT
>CAXYXY010000049.1:0-30833 GCA_964293125.1 uncultured Thiothrix sp. | reverse complement strand
ATGGGGAAAATTGCTTATCTTACATCAGCTTGGGGACTTGTGTATAAGGAGATGCCCTTAGCGCCGCCCAGCAATTCCTTAATGACCTGCGTGATCCGGCTGAGTTCATTGGTGAGTGGATGTTTTATGCGGCGGCTCTTCTAATCACACTCGCATTGATTAAACACTTTCCTTATCGACTCTTTGCCAAAACGCATAAGCTGCTGGCAGTTGCTTATTTAGCGTTAGTATTCCATACCATCGTATTGCTGAACTTTGCTGCATGGACTAAGCCGCTGGGAATTATTATGGGGCTTTTATTATTGGCAGGTGTGGTGTCAGCGGTTTTAATTCTGACAAATCAGGTAGGCAAGAAGCGGCGGGTTGAAGGAACTATAGAAGCACAACACTATTTTCCTGAAATGAAGGTGCTTGAAACTTCAATCCTACTCAAAGACGGCTGGAAAGGTCATAAAAGCGGACAGTTTGCTTTTGTTACTTTTGACTCAAAAGAAGGACAGCATCCTTTTACCATTGCCTCAGCGTGGGATGCAAACGATCCTAAAATCACCTTCATTACCAAAGGTTTGGGCGACTACACTGACTACCTTCCCGAAAAGCTACAGACCGGAGATAAAGTCACCGTAGAAGGACCCTATGGCTGCTTTACCTTCGATGATAGTGCCAAACGTCAAATATGGATTGGTGGTGGTATCGGCATTACCCCTTTTATTGCACGTATGAAACAGTTATCCCGTAATCCTGGCGGTCAAGCCATTGATCTTTTCCACTGTACTACGGCGTTACCACCTGAGGCATTGGAGAAGCTTACTGCAGATGCCGCCGCTGCCAATGTCACATTGCATGTGTTAATTGATAGTCGGGACGGTTTTCTAACGGGTGAAAAGATACGTACTGCCGTTCCGGATTGGCAATCAGCTAGTTTCTGGTTTTGCGGCCCAGCCGGGTTCGGCACAGCTCTGAGAAACGATATGACAAACAATGGCTTACCGAGTGGCGCTTTCCATCAGGAATTATTTAATATGCGTTAAAATTCATACAGTTGAGTCGGGTACTTATTGTCGCTAACTGATTATTATTTTAGAAATAGCTGAAAGAATGTGCATTTTTCTGATTTTTCTGTTGAGTTATTAAATTGAGCGAAGAACAATGGAACAAACAAAAAAAAGAAAACTGATTTTACTGATAGCCCTTCTATCAGCTTTTCCTCCCTTATCTACCGACATGTATCTGCCGGCAATTCCACTGTTTGAGGAGATGTGGCAAGAACCTCTTTCGACTATCAATTTGACACTGGTTGTGTTTTTTATTGCCTACTGTGTCAGTCTTTTAGCTTATGGCCCTCTTTCTGATAAATTTGGACGACGTCCTCCTCTTTTGATCGGAATTGGCATTTATATCGTAGCAAGCCTGCTAAGCGGGTTTGCGGATAATATTTCAAGTCTGATTTTTTTACGAGCACTTCAAGGGGCAGGTGCAGCTTCAGGATCGGCTCTCGCGCTGGCTATTACCAAGGATTTGTTTGATGGTGATGAACGAAAAAAAATACTGGCGACTATTGCCGTAATAATGCCTCTTGCACCTATGCTAGCCCCCATTATTGGTGGCTGGATCATGGTTTATTTGTCATGGCCATGGATTTTCATTGCTCAGGCTTTAATAGGTTGTGTTGCCTGGATAGGCGTTTTTCGTATGAAAGAGTCATTAACCGTCTTTTCCAGTTCAAAAATACATCAAGCTGGGAAGATATATCTGCACCTGTTTAAAAATCAGAAATATATCAGTCTGGTTTTATTATTCTCCTTTTCTGCATTAGTACACTATTCGTTTATTGGGAGTGCTGCAGATATTTATATAAGCCGTTTTGGTTTATCGGAACAGGCATTCGGCTATTTTTTTGCCTTTAATGCATTATCCATTATGTCAGGGGCATTTACTTCTGGCCGCATTAAAAATGTAATTGATACCAAAACAATTTTGACCATTTCTTTTGTCGGGATCTTGACTAGTAGTTTAATGATGACTTCAGAAGTTATTCCTGGCCCATGGGGATTAGCACTACCTATGATGTTCGCCTCTTTCTGTTTTGGTCTTAGCCGTCCATCAAGCAATCATTTAATCCTTGAACAAATCGATACGCATGCAGGTTCAGCCTCTTCTCTAATGGTATTTTTTAACTTTATGGTGGGTGCATTTGCTATGTGGATGATTGCACTTAACTGGAGTGATAAAATCATAACAATGGGGATTGTAGGCATCATAAGTTGCGGGGTTATACTGATTATCTGGCTTGCTACAAACAGCGTGTACTTTAATGAATCCGAGTAGGGCAACATAATGACGGTAGGCAGCCAGCAAATCATCATGAAATCAGTATAGGGCCCTTTTTAGGAGGTTACCAACCGGAAGGTTCTCCAGAGCCGCTGTAGTCATTACCGGCTGGATTATCCGGAAATTGATTATGAAAACTGGCAAGCCTGGATCAATATTTATCAGGATGAGAACGGTGACATGCAGCTTGAAAAACAGCACTTTGATAAATGGCCGGAGTTTGCCTAAGAAGGTAAGCGTTCACGTTATCTGTAGCGGGTTACGGGCTTTGGGCTGCTCCAACGGGAAGCGCACCGAGACGGGCTGATGAGCCAAACCCTGGGCACAAACATCCCGCATCAAGGTGGCTCTATTCATGCCTAATTGACGGGCAGTTCCCAGCACCGTCAGCACCATCAGACGAAACTGCCCGCTTAAGATGACGATCCAAGCGATCACAGCACCGGGCTTGTTTCTGACCCCGCCGAATATGCGGCGCTGGTGCAACATATCATTGGCAATGTGATGCTCAATGGCGAGATAATCCGCTTGGATGGCGTATTGCGCATGGCTCCACGCTAAAGCGGTTGTAATTTGTCCGATTGAGTGGTGATTATGTCCTGTCGGCCACGCGCCTGTGCTTATAATAAACCTCGTCAATCCGGACAGAGGCAGGGCTTATGCAAGCGCAAACCACAACCCCAATCACTATCGCTGTAATAGCATACGATGGCGCGAATGCGGTGGATGTGTTCGGCCCGTTGCAAGTGTTTTCCACCGCCAATTATATTCTGAAAAAGCAGAATCAGTTTTCCAGTGTGGATGGCATGACACCAGCCAAAACCGACACCCTGCTCAAGGTGCAGGAATGGATCAACCAACATTTGGATAGCACGCTGGAAGTCTCGCAGCTTGCCGGGATGTCCGCCATGAGCGTGCGCAATTTCTCGCGGAAATTCGCCCAGGAAACGGGCTTGCCGCCCTCGCGCTATATTGCCCAGGTGCGCCTGAATAAAGCCCGCCTGATGCTCGAAGGAAATACCGATTCGATCAGCCGTATCGCCCGCGTGTGTGGCTACCAACACAGTGAAATCCTGCGCCGTTTGTTTATCCGTGAGCTGAATGTATCACCCTCTGAATACCGCAAACGCTTCCACGTAAACCCTTAATGATAGGAAATAAATATGCCTGCTAAGATTATTGCTTTGGCGGTTGCCCAAAGCTGTTACTGGTTCGCGGTGCTGATCGGCATTAGCTTATCCTCGATTATCGGGGTCAATCTCGCGCCGCATCCTTCGCTGGCCACCCTGCCATTTGGTCTGGTGAGTCTGGGCGCGTTGCTCAGCACTTATCAGTTATCGGTGCTGATGCAACAACGTGGCCGACGCATGGGTTTACGCTTGGGTGCAATGGCCGGAACCCTCTCGGCGCTGCTGTGCATGGCCTCGATTTATACCGAGAATTTTTATCTGTTTTGTCTGGCCAGTTTGCTGATGGGGGTTTATCAGGCTTCCTCGGTATTTTACCGGCTGGCGGCGATGGATGAAGCGCCCGAAGATAAAAAAGGCAGCGTCATGGGCTGGGTGCTGTCAGGGAGTTTACTGGCCGCTATTTTAGGCCCGACGCTGGCTCGATTGGCCAATCAATGGTTTACCGATCCGGCCTATCTGGGCGCGTATTTATTCGTCGGCATCTTTGCGGCGATTGCGTTTTTGCTGCTGGGCACCTTGAGCAATCCGGTGGTGATTAAATCTGGCGCTGCCAGCCATAGCCGTCGTTTTTTACAAAACCCCGCGTATCGTATTGGCGTCATCAACACCGCTTTTGGTCAGTTTGTGATGATGCTGATGATGGTGGTCACGCCGCTGGCCATGCATGCCCATCAGTACTCGACTAATCAGGGAATCTCGGTGATTGGCTGGCACATTATCGGCATGTTTCTGCCGTCGTTTGTGAGTGGCAAACTGATCGACTGCTTCGGTACGCGAACCATTGCGCTGGCGGGGCTGGCCGTATTTGCTTTAAGTGCATTGGCGGCGATTTTTGGCATGGTACTGACGAATTATTACGTGAGTTTATTCCTGCTCGGGGTGGGATGGAATTTCATGTATATGTCCGGCACGGGGCAATATTCTGCGGCGATTGAGGCGGATGAAAAAGGCAAGGGACAAGGGATTGCGGAGCTGACGATTGCCTTCTCCAGCATTGTTGCCGTGATCGGTGGTGGGGTATTGATAAACTGGTTTGACTGGCAGCAGCTGAATTACGGGGTGTTGGTGTTATTGCTGGGGATGGCGGCGCTGAATTGGGTAGCTCAGCGTCGGTCTTTCTCTTGACATCCTCCCCGCCCTAAAGAACGGGGATTCCTCCTGCGAGACGGCAATGTCCTGCCGCGAGAATGTTCCGAGCTGCATTGACATCTCTGTCGTGCAGCGTGCCACAGTCGGCACACGTCCACTCTCTTATTCCAAGTCCTGCTCTACCTTTCGGACTGCTGGCGGATATACTGCCACAACACGAACAAGCTTGGGTACTGTACGCTTCGTTGACTTCGAGAAACACGCCTTGCATCGCTTTCGATTTTGCATCAAGTTGTGTTTTCAGCATTGACCACCCGGCATCCAATACAGACTTAGCCATATTGGTTTTAATGAGTGCCTTACTGCTGACGTTGCCGACAACGATCAATGAGTTTTCACGCACCAGTTGGGTGGTGAACTTGTGCAGGTGGTCAGCCCTGCGGTTTTTAACCTTGGCGTGGATAGCCTTGACGCGCTGCTTTTTGTGGGCGCGTTGGGCTACCGCCAGTGGCTTTTCAGCGTTGCGGTAGAACTGATTTGATTCCAGTTTCAAACCGTTGCTGCAAGTGGCGGTGTCTTTCAGACCCAAATCAATTCCCACTTCGCCACGGCCTGATACTTCAACGATGGGCACTTGCACCACGACATTGAAATACCACCGACCTCGCGCATCTTCGGAAAAAGAGCCGGATCGGAAGGCGTAGTGTGACAGGCCGTAGCTATCCCACACCTTGAAAAAGTGCTGGTTGTAGCGGACTTGTCCATTCTTCCAAGTAGCAGCACCCGACTTGAACGGTATCCAGCCCAACGAGCGACGACTCCCGCCTGACACACGCCAGCGTAGCTTGTCCGTCTTGAACTGCTTTCGGGCTTTCGCATGAACGGCGATCACGTCTTGAACGGTTTGCGAGTGCAAGGTAAAGCCACGTTCACCCCTAAAACCCTTCATGACCTTTTGCAAATCGAATGCCGTGAAGTAGTTACGCATCCAACCCACACCCGGAATGGGAACGTAGCTGTAGTCTGCCGTGATGGCGTTGGCTTCGTTCCACACCTGATTGCACTCAAACGCCCACTGCTTTAGCACGGGTGCGTGTTTGTCCTTGATGCGGACTTTGAGTGTTTTTATAACATTGGCCTGTGTGTTCATATAGGATATTATACATAGAATTAACAGCCAATCAAAGAATTGGTCTAATGGAATTGAGAACAGGTAGACATTGCGTTTTTATGCTTCATGCACACTTAATATTTATTACAAAGTACCGTGGGAAAGTGTTTGATGACGCTGTACTTAGTCGTATGGAGGCCATCATGCGTGACGTATGCAGTCAGTTTGAAACCGAATTAGTTGAGTTCAACGGGGAAACAGACCATGTTCATTTGCTGATAAATTACCCACCGAAAGTGCAATTATCGAAACGGGGCAATTCACTAAAAGGGGTATCCAGTCGGCGTTTAAAAACAGAATTTGAGGTCATCCGCCCGCATTGGATATGCAAAAAATCAGGGTCTTTGTGGTCGCCTTCTTACTTTGCGGGGAGTGTGGGGGGTGCGCCCCTTTCTATACTGAAACAGTATATTGAACAACAGAATAGGCCGGACTGATCGGCTTCCAGCCGATACGCCTTATATCCCCGCCCTGAAGGACGGGGCTTTACGGCTTCATTGGTAACCTAAGTGAGCGTTCACCCCGCCTTCCCTCTCAGGACAAGGCGGGGTGAACAATGCGATTTGACCAACATTGGCCAGCAATGTCGTGCTGGCTCAGTACATCAAATGACCGTTCTTGGTCTCAGCAGGCACTTCCTGAATAGCATCCCAGTGCTCAACGATTTTACCCTTGGTATCAAAACGGAAAAAATCCATGGTGACGTACTGGTCACCGCCCGGCCAGGTCTGGTGGGTATGCAGCGCCACCATGTCGCCTTCTGCGATTGCGCGTACAAATTCGATGGTTTTGCCCGGATAGTCTCTGGCCATTTCATCAAAATAATCAATAAAGGCCTGCTGACCGTCGCCGACTGCCGGATTGTGCTGGATATAATCAGCGCCTACATAACGCTCAACCGCTGTGGCCGGATCACCCAAATAAGCGGTACGGTAAAAGGCGATGGCATTGGCTTTGTTTGCCGCTAAATTGTTTGGCATAGCTTGTGGCTCCCATGTAACTATCATGGGTGATTATGCTTATGTCTGTTTTTAAGATTTGAGGAAAAGGTGTAAATTCTCCATGAGAAGTAGAATTTACACCCTTATACTCAACAAGACAGGCAAATTCACCCTAAAACCTGATAATACACCCCCAAAAAATAAAAAAGCCAGACTGCCTGCACAGCCCGGCTTATTCAGGTGTTCACCCGGTTTACACGCTTACCCAACCTTGATCAGGCTTAAGCAAACCACCAACGATGTGCCGCACGACCACCGTCATTTTCCCAGCTGGCCGATACACTGTCGCCGTGCATGACATTGCTGCGCCGTGCACAGACAAAGTTGGTGAAGACCGGGAGTACCGTGCCGCCGTCATCTTTGGCCAGCATTTGTGCTTCCTTGTACATTTCGGTGCGCTTCGCGTCATCGAGTTCTGATCTGGCCTGCACCAGCAGCTCGTTGAAACGGGCATTTTGCCAGTGGCTTTCATTCCAAGCTGCATCAGCCGCATAGGCCAGTGTCAACATGTTGTCCGGGGTTGGGCGTGCGCCCCACTTGACCAGACAGAACGACTTTTTCAGCCAGACATTTGACCAGTAACCGTCGCTGGCCTCACGCACCACCTTGATGTCGATGCCCGCTGCCTTCGCATGCTCCGAGTACAGGATACACATATCAACTGCGCCCGGATAAACGCTATCGGTCGCGGACAATTCCACACTGACCTTGTCCACCCCGGATTTTTTCAGGTGGAATTTAGCCTTCTCAGGGTCATAAGTACGCTGTTCCAGTTCCGCGTAATACGGCATGTTGGAAGAGACATGCACGTCATTCCCTGCTGTACCGGTGCCGAACATGATTTTCTCGATGATCTCTTGGCGGTTGATCGCGTATTTCATCGCCAGGCGAACATCCACATTATCGAAGGGGGCTACGTCACAGAACATGGGCAGCGTGATGGCGCTACCGCTGGGCGTGTTGTCGATCAGCACGTCGTCCCGGCGCTTCAGCAAGCTCAAGGTCTTCAGATCAACCGAGGTGATAGAATCAACCACACCGGTCAGCAACGCAGTCTGGCGGGCATTCGGGTCATTCAATACGGTGAATTCTATCGCATCGAAGTAAGCGCCCTCACGGTGCCAACCGTCATGGCGCACCAGGGAAGTACCCACACCCGGCTCATGCTTGGCGATCTTGTAAGGGCCGGCACCATCGCCACTTTCCCAGTCGATACCGCCACCCTCTTTCGCGGGCAGAATCACCAGATGGTAGTCGGTCATCAGCCAGGGGAAGTCAGCGACCCCGGACGACAACTCGACAACAATCGCGTTATCGCCTTCGGCCTTGATGTCCTTGACCGTTTCCAGCAGGGTTTTAGCCGCTGATTTGGTGTCTTCGCCCCGGTGAAAATTGAGTGACGCAACCACATCGTTGGCGGTGACTTTCTTACCGCTATGGAAGGATGCCTCTTTGTTCAGCTTAAACGTCCATTGGGTCGCATCGGCATTCGGCTCCCAGGAATCAGCCATGTCGGGGCCGAGCTTATTGTCTGCGGTGATTTCGGTCAGGTAACTGCGGTGGGTATGCGCTAGCTGGATCTGCCCAACTGACTGGTAGGTGCCCGGATCATGGGAGTCAGAGGTGTTCCCGTCATGTAAGCCAATCCGGAATGTGCCACCTTTTTTCGGGGTAGCCGCTGCTACTTTGGATGACCAAAGCACGCTGCTGGCGGTCAGGGTGACCCCGGCAGCAATCGCCATCTGCAGAAAGTCGCGACGACTCACCCGGCCACGTTTGCTATCACGGATAAGCTCATCAAACAACTGCTTGTCTGTCTTCTTCATTTTCTCTCCTCCCGAAACATGCTAGATAAAACAGTTCTACTTATACGGTAACGTATTATCAGAAACAACTAAATTCTGTTGGCAGAACAGAACTCTATGTTACCGCAAGGCCGTGTTTTAGGTGAGTTGAGTGGCAAACCCCTGCAACACAAAACCACCTTTGAACTCATCCACTTCAGTAATGAGCCGCAACAGTTCGGGGGTGATGTGCAGGGAATGGGTTTTCATAGCTTAGCCAATTACAGGGAATGATATAGCCAAGAATAGCCGCAATTAGCCAATTAGCAAGTTCCGCCTGAACTTCGTGCACCACCGCACTTGTCAAACACCCCAGATCAAGTTATTGTACACAACATGTATACAACTCACGAGGAGCTTACTCAATGGATGCCGTCGGAACCCAGCGCCGTGGTCGTGGCCAGCGCAAAAAAGAGCGCCTGTTGACGCATATTGAGATGCTGCCTTCCTTACGGCGGGGTTTACCGCTAACTGAACCCATGAATGAAGAGCAGATTCAGCGCATTGATCAGGCGTCCATGGCGATTCTGGAGGAAGTGGGCGTTGACTTCCGCGACCCGATCGCCCTGCAGCAGTGGAAAGAGGCGGGTGCCGATGTACAGGGGAATCGGGTGCGGTTTGACCGTGCCATGATCCGTGAGTTGATCACCCATATTCCTGAAACCCTCACCCTGCATGCCCGCAACCCGGAGAAATCGGTGGAGCTGGGTGGCAAGCAATCGATTTTTGTGCCCATGACCGGCGCACCGTTTATTTGCGATTTGGACAACAAGCGTCGCTGGCCGACGCTGGCCGACTTGGGTAATTTCCACAAACTGGCGCACATGCTGCCGGCTATTCACTCTTCAGCGCACCACATTGTCGAACCGATGGACAAGCCGGTCGCGCATCGTCACTTGCACATCACCTATTCATCGATGAAGCACTCCGACAAGACCTTCATGGGCATGACGACTTCGGGCAAGAATGCCGAAGACGTGATGGCGATGTGCAAGATCCTGTTTGGTGAGGACTATCTGGAAACCCACCCGGTAGTGACAGGCAACGTGAATGGCAACTCGCCGCTGGTATGGGATCAGACCATGCTGGGCGCGATGCGGGTATTCTCGCGCCATAACCAGCCGGTGCTGTGCTCGCCGTTTGTGCTGGGTGGAGCGAATACCCCGGCCAGTGTTGCTCCGACCGTGGCACAGCTGAATGCCGAAGCACTGTCAGGGCTGGCTTATACCCAGATCATCCGCAAGGGTGCACCCGCCATTTACGGGCATTACCTGAGCACCGTCTCCATGCGCTCGGGAGCACCGATGGCCGGTACGCCGGAAATCTCGCTGATGAACTTCATGATCGGGCAGATGGCGCGTTTCTATAAAGTCCCCTGGCGCACCTCGAACACACTGGGCGGCTCCAAGCTCTTTGATGCCCAAGCCGGTTATGAAAGCGCCACCACCCTGATGGCGGTATTGATGGCCGGTGCCAACTACATCTGGCATTCGGCGGGTTGGAACGAGGCGGGCATGCATTGTTCCATGGCCAAGTTCGTGGTCGATGCCGAACAGTGTGCGATGGGTTACCGCATGGCGGAAGGTATCCGCTGGGATGATTTCGACGAGGCGCTGGCAGCGGTGCGTGATGTCGGGCCGGGGGGGCATTATCTGGGGCATCCGCATACCCTGGAGAATTTCCAGCGTGCCTTTTTCATGCCGGAGTTGTTCGATAATAATTCGATTGAGCAATGGCAGCAGGATGGCAGCAAAGACACCAATCAACGCGGGAATGAGCAGGCGCGCAAGCTGCTGGGTGAATACGAATACCCGCCGATGGATGCAGCGCTGGATGACGCTTTACTCGATTATATCGCCCGCCGCGAACAAGTGATTCCCGCCATGGACTCACTGAATGACGACTATTGACGCAAGATTGATAAAACACCAAATATGAACCATGAAAAAAGAAAACCTGTATAACGACCTGAAACGCCAAATCCTGACACTGGAGCTGGAGCCGGGAGCCAGTCTGGACGAAACCCGCCTGAGTGAGGAATACCAGCTGTCACGCACGCCCCTGCGCGAGATATTCCGGCGGCTGGCCGGTGAAGGCTATCTGGAAATTGTCAGCAACCGGGGGACGACCGTCGCCTCGATGAATCACAAGACCTTGCGTAATTTTTTCATGACCGCACCGATGCTGTACGCCGCGATTGGGCGGCTGGCGGCTGAAAACGCGACGCCCAAACAGATTGAAGCCATGCGCGCTGCCCAATACGAATTCCGGCATGCGGTGATTCAGGGCGCAGCGGAGGGGCTGGTCTACTGGAATGACCGCTTTCATACCCTGATGGGCGAGATGGCCGCCAACCCTTACCTGAAGCCCAGTTATGAGCGCTTGCTGATTGACCATGCCCGCATCAGTCAGACCTTTTATCGCCCGCGCAACACGGCCATGGAGCATGACCTGGAAGCATCCGCCGTGCATCATGACGCCATGATTACCGCGATTGAGCAGGGCGATAGCACCGGCATGGTGGCACTGATTCGTGAGCATTGGGAGCTGTCGCGCAGCCACATGGAAATGTATGTGCGCCCTGACCCTTTGCCGATTGAAGATATGCGCTAGATTTTAAGAGGAAATACACATGAAGTTTAATGGCATCTATACGCCGTTCATCACCCCCTTCCATGCCGATTTCAGCATTGATTATGCGGGGCTGGAGGCCGTGATTGAGCATCTGGTCAACAGTGGTGTACACGGCTTGATTCTGGCGGGCACGACCGGCGAATACTATGCACAGAGTACCGAAGAACGTATTGGCCTGATGCAGACCTGCAAAGACATGATTGCTGGGCGCTTGCCCTTGATCATTGGCACGGGTGCCATCCGCACTGAAGACTCCATCCGCTATGCTGAAGCCGCCGCCAAAGCAGGCGCAGCAGCTCTGCTGGTAGCCACGCCGCCTTATGCGATGCCGACTGAACGTGAAAATGCCCTGCATGCGCTGGCGATTGATCGGGCGGCGAATTTGCCGATCATGCTCTACAACTATCCGGGGCGGATGGGGGTAAACATGGGTGAGGAATACCTGGATCGGGTCGGACGTTCGCCCAATTTCTGCGCCATCAAGGAAAGCTCGGGCGACATCAACCGCCTGCATTTGCTGGCGCGTGACTACCCGCATATCCAACTGGGTTGTGGCATGGATGATCAGGCACTGGAGTTTTTCGCTTGGGGTGCATCCTGCTGGGTGTGTGCCGGTTCCAATTTCGCGCCGGAAGCGCATCTGGCTCTGTATCAGGCCTGCGTGCTGGAAGGCGATTTTAACAAAGGGCGGCGCATTATGTCCGCCATGCTTCCCCTGATGCGGGTGCTGGAACAAGGTGGCAAGTTCCTGCAATGCATCAAACACGGACTGGTCGCGCGCGGCCTGCCCGCCGGGCCACCCCGCAAACCGCTGCAAGGCCTGAACAAGGACGAAAAACGGGAGCTGGAACAAGTGATCCGCATCATGAATAACACCTTGGCACATATCGCACAGGAGGCTGCATAATGTCCGACCTACTCAGCCATGAAGACTATCAGGCCATTGCCCAGAACGTAAGCTTTCCGGTTAACGCCTTTATTGATGGCCGCTTTCAGGCAGCCCGCTCGGGCGCGACCTTTGCCACGATTAATCCGGCGACGGGGGAAACACTGGCAGAACTGGCGGCCTGCGATGCCGAGGACGTGGATTTTGCGGTCAGCAAGGCACGCGCAGCGTTTGAACTTGGCTATTGGAGCCGCCTGCATCCGGGAGCGCGCAAAACCGTATTAATTCGCCTTGCCAAACTGATCCGGCGCAACCGGCACGAATTGGCCGTGCTGGAAAGCCTCGACTCCGGCAAACCGGTGCGTGACTGCGCCCGCATCGACCTTCCCGAAACCATCCAGACCCTGCTCTGGCATGCCGAGGCCATCGATAAAATCTACGACCAGACCGCACCCGGCGGTGATGACGCGATTGCCATGATTGTGCGTGAGCCGGTCGGCGTGGTCGGCTGCGTGTTGCCCTGGAATTTCCCGCTGCTGATGCTGGCCTGGAAAATAGCGCCTGCACTGGCGGCGGGCAATTCGGTCATCGTCAAACCGGCTGAACAAACCAGCCTGACCGCGTTACGGGTAGCAGAACTGGCACTGGAAGCTGGATTGCCGCGTGGCGTGCTGAATGTTCTGCCGGGCATGGGGCCAGCCGTCGGTGAACCACTGGGTCTACACCCGGATGTTGACATGATATCCTTCACCGGTTCGACTGACACCGGGCGGCGTTTCCTGCGTTATTCTGCCGACTCCAACCTGAAAAAAATCGTGCTGGAATGCGGTGGCAAGAATCCGGCCATTGTGCTTGATGATGCCGAAGACATCGATCTAGTCGCGCAACATATTGTCAATGCCGCGTTCTGGAACATGGGTGAGAACTGCTCGGCCACCTCGCGCCTGATTGTGCAATCCGGCATCAAGGCCGCGTTGCTCGAACGGATGCTCGCGCAAGTACGTGACTGGCGCACGGGCGACCCGCTCAATCCGGCTAACCATTTAGGGGCTTTGGTCGACAAGGAGCACTTTAGCAAGGTGTGCAGTTATCTGGACGGCGGCGCAGTGCTGACTGGTGGCACGACTCAAGATGGCTGCTATGTGCTGCCAACGATTGTCGATCAGGTGGATCCCGCCAGCCGTCTGGGACAGGAAGAGGTGTTCGGGCCAGTGCTAGCGGTGATCACGGTGCATTCACTGGAAGAAGCCATCGCCGTGGCCAACGACACTCCTTATGGCCTGACTGCCAGCATTTTCACGGCCAATGGCAAACGCGCATTACGGGCGGCTCGGGCTATTCGCGCCGGAACGGTCACCATCAACTGTTATGGCGAAGGTGATAGCAGCACCCCGTTTGGCGGTTACAAACAGTCCGGATTTGGCGGGCGCGACAAGTCTTTGCATGCGCATGACCAGTATACCGAGCTAAAAACGATCTGGATTGACTTGTCGGATCATGCTGCTGACACAGCGGTAGACTGATGGCCGCCAGCATCTCCCTGCCGCTTGACCCCGGCCCGGCAGGCTGGAATGAAATTCTGCCCGCCTGGTCGCCACACGCCGCCTTGACTGAAAACGTCGCGGCTGACTTTCTGGTGATCGGTGCCGGTTTTGCGGGTTTGTCCGCCGTGCGGCGCTTGCAGCAATTGCAGCCGGATGCGCGCATTGTGCTCTTGGAAGCGAGTACGGTGGCGAATGGCCCCGCCGGGCGCAACTCCGGCTTTATGATCGACCTGCCACATGATCTGACTTCGGATGATTATGCCGGTAGCGCCGACCACGACCGCAGCCAGACCGCCATGAACCGCGCCGCCATCCGCTTCGCGCAAGCGGTGCAGGCAGACTATGCACTGCCGGAAGAGGCGCTGACGCCGGTGGGGAAAACCAATGCAGCGGCCACTGCCCAAGGTATGCAGCAGAATGCGGCTTATGCGCGTCATCTGGAGGCGCTGGGCGAGCCTTATCGCTTGCTGGATGCGGCTGACATGCGGGCGCTGACCGGGATCCGTTATTATCAGGGCGGCTTGTGGACACCGGGCACGGTGATGTTGCAACCGGCGCTGTATATCCGGGGGCTGGCGACTGGCCTATTGCAACTGGCTTCCCTGCGCCTGTTTGAACACACCCCCGTGCTCAGCTTGCAACGCAAGGATAGCCACTGGCAGGCGACCACTCCACAAGGTAGCGTCGCAGCCCCCCAAGTGATTCTGGCCGTGAATGGGCTGGTGGAGCGCTTTGGTTATTTCCGCCGCCGCCTGCTGCATGTGTTTACCTATGCGTCCATGTCGCGCGCGCTGACGGGCCGCGAATGCCAGCAGTTGGGCGGGGAACCCCGCTGGGCTTTTACACCCGCCGACCCGATGGGGACGACCGTGCGGCGTATCTCTGGCATCGGGGGGGATCGGATTGTGGTGCGCAACCGCTTCACGTATGACCCCCGCATGGAAGTCCCGGCTGCCCGCTTGGCACGCGTGGCGCAGGATCACCGGTTGGCATGGCGGGCACGCTTCCCGATGCTCGCGGAGGTGGGGATGGACTATTGCTGGGGTGGGCGCTTGTGCCTGAGCCTGAATGGTGTCGCCGCCCTCGGCGAAGTCGAAGAAGGACTGTATTCGGCCTGCTGCCAGAACGGGCTGGGCACCGCCAAAGGTACGGTAGCCGGGATTATTGCCGCAGAACAGGCCAGCCAGGCCAGCGATACCTTGCTGCCGGATTATCAGCCGGAAGCCTTGCCCAAAAAACTGTGGCCAGAGCCATTGATGTGGCTGGGTGCGAATGGCTATCTGCGCTGGAAGGAATGGCGGGCGGGGCGGGAGTTTTGAGGTTTATACTGGTACATACGACTGGCCGTACCACACCGGACATAGTCAACAGAGGCATCCTTAAGCTATACTGCCCCAGAGAAACAAGTACTGTACAGCCGCTAACAAGACCTACCGGAGGCCATCCATGAACAATAAACCAAACCATACGCCCGCCCTGAAAATCCCGCAGGAAGCATTCGACTGGTACGATGAATACGCCCATGGTGGCATCGACCGCCGCACGTTTCTGGCGCGACTGGGCAAACTCGCCATTGCAGGTCTGACGATCAGCACCATCAGTTCGGCTTTATTGCCCAATTACGCGCTGGCGGAGCAAGTATCGTTCAATGATGAGTCTGTTCATGCCAGTTACCTTGAGTTTGATTCACCCAATGGCTATGGCAAAGGGCGCGGTTATCTGGTGACGCCCAAGCCCATCGAGGGTACTGCGCCGGTGGTGCTGGTCGTGCATGAAAACCGGGGGCTGAACCCGTATATTGAAGACGTTGCGCGTCGGCTGGCCAAGCTTGGTTTTATCGCCTTCGCCCCGGATGCACTCTATTCACTCGGTGGCTACCCCGGCAATGACGACGATGGGCGCGAAATGCAGAAATCACTGGATCGTGCCAAGATCGAACAGGACTTTATCGCTGCTGCCCAATTCCTGAA
Source organism: uncultured Thiothrix sp. (assembly GCA_964293125.1). Taxonomy (GTDB): domain Bacteria; phylum Pseudomonadota; class Gammaproteobacteria; order Thiotrichales; family Thiotrichaceae; genus Thiolinea. The sequence continues at coordinate 15,173 of CAXYXY010000049.1, read as the reverse complement.
AGGGCATGCGTTAAGCAATGGCAAGCTGGGTGTGGTGGGTTTCTGTTTTGGTGGTTACATCAGCAACATGCTGGCTGCCGAATTACCGGAAATCGTGAATGCCGCCGTACCTTTTTACGGGACGCCACCCGAGCGCGGGATTGAGAACATCAAAGGGTCGCTCATGTTGCACTTTGCCGCGCTGGATGAACGCGTCAATGCCAGCTGGCCCGCTTATGAAGCGGCTCTGAAAGAGAACAAGGTTGATTATCAAGCTACGGTCTATCCGAACGTCAACCACGGCTTTCATAATGACTCGACGGCGCGTTATGACGAAGAAACGGCTGAACTCGCCTGGTCACGTACTATCGAGTTTTTTGAAGCAAGTTTGCAGGCATAAGGCTAAAACCGGATACAGCGAGCCAATGTGCAAGCTGTATCCGTCAACCAGACCCGCCTTATCTTTCCAGCTGGGTTACATCCCGCACTGCCCCGCGTGAAGCTGAAGTCGTCATGGCTGCATACGCTTTCAGCGCCGCACTCACGACCCGTTCACGGTTGAGCGGCTTCCAGCCCGCCTTGCCTTGCGCATCCATGGCTGCCCGCCGTGCTGCCAGCGCCTCCTCGCTAATCCGCAGATTAATGGCGCGATTCGGAATATCGATATCGATCATGTCGCCCTCTTCCACCAGACCAATCGCGCCCCCTTCGGCAGCTTCCGGTGAAGCATGGCCAATCGACAGGCCTGACGTTCCGCCCGAGAAGCGTCCATCGGTGACCAGCGCACAGACCTTGCCCAAACCCTTGGATTTCAGGTAAGAAGTCGGATAGAGCATTTCCTGCATACCGGGCCCACCGCGCGGGCCTTCATAACGAATCACGACCACATCACCCGCCACCACCTCATCCGCGAGAATCGCCGCCACGGCGGTATCCTGTGATTCAAACAGACGCGCTGGGCCGGAGAATTTGAGAATACTCTCATCCACCCCGGCTGTTTTCACCACACAACCTTCCAGCGCAATATTCCCGAACAATATTGCCAGCCCACCGTCCTGCGAATATGCATGTTCACGATCACGCAAACAGCCGCCCTTGCGATCCCTATCGAGAGAAGGCCAGCGCTTGTTTTGTGAGAACGCCTGCTGGGTAGGCACGTTGCCGGGGCCAGCCTTATAGAACGTGTGCACTGCTTCATCGTCGGTGCGCATGATGTCCCACTGGTCGAGCGCTGCGCCCATGTTTTCACTGTGCACGGTGCCGCAGGAACGGTCGATCAACTCTGCCCGATCCAGCTCACCGAGAATCGCCATTACGCCCCCGGCGCGGTGCACGTCTTCCATGTGATACAGCTGGGTAGCCGGTGCCACTTTACTTAAGTTAGGCACTTTGCGGCTCAAACGGTCAATGTCATCCACCGTGAAATCCACTTCGCCTTCCTGCGCGGCTGCCAGCAAATGCAAAACCGTGTTCGTCGAGCCACCCATCGCAATGTCCAGACACATGGCATTCTCAAAGGCTGCTTTGGTCGCAATAGCACGCGGCAAGACGGACGCGTCATCCTGCTCGTAATAACGTTTGGCCAGATCCACAATCACCCGCCCGGCACGCAGGAATAACTCCTTGCGATCCGCATGCGTGGCCAGCATCGAACCATTCCCCGGCAAGCTCAAACCCAGTGCTTCCGTCAGGCAGTTCATCGAGTTAGCGGTAAACATGCCGGAGCAGGAACCACAGGTAGGGCAGGCGGAACGTTCCATCTTGGCCACATCTTCATCCGACTGGCGCGAGTCGGCGGCAGAAACCATCGCGTCGACCAGATCCAGTTTGACAATTTTGCCGCCAATCACCGCTTTGCCGGATTCCATCGGCCCACCCGATACAAACACCACCGGGATATTCAGGCGCATCGCTGCATTCAGCATCCCCGGTGTGATTTTGTCGCAGTTGGAAATACAGACCAGCGCATCGGCACAGTGCGCATTCACCATGTATTCGACCGCATCCGCAATGATCTCACGCGAGGGCAATGAATAGAGCATGCCACCGTGCCCCATCGCGATACCGTCATCCACCGCAATGGTATTGAATTCTTTGGCGACCCCACCGTGCGCTTCAATTTCGCGGGCGACCAGTTGACCAAGGTCTTTCAGGTGCACATGCCCCGGCACAAACTGGGTGAATGAATTGGAGATGGCGATGATGGGTTTTTGAAAATCGTCATCTTTCATCCCGGTTGCACGCCATAAAGCGCGGGCACCGGCCATGTTACGACCGCCGGTTGAAGTACGGGAACGGTAAACGGGCATGCTGAACTCCTGAATGCAAAATCATAAGGTGAATGGATTAAAACAGCATTCTACCGCCGGAAGACGGGTACGTCACATAGAGCTGAAAAATTAGGGGAGCAATGACCCGTGAAACGCCGTCAACCGCCATCAAACCCGCCTGATCGGATTCAAATAGACAACTGATAGACAACTGACTACCAGTCAGTTATTCTTGCCCGTCTCAACATCAGCAGCAAGCCGGCAAGGAAAAACAGAACCCATGTCATTACGTGCGACCAACCCGGAAGACAAGCTCTCCAAACGCGAATCAATCCTTGATGCCGCTCAGCACTTATGGCTAAGCAATACCGACCGCATCAGCAACATGGACGCGCTGGCCAAAGCCAGCGGAGTCGCCAAAGGCACCTTGTACCTGTATTTCAAGAGTAAGGAAGAGGTCTTGCTGGCGCTGCATGAGCGTGACCTTAACCTGTTTTTCAGCCGCCTGACTGAGCGCGCCAGCCAACCGGACAGCATGCAAACCCAGGACTTGATTGATCTGGTGGTTAAGGTCATTCATGACTCACCGACTTTTTTGCCGCTGTCCTCACTCTGCCGGGGGTTGATGGAGCGTCAGCTACCACTGGAAACCAGCGTTGCTTTTACCACCCAAATCGCCACCCAGCTGGAACAGGCCGTACACGCCTTGCAAGCCCACTTCCCGCACATCAGCTGTATGAAGCTCATGCAGGGCTATGCTTTACTGTTGGGCTTATGGCAGCTGTTACAGCCTTCGGTTTTAAACCAGCATTTAAGCGACAATGACCACATGCCTTGTGGCAGCAAAATTGATGCGGACACCTTCCTGCAACTGGTCAACGACTCGCTCTTAACCCTGTATCAGGGCTTGTTAAACCCACCTCCCCAGGATACCCGGTCATGAAACTGTACTGGATATTAGTCCCTGCCCTGTTGCTGTCCGCCTGCAAGGAACCGGTCGTGGAAGCCGAACCGGTACGCCCGGCACAGGTGTGGGAAGTGACTGCCCAAATCGCCGCGCAAACGGAGCGCTATTCGGGCGAAATCGAAGCACGCCAAGTCGTCAACCACGCCTTCCGGGTGGCTGGCAAGCTACTCGCCCGCCCGGTAGAGATTGGCGATACCGTCAGCCAAGGTCAGGAGCTGGCACAACTGGATGACACGGATTCAAAGTTAAACGTTGATCAGTCTGCCTCGGGTGTACAGGTCAGCCTCGGCACGCTGGCGTCGGTACAAAGTAACCTGAACAGCGCACAAGGTACGCTGGTGAGTGCCCGCGCTAACCGGGTCGCGGCACAAGCCGGGCTGGAGTCTGCCCAGACTGCCGTTGAGACCGCGCGCGCGAATGCCAGTGCTGCCCTTGCCAGTGTCGGGGTGGCGGAAGCTGAAGTACAAAATGCCCAGCTGGAATACCAGCGCAGTGCCAAACTGCTACAGCAAGGCTACGCCAGCACCGCCGTCATGGACAGGGATACGCAGCGTCTGAATACTGCCCAAGCCAACCTGAAAGCAGCTCAGGCGAGTGCCGCTGCTGCCCAGTCGCAAGTTCAGGCGGCACAGTCCCGCGTAAAAACCAGTCAGGCACAAATTCAGGCGGCTGAAGGCGAGATTGAATCAGCCAATGCCAATACCCAAGCGCTGCAAGGCCAGATTCAATCCGCCCAAGCGCAAGTGGAAAGCCAGCAAAACCAGCTCAAACGGGTAAAAAACCAGTCCGGCTATACCTCGCTGACCAGCACGGTCGATGGCATCGTTACCGCCACCGCTGCCGAAAGTGGGCAGGTGGTAGGCGCAGGTCAAACAATCGTCAGCATCGCACGGGCAGGTGAACTGGACGTGCATATCCGCGTGGGTGAACAGGCGATCAAGTCCTTGCAGCCCGGCCTGCCAGCACAGGTGAGCTTGTGGGCCGACCAGACCATCGAGCTACAGGGTAAAGTCCGGGAAATCTCACCCGCTGCGGATGCCAACCGTACCTGGCTGATTAAAATCGAACTGGAACCGCTGGATGCTCAGGTCAAGGACAATGTCCGGCTGGGCATGACCGCCACCGTCACCTTCAGCAAAACATTGCCGGAGAGTATCGTCTGGCTACCCGCCACCGCGCTGTTTCAGCAAGACCAACAACCCGCGATCTGGGTGGTGAACAAAGACCATCAGGTCGCGCTGCGGAGCGTGACTGTAGAACGCTATTTGCGTGACGGCCTGCTCGTCACCGGTCTGGACAGTGGCCTCACCGTTATCGCGGCGGGTGTTAACCGCATCCATGCCGGACAAAATGTGCTGCCGGTGCCGTATAACGGGCAGGCCAGCCCTGCTGAACAATAGGTAGCGCTAACATGAACAAGAACCTGTCTACCTGGGCACTGACTCACCAGAATATGGTGCTGTATATTTTCATCCTCACGCTGGTACTGGGTGTGTTTGGCTATAACAAACTCGGGCAATCGGAAGACCCGCCCTTCACGTTCAAAGTCATGTTGATTCAGGCCAAATGGCCGGGTGCTTCTGCGCTGGAAGTCGAGCAACAGGTGGTCAACCGGATTGAGAAAGTCGTCCTCGAATCGCCGCACGTCGAGACATTACGCAGCTTTTCGACACCCGGCGCGGCCAATATTACCGTCATTGCGCGTGATAGCGTCCCCTCAGCCTTAATCCCCGACATGTTTTATCAGGTGCGCAAGCGAGTAACTGACATCGCCGCGACCCTGCCTCAAGGCGTGATCGGCCCGTTTTTCAATGATGAATTTGGCGATACATTTGGCAATATTTTTGCTCTCACCGGCGATGGTTTTAGCCTCGCTCAATTGCGGGACGCTGCCGATGGTATCCGCAAAGAATTATTGCAGGTGCCCAATGTCACCAAGGTGTTACTGCTGGGTGAGCAGGCTGAACGGGTCTACATCGAACTCAGTAATGAAAAATCAGCCCACCTCGGCATCAGTCTGCAGCAGCTACAGAGCACACTGGTGCAGCAAAATGCGATGGTGGCCAGCGGCGAATACCAGACCGACCATGACCGCATTGTTGTCTACCCGAGTGGGCGTTTTACAGACATTGACAGCATCCGCAACCTGCCGCTGCAAATCGGTGGGCAGACCCTGAAACTGGCCGATGTCGCCACCATCCAACGTGGCTATGTTGATCCGGCCAGTGACTCTGTGCGCTATATGGGTGAGCCAGCGCTGGGGATTGGCGTCTCCATGCAGGCGGGTGGTGACATTATCCAGCTGGGTAAAGACCTTGAAGTGACCCTGAAACGCATTCAGAACCAGCTACCGATCGGCATGGAGCTGGGCAAGATCAACGACCAGCCCACTGCCGTAACCAGCTCGATCCGTGAATTCCTGCAGGTAGTGTTTGAGGCGGTCGTGATCGTGATGGCGGTCAGTTTTTTTAGCTTAGGAGTGCGCGCAGGTACGGTAGTGGCCTTGTCGATTCCGCTGGTGCTCGCCGGTACTTTTTTTGTCATGTCGGTGTTGGGAGTGGGTCTGCACAAGATTTCGCTGGGCGCATTGATTCTGGCGCTGGGCTTGCTGGTGGATGATGCCATCATCGCGATTGAAATGATGGCACTTAAACTGGAAGAAGGTTTCGACCGCATGACAGCGGCCAGTTTCGCCTACCAGACCACCGCTTTTCCGATGCTGACGGGTACGCTGGTGACGATTGCCGGTTTTCTGCCTATCGCTACGGCGGCCTCCTCCACGGGTGAATATACCCGCGCCATTTTTCAGGTGGTGGCCATTGCGCTGATTCTCTCCTGGTTTGTGGCGGTCATCATTGTCCCCTACCTTGGCTACCATATCCTGAAGGCCGAGCCGCAGGGTCACGCCGCCCAGAAAACCGGATTATTCAGCCTGTTTGCCCGCACACAGCATGCTCTCGCCGCAGGCTTCGCCCGTCTGTTCAAAGGGCTGATCGTCCTGTGTGTGCGTTTCCCGCTGACGGTAATCCTGCTGACTGTGCTGATGTTCGCAGGCTCCATTTATACCTTCCAATTTGTCCAGCAGCAGTTTTTCCCGGACGCGACCCGCCTGGAATTGCTGGTCGACCTGAAACTGCCGGAAGGCTCCACCCACGCCGCCACTGAGCGCGAGGTCAAGGCGGTCGAAACCTACCTGAACACCCAAATGGAGTATATCGACAACTACGTGAGTTATGTTGGCAGCGGTTCGCCCCGTTTTTATCTGCCACTGGATCAGCAGCTGCCCAATTCCAGTTTCGCCCAACTGGTTATTACCACCAAAAGCATCCCGGCGCGGGAGGCACTGCGCACAAAAATGATCAGCCTGATCGACAGCGCCCAGTTTTCCCAGTTGCGCGGGCGGGTGTTACGCCTGGAGAATGGCCCACCGGTCGGTTATCCGGTGCAGTTTCGGGTTTCTGGCGATGATTTATGGGTATTGCGCGGTTTGGCCGAACAGGTCGCCGATTTCATGCGTGGCAACCCGCACCTGCGCAATGTGCATCTGGACTGGAACGAACTGCGCAAAGCGATGGTGCTCAAAGTGGACGCCGAAAAAGCGATTGCCTCCGGTATCAGTCAGGCATCTATTAATCAGGCTTTGGCGGGCACCCTGCAAGGCAGCCCGGTCAGTGAATTCCGCAGGGGTGATCAGGTCATTCCGGTCATGGTGCGCGGCACCGACGACGACCGCACCGAACTGGATCGACTCATGTCACTGAGTATCCCGGCGGGTAACGGCCAGTTTATTCCGCTGGCGCACATTGCCCGGCTGGAAAATACCCAGGAAGAAGGCATCATCTGGCACCGTAACCGCACGCCGACCATTACCATTCGCGGTGATATTTACAGCAGCGTCCAAGCGCCTACCGTCACCGCCGAAGTGTTGGGGCGGATGGGGGATTTTGCAGAACAGCTGCCACTCGGCTACCAGTTCGCAGTCGGCGGTACGGTTGAGGAAAGCGCCAAGGGCACGGTCTCCATTCAGGCGGGCATGCCCGTTTTCATTCTCACCGTGTTGACGGTGTTGATGATCCAGCTGCAAAGCTTCCAGCGCGTCATTATGGTGGTATTGACCGCACCGTTTGGCCTGATCGGGGTCACCGCTTTCCTGTTATTGTTCAACAAGCCGTTCGGTTTTGTCGCCATGCTCGGCACCATTGCCTTGTCCGGCATGATCATGCGCAACTCGGTTATCCTGGTCGATCAGATCGACCGGAATATCGAACAAAACATGATCCCGCGTGATGCGGTGATTGAAGCCGCCACCCGCCGTTTTCGTCCGATCATGCTAACCGCACTCGCTGCCATTCTGGCGATGATACCCTTGTCACGCAGCGTGTTTTTTGGCCCGATGGCGGTCGCGATCATGGGGGGTTTGCTGGTCGCGACCTTGCTGACCCTGCTGTTCCTGCCTGCCCTGTATACGGTCTGGTTCAAGCTCACGCAGGGCAAAGCCCGCTTTACTAAGCGTCCGGTGGACGCAGGTAAGTATTGAAGTGATTGATGTAGTCTTCGAGATTGTCACGCAAGGCCTGTTGGTATTCGTTCAGAAAATACGCCATGATTTCTTCCCTGGCCTCTTCCAGTTCCCAGACGTTCTCGAAACTGCTGGCACTCACCCAGGCATTGAAACGGGCGGCGGCGTACATTTGTGAAGCGCTGACCTTGCCTTTGCCGACTTCAGCACTGATTTGCCCGTTCGCCAGACTGATATGAGCATCAGCCCGCTGGTAAAAGCCGCTATCGACAGCGGCAGCGGGTTCGTTTATTGGTTCGGAAGGTTCACGTTCTTGCATCACAACAGCTCCTGTTTAGTCAAAAGGAGCTGATCTGGTCATGCCCCATGAACGAGGCATGATGCCAGAAAAAACCGGCGGGGGCATATTTCCCTTGAGCAGGCAATGACCTGCAACCGATCAGGCCGCCTCTGCCTGCACCTTCTTCAACTGGATAACTTTGGTGGCAAAATCAGTGGTTTCTTCCGATAACTCATCTAACTCATCCTCCTGATCGTCGGTGCTTTCCAGCTCTTCCGCTTTCCTGCCGTGGCGCTCATACAGGAAGCTCAACACCGCCTTGCGGCAACGCATGTATTCCGCTGTTTCGGCCATTGCCACCCGATTGCGCGGGCGCGGCAATTTCACCTCCAGAATCTCGCCCACCGTAGCCGCCGGGCCATTGGTCATCATGACAATCCGGTCTGACAGCAACACGGCCTCATCCACGTCGTGGGTGATCATAATGATGGTATTGCCCAAATTGGCCTGAATTTCCATCAATGAATCCTGCAAATGGGCGCGGGTGAGCGCATCCAGCGCCCCGAATGGCTCATCCAATAACAACACCTGCGGCTCCATCGCCAAAGCACGCGCAATCCCCACCCGCTGTTTCATACCGCCGGAAATCTCGTCCGGGCGCTTGTGCAGGGCGTGCTCCATGTGCACTAAAGTCAGATTATGCTCAATCCAGGCTTTCATCTCTGCGCGGCTTTTCTTGCCCCGGAACACCTGTTTGACCGCCAGCTCAACATTCTCATAAGCCGTCAGCCAAGGCAGCAGCGAATGATTCTGGAACACCACCGCCCGTTCCGGCCCTGGCTCGTCCACCTCGCGCCCGTCCAGAATCACCCCGCCTTCCGTGGCCTGATACAGACCCGCCACAATATTCAGCACCGTCGATTTGCCACAACCGGAGTGACCGATAATGGAGACAAACTCGCCCTTGTCGATTTTCAGGTTGACCTTGTCCAGCGCCCGATACGGCCCTTGTGGAGTCGGGAAATCAATCGCTACCTGTGAAAGTGTCAAATGTTCTATGCTCATTGTGTTACTCCTTCAGCGCAACGCGGCTGATTTGTCCCAAGACACGTATTGCTGCAGGAGCAACATGCCACGATCCAGCAAAAAACCGATCAGGCCAATCACGATCACCGCGACCATAATCCGCCCCAGTGAATGGGAACTGCCATTCTGGAATTCATCCCAGACAAACTTGCCCAGCCCCGGATTCTGCGCCAGCATTTCGGCGGCGATCAGCACCATCCAGGCAATCCCCAGACTCAGACGCAGGCCGGTGAAAATCATCGGAATCGAGGACGGCAGCACGATCTTGCGCACATGCGTCCACCCGCTCAGGCGCAATACCTTGCTGACGTTTTGCAAATCCTTGCTGATATTCGCGACCCCGACCGCCGTATTGATCATGGTCGGCCACAGGCAACACAACAGCACCGTGATGGCCGAAGTCACAAACGATTTCTGCACCATCGGGTCATCACTCACATAGACCGCGCTCACGATCATGGTCACAATCGGCAACCACGCCAGCGGCGAAACCGGCTTGAAGATCTGGATCAGCGGATTCAGGGCGCTATAAACCGTCTGACTTAAACCCGCCACCACACCCACCGGAATCGCGATCAGCGAAGCCAGTATAAACCCGGTCATCACCGTGATAATGCTGGTGATGACCTGATCAAAAAAGGTGGCTCTGCCGGTATAAGGCCGAATCACCACGGTGGCAGTCGGGTCTTCGCTGAGCTTCTGCGCATTGCGTTCCTCCTGGCGCTGATAAAACGCCTGCTCCTTGTTCCGCTCGGCCCAATGCTCACCGACCAAACCCGTAAACTGGCCAAACACTGCCACCGGCCCCGGCACGGCTCCCAACGAAGTCACAATCCGGGGTGCACCCAGCTGCCATATCGCCAGAAAGATCAGAATACCGGTGAAGGGTACAATTAATGCAGACACGGCCTGTCTGATGTTCATACTGTTGATATTCATGCATCACCTCACAATACTTCATCGCCCTTCAGGCCGATGCCAAACGACTTTAAATAGTCATTCGGCTTGTTACCGTCATACGTCACCCCGTCGATGAACTCACTGCTGGCAGGTTTATAGCCAGTTTCAGTGGCAAAGTCGGGGAAGTCGCTGGCCTTCAGTTTGCCGTCAGCAATCAGTGCCTCTGCAGCCAACTGGTAAATATCCGGGCGATAGACGCTCTTGGCGGTATCAGCAAACCACTGATCATCCTTGGCCTCGGCAATTTGCCCCCAGCGGCGCATTTGCGTCAGATACCAGACTGCATCCGAGTAGTAAGGGTAGGTCGCGTTATGCCGGAAAAATACATTAAAGTCAGGTACATCACGCTTGTCACCCTTCTCGTACTCGAACGTACCGGTCATGGAGTTGGCAATCACCTCGGCATCAGCTCCGACATATTCCGGCTTGGCCAGAATCTTCACCGCCTCGGCACGGTTGGCGTTATTGTTTTCATCCAGCCAGTAACCGGCACGAATCAACGCTTTGACAATTCTGGCGGTGGTATTCGGGTATTTTTCGGTAAACTCTTTGGTCAGGCCAAACACCTTTTCGGGATTATTCTTCCAGATTTCGTAGTCAGTGATCACCGGCACACCAATGCCCTTGAAAACAGCCTGCTGGTTCCAGGGTTCGCCCACACAATAGCCGTCAATCGTACCCGCTTCCAAAGTGGCTGGCATTTGTGGCGGTGGGGTCACTGATAACAAAGCCTCTGCCTTGATTTGTCCCTTGATGTCATCCTTGTGGGGTGCATAAAAACCGGGGTGAATACCGCCCGCCGCCAACCAGTAACGCAGCTCGTAGTTGTGGGTAGACACCGGGAACACCATCCCCATCTTGAAAGGTTTACCTTCTTTTTTATACGCATCGATAACAGGCTTGAGCGCATCCGCCTTGATGGGGTGCACGGGCTTGCCGTCTTTCATTTCCACATTGGCTTTCATTTGCTCCCACACACGATTGGAAACCGTAATGCCATTGCCATTCAGATCCATGGAAAACGGTGTAACAATCGCTGCCTTGGTACCGAAGCCAATGGTCGCGGCCAAGGGTTGACCCGCCAGCATGTGTGCACCGTCCAGCTGGCCATCAATCACGCCATCCAGCAATACTTTCCAGTTGGCTTGTGCTTCCAGCTGCACATACAAACCTTCGTCCTCGAAGAAGCCTTTTTCATAAGCAATGGCGAGTGGTGCCATATCGGTCAACTTGATAAAACCGAACTTCAGGTCGGCTTTCTCCGGTTCACCCAGGTCGGCACGCGCACTGCCAACGGCCAATAAATTCATGCCTAGACCCAGCCCCAAAGCCAGTGCCAGCGCTGACTTGCGCATGAAATTCCGGCGGCTGTGCATTTTCTCTGTCGTTGTCATATCCAAAACCTTTTTCTGTAAGCCAAAAAAAACCCTGGCATCTGCTGTTGGAGGAGGAAGCCAACAGATGCCAGGGCGTCTTTACCCAATTTGACCGCACCACACTGTGCAGTCGAGATTCGTTTATTGCCGGGCAGTCGTCGTTGACTGCGCTTGAAGGTTAAAATGCAAGTGTTGTGCCAATCATCACCCATCCATAAAAACAGCTACTTATGGATTAACAAACGCTGACAAGTCCTATTGCATGCACCCAGAATGCACTATGGTGAAGCCTGAACAGCGTTTCACTGATTAAAACCCGTTGACCGAATCATGTGCATGATTAACGAGTGGCATATATATTGCTTTAAATATCATCCGACAGATTACTCGTGTTACGCCCGGCTGTAGTGGTGTAATCTATTTTTCCTAAATGCGCCATCAACCAGGTGATCTATGCAATCGGTACAACTTGCCATTCAGTTAGGACAGGCCTCAGCAGCAGGTATCAAAGCAGTCAATGAGGATGCGTTGGGGGTAAACCAGCCAGCCAGTCAATCACAGTTGGAAAATAAAGGCATTACTATTGCGATTGCCGATGGAATGAGTGGCAGTGATGGTGGAAAAGAGGCGAGTCAATTAAGTGTTCAGCAGTTTTTAACCGATTACTACAGCACGCCTGAGTCGTGGACGGTGAAGCACGCCGTCACCCAAATCATGTCTGCATTGAATAGCATGTTGTACTCCCAGGGGCAGCGCCGCTACAGCTCCTCAAAAGGTATGGTGACCACGTTTAGTGCGATCGTGTTGAAGTCGCAGACCGCTCATTTGTTTCATGTGGGTGATAGTCGTATTTATCGGCTGCGTGGCGATGAGTTTGTGCAATTAACCCATGATCACCGGGTATGGATCAGTGATGACCGTGAATACCTGAGCCGTGCCTTGGGGATCGATAGCCATTTGGAGATTGATTATCACAAGACCCTCATACAGCGCGGCGATATTTTCTTTTTAAGCACCGATGGTGTTCATGATTTTGTTTTGGATATGGAGCTTAAAGAGTACCTCATTGAGCACAAAACTGACCCGAAAAAGGCCAGTGATGTGATACTGGCCGCCGCTCTGGCGAACAAAAGTGATGACAATGTCAGCTGTCAGGTAGTGCTCGTTGAAGCCATGCCGGAAGCCAATAAAAATGAACACTACGAAAAACTCACCCGCCTGCCATTTCCGCCAGACCTTAAAGCCGGCTACATTATGGATGGTTTTAAAATTATCCGCGAGTTGAATGCCAGCTCCCGCAGCCAGGTCTATCTGGCAGAAGACACCTTGTTTGATGATGGCAAAGGTGGAAGGCACGAAGTGGTGATCAAAACCCCTTCGGTGAATTTTGAGGACGACCCTTCCTACATTGACCTGTTCCTGCACGAAGAGTGGGTTATCAAACGGCTTAGTTCACCCCATTTGATTAAGACCTATGAGTTTGACCGACAGCGCACTTTTCTCTATACGGTCGTTGAATATATACAAGGCCAAACCTTGCAGCAGTGGATGCTGGAAACACCTAAGGCAACCGTGACCCAAGTACGCGGCACGGTGACTCAAATAGTGCGCGGGCTGCGCTCAATGCACCGCATGGAGATGATTCATCAGGACTTAAAGCCCGATAACATCATTATCGACCATAGCAATACCTTAAGAATTATTGATTTTGGCTCCACGAAAGTGGCGGGGTTAGCTGAGATTCAATCGGTCGTGGAGCACAGCAGTATCGTGGGCACAGCTAATTATGCGGCTCCAGAGTATTTCAGCGGCAAGCCCGGCACCAGTCAGTCAGATATCTATTCCTTGGGTGTGATCGCCTATGAAATGTTTACGGGTAAGCTGCCCTATGGGGAGATAAGCCCAGAGCGGGCGGCCAAGAAAAAGTTTGATTATGTGTCGGTGCGTGAATACAACCCTAAGGTGCCGGAGTGGATTGATTTAGCCATTCGCAAAGCAGTGAGTCCGACGCCGGATAAGCGTTATGAATTGTTATCGGAGTTTGTGGTTGATTTGACTAAGCCGAATTCATCGTTGTTTGATTTGAATAAAGCTGAGCCTTTGATGGAGCGCAACCCCCTTGCCTTCTGGAAGGGGGTTGCTTTCTTGGAGTTTATTGTAATTGTAGTTGGTCTACTCATGTGGAAGTAGACCAGAACCTTATTTCACATCAATCATTTCGACGGTGCCATCTTCCATGATTTCGACCATTTGACCTTTCGGTTCTTCCAGGAAGACCACAATAATAACGAATACAGCCGTAGAGGCCAGACCGATGACCAGAAAAAACTGATCGTAAGACACCAGTGAGTTGACCGTCAGGAAGATTAATCCGCCGACATTACCGAAAGCGCCCACCATCCCTGCAATCTGCCCGGTCATGCGGCGCTGAATCAGAGGCACCATCGCGTACACCGCACCCGAACCCGCCTTAGAGAAGACACCGCCAATAATGGTGACTGCAACCACTAAATAAATAGACCATTCCTTACTCACAAAACCCAGCACCAGAAAGCTCAGTGAGATACCGGCAAAGGCAATGATCAGCGTGCGCCTGCGGCCAATTTTGTCACTAATCCAACCGCCCCCGGGACGTGCGAACAAGTTAATCACCGGATAGATTCCCGCCAGTACCGCAGCGGTGACTTTCGGCAGTTCAAACCAGGATACATAGAACATGGCCAGCATAGACACCACGGCAAGCTCGGTTCCAAAGGTCACCAGATAAGCCCAGTCCAGAATAGCCACTTGTTTGAACTTGTAACGCTGCATTTTAGGCAGTGGGTTCTTTAATATGCCTGAGTTAACCTGCCAGATTTTCCAGATTTGTGCCACGTAAATAGCCGCTAGTGCGGCATAGATAATGTAGGCTGCAGTACCCGAGATCAGTCCCATTTCGTCAAGCGACAAGCGCCATGTTAACAGTGTAAGTGCCAGAAACAGTGGGATATTCATTAAAGAATACAGTAGCAGATCAAGGCCGCTGGAGATTTCCATCGCACCTGTTTTTTTGGGCTTGAAGTAAGTCGAACCTTTGGGCGTATTGCTAACGATGAAGTAGTAAAGCACGCCGTAAGCAATGGCAGCGATACTGGCGAAGGTGATGGCATAGCGCCAGCCGTTTTCTCCACCATAATGGGCGGCAATAAAGGGCAGTATCATGGCCGCACCGGCTGAACCGAAGTTACCCCAACCGCCGTAGATACCTTGGGTGATTCCCGTTTGCTTGGCAGGGAACCATTCGCCAATCATACGGATACCGACTACAAAGCCCGCTCCGATAAAGCCAGAGATGAAGCGCAAAATCGCTAGTTGCTCGTAGTTGTTGGCCCACGAGAAGGCGATACTAACCAATCCACCCAGTACCAAAATACTGCTGTACATGATGCGTGGGCCAAACTTATCCACCAGCATGCCGACCACAATACGCGCGGGAATGGTCAGGGCAACGTTCAAGATCAAGAGCACTTTTGCTTGTTGGTCGCTGAGTGCCAGCGCTTCTTTGATGAAGGGCATCATCGGCCCCAAGCCCAGCCACACAACAAAGGTCATAAAAAAAGCGAACCACGTGTAGTGGAGTATGCGTATATTTTCCCTTTTCAGATCAAATATATTTAATCGTTCCGGCATAAATGCATCCATTCAATAGACATTATTTAAAAATACCGACCTAAAGTCCCATCAAAAAAACTAATAC
>CAXYXY010000048.1:0-31352 GCA_964293125.1 uncultured Thiothrix sp. | reverse complement strand
ATGCCTGCCGCCAAACCCGGTTACCCCAAGTGCGCGAAGCCATTGCCCGTTACGCGCCCACGTTGCCAACGGTAGCCGACAAACCACGGGAGGCCATGACCCGCCTTGATGGCATCCCTTGCCCTTGCTGCAAAACCGGCATGATGCGGGTGCGTTACCCACTGCCGCCCCAACGGCTGGAGTATGGTTGACGGTGCAATAGGTTGATGAGTGAGTTTGGCAAGGAAAAACAGACAGTCCCGAACTGTCACATATGGCTGTTGCGCCCGATGGAAAAATGGCTCGAAACACCCAGAACTCTGTGCTATGTTTGACCACAATCAGGGCGGAAACAGGCAGGACGGCAATGGGTAGGCAACGGTTGGTGGGGAATCATCAGGCAACAGGGGCGGGCGGGGCGATGGACAGAAAAAGCAATCCCCTTATAGATAAGGTGTCGGACTCCGTAGCACGCGGTTCCGTCCAACAAGGCATTTATGCCCAGTGCTGCTGCACACGGCATAAAATGCTTTAACGTTAGCCTCACAATATACCCAACCGCAATACCCAACCGCAAAGTAATAATTATGTTGAAATACGATATATTCATTAGTCACGCAAGCGAAGATAAAGAATATGTTGCACGCCCATTAGCAATAAAACTTTCTGAATTAGGTCTTAAAATATGGTTGGATGAATTTGAATTAACACTTGGCGACAGTCTTAGGAGGAAAATTGACCACGGGCTTGCTGAGTCTCGTTTTGGTGTCGTTATACTAAGTAACTCTTTCTTTTCAAAAGAATGGCCACAAAAAGAATTAGATGCTCTCATTGCGCGAGAAGATGGAGATCAAAAAGTAATTCTCCCTATCTGGCATAACTTAAGTAAAAAAGAAGTTCATAAATATTCTCCTTTATTAGCTGATAAATTAGCCGCTTCGACAGCAGATGGTATTAACATTGTCGCCCGGTTAATAAAAGAAACAGTTGATAAAAATAATAACTCAGCAATTGCTCTTGCTAAAAATGAAAGACATATTGTCAAAGCTGTTAGTACAAATTTATCTGTAGTCGCATATAGAGTACTCTGCTTGATATATACTTATAATATTCTAAATAAAACATTTAGCAATAATAAAATTAAAATAATCTACAAAATAATTAACGAAGACATTAAGAGTAAAATTAAGATTATTCAGGGTTTTTCAAATCAATTAACTGATGAAGAACGCTCATCTTTGGCAATATTAAAACAAAACTCTCAAAGTCTCACCATGAGAGATCGAAATTTAGATTCTCTATTTGATTCTATTTCAAAGAATTTAATTTATTTTTTACAAAAAATTCCTAATTTGTCTTTCCATAAAGATGATAAGGATTGGTATACAATCAAAGAGAATAAAGTTGAGTTCATAAAAGAGAGTAACGCTTTTTCTTTATTTTTACATGAGCTTAATGAATATGATAACGGAGAAATAAAGAAAAATCCTAAATATGCAAAATGCAGCGACGATTTGATAAAAAACCATATTGATTATTCAGAGTATTTTCTTCAATTGATAGCCAAAAAAGTCATTCAAAACATTTCAGAACAAAATCAAAGGCTAACAAACACATCGACGACGGACGCGGTGACAGCCCGCGATTCTTAACGGCTTACTCCCCGCCGCGCCCGTCATGTTGACGTTATGCACATAAAATGCCCCGTTTTTTCCCAAAATTAAAGAAGACAAAGGTTACGTCGACAGTTCACGATCATGCTTGCTATCCGGCATCAATCATCCCATAATCAGATTTCTTACCAATAGTCTTACTTGAGGTGATAGTGATGATGGCAGCTACAGTCAGACTGTCCAGCAAAGGACAAATTGTTATACCTAAAGAGGTGCGGGACTCCCTGCATTGGGATGTTGGCGTTGAGCTAACACTGGTGACAACTGAACATGGGGTGATGCTACAGACCAAACCAACCCAAAGGCACAAATTACCAGCAAAATCCTTACGTGGTTTTTTACAGCATAAAGGTGAGCCAGTCCCAACCGAAACACTTTGCAAACCCGTCGAGTACACTAATGATCGCTTTTGATACTAATTTGTTGGTGCGTATTGCGGTCAATGATGATCAGCATCAAGCCGACATTGCAGAACAACTAATTAATAATAATGACGTTTTTATCTCAAGAACTGTCTTGCTGGAGAGTGAGTGGGTGCTTCGGTCAATTTACAAAACATCCCGTACTGACATAGCGGCATTTTTTGAAAATACCCTGATCACAGAAAATGTCACGGTAGAGAACCTAACAGAAGTTGGACAAGCCCTTGAATGGTACAAATTAGGCGCTGATTTTGCTGATGCTCTGCACCTATGCATTTGTGGCGAGAGCTTAATGCATACTTTTGATGGCCAGTTTTGCAAGGCTGCCAGCAAATCAGGATTAACCCCAGCGTTCAAGGTCTTAAAATAACACTACTAATCAAATACATAACAAGTCATTCGACGACGGACGCGGTGACAGCCCGCGACTCCAATCAACTTACTCCCCGCCGCGCCCGTCAATAAAGAGCCAAAAATAATAGGTTTACCCCTTGCCAACAAAAATGGTTCTATTCATTTGCCTAAGATTGGTACCAACTCGACTCTCACAACGCGCTGATGCGCGAAAATAAATCACACTTGACAAAATACCCATTCAAAAACATGACATTACACGATAAATAGACTCAAGTTGCCATGCACTACAATGTAGTTATATCATCAGCACATGAACAGCCTAAATTTCGAGTGGGACGGCAACAAGAACGCCCTAAACCAAAAAAAGCACGGCGTCTCTTTCGAGGAGGCCAAGACTGCTTTTGCTGACGAGCTTGGCCGACTCATGCCCGATCCTGATCACTCTGACGGTGAGGAACGTTTCATCCTGATGGGTGTGAGTGCTTATTCGAGGCTGTTGGTTGTCTGCCACTGTGAACGTGATGAAGATACGATCCGTATCATCTCCGCACGAAAAGCGGACAAATCCGAAAAACGACAATATGAAGGTGGTCGCCATGCGTGAGAGCTATGATTTTACCAACAGTGTCCCCAACCCTTATGCTAAGCGGATGAAGCAGCAGATCACTATACGTATAGATCAGGATACTGTTGATTACTTCAAAGGCATGGCTGAGGACAAAGGCATTCCCTATCAAAGTCTGATTAACTTATATCTGCGTGACTGTGCCACCAAACACAAGCAGTTAGATTTATCTTGGTCATAAATAAAGCGCCAACAAGTTGCTCGACGACGGACGCGGGGACAGCCTGCGTCTTCGTCCAACCTACTCCCCGCCGCGCCCGTCAATTATGACGTTAGGAAGCCATCCAGCATGATGCCAATTGTCGACTTGATAGGCAGCCTCTAAAAACCCAGAGCAGCCAGCACTCAGCCTTGCCCATCCGGTATTTTATTAAAAAATCATCAGCCCAACTTATTTTACTCAAGCAATACCGAGGCCTAGATTTGGGCTTGGCTGATGCATCAGTGATGATGACGGCGGAAACACTGGGCATTTATCAAATACTGACTGTCGATGAACGTGATTTTCGGGCAGTGAAACTGGGCAAGCCACTCACTTTGTTGCCGATTGATCAGGCTCCATAGGCAACCAGCTCCATAGAACCGAATGCAACACTACTCACCCCCCAAAAAACAACCCCATACTATTCCGCCACACCTGCGGCAATAATTCCTCAACAGCCACGCCTTTCACCTGTGCGACATGCTCGGCAATAAATGGCAGGTATTTCGGTTCATTCTTGCGGCCACGGTACGGAATCGGGGTCAGGTAAGGCGCATCGGTTTCAAACAGAATCTGTTCAACCGGGGTCAAGCTCACAATCTCGCGCACGTTGTCGGCCTGTTTGAAGGTGCTGATACCGTTAAAACCGAGGTGAAAGCCTTCGCCCAGGCAGTATTCCGCCAATGCCCGCCCGGAGGTAAAGCTGTGAATCACGCCGCGCTTGGGCATCTGCCCGACGAAGTTTTGCAAAATCGCCTGCATATCTTCATCCGCCTCACGGGTATGCACTACAATCGGCATGTCCAGATCAATCGCAATCTGTAGCTGGCGTTCAAAGGCTGCGCGCTGTTTGCCCCGATCCGAATGATCATAAAAATAATCCAGCCCAATCTCACCAATCGCCAGAATTTTTTCATGCCCGGCATTGGTGCGAATTTTCAGCTCGACCGTATCGCTATAAGCATCGGCATCATGTGGATGGATGCCCTGCGTACCCCAGACTGGCGCGTTCTGTGCGACAATGCCCATCACGGTATCCAGATTGTCCGGTGAAACCGCAATGGTGATAATCCGTTCAATATTCACCGCCTGCGCCGCTGCGATCACGTCTTGCAAAGCCTCACCTTCCAGATAATCCAGATGGCAGTGGGTTTCAATAATCGGGTGGGCAAAAACAGGTATCTCGCGCTTTTTAGACATGAAAGGCTCACAGTTTCTCAAAATAAGTAGGAAGTAGATCGGTGTACTTTCCCATTTTTACACCCGCTTTACAATTCTACCCATTTAGCCTCTTGGACAGACTCCTGCATTGCGTTTAGGATAGAAATACAAATCAAGTGGTCGGTATTACCGTGAACGCGCCGGGCATGATCTGACATACTGTGCTATAAGTGGACAATTGAGTGGCGACAGCCTGCACGCAGCGCCGCCTATTGTTTTCCCTCCGTTAGCCGATCACGCAGGTGCGATGCAGGCGACCAATGCCATTTGAGCGGCGTTGGTGGGCAAGCTCCGTCATGCCTCCTCCAGTGACACTCGGGGCTGCTTTCTTGACATCAGCCTGTGTGAATCGGCACTTTACCAATTAAGCCGTAAACCGATCAGTCCGGCCTATTCTGTTGTTCAATATACTGTTTCAGTATAGAAAGGGGCGCACCCCCCACACTCCCCGCAAAGTAAGAAGGCGACCACAAAGACCCTGATTTTTTGCATATCCAATGCGGGCGGATGACCTCAAATTCTGTTTTTAAACGCCGACTGGATACCCCTTTTAGTGAATTGCCCCGTTTCGATAATTGCACTTTCGGTGGGTAATTTATCAGCAAATGAACATGGTCTGTTTCCCCGTTGAACTCAACTAATTCGGTTTCAAACTGACTGCATACGTCACGCATGATGGCCTCCATACGACTAAGTACAGCGTCATCAAACACTTTCCCACGGTACTTTGTAATAAATATTAAGTGTGCATGAAGCATAAAAACGCAATGTCTACCTGTTCTCAATTCCATTAGACCAATTCTTTGATTGGCTGTTAATTCTATGTATAATATCCTATATGAACACACAGGCCAATGTTATAAAAACACTCAAAGTCCGCATCAAGGACAAACACGCACCCGTGCTAAAGCAGTGGGCGTTTGAGTGCAATCAGGTGTGGAACGAAGCCAACGCCATCACGGCAGACTACAGCTACGTCCCCATTCCGGGTGTGGGTTGGGTGCGTAACCACTTCACGGCATTCGATTTGCAAAAGGTCATGAAGGCTATCCACGCCAAGGTTAAAAACCGCAGGGCTGACCACCTGCACAAGTTCACCACCCAACTGGTGCGTGAAAACTCATTGATCGTTGTCGGCAACGTCAGCAGTAAGGCACTCATTAAAACCAATATGGCTAAGTCTGTATTGGATGCCGGGTGGTCAATGCTGAAAACACAACTTGATGCAAAATCGAAAGCGATGCAAGGCGTGTTTCTCGAAGTCAACGAAGCGTACAGTACCCAAGCTTGTTCGTGTTGTGGCAGTATATCCGCCAGCAGTCCGAAAGGTAGAGCAGGACTTGGAATAAGAGAGTGGACGTGTGCCGACTGTGGCACGCTGCACGACAGAGATGTCAATGCAGCTCGGAACATTCTCGCGGCAGGACATTGCCGTCTCGCTGGAGGAATCCCCTTCCTTTAGGGAGGGGAGGATGTCAATTCAGCAGCAGGCTTCCGGTACAGCGTTGTTTTCAGAAAGTCCTCCGTGTGCTCAAACACCGGGTCGGAATGATTGTGCTGGCGCATCAGCGGGATGATCTTGGTTCGGACACCCATACCCCGAAAATCAACGTAGCCATAATCCCGCAAGACTTCCATAATAATGATGTTGCGCGGTGAACGTTGCCCGGCAATCATTTTTTCGATGGTCATGGAGTTTTGCAGTGTACCCGGGCTGATCACTTCCAACCGGTCGGTATAAAGGCCGACCTCTATATCGACAAAACGTGTCCAGTCGCGGTGAGCCAGTGCATTAACAATCAGCTCACGCACCGCATCTGCTGGATAGAACCAGGTTTTTTCCCGCCGAAAGTTCGTGTCAATCCCGGCGGCTTCCTGTGAAATAAACGGACTGACTGTTTTTATAAATTGTTCAATAATGCCGCCATCCACCACCCGCCTGACCGGCCCCGAAAAATCCCAACGCCCGACCAGAGGACCATCCAGTATTTCATCCAGCAGGGCTTGATATTCTTTGTCCTGGCTGGCAAAAGCCAGTATCCGAATGCCCGCCTGCCTTAAATGCTGACGCGGGTATTTGCCGAACAACACCAGACCCGCGATGGAACAATAAATTTTCTGATTAACCTCGACCAGAAAGCCGGAACCCAGCAGCCTTTTTTCCCATTCCGCCGGAGTCTGTGGCACTTCCGGGTCTTTGATAATATCCCGGTAATAGTTCAGCAGCCGAACATCATCCAGACTGCTCATGTCGGTGCGGGGAACCGGCATCATTTCGGCATGCAGCATTCCCACCAGTTCAAACAAACGCATTTGCTGTTCACGGCTGGCCTGACGCGAAGTAGAACCGATCCGAATATAGATTTTCTCCCCCCCACTTTCCCTGGCCACATAGGGTTTGGAAATACCTTGGGGGAAACTGATCACCGCCACCGATTTATCGTTTACTCTGATTTCTTCATAAAACGGCAAGAGCATCGGGTGAACTTTGTCCTGAATGACATTCATCACCCATTCTTCCAAACGGTCACGCTGAATACCAGAAATCGTGCCATCATCCTCAACCCCCAAGATAACCATGCCTCCCTGAAAGTTGACTAGGGCGACCACTTCTTTAGCCAGTTGCTCTGGGCGAAGATCATCCCGCTTGAATTCCACCCCGGAGTTTTCGCCATTGGCAATAATTTCCAACAGTTCTGATTGCCGCATTACACGCTCCTTCCATCGCTACTTCGACTTCGCTTCATGGCGACAGAATACCATATCCTTGCCGCGACTCCCCGCCCACTTCCGCCACTTTACCCACTGCATTTCCTCCCTTTTTTCCTGATCAGGTGTAAAATCCATGCCTGTCTTTTATCACAGGGAATACCCGTCGAGCATGAATACCACTGAAGCACTCAAAGCACGCAAATCAGTGCGCGCATTCCTCAAAAAACCCGTCAGC
This sequence comes from uncultured Thiothrix sp., assembly GCA_964293125.1. Lineage (GTDB taxonomy): Bacteria > Pseudomonadota > Gammaproteobacteria > Thiotrichales > Thiotrichaceae > Thiolinea. The sequence goes on along the minus strand of CAXYXY010000048.1, from coordinate 23,926 downwards.
CCAGCACAGGTTGAACAGATTCTGGAGGCAGCCCGCTGTGCACCCTCGGGCACCAACACCCAGCCATGGAAAGTGATTGCCCTGGCGGGTGAACCCAAAAACGCACTGCAAGCCTTGCTCGAAGCAGAGTTTCGCAGTGGGAAAAAAGGCAAAATGGATTACCTGTATTACCCGGAAAAGTGGGCAGATCCTTACCTCGCCCGCCGCCGCGCCTGTGGCTTGCAGCTTTACAGCACCCTTGACATCAAGCGCGAAGACAAGCAGCGGCAAATGGAGCAATGGATCGCCAATTACCATTCCTTTGCTGCGCCGGTTGTCCTGCTGTTTTTTATGGACAAAATGATGGAGACCGGTTCATTTCTGGATTACGGCATGTTCCTGCAATCCGTGATGTTGGCAGCGGTTGACCAGGGTCTGGCCACCTGTCCACAGGCCGCCTTGGGTGAATACCCGGACACAGTGCGTGAGTTTCTGGGGATAGCTGCCGATCAAACACTGATCTGTGGCATGGCGCTAGGCTATGAAGACACGGAAGCCGTGGTGAACAGCTATCGCACGCCACGCGAATCCGTTGATAGCTTTACCCGCTTTATGGGGTTTGCGTAGGCTGTAGCTTCTGATCCATTGCTTTCCGTAGCACATCGTTCAAACGGGTTTGATAGCCTTGGCCATCAGCCTTCAACCACGCCAACACATCGGCATCAATGCGCACAGTCACTTGTTGTTTAACCGGGCGATAAAAACGCCCCACCACTGGTTTAGCTTTTTTCCAGACTTCTTCTGTGAGTTCTGGAATATCACTGCAATCAATCGCTTCGTCTGGCAGTACCCGCAATGCGACCAGTTCTGCTTGTTGCTGCGGAGTTAAGGCGGGTGGATTGACCACGTCCAGTGAATACCTAACAGTATCGGTTTTCTTGCTCATACAATTTTCTTTCCTTTGGTTCAGCCTTTCTGGCAGAAACAATGCGGATCACTTCAACCCCATCATCCTCATCCCGGATCAGGTGCGCCACTAGCAACACAGTCCGCCCCTGGACACGCCCGAGGGTTTGCCAGCGTGCTTCCCCATTCTCTATTCGATCTTGTATGGACACATGGAAAGGATCAGCAAAAACCAGTGCTGCTGTTTCAAAACTGAAACCATGCTTGCGAATATTTCGGCGATTTTTTACTTCATCCCATTCGAATTCCATATAAAAATCCATTACCAATTTGTAACTACACTTTAGCAGTTATCAAAGTCCTTTTCACCCGATTTTCTTCGTCAACCAATATCAACGCCGCCAAAAAGCGGGAGTAAAAATCACTAACAAGGTGAATAGCTCCAGTCGCCCCATTAGCATGGCAAAACAGAGCCACCACTTGGAAAAGTCATCCAGGCTCGCGAAATTGGCCGCGACATTACCCAAGCCGGGGCCAAGATTATTCAAGGTGGCAGCCACTGCGGAGAAGGCGGTAGTCTGGTCATGCCCCCGTGCCAACAAAACCAGCAGGAAAATCACAAATACGGCCACATACATCGAGAAGAAACCCCAGACTGCCTCTACCACATTTTCTGGCAAAGGATGCCGGTTGACCTTGATCGGCATGCGCGCACTGGGATGTACCAGACGATTGACCTCACGCATGCCCTGCTTTGACAACAGCAGGAAGCGGATCACCTTCATCCCACCAGCAGTCGAACCGGCACAACCACCGACGAAACTGGCAAACAGCAACAAAACCGGTAAAAACCCCGGCCAGCTGCTGTAATCGGTCGTGGTGAAACCGGTCGTCGTTGCTATCGAGACCACCTGAAACAGACCGTGCCGCAAGGCATGTTCATGATGTTCGTAATAGTTGGTCATAATCAGGTAGGTGAGGGTGATCAGCATCAACACGACCATCATCAGGATATAAGTGCGGAATTCTGAATCACGCAGGTAACCACGCAGGCTCAGGGTGCGCCAGGCCATAAAATGCAGGCTGAAGTTGACACCCGCCAGCAACATGAAAACGATGGCGACCGACTCTATCCACGGATCATCAAAATAGCCCATGCTGAAATCATGCGGTGAAAAACCACCGATGGCGACCGTAGAAAAGCTGTGACTGACTGCATCAAACCAGTCCATCCCGGCGACACGGTAGGCCAGTGCACACAGGATGGTCAAAGCCAGATAGATATACCACAGCAGCTTGGCCGTTTCGGCAATACGCGGTGCCAGCTTGGAGTCTTTTATCGGCCCCGGTGTTTCAGCCCGGTAAAGCTGCATACCCCCAATTCCGAGCATGGGCAGAATCGCCACGGCGAGCACAATGATGCCCATCCCGCCCAGCCATTGCAGCTCCTGCCGGTAAAATGCCAGTGAGCGTGGCAAAGACTCCAGCCCGGTAATCACCGTCGCCCCGGTCGTCGTCAACCCGGAAATCGACTCGAACACCGCATCGGTAAAAGAAATTTCAACATTCTCAAACAGTAAAAACGGTATGGCTCCGGAAATACCCAGCACTACCCAGAACAACACGACGACCAGGAAACCCTCACGCAAGCGCAAATCACCCCGCACCCGTTTAACCGGCAGCCAGAGAAACACACCGCCAGTCAGGATTATCGCGAATCCCTCCCAGAACGGCATCAAATCAGGGTCACCCATTATCCAGCCGACCAGAATCGGCGGCAACATGGTCAGGCTGAAGGTCATCAGCAATAAACCAAGAATGCGCTGGATCATACCGTATTGCATGGCTAGCGCCGCCAAAACGAAGGTGATAACAAAACCAATACCGTAAACAGTTCCAGTCGTCCCATCAGCATGGCCAGACTCAGCCACCATTTGGAAAAGTCATCCAGCACGGCAAAGCTGGCGGCGACCTCGCCCAGACCCACCCCCATATTATTCATGGTGGCTGCGACCGCAGAAAAAGAGGTGACCTGATCGTGCCCCTGTGCGACCACACCCAGCAAAAATACAGTGAACACGGCGACATACATCGCAAAGAATCCCCAAACCGAGTTGACGACCTGCTCAGGCACTGGCTCACCATTCACCTTGATCTGGAAACGGGCACTCGGGTGGGACAATAAGCGAATTTCACGCGAGCCCTGTTTCATCAACAACAGGAAGCGAATCACTTTAAGCCCTCCCCCGGTCGACCCGGCACAGCCACCGACAAAGCTGCTGAGAATCAACAAAACCGGCAACAGACCCGGCCACAAGGAGTGGTCTGCAATCACCAGACCGGTAGAGGTCATTATAGAAGTGACATGAAACAGCGCATAGCGCAAGGATTCATCCGGTGAACTATAGACAGAGAACTTGATCAACACAGCAGTGGCTATCACGGTCAGGAGCAGAATGATCAGTGCGTATATCAGGAATTCGGAATCCCGCAAATAAATCCAAAGACTGCCGGAACGCCAGACCGCAAAATGCAAACTGAAATTCATCCCCGCCAAGAACATGAAGACAATGGCAACATAGTCAATCCCGGGATTATCAAAAAATGCCAGACTGGCATCATGGGTCGAGAATCCGCCGGTCGACAGCACCGAAAAGGCATGGCATACCGCATCAAAGCCACTCATGCCACACAGCATAAACGCCATAATGCATAACAGGGTCAAGGCCAGATAAACATACCACAGCAACTTGGCCGTTTCGGTAATACGTGGCGTGAGTTTGGCATCCTTGATCGGCCCCGGTGTTTCAGCTTTGTATAATTGCATCCCGCCGATGCCCAGCATCGGTAAAATCGCCACGGCCAGCACGATAATACCCATACCACCCAGCCAGTGCAGCTCCATCCGGTAGAAACTGATCGAACGTGGCAAAGCCTCCAGATCAGTCATCACCGTCGCCCCGGTGGTCGTGAAACCGGACACCGTTTCAAAAAAAGCATCGGTTACTGACATTTCCAGAGAATCGGATAGCAGAAAAGGCACGGTGGCGGCAGCACTCAGCCCAAACCAGAACAAGACGGCGACCAGATAACCGTCGCGCAGCCGCAGTTCATTATGACTTTTGCGTACCGGTAGCCACAGAAAAAAACCGACAACCAACACCAGCAGAAAACCTTCCCAGAAATTGGAAAGCTCAGGATCATCCAATAACCAGCCCACCGCAATCGGCGGTAACATGGTCAGGCTGAAAGTTATTAGCAACAAACCAAGAATGCGCTGGATAACGCCGTATTGCATGTTAGAAGAAGTGAATACCTACCTGGAACAGCTTCTCCACGGCAGGAATATAACGTTTGTCGGTCAGAAACATGATGACATGATCATTGGCCTCGATCAGAATATCATCATCCAGAATAAGTACCTCCTCACCCCGCACCAGGGCACCAATCACCGTGGAGGGAGGCAGCTTGACTTCACTGACTCGCCGCCCGACTACCCGCGAGGTTTTAGTATCGCCATGCGCGACCACTTCAATCGCCTCAGCCGCCCCCCGGCGCAACGAATGCACCGCGACAATATCGCCGCGTCGAATATGCGTCAGCAAGGCACCGATAGTAATTTGCTGGGGTGAAATCGCAAGGTCGATGCTGCTCTCGACCAGGTCAGCGTAACTCAAACGGTTGATCAGGCTCATGACCCGGCGTGCGCCCAGACGCTTGGCCAGCATGGAGGAAAGAATATTGGCCTCATCATCATTAGTGACCGCAATGAACACATCGGTATTTTCGATATTCTCTTCGATCAGCAAGTCTTCATCGGCGGCATCACCTTCCAGCACAATGGTTTTATCCAGACGCTCCGCCAACTTGGACGCCCGCCCCGAATTGTTTTCAATGATCTTGACCTGATAACGCGCATCTTCCAGCAGACGCGCCAAACGGTTACCGATGTTCCCACCCCCGGCGATGATGATCCGCTTGTAGGGCTTGTCCAGCTTGCGCAGTTCACTGATGATGGCACGGATATGCTTGGGGCTGGCGACGAAAAAGACTTCATCATCCACCTCTACCACCGTCTCACCTTTCGGCACTATCGCCTTGCCCCGGCGGAACAGGGCGGCAACCCGGGCTTTGATGCCGGGCATGTGCTCATACATCTCGCTCAGCTTGTGCCCGACCAATGCACCGCCTGACAAGGCTTTGACGCCGACCAGCTGTACCTTGCCACCGGCAAAGTTGAGCACCTGCAAGGCTCCCGGATGTGAAATCAGCCGGAAAATGTGCTCGGTGACCAGTTGCTCAGGGCTGATCAAGACATCAATCGGCAGTGCTTCCTGCACAAACAGGCGGGGGTGATCCAGATAATGTGAAGAACGAATTCGCGCAATCTTGGTCGGTGTCCGGTACAGGGTGAAAGCCACCTGACAGGCAATCATGTTGACTTCATCGCTGTTGGTCACCGCAATCAGCATGTCCACGTCCTGAATACCTGCCCGCTCCAGCACACGCGGGTAAGAGGCCTGGCCGATCTCTACGCGCACATCCAGCTTCTCGCGCATTTCCCGCAAGACAACCGCATTGGTATCAACGACGGTGACATCATTGTCTTCATGCGCTAACGCTTCGGCAACCGAACGGCCAACCTGTCCGGCACCCAGTATCATGATTTTCATGCGGCGGATTATAGCGACTAATCAGCCATCAGCGCCCATATTTTTTGGGGTCAACGCCGAGTGAACGCATTTTGCGGTATAAATGGGTGCGTTCCATTTTTACCTGTTCAGCCAGCTTGCTGACATTCCCGTCAGCCTGCTTGAGCTGATACACCAGATAATCATGTTCAAACTGTTCACGCGCCTGCCGCAGTGGCAAATCATATAAACTCTCCGGCATTTTACCCACTTCATGCGCAAAGACCGGGATGGATGCACCCACCGCTTCCTCGGCCTCTTCCAGACTGATGTCCACTTCAGTCCCCAAAATCAGCAAGCGCTGTACCAGATTGCGCAGCTCCAGAATATTCCCCGACCAGCGATGATTGCGCAGGAAGTTTTGGGCAGACAAGGTAAAGTGGCGGTAAGGCAAACCGTCCTGTGCGGTCAGTTGGTTAATATAGGAATTGAGCAGTTCTGGCACATCTTCCGGGTGCTCACGCAGAGGCGGCACCTGTACCGGCAACACATTCAGCAGGTAATAAAGCTCCTCACTGAAATGCCCGGCGTCGACATCGTCCAGCAAATCGTGGGTGGATGACACCACCAGATGCACATCAAAATCAACTGCCTCCTGCCCGCCGATACGGATGAATTGACGGTCTTTCAAGGCACCCAGCAAATAACGCTGGCTATCGGCATCCAGCTCGAAAATCTCGGGCAGATACAGATAACCACCTTTGACATCATCCACCAGACCGTAATGCGTCTGGCCATTGTCCTCATGACCGAACAGCTGCTGCGCCATCGTTGCGGTATCCAGCAAAGCCAGCGCCACCTTGATAAACGGACGCCCCTTGCTGGGGCTATGAGCATGGATATAGCGGGCTACGACTTCCTTGCCTACCCCCGGCTCCCCGTATAACAGTATGCTGGAATCGTGCTGGGCAATCCGCCCGGCTTGCTCACGCAGTTGCTGCATGGCGCGGCTGTTGCCAACGATTTCCTGATTGACGACTACCTGGCGCCGCAGTCCCTGATTCTCCTGCTCCAGCTGGCTGGTACGCAGTGCATTCTCGATGGTGAGCAGCAGCTTGGCAATCGACAGTGGCTTCTCAATAAAATCATAAGCCCCCAGCTTGGTGGCCTCCACCGCAGTTTCAATGGTGCCGTGCCCGGACATCATGATCACCGGCCCGTCCAGAACATTTTTTGACCGCCACTCTTTCAGCAGGGAAATACCGTCCTGACCCGGCATCCAGATATCCAGCAGCACCAGATCAGGCTTGCGTTGCCGGTGCAACTCCTGCGCCCGCTCTGCATTCTCGGCGACGGCTACCCGATAGCCTTCATCTTCCAGTATCTCGCTCATCAGCTGGCGAATATCCGGTTCATCATCTACAACCAGTATCAATGGTGCTGTCATGCTCAATCCTCCCTAATCCGTAAATAGCGGGGCCAGTTTATGCCAGACTAGTCAGTCGATGGCGGCCTGTGCCAAATGGGTCAACGCTCATACATGCTCCAGCGGAAATGTAATCGTAATAATGGCACCTTGCGGCTCCACATTCTTCGCGCTCAGACTTCCTTCATGCTCTTCTACAATCTTTTTCACAATCGCCAAACCAAGACCGGTGCCTTTGTGTTTGCTGGTAACATACGGCTCAAACAAAGTCGGCAACATCTCGGTTGGGATACCTGGGCCATTGTCCTGTAATGACAATAGCACACACATCCCATCTTGTTGGGCGTGCAACTCGGTATGCAGGACAATACGTCCATCCTCATGGTGATCGCCGATCGCTTCCAGCGCATTTTTCACCAGATTAACCAGCAGCTGGCGAATACGGTGCGGATCCAGCCGCAAAGGCGGTATGTCACCCTGCTCCAGCACCAGCTGCACCTGCTGCGGGTTATCCATATAAAGCTCAGCTACTTCGTGTATCAGCTGGTTCAGGTTCACCGACTGCACCGCAAGCACAGGGGCTTTGGCGTATTCACTGAAGGCATTGACCATCGCCTTCAGGGTGTCCACCTGCTGAATAATAGTGCGGGTCATCCGCTGCAGGAAGTCGCCTGACTCTGCATCCAGTACCTTGGTCAATTTGCGCGATAACCGTTCCGCCGACAACTGAATAGGCGTCAGCGGGTTCTTGATTTCATGCGCCAAACGCCGCGCCACCTCGCCCCAAGCCGCATCATGTTCAGCCTGCACCACGTCGGTCACGTCTTCAAACACCAGCACATAACCTTGCTGCTGAACGGGCTCATACGGCAAACCCGCCCCACGACACACCAATACCTTGCGACCCTGCTCGGTCACCAGAGAAATTTCTGATTGCCAGTCTTCCTGAGGATTCGCAAGCCAGGGTTCCAGCGCCTTTAAAAACAGCTGCAAGTCTTCCACGTCACCGCATACCTTGGACAAACTCAAGCCAACATGCTGCTGCAGCGGATAACGCAAGATCTGACTGGCGGCACTGTTAACACGGCGAATCACCATGTCTTCATCCAGCGTCACCACTCCTGAAGACAAATGTTCCAGCACCACATTCAGATAGTCATGCTCCTGCTGCAGCTGCCGCCGTGCCTGTTCACGCTCTTCCTGAACATTGGACAAACGGCGGGTCATGGTATTGAAAGAACGCGCCAGCAGACTGAAATCATCGCGGTCAGAGACGGGTAGCTTCTTTTGCAAATTCCCCGAAGCCACCGCCAAGGTTCCACCCACCAGATCACGCACGGGCTGGGTCAAACGCCGCGAGAAAATAAAGGCCGCCCACAGAGAAAACAACACCGTCAAAATCACAATCACCAGTAAAGCAATACGAAAAGTATCTTTCAGCATTTCCTGATTAAAACTGAGCGTTTTGTATTCTTCCTGCGCTGCCGACACACTGGCCGCCAGACTGCGCTCCCGCTCGGAAAACGGGAACATCGCGGTCAGAATGCCGCCCTTGTTATCCAGCCCGTATTTGACGCGCAAAGCAACCCGCGCAAACAGCGTATTATCTTCTTCGGTGGGTTCGATATGATAATACTCGCTGCGTGATGCCATCGTGCGCATCAAATCCTTGACCGGAAAAAACGGAATCAGTTTGTCAGTCTCATCGACGCTGGTCGCGATAAAGCGCTGATCCTCACTGAGCAGAATCACCTCATGCGCATCATAAACCAGCCGCCATTCATCCAGCAGCCCCGCTGTCTGCAAGCGGTCTTTGTTCGGTAACTGCGCCGACAGACGCGCCAGATCCTGCAAATGGGCGCGGCTGCGAATCGACAGGGAGAAACGTGCCAGCTCCAGAGAATCATCCAATGCACTTTCGATCCGCACATCCAGCTGGCGACCCACATTTTTACCAATAAAATTCATTGAAAAATAGGCGACTACCACCACTGGCAGCAATGACAGTACCAAAAAACCCATCATGAGCCGAATCGTAAAGCGTGATCCCGCCTGCCGGGTATGCCACTGATAAATAGCACGCACCACATTGGAAAGAATCGCCAGCACCAGAATCAGCAGAATAAAAACATTCAGGTAAATCAAACCCTTGCCGTAAGTTTCAGCCGAGCTGGTTTCTTGCGTTGCTTTATGCAGCAAGGTGAGCGAAATCAGTAACAACACACCCATCAGGCTAACAGGCAGCCAGCGAAACAGGGTAGTTTTCAAAGTGTCAGAGGCCACAATACTCCTTGACTCACCAGCCGGTGGTCTTCAGAAAATAACGCAGAAAAGGGCATCTGCGGTGCTTTCGGCTCTAACACGGCTTCTACATAGATCGCCGCATCACTTTTATAAGCCTTGGGCGGCAAAGCGGGCAGGCTGAAGCGCTGCACGGTACCCAGATGCTCCAACGCCGAGGCCAGGTTGGAGAAATTCCAGTTCTCCCCCGTATCCTTGCGGAACAGCTGGTAATGGCGACTCAGTGCATGGTATTTAAGCTCGGTGACAATACTGGTCAGGTTCTCGGTTTTGTTAAACCACCAGTCACTGTGCCAAACCAGATCGAAGCGGATCTCATTGCGCAAGGTCACGCCGTTCAGCAAACTTTCCCGCAGGTAGTCAGTCAGTTGATAGTCAAAGCGAATATTGGCTACCCACTGTTTGGTTTGCCCGTCCTGCTGGAGCATAAACTCCTGTACTCTGACCTGTTCTTCGGCGGCCCATGTCGAGCCAGACAGGGCTAACCAGACAAAAGACACCGCCAGGAGTCGCATTAAAACTGTTTTTATCATTCTGCTCATTCCGGCATTGCTTTCTCAAGCACTGCATAATAGAAACCATCCATGCCTGTATCCCCAGGCAGGATTTGTCGTCCAGCATTCAGCGCACGTCCCCACGCTGCCTCAATCAGTCGATGAATAGCGTCTGTATTGCCCTGTAAAAATGCCTCAACCTGTACATTATTTTCATCTGGCAGAATCGAACAGGTGGCATATAACAAACGTCCACCGGGGCGCAATGTCTTCCACAGTGCCGCTAGCAGGCGCGCCTGCTCGGCTTGCAGGTTGCCGATATCGTTATTTTTACGCAGCAGTTTAATATCAGGATGGCGGCGAATGACACCGGTCGCTGAACAGGGCGCATCCAGTAAAATACGGTCAAACGGCTCACCGTCCCACCATGTGCCCAGCTCAGCCGCATCCGCTGCTTTCAGTTCAGCCTGCAACTGCAAACGCTCCAAATTCTCACGCACCTGCCGCAAGCGTTTTTCACTGCTGTCCAGTGCCAGCAACGTCAGATTCGGAGTCGTTTCCAGCAAATGACAGGTTTTACCCCCCGGTGCCGCACAGGCATCCAGTACCCGCTGCCCCGGTTCGCAAGCCAGCAACCCGGCGGCCAGCTGTGCCGCTGCATCCTGCACCGAGAACGCACCTTGCGCAAAGCCCGGCAGCTCAGTCACTGTGACCGCTTCGGCCATCGAGAGTGCCGTCTCGCTCCCGGCAACGGCCTCTGCCTCCAGACCAGCGGCCTGAAGTGCCTGCAAATAGGCAGCACGCCCCATCTGTCGGGCATTCACCCGTAGCACCAGCGGTGGATGTTCATTACTGGCCTGCATGATGGTCTGCCAATCTTCCGGCCATGCCACCTTCAGACGATCAGCCAACCAGGTCGGGAAAGAATAACGCGCCGTCTCCAGCTGATCGACTTCGACCAGAATCTGCTCGCGCTCACGCAGAAAGCCCCGCAATACCCCGTTAATCAGGCTCCCCGCCCAGACCTTTTTCATTTTACGCGCCGCCTGCACGGTTTCATTCACCGCCGCATGATCCGGGGTGCGCTGATAAATCAGCTGGTACAAGCCCAGTCGTAACAGGCATTCAATGTCCTTGTCCGCTTTCTTTAAGGGCTTACTCAGCAAGTGGCGTAAAATCGCCCCCAAGCGTCCATGCCAGCGCAGGGAGCCAAAACAGACATGGCGTACCCAAGCCTGATCACGTGCTTCCAGGGTACTAATACTGCTGTGCTGCAAAACATCCGTCAGGGAATCACCCTGATAGGTCACACGTTGCAACGCGCGCGCTGCGACTGCCCGAGTATTCAATCCGTTTGCCCCATCATTTGTTCTACCCCATTTTGCGGCGCAGCCTGGAACTGCACATCCAACAGTGAACGTGCATTCACAAAATCGGCAGCCGACAAACGCTTGCCACCGGGCATCTGCAATTGCAGGATGCGCACAATACCACCATCACCCGCTGCAATATCAATGCCATCCCGACTTTCTGCAAAGACATAGCCCGCCGGAGCCTTGCTCGACTGCCCGCTTAACACTTGCGAGGCAAAGAAGCGTACAGGCTGGCCATGGTGCAGGCTATAGGCGGTCGGCCAGGCGTCAAACGCCCGAATTTGCCGGTCAATCACAGTGGCAGGTTGCTGCCAATCCAGCTCAGCCTCCGCTTTACTCAGTTTGTGGGCATAATTCGCCAGCGCCTCATCCTGCACTTCCGGCGTTAATTCGCCAGCGGCCAACTGATCCAGCACGTGTAACACCGCTTGTGCCCCATCACGCGCCAGCCGATCGTGGATACTTTGCCCGCCATCAGTGTTAGCAATCGGTGTGCGGATTTTCAACAGCATGTCACCCGTGTCGAGCCCGGCAGCCATCTGCATGATGGTCACCCCCGTCTCGGTATCCCCCGCCTGAATCGCCCGCTGGATAGGAGCCGCCCCCCGCCAGCGTGGCAGGAGTGAGCCGTGAATATTCAGGCAACCCCAGCGCGGTATATCCAGTACCGTCTGTGGCAAAATCAGCCCATAGGCAGCAACGATCATCACGTCCGCCTGATAAGCGCGTAAATTGGCCTGCACATCGGCATCTTTCAGCGTCAGCGGCTGTTCGACCGGTATACCGGCATCAAGGGCGATCTGTTTAACCGCGCTCGGTTGTAATTTGCGCCCCCGTCCGGCAGGTCGGTCAGGCTGGGAATAAACCGCCACTACCTGATGCTGTGAAGCCAGCAAAGCCTGTAGGGCGGGTACTGCAAACTCCGGGGTGCCTGCATAAATAATGCGCAGACTGGTTGCCGCCTGCTTCATCCGTTAGCCGCCTGGGCAGGTGACTGGTTAGCCTGTTTCGCCAGCTTTTCCATCTTTTTGCGAATCCGTTGCTGCTTGAGCATAGACAGATAGTCGACGAACAACTTGCCATCCAGATGATCCAGTTCATGCTGAATGCAAACGGCCAATAAACCCTCTGCATCCATTTCAAACGTCTCACCCGTCCGATCCAGTGCGCGTACCCGGATACGCTCGGCACGGGTCACTTTTTCGTAATAGTCGGGCACCGACAGGCAGCCTTCCTCATGCTCCAAGCTGCCTTCCTTGCTCAGGATCTCGGCATTGATGAAGCACAACGGCTCATTTTTTTCTTCTGACAGATCAATAACCACCACCCGCTGGTGTACATTCACTTGGGTCGCGGCCAGACCAATACCCCGTGATTCATACATGGTTTCCAGCAAGTTGTCGGCTAACTGCCTGATCTTATCGTCAACCGTAGCGACAGCAACCGCTTTCTTGCGTAAACGCGGGTCGGGATGATGTAAAATTTCTAATAGCGCCATAATTAAAATTACCGAAAATTACCGAAAATCTGAAAGTGGTACGGGCATTAAACTCGTTCCGTTATTATACCGCAAAGTCATCCAACGAAATAATAACTACAAGCCAGAATAACAAGGATACCAACATGCTTCGCTTTTCATACATCCTGTGGGCAACGTGTCTGGGCAGTGTCGCTGCCACCCTCTCCGGCTGTACGCCTAGCATGCAGGGGTCAGCTCGTCCACCCACACAGGTGGAAACCAACCAGTATGACAGCTACTACGGACTGCCCCCAAACCACGGGCGCACCGGCAGCTCGGCTGATCGCGCCTCGGCAGGCGGCATGCAAGTCAATCCTGCCGCACCACCCACTTACACCGTAAAAAAAGGCGACACTTTATGGGGTATCGCCCGGAAATTCCTGAATACCCCGTGGTATTGGCCAGAATTGTGGGACAAAAACCAGAGAATTGCCAATCCTCACCGGATTTATCCGGGCGACGTGCTGCACTTCGGGTACGTGCCAGCCGATGAGGGCAGCCAGGGCGGGGATAATAACGGAGATAATAAACTGGTACCGCGCATCCGGGTCGAACACAAAGGTCAGGGGGGTGAAGCGCTCTCCACGCTTGCACCCTTCCTGAAATGGCCACGCGTGCTGACCGAAGATGAAATTCGTGGCGCACCTTATATTCTTGAATCACGTGATGGGCATAGCCTGATTACGGCAGGCGAAACCATTTACACTAAAAATCTGCGCAACCCGCGCATGGGTGAGCGCTATGCCATTTATCACCCGGACAAGCCCTTGAAAGACCCGGAAACAGGTGCCTTGCTCGGGCATCAGGTCACTTACAGCGGCTATGCCCGCATTGAGCGAATTGATCAGATTTCAACCGCCAGTGTGCTGGAAGCAGAAGGCATTATCCGCCCCGGTGACCGGCTGCTCCCGGTGGAAAGCAAGCTGGGCGATCTGCGCGCGCCCATCCAGAGCCCACCACAGAAAATACGCGGACAGATTGCAGGACTCTATGATGCCGAGTACATTGGGGCGAACTGCATGGTGATTATCATTAACCGGGGCAAACGGCAGGGCATCCAGCTGGGCTATACGCTCGGTGTTTATAGCGACGGGCGCACGGTCACCGATGAGTTCCGCAATGATGCCGGAGCCGCCAGCCCGAACCTGAAACCGAAGGTCAAACTGCCGCCGGAAAAAGTGGCCAATGCCATCATCTACAAGGTGGATGATAACCTGAGCTATGGCCTGATCATTGATGCCGAGCGCGAAGTGCATAATGGCGATAAAATTGGCAACCCTTAACCCGTCACGACGAGACGCCCGATTACGTGGATACCGTGGATATAAACGAAGACGAACTACGTGCGCGCCTGCACATCTGGCGCGCACCGGGCTTTGGCCCCCGCTCCTTCCAGCACCTGCTCACTCATTTTGGCAGTGCGCTGGCCGCACTGGCGGCGAATAACGCCGAACTCACCAAGGCGGGACTAAAACCCGCCGCTATCAGCAGTTTGCAGGATCTCCCCGCTGATGCGACTGACCTTGACCTTGCCTGGCTACAGGCCGCGAGTTACCGCCATATTATCACTCAGGATGATGAGCGTTATCCGGCGGCCTTGCGCGACCTCCACTCGGCACCACCGCTGCTGTTTGTCGCCGGTGACCCTGGCCTGCTCAATGACCCACAAATTGCGATGGTCGGTAGCCGCAATCCGACCAGTGGTGGCAAGGAAAATGCCCATGCCTTCGCCCATTATCTTGCACAGAATGGTCTGTGCATTACCAGTGGCCTCGCACTAGGCATTGATGCACATAGCCACAGTGGGGCGCTGGATGCGGGGGGCAGCACGATTGCCGTCATTGGCACCGGCCTTGATATTATCTATCCGGCGCGCAATCGGGCACTGGCGGAACGGATTGTCGAACACGGCGCTATCGTTACCGAATTCCCGATTGGCGTGAAACCACAAGCCCAGAACTTCCCACGCCGCAACCGTATTATCAGCGGTATGGCGGTGGGTACTTTAGTGGTGGAGGCCGCCCTGCAAAGTGGCTCACTGGTCACGGCACGCCATGCGATGGAACAAGGCCGGGAGGTGTTTGCCATCCCCGGCTCGATTCATAACCCCATGGCACGCGGCTGCCACCAGCTAATCCGGCAGGGAGCCAAACTGGTAGAAACGGCGAGTGATATTCTGGAAGAGGTTGCCCCGCAGTTACATGATTTTCTGAACAAAACACCGGCCTCAGCGGCTGCCAAACATAAATCAGGTGCACAGCCGTCCAGTGCTGATAGACGCTTGCCCGCACTGGCTGATTCGGAACTGGATACGGAGCTCGACGCAGAAGATTTACAGATTTTAGAGGCACTTGGTCATGATCCAGTACCGATTGACCAGATAGTCATCCAGACGGGGTTGACCACTGACGCAGTTTCATCCATGCTCTTAATGCTTGAATTACAGGGCTATGTGTCAGCGTGTGGTGGTGGGCACTACATGCGCTTGAACCCGAGAGACTGAAGTTTAATGAAAGAAAACACATTGGAAGTACTTTTCTATCTGTTTGACAATTACCCTGAAATCGATGAGCCAGGCACTGAAGACCGTGAATCCATGGATGCTTATCTGCAAGGTGCGGGTTTCATGCCGGGTGAGATTGACCGTGCCTTCAACTGGCTGGAAAGCCTTGGGGATGAGCGCTACACCGTCTTTGAACCACACTGCCCTGATGCCATTCGTATTTTTGCCCAGCATGAGCAACACTGGTTGAATACCGAATGCCAGAGTTATCTGCTATTCCTTGAACAGACGGGCGTTTTAAACACCGAATCGCGCGAACAGATTATTGACCGCGTGATGGAACTGGAAGATGAAGATTTGAACCTTGATCGCCTCAAATGGGTGATTCTGATGGTCTTGGTAAACCGCCCGGAAGAGGACAACAGTTTCTTCTGGACAGAGGGGCTGACACTGGATGGCAACCCCCCGGTCTACCACTAATCTGAAACTAGCTCTTTACTTTTTAGCCCTGTTCAGGTTTAAAATGCAGTCCGTATTAGCTAATTCAGCTAAGTAAATGACATTAAATACAACCTGAAAGCGGTTCCATGAGCGAAAATCTGGTCATTGTCGAATCACCGGCAAAAGGTAAAACCATTGAAAAATATTTGGGCAAAGGCTACGAAGTATTGGCCTCGTATGGGCATGTGCGTGATTTAGTCCCTAAAGAGGGTGCGGTCGACCCGGAAAATGGTTATGCGATGAAATACGACATCATCGACCGTAACCAGCGCCATGTTGATGCAATTGCCAAGGCACTGAAAAAAGCCGACACCCTCTATCTCGCCACTGACCCGGATCGTGAAGGCGAAGCTATTTCCTGGCACCTGCATGAACTGTTAAAAGAACGCGGCGCACTGGAAGGTAAAAACGTCCATCGCGTTGTATTTCATGAAATTACGCAACGTGCTGTCAAAGAAGCCATCGCTAACCCGCGCGGACTGGCCTATGAGCTGATTGATGCCCAGCAGGCGCGGCGAGCACTGGATTATCTGGTGGGCTTTAATCTGTCTCCCCTGCTGTGGCGCAAGATTAAACGTGGCTTGTCTGCCGGACGGGTACAAAGCCCTGCTTTGCGCATGATTGTCGAGCGTGAAGATGAAATCGAACGCTTTGTGCCACAGGAATACTGGCACCTGACCGCGCAACTGGAAAAAGACGCGTTGGGTTTCACGGCTCGCCTGCACACACTGGACAACAAGCGACTTGATCAGTTCGACATTAATCATGACGAAGGCGCCAACAGCGTTCGTACCCGCCTGCTGGCTGCTGCGCAGGGCAAACTGCATGTCGACCAGGTTGAGAAAAAAGAACGCAAACGCAACCCCGCCGCGCCGTTCACCACCTCAACCCTGCAACAGGAGGCTGTGCGTAAACTGCGTTTTTCTTCACAGCGCGCCATGCGTACCGCCCAGCAACTGTATGAAGGCATTGACTTAGGGGATGGCCCGGTCGGTCTGATCACCTATATGCGTACTGACTCGGTGACCCTTGCGGCAGAAGCAATCACAGAATTGCGCGAGTTTATCGGTAACCGTTATGGCTTGGACAAAGTGCCGGATGAACCGCGTCAGTTTAAAAACAAATCAAAAAATGCGCAGGAAGCGCACGAAGCGATTCGCCCTACCTCCTGCCTGCAAGTACCGGATGATATTCGTCGCCACCTGAGTGACGACCAGTTCAAGCTCTATCAGTTGATTTGGCAGCGCACAGTCGCCTGTCAGATGATCCACGCAACTATTGATACGGTGTCGGTCAACTTGTCCGCAGAAACCGGCAGTTTCTTCCGTGCCAGTGGCTCAGTCATCCGTGATCCCGGGTTTTTGGCGGTCTATGAAGAAGGCCTGGATGATCAGCACAGCGAAAAAGAAAACCCGCTGCCCGCGATGGAAGAAGGCGAGGATATTACCCTGCTTGATATTGCGGCCACTCAGCATTTTACTGAGCCACCGCCCCGTTTTTCGGAAGCAACCCTCGTAAAAACACTGGAAGAATACGGTATTGGCCGACCTTCCACTTATGCCAGCATCATTTCTACCCTGCAGGCACGCGAATACGTGGAACTGCAACAACGGCGCTTTTTCCCGACTGACATTGGCAGCATCGTCAGCAAGTTTCTGACCGAACATTTCACGCAATATGTAGACTACGATTTCACCGCCAATCTGGAAGACCAGTTGGACGAAATCTCACGCGGTGAAAAAGCCTGGATACCGGTGCTGGACGAGTTCTGGCAACCTTTCCATGAGCTGGTAGACGATAAAATGGAAAGCGTGCAGCGTAGCGATGTGCTACAGGCGCGTGAGGTGGGTATTGACCCGAAAAGTGGCAAACCGGTGTCGGTACGCATGGGGCGTTTCGGCGCGTTCGTCCAGATCGGCACACGGGATGACGAAGACAAACCGATCTTCGCCAGCCTGCGTTCCGGGATGAAAATGGATCACGTCACGCTGGAAGATGCACTGGAGCTGTTCAAGTTGCCCCGTGCACTGGGTGAAACCGATGAAGGCCAATCCATCAGCGCCAGTATTGGCCGCTTTGGCCCTTATATCCGTTATGGCAGCAAATTTGCCTCCCTGAAAAAAGATGACGACCCTTATACCGTCACTCTGGAGCGGGCGCTGGAGCTGATCGAAGAAAAAACGGCGGCAGATCTGGCTAAAATCCTGATGGACTTTGGTGACGACTTGCAGGTGCTGCAGGGGCGTTGGGGGCCGTTTGTTACCGATGGCATCGTCAAGGTACGCCTCGCCAAAGAGCGTGACCCGCAAAGCGTGACGCTGGAAGAGGCGCAGGCCATGATTGCTGCTGCCCCCCCTCCCAAGGGCAAAGCCGCTGCGAAAAAGGCCGCCGCCAAAAAAGCACCTGCCAAGAAAACGCCCGCAAAAAAGCCGACCAGAGCCAAGAAAGCCACCACTGACAGCAGCACTGCGGACGTAGACACGGCCTCGGGTGCAGATGCGACTAAAGCCAAAGCGACCAAAACCAGGGCAACCAAGGCGACTAAAGCCGGCACGACCAAGGCCAAAACGCCCGCAAAAAAGAAGCCGGCCACCCAGAAAGCGGCCAGCCCAAAAACCGGGGCAGGAACAAGCGCAACCACCCCCAAACCAGCCGCCCTTAAAAAATCGGGAGCCTAACGCGCATGATCGTCAGCCGTCATCTGGAAGCTGCTGTCACTGTCGTCAGGCAGGGGGGGTTGCTGGTTTATCCGACTGAAGCAGTGTTTGGTCTGGGTTGTGACCCAGAACAGCTGGATGCCGTGCAGCGCGTGCTGACGGTCAAACAGCGACCGGCACACAAGGGGCTGATTTTGCTGGCGAGTGACCTGGGGCAGCTTGACAAGTATCTGCTGCCGGTCAGTGCCGAACTGCTGGCGCGTATCCAGCCGTCCTGGCCTGGCCCGGTGACTTGGCTGTTGCCAGCACGCCCGCAGGTTTCACCCCTGCTCCGGGGCGAACATGCCACTTTGGCTGTGCGTATTAGCGCTCATCCGGTTTGTCAGGCACTGTGCACCGCACTCGGCCATCCGCTGGTATCCACCAGTGCCAATCTGGCAGGAGAAGCCGCCGCCACTGATGTCGCGGATGTGCGCCAGTCACTGGCAAATAGCATTGATTTTATGCTTGATTTACCCTTAGGCGGACGCAGCAAGCCCAGCGAAATCCGGGATGCAGTGACTGGTCATATTGTACGGACGGCTTAGCGTGAGGTTCAAAAAAAGGACATGATGGATTCGCTGAACGAACTATTGTTGCGCTGCGGAAAAAGTGATGCGGAGGCTTTGCGTGAATTATACAGACTGGCGTCTCCCCGCTTATACGCCCTCGCGCGCCGTATGCTGCGTGACCAGACGCTGGCGGAAGATGTGTTACAGGAAGGTTTTGTCAAAATCTGGAACAATGCGGCCAGTTATGCGGCCAGCAAAGGCAGCGCCATGACCTGGATGGCAACCATCATCCGCAATCAGGCACTCGACAAATTACGCATGGCAAAAAGTCGTCCGCAACTGGCTGATGAGGCCGACTATGAAACCTTGGAATTCGCTTCGCCCGACTTGAGTCCCGCTGCACTGAGCGAACTCAGTGATGACACCCAACGCCTGGTAAAGTGCATGGAAGAGCTCAAGCCCGAACAGCGTGAGTGCATCATGCAGGCCTTTTATTACGGCTATACCCATGAAGAACTGGCCCAGCGGCTATCCCACCCGCTCGGCACCATTAAGGCATGGATACGCCGGGGGCTTGAGCAGCTGAGAATGTGCCTGGCCTGACCCGCTATTTATCCCAAACTATTTGTCCCAGGTTTCCTTAAAGGCTTCAATCTGGCGGCGTTCACGCTTGTCAGGCTTGCGTACCGCCACATTCACCCCATGCAAACGCCGCACCTCGGTTTGTTGCTCACGCTGTTCACGGTGATGCTCCTCTTCATGATAAAGCAACACGGCTTCTTTGGCCGGACGCCGCTTGTCATTCAGACCCAAGACGTGTACCTGCCAGGTATCCACCCCTTTGCGAATGCGTAACTCATCGCCTACCCGGATGGTACGCGCTGGCTTGACCCGCTCACCATTGACATGCACATGGCCGCCATTCACCGCCTCAACCGCCAGGGAACGGGTTTTAAAAAAACGTGCCGCCCATAACCATTTGTCCAGCCGCAGAGCTGTTAAGCCTTCCACTCCAGCGGCCATTCCACTATTCGATCTTGCCATTCATCCTCATCAACATTTTTGCTGTAAACAAATCGTCCGGCAACCGACTCACCGGCCTGCTTGATGCTGTCCTTGCTGCCCGATACCAGATGGTGCCAGCTGGGCAAGTCTTTGCCCTCATGCAACAAACGGTAAGCACAACTGGGTGGCATCCAGTAGAGTTGCTCCAGATTATCCGGCGTCAGGCGCAAACAATCCGGCACCAAGACCTCACGCTGAGTATAGTTGCTGCACTGGCAAGTGCCTGCATCCAACAGGTCACAGGCAACATCCGTGTAATAAACAGTTCCGTCGTCTTCATCTTCCAGCTTGTTCAGGCAGCACTTCGCACAATGGTCACACAGGCTTTCCCATTCCGGCATGGACATGTCCGCCAATGCCTTTTGTTTCCACCATTTACTGACTACTTTAGTCATGCTTTCTCTCCGGCTGGGTCAGCACCCGTTGTTGTAACGCGGCATAGTCTTGCTCGGCGCTATAATACAAAATATCACCCCCGTCATTATTCATCAGAATAACCAGCCCGTCTTTCGGGTAAAACCAGTAAGCTGCGTCGTCTCCGACGGCGGTCACGCTGTCCGGCTCACCAAAACGGGTACGGACGATGTCCTCGCCATAATCGGCCACTGGCATGTAAATCAGGTATTTAATTGGCAGGCCATTGGCCAGCGCCTGATTGGGTTCTGACAAACCCAGTCGCCAGGCACCACTTTGTTGTGGCTTGCGATCAATACCTTCAGCCGCAAAACGTTCCAGCATGCTTTGGGTAATGTCCAGCTCCGCCACTATCCGTGCTTCAAACATGCCCAGCCGCTGCTTGCCAAAATAGGCTTCCAGCGTCACGGGGTGTTCACCCTGCGTAAACACCGCCAACTCTGGAAAGTTATGCCATTGTTCGATGGCTTCGCGCAAGGTAGTTTTGCCTACTTCCAGATGAAACACCTGGGTATTGCCCTCCAGCGTGCGCTCTATTTGCCAGGGTAAATTATCCGTGGGCGGTGGCGCGCTCGGCTCACAGCCCGCCAGACTGACCAGCCCTACCATAATGCCCACCCACCGTGGGAATAAACGCTTCATGCACAAAACCTTTGTTCCTAAATTCGATATGACCGGCATCATACCCCAGCACAAGACCTCACGCATACCAGTCTTCACTCTCCCCGTGCTCCAGCAACAAGGTCACCAGATCGGATATATATTGCTTCAGGTACTTGTTTTTCGTCCAGGCAATGCGCGTCACCGATACCGGCAACAAGTGTGAGAGGTCACGCAGGGTCAGATCGTCGTCATGAATATGTGAATACGCCATTTTGGCGATAATGCCCGCGCCAAAGCCCAGCCGCACGTAGCTCAAGATCACATCGGTGTCGGTAGCTGCAAACGATACATCCAGATTCAGACCCGCCTCCTGAAAAGTGCCATGAATTTTCGAACGCCCGGTAAACCCGAACACGTAAGTCAACACCGGGTACTGGGCGATGCGTTCCAGCGTTAACTCGCCTTCGCACAAAGGGTGCCCGTGTGGTAACACTAGCGCATGATTCCAGTCATAACAGCGTTCACTGATCAAGCCCGGTGCCTGGCCAATTTCCTCGGTACAGACCGCAATATCCGCTTTGCCTTCGTGCAGCATCGCCACCAGCTGCGAGGGTGCACCCTGCAGCAGATGGATAGAAACGCCCGGATAACGCTGCCGGAATTCGAGCATGATTTCCGGCAGAAAATACTTGGCTTGGGTATGCGTAGTCGCAATCCGTACTTCGCCACTGGTTTCCATCCGGAAATCATCGGCGACCGCCCGAATGTTTTCCAGCGACTGCTCAATCGCATCGACTTCCTTGATCAGGGCTTTACAGACCGGGGTAGGTTCGACCAGCCGTTTGCCCTTGCGCTCAAACAGCGGCATACCTAGCTCTTCTTCGAGCAAACTAAGCTGCCGACTCACCGCCGACTGCACCACATAATGCTGCCCTGCTGCCCGCGAGACATTCATGCCATTACTGAGCAGGGTTTTCAGCAAGCGTAACTGGATCAGTTTCATAAGCACTCTTATCGAATAAAAGGATATACATATCTTATTATATCGTTTTTAAGCATTAAAGCATTATCGTATTATCTATGCATCAACAAACATGATGACCCAAAGGAACATTCACATGAATACCGCCCAACACAAGCTTTGCATCGCCCTCGAAGAACTTGAGCAAGAACGGGCGGTCTGCGAAGAAATGGCCGAAGAGCTTGAAGAAAACGCTGTCGAGATTTGGCAATTTGATCCTGGCATTTGCGGTTAAAATTCCATCATTTATATTATTTCCGGTAAGTAACGTATGACTATCCTCACCAAAATACTCAACAATGAACAGCTGAATAACCTGGACTTGCTCTTGAGTGGCGCACTCGCACCGCTGGAAGGCTATCTGGATCAAGCTGATCACTGCAGTGTTCTGCAACAGGGTCGGCTCGCTAATGGCTATTTGTGGCCGTTACCACTCACTTTACAGCTCAGCCCGCTGGAAAAACGCACTGCGCAAATAACCGGGCGCATTGCCCTGCTGGATGCAGACAAACGCCCGCTGGGTGAAGTTCAGGTGACCGAACTGTATCGCCTGCCCCCTGATGCCGCTGCATTGACAGGCGCAGATGCGAATAGCTGGTATGCCGCCGGTAAAGTGGAAGCACTGGCAAAAATATTGCACCCCACCTTTAACCGGATTCGCCACCAGATACCGGCCTTGCGTTCAGACCTGAAAGACAAAGGCTGGAAAAGTGTGGTCGCAGTCCATGCTGCGCCGGAATTGGTGATGGCTGACATGCAACAAGCCTGTGAATGGCTGAAATCAACCACGGCACAAGGTATCGAGCACTGTGGCATGCTGATTCAGATCCATGCTGACGAGCGGGCAAAAGCCTTCCATGACCAGATTCGGGACATACGCGCCCAAGTGCGTTGCAGCGTGGCACGCCAGATCAAGCTTAGCCTGCTGCCACTCCCCACGACGCTAAGCCCGACACGGAGTGCCTTGCTGCAAGCGTTGATTGCCCGTAATCAGGGTGCAACCGGCTTTGTCGTGACCGCACATACTGAAAAAAGTGTCTTGCGCTACCTGTTACAACACCGCGATGAAATCGGCCTAGATATCATCCCAGTACGGCATGCGACGATTAAAAAGGTCAGCAAAGCACTCACCGAAGACGGATTACAGCCCACCCAGCAACTGGAAGCGGCTTTAAAACTGGCAGCCTGACACTGACGGGCACAGAACATTTCCCCTGTTCGTAGCAAACATTTCCTCTCAGCGATCTGACGGAGCCTTTAGGGCTTCGTCAACTTTAACCCTAATTTTGTCACACATGCGTTGATTTCCCTGCGGGGAGGGCATCATCAGTACCCGAATCGTCAAACCTTCCAATAATTGGAACACTTTTTGGTCAAAATATCACTACAATTGAGCCTATCCCTTATCCCCAAGGATTAGCCCAATGAAAATTTTACTGTTCAGTCTATTGCTGCTCGCTACTACATTAGCGGGTGCACTCGAAGATACCACCGACAACCGCTTGCAACAGGCGGAACGTTATTTGCGTGCAAACTCACCCGAAGACATGTTTGCGGATATTGCCAACCGCAGCACGATCAACCTGCCGCCCGAACAACGCAAGCCTTTCACGGACATGCTGACCAAGCATATGGACATCGTTCGAGTGTCGGCTGCGATGAAAAACGCAATGGTGTCTCATTTCACTGCCGATGAACTGGAAGCACTGGCAGACTTTTACAGTAAACCGGGTGCCAAATCAGCGATGAGCAAAATGGGGCTTTATATGGCTGACGTACTCCCGGTGGTGCAGGAGGAAATGCAAAAAGCACAACAGAAAGCCTTTAATCCGTCTCCCCTCGACCCTGCAATTAGCGAGAAAACACCCACCACCAGCCCGGAGAACGATTGACATCCTCCCCGCCCTAAAGAACGAGGATTCCTCCAGCGAGACGGCTATGCCCAGCCGCGAGAATGTTCCGAGCTGCATTGACATCTCTGT
>CAXYXY010000047.1:0-31748 GCA_964293125.1 uncultured Thiothrix sp. | reverse complement strand
CCCGTTGAAGCAGCCCAAAGCCCGCAACCCGCTACAGATAACGTGAACGCTTACCTTTGCCAGTCAGTCGGCACAAGGTGACCAGTTTCGGCCAATGGTGCTGACTGTACTGGGAACGGCTCGTCAATTAGGCATGAATATCGCTACCTTGATGCGGGATGTGTGCTCTCAAGGCTTGGCTCATCAGCCCATCTCGGTGCGCTTCCCGTTGAAGCAGCCCAAAGCCCGCAACCCGCTACAGATAACGTGAACGCTTACGGCTCCTTCTGCTGTTTAAAAATATTACCTGTTTCTACCTTCAGAGGAACCTCAGTAGCTATTGGATTAATGAGTGGTGTTTCTACAGGCAGCGACAGTGGCTCTTCATAAGCCTTACCCTCTAATGCATTATCTCCATTCTCCGTGGTAAAGAAGACGCGCTGAGGAGCCGGGGGCAATTCAAAAATCACCAACTCCAACGTTGGTGGAGGATTGACTCCTGAGTCAATTGCTAATTTCTTTAGGATAATTTGTATGGATGCTTGTATATGGGCTATAAATGAAGTGCTTGCAATTTTATTTTTCTCCCAGGCCTTTTGTGGGATAAAATCTGAGCCAATAGCAAGACTAGACAAAAGTGTTATTGCCTCATCTTCATCAAGACCATAATGACCCAATGCATCAGTTAACTTTATTGCGAACTCGCCCTGTGTCACCGCTTCTTTTCCAAAAGAAGAGGGGGAGAAGATCAACCATAAAATAAAAAACAAGCATCTCATAAACATAATTAACTCTTCATTATTTCTATAAGGTATCTATACTCTTGTCGACAAAGACAGTAATACATCATACTGTAGTATCTTTCTAAGAATCAGAATTGATAAAATCAACTTGATATGGTGTATCCAGTGATTTTCCCTTGGGAAAAATTTCAAAATTGATTAATCTTTCCATAGACGCACATGATCAAATGAAGTTGAAGACGTTCCTGTGAAATTAACACCAAGCCAATGCCCTGAAGCGGCGGCTGCAATTAATATTTGCTCACATTCATTATCATTACACTGAATCCAATCATTGACAGGGCTTTCAAGATATGCCCAAGTAACAGAACTTCCAAGGTACCGATAGGTTTGCTGAACTCTTGCCCATTTAAAACCACTGGTTATTGCTTGAGTCCCAGATTTTTGACTGGACAAGTTTGAGGATTCTATCCCACTTGCAACATCAACAGTCGGGGCAGCAACTATTGGTGGTGGACTTTCATTACCACCACCACCCGCAGCTTGTGCATTCGAAACTAGAATCAGCGCAGGGAGAACCGTTGCTAGAAAAAAATATTTATTAAACCGCTTCATAATTAGTAATCTCCAGAAATTATCATAAAAATATCTTTCAATAAAATTGGCTGAGTTTAATTTTTAAAAACTCTAACATGATTTATAGTGAAAGAACTGCCATCAATACTATTTACATAATATCCTACCCAATGGTTATTGGTTGTAGCTTGAATAAATGATCGTTCACCTTCATTGTCATTGATCCAAATCCAAAGCGCTGCTTTATCCAAATAACACCATGTCCGATAATCACCAATGGCGCGGTAAACCTCCCTACAATGATCCCAGTTCAACCCAATGCTTGGACCCGGGTTAATTTTTGCTAATGCAGCATCAAGATCAATTCTCGGCTTGCTGCTACTTCCGGAACCAACTGTTACATTCACCCCGCTACTTTCGAGTGCATACTCAATCGAAGATACTGATGCGATACCATTTTTTGATTTCATTATCGCCCAAGCTCCCGTTACATGAGGTGCAGCCATTGATGTGCCACTATAAAAGTCATACCCTGTTCCTGGAGCAACCGAAGACTCAATCGAGCTACCGGGTGCCATCAAATCGACCCATGAGGCATGATTGGAGAAGTCTGATTCAGCATCAGATTTTGTTGAGCTTCCAACAGTAATAGCAGAAGAAACACAACCTGGAGAGCTAGTTGAGCTGTCATATCCATCGTTTCCTGAAGAAATAACTGTGGCAATAGCTTTTTCCCTTAATAAATCTATAATACTCTTAATACTGCTGTCATCACATTCTGAAAAATGTTGCTCACCCCCGATACTCATATTTGCTGAAGCAATAGAATAAGTATTTCTTAGGGCATATATACGCTCCAAACCTCTTATTTGATCCGAAGTATAACTTAGCAGACAAGGAGGTTCCCCATCACAAGTGTCAGTGTCGTCAAATCGGGAAAAAACTTGCACAGCAATTATCTTTGCATTTGGCGCGACGCCATTAAAAGACACACCACCAGTACTTCCCAATTGACCAGCGGCTATACCAGCAACATGAGTGCCATGACTACAAGCTGACACTCCAGCCGCTAGCCCCGAGCAAGCAATTGCAGCCCCTGATGAGGTAGATGAACTCACACCGTCCGGACAAAGGGAGTGAGTACTAGAACCAGATGTTGTTGAATAACATGCTTCTGAAACTACTTTCCCTGCATCTAAGAAAGGATGATTTTTATCAACACCAGTGTCCAGAATCGCTACTGTTTGACCGCTGCCGGAGTAACCTAACGCCCAAGCATCATCTGCGTCAATCAAAGGTATACTCTGCTTAAGTAAAGGAGGAACTGGAATGTCTTCTTCAATCCTCACAACACTGGGGTCGTTGGCAAGAGCATGTAACCCCATTGAGTCGACTTCGAGAGCCATGCCTGGGAAGACTTCAAATTTCTTGACACTCTTAGGATTAGCCGCAGAAATTGTTGCCAATTCGGACAGAATGCGATTTTGCGCTAATTCTAAGGGGCTAGACGCACTTTCTTGCGACTCAGTACTCTTATCACTGTCAATTGTGGTTTTGTTGAGCCGAACAATGACACGTACAAACCCAGTTTCATTGGCTTTCTCTAAAAGTCTTAATGACTGCACAGTGGACATATCAACTTGTGATAAACCAAACCGTGGAATAAAGAGAAGAAAAAAAACCAAACCTGTATTGATTACTATTCTGAAAAAATGTCGGGTTATCATCACAATTAAACCTCGCAGACGTAAAAAACTACTTTCTAAGGCAAGTTAAAGAAAAACTGTTCGAAACTAAACCAAAGGACTAAAAGCATAAAAATTATACAAGTTCAAGGGACGGTGGCTGTGGTATAAGATTTTCACTTCCGCTGGTTAAAGCCATTCAGCCCAGCCACAGCAAGCTTCGGGGAAGCTCGAGTTCGGCAAGCGATACATCGCACTTAACCGTTTTTCGGCACGGCGATTCAGGCGAGCATCACCCAAATTCAGCGTGGTAAACTCGTCTGCTATCCAGTCGTTGATACCTTTCCCCAAGAAATACTTTCACCATACAGGCTGCGGCTGTACTTGTGTATAAGGAGATGAGTTAAAGCCACCCATACTGATGACGGACAACTGACCATAATTCGTGGTTCAATACAAATAACACTCTATTTGTTAGCCATAAGAATACCATAACAATACTAGTCCGTCAAGAATTTCCCAGACAAATTTCGTAACTACTCAGTCTCCAGTGGTTTCAAGGTGACAAATTCGCCACGTCGTTGACTAGCGGTGGAATCGAAGCCCCTTTATCATAATCTCCCCAAGATAATCTGATGTGATCCATCATGCCCATTCAGCTTTCAGCACTGTTACAACGTTTTGCCGATAGGACACCGTTGCCGGTGATGTCGCAAGCGCTATTACGGCACGCCTTCCACGCGGGGCTACTGGACAAAATGTACGACCAGACAGTTGAACAGCAATACACTCGCAAGCTGCTGTTTTCAAGCCTGTTTGGCCTGATGACTGAGGTTGTCTTTCGACAACAACCCTCGGTTCGTGCGGCCTACCAACAGGCGAGCCGGGAAGAGGTGGGCGTCAGTCTATCTGCGGTTTATGGGAAACTGAACGGCTTGGAAATCGCCACCCTACAACCATTAGCGAACCTCAGTATCCAATCCAGTCAGGAAATCATCGACTGGATGGAGGTTCCTGTGCGTAGCTGGCTGCCGAATATCAAAACACGCCTCCTGGATGGCAATGCATTGGGCGGGCGCCAGCGGCGTTTGCTGGAAACACGCGGCAGTACAGCGGCTCCGCTGCCCGGAAAGTCATTGGTTGTACTGGATCCTGATCGGCAACTGATTGTCCAGCTTCATCCGTGCGAGGATGCTTATGTACAGGAACGTGCTTTGTTGCCTGCCGTTCTGGCCTCTGTACAGCCCAATGAGTTGTGGGTGGCTGACCGCAATTTTTGTACCACGGAGGCTCTGCTGACGATCGAACGGCAGGGCGGTTACTCGTTGATCCGTGAGCATGGCCGCTTGCGGTTTACTCCATTGATCGCAGAGGGGGACTCAGAAAGCATTGAGGGCGGACGTGTCTGTGAACAATCAGTCCAAGTCACGGATGGAAGCAACTGTCTTGAACCATGTCAAGCAGATTGCTGTTGCTCAGGCTTCCAAGGTTGATTGTTGCTGATCATCGCATTCAGGATGGTCAGTATTTTTCTCATACAAGCGGTCAATGCCACTTTCTTGGGCTTACCCGCTTGTATGAGTCGCCCATAAAACTTCTTAATGGTTGTGTTACTTCTGGAGGCCACCAATGCCACCCTATACAACACGTTTCTGACGGCAGCTCGGCCACCCCAGATCATGCGTTTACCCCGCTGTCTGCCACTATCACGATTAAAGGGAGCCAGCCCCACCAACGCGGCTATTTCCTTACGGTTTAGCTGACCCAACTCCGGCAGGGAGGCCAGCAAAGTGAAACTGGCTACCTGACCCACGCCTTTAAACGTGGTGAGCCAATCTTTCTTTGCCTGCCAGGCAGGGCTATTCTTCACGGCTTGCCCCATATCCCGGTCAACTTCCTTGATACTGTCGTTCAGCCATTGAATGTGCGAGGTGATGTTTTGGCGAGCGATTCCCCGCATCTGATGCCAGCGATTTTGTTCGGCTACCCGCATGTCCACTCACTGCCGACGGCGTGTCAGTAAGGAGCTGAAGGCCTGTTGTTCCTCATCTTTCAATGGGCGCACGGCGGGGCGAATACGTTCGCCAAATAACGCCAGTAAGCGGGCATCCACCTGATCTGTTTTTGCCAATGCGCCGATCGCCTTGGCAAAGTCCCGAGCCTGCCGGGGATTCACAACGGCGGCGGGTAGACCCGCACCTATCAGAGTCGCTGCCAGAGAAGTTTCCAGCCCACCGGTCGCTTCCATGACGATCAACTCGGCTTGGGTAGGCAAGAGTTTCTCAACTAATTCGCGTATGTTCTCCTCATCATGCGTGATTCGCCAGGCTTCCCCGCTGGGATGCACATGGATGTCAAGATGTGCCTTGGCAATGTCAATACCGATAAAAATAGTTTGGGTTTGATCCATTTTTCGTACTCCCAGCCTAGCCAATGATTCGGGGTGCACCCGGGCAACTGTTCGGGATGTTCCGAGAAAAACGGCGTGGCGACCCAAGCTTTCCCACGGGGTACACCCAAAGGGATAACGGCCTGCCACGCCGGGATTAACCTACTTTTTACCACATTTCCATCTATTTCTCAGATACTAGGGACAAACGATCACACTTCGCCGTATTCATGTTTATCTGGACTGCCCGACACGTGATGGTGACAGGGTTTTGCATTTTCTGACCACGATTCCTCCGCCGCTCGCCACCGCTGTTGGGGTGGCTCATTATTATCGGAAGCGGTGGAAAATCGAAACGGCGTTCTACCGCATGACCCTGGAACTGAACTGTGAAATGGAGACGCTCGCCTATCCTGGAGCAGCCTTGTTTGGGTTCACCGTGGCGATGGTGGTATTTAATGCACTCTCTGTTCTGATGGCGGCTATGCAGGCTGTTCATGGACAAGATGTGATGGAAAACGAGTTTTCGACCTATTACATGGCCAATATGCAGGCCAGTCTCAATGAGATCGTCGATGAACAGGACTGGGATATTTTCCTCTCGATCTCATCGGCCTTGATGGCGACTTGGTTGCTAACAACAGCCACCAAGGTCAATTTGAAGAAGTACAAGAAAGCGAAAACCCGGAAGAGGCAGCCCGCTGGGCAAACCAAAGTACGACACAACGACAAGGGTAAGCCGCATGTGTCTACTGCCAGGTTGTTGCCTCAACGGAAGGTGGATAAAAAGTCACCTTGAAATCACTGCCCGCAAGAGCCATAAAACAGCACCAATGAATTGCCGGCATTTATCTAAATTACCGATTTTCACCCTGGGTAGTGCCGATAACTCTGGAGAAATCAGCGCCCACTCTCGGTCACTGATGGTCGCTCTTTCTATGCTCATTTGATGACCTAAATAGACGGATTTTACCATTCGAGATCCAGCTCTGGCAAAACGTCAACGGAGCCTAGAGAAAAAGAAGCGTCTCGGTCAATACGCAGTGATCTGGCAAAACGGTAAACCAGTGCTCATTGGCAAAGAGCCTCCTGCCAAGCATCCCTCATGATTATCAAGGAATGAACACAAAATAAC
This sequence comes from uncultured Thiothrix sp., assembly GCA_964293125.1. Classification (GTDB taxonomy): domain Bacteria; phylum Pseudomonadota; class Gammaproteobacteria; order Thiotrichales; family Thiotrichaceae; genus Thiolinea. Next base: position 25,241 of record CAXYXY010000047.1, on the reverse strand, counting down.
TTCCAGGGGGGCATGACTACCTTTGCCTACTACCATGACAGCGCCGTCTATGGCATTCTCCAGTCTGCTATCAACCAAGGAGAACACCCATGTCCAACACCACCCGCGTCTGTATCACCGCAACCGGCGACCCGGAAGTCATGCAACTGGTGCAGGAAGCGGTCGACGCACCCGCTGCCGGGCAGGTACAGATTCGGCATACGGCCATTGGCCTGAATTATATCGATACTTATCACCGCACCGGCTTGTATCCGCTGCCATTACCGAATGGCTTGGGGCTGGAAGCGGCAGGCGTGGTGGAGCTTGTAGGTGAAGGGGTCACACACTTGCAGGTGGGTGATCGGGTGGCGTATGGCGCGGGGCCGATAGGTGCTTATGCGACCGTGCGTAACATGCCTGCCAACCGCGTCGATAAACTGCCTGATACCATCAGCGACGAAACAGCGGCGGCGATGATGCTCAAAGGCATGACCGTGCGCTACCTGTTGCGCCAGACTTATGCCGTTCAACCCGGTGATACGGTACTTTATCAGGCCGCCGCTGGTGGCGTGGGTTTGATCTTCTGCCAATGGGCGAAAGCACTCGGGGTCACGGTCATTGGCACCGTCGGTTCTGAAGAAAAAGCGGACATTGCCCGGGCGCATGGCTGTACGCATGTGATCAATTACCGCCATGAAGATGTGGCCGCGCGGGTACGTGAAATCACCCAAGGCAAAGGCGTGCCGGTGGTATACGACGGGGTGGGTCAGGCCACGCTCGCCGGTTCGCTGGACAGCCTGCAGCCACGCGGTTTGCTGGTCAGCTTCGGCAATGCCTCCGGCCCGATCAAGGACTTTGATCTTGGCCTGTTATCGGCCAAAGGTTCGCTCTATATCACCCGCCCGACTCTAATGACCTATATCGCCGCCGATGCCGATCTGCGCGCCTCCACTGCCGAACTGTTCGAAATGGTCGGTAGCGGCAAAATACACATCCCTATTCACCAGCGTTATCCCTTAAGTGAAGTGCAGCAGGCACACCGGGATCTGGAAGCGCGTAAAACCACCGGGACTACATTGCTGATCCCGGATTGAGCTAAGGTGATTCTTTTCAAACGAGCAAAGCTTTCGCCATCAAAATCGCATGCTCACGTCCCTTTTTGGCCGGATAATAGTTTTTGCGCAAACCGATTTCATTAAACCCTTGCGCCAGATAGAGCTGGATCGCAGCGGTGTTGGAGGGACGTACTTCCAGAAAACACTCGCTGGCATCCAGCCCCCGTCCGATTTTCTCCGCAGTGGCCAGCAGGCGGCGGCCTAGCCCCTGGCGTTGTAAATCCGGGCGCACGGTCAGATTCAAAATATGCAATTCGCCCACCGCTACCGAAATAACGCAATAAGCGTGCAATTCGCCCGCCACCTCGTGTGCCAGTGCATGGTAGTTGTTACGGATGCAATCGCTCATGATGCCGCGCGTCCACGGATAAGGGTAGGCACGTTCTTCGATCTGCATGACCGTGTCCAGATCAGCTTCGGTCATGGGGCGGAGTGACAGGAGTTCGTTCAGGGAATTAGGGAACATAAGAGCAACCTGGAAAAAATAGGGATATGTGATGCAGTGTCAGGAGCCGCGTGCCAGCATGAACTGGCGGGCGCGTTGTAAATCCTGCCAGGCCTTGCGTTTTTCCGCCGGTTGGCGCAGCAGGTAGGCCGGGTGATAAGTCACGATCACCGGGATCTGCTGTTTGGGCGTATGGTGCAAAGTGCCACGTAGTTGCCCCAGGGGCGTGTTGACCTGCAGCAGGTTATGCGCGGCAATTCGCCCCACTACCAGAATCAATTCCGGCTTGACCAGTGCGATTTGTCGCTCCAGATAGCCCCGGCAGTGGGCGGCTTCTTCCGGTTTGGGGTCGCGGTTGTTGGGCGGACGGCATTTGAGGATATTGGCGATGTAAACCGCCTCACGCGGTAAACCCACTGCCGCCAGCATGTTGTTTAGCAATTGCCCGGCGCGCCCAACGAAAGGTTGACCCTGGCGGTCTTCTTCTGCGCCCGGTGCTTCCCCGATGACCATCCAGCTAGCGTGTGTATCACCCGTACCAAACACGGTCTGTGTCCGTGACTTGTGCAGTACACACGCTTCACAGCGAGCCACGGTTGCTTGTAGTTCTGTCCAGCCTAGCTGGCTGCAATCAGGCGCATCGACCGGCACCGCCGCTATTTCAGCGGCAGGTTGGTAATGGATAGGTGGCTTGACGGTTGGTACAGCAATCTCTGTACGAATGTTTACGCGATTTTTTTCACCCGTTTCTGCGCTGGCTGAAGCTGCTGCGGGCAGAACGGACGGTTCTTCCTGTTCATGCTCCGGCTCGTCGGTCAGCTCCATGCCTTTGGGTAGCCAGACCGGAATACCCAAAGCACGCATGTAGTGGTTGCGAGTGTGTAAATCCACGCTGGTTTAAACGCCGTCGTGTTGTGGGTGGGCACGCGCCTGATTGGCGGCCAGCTTGTTGAGTGCGTCCACATAGGCTTTAGCCGAGGAAATAACAATATCCGTATCGGCACCGTGGCCATGAATCAGGCGACCGTCCTGCTCGATACGCACGGTAACTTCACCCTGCGCATCAGTGCCGCTGGTGATCGCATTCACTGAATAGAGCTGCAGGTTCGGGTTTTCACCGGTAATGGCCTTGATCGCGGTATACACGGCATCCACCGGCCCACTGCCGGTGGCCTCGCTGGATTGCTCCACACCCCGCACTTTCAGGGTGACGCTGGCATGCGGTGCTTCGCCGGTTTCGGAACAGACGCGCGAAGAGACCAGTTCAAAGATGGCATCGTCCTGGGCAGAGCGGGTTTCCAAGACCAGCATTTGCAGGTCTTCATCAAAAATGTCGTGCTTGCGGTCTGCCAGATCCTTGAAACGCGAGAAAGCGGCGTTGACTTCCGCTTCGGTTTTCAGGTCGATACCCAGTTCCAGCAGGCGCGAGCGGAAGGCATTGCGCCCGGAGTGTTTGCCGAGCACGATCTTGTTTTCTGACCAGCCGACATCCTGGGCGCGCATGATTTCGTAAGTTTCACGGTGTTTAAGCACACCATCCTGATGAATGCCGGATTCATGCGCGAAAGCGTTAGCGCCGACAATTGCTTTGTTGGGTTGCACCGGGAAGCCGGTTACGCTGGATACCAGCCGTGAGGTAGGCACAATCTGGGTGGCGTCGATATTGGTTTCCACGTCAAAAATATCCTGACGGGTACGAATCGCCATCACGATTTCTTCCAGCGAGGCATTACCGGCGCGTTCGCCAAGTCCGTTGATCGTGCACTCTACCTGACGCGCACCCTGCATGACCGACGCCAGTGAGTTGCCCACCGCAAGACCCAGGTCATTGTGGCAGTGCACCGAGAAAACGGCCTTGTCTGCATTCGGGATGGTGCGGATCAGGCGACCGACAATATCACCGAACACATGCGGAATCTGGTAGCCGACCGTATCCGGGATGTTGATGGTGGTGGCACCGGCATTAATGGCGGCTTCAATCACCCGGCACAGGAACTCAAACTCGGAACGCCCGGCATCTTCACAGGAAAATTCAACATCATCCGTGTAGTTACGGGCTTTTTTGACCGCATGCACTGCCTGTTCGACGACCTGATCGGGCGTCATCCGCAGCTTGTTCTGCATGTGGATGGGCGAGGTAGCGATGAAGGTGTGAATACGCCCGGAATTGGCACCTTTGAGTGCTTCCGCCGCGCGTTCAATGTCTTTGTCGAGTGCCCGCGCCAAACCACAAATGGTGCTGTCTTTCACGATTCGTGCAATCGCCTTGACAGATTCAAAATCACCGGGGCTGGCAATCGGGAAGCCTGCTTCAATCACATCCACGCGCATTTTTTCCAGCATTTTGGCGATGCGGATTTTTTCTGCCTGGTTCATGGACGCGCCGGGGCTTTGCTCGCCGTCACGCAAGGTCGTATCAAAAATAATCAAACGTTGTTTGGACATGAGTAGCTCCGGAATAGTCAGGTCGACCCGTTCATCGTTATTTGTCAGGGCTTGTGGGTAGAATCTATCTCTTTTTTACGCCGCTGGATACGGCGATAGCGGCGATTGAACCACAAAACCGGGCCAGACAGGGTGTAAATCAGGAAAAAGGTGAATAAAACTTTAGGTGGATCAATGGTAGTGAGGGCGAAGATCAACAAAGCCAATACCATGAACACAAACGGCACCTTGTTGCGTAAATCCAGATCTTTAAAACTGTAATAGCTCAGGTTGCTGACCATCAAGAGGCCAACGGTGATGGTCATGACCAGTGCGGGAATTTGCAGATTCCGCCCGTTCAGATCCAGATCATGGAATACCCAGACCATACCGGCCATGATCGCTGCTGCTGCCGGGCTGGGCAGGCCGGTGAAAAAGCGCTTGTCGGTTTTGCCGATCTGGGTATTGAAACGTGCCAGCCTTAAAGCCGCGCAGGCCACATAAACAAAGGCCGCCAGCCAGCCTGCTTTACCCCAGGAAGTCCCCATTTCATGCATGTGTACCAAGGCCCATTGGTACATGGTGAGTGCCGGTGCCAGGCCAAACGACACCAAGTCGGACAGGCTGTCATACTCTGCACCAAACGCAGTTTGGGTATTGGTCATGCGTGCGACCCGCCCATCCAACCCATCCAGAATCATCGCGATAAAAATGGCAATGGCGGCGGCTTCAAATTTGCCTTGCATGGCCGCAACGATGGCGTAAAAGCCACCGAACATGGCCGCAGTGGTTAGCAGGTTAGGCAGCAGGTAAATGCCGCGTGCTCGTGGCCGGGTCGTTTGTGGCGGATGGGGCTGTTGGCTGTGTTGTTGATCATGTTGCTGGTTTTCTGGTTCCACGCTGGTGTTCCCTGCTTATTGTTAGGTTGGTTATTCCGTCTGGAGGCTTACTTTAGCAAGATTCAGGGGTCTGCAAAATAAGATCAGTCACTTTTTGGCAGAAAAAGGAAATCGGCTGCAGTGTTGCCCTTGGTTAGCCGTGCTATCCTTAGGCACAGGAAATCAAATTTAAAGGTTAAAGGTATAAAGATTGAAGGCATTAATGGAACTTGAACAGTTACAAGCGCTGGTTATCACCAGCTTGGAAGATATGAAAGCCCGTGATGTGCGTGTACTGGATGTGCGCGGAAAATCAACCATTACGGAAGTGATGATTATTGCCACTGGCACCTCTTCGCGCCATGTTAAATCGATTGCTGACTCAGTGTCGGTCAAGGCCAAGGAAGCCGGCCAGCAACCCTTAGGGGTGGAAGGCGGGCGCGAGTCTGAATGGGTATTGGTCGATCTGGTCGATATTGTCGTGCATGTGATGACGCCGGAGATTCGTGACTTTTATAATCTGGAACGGCTCTGGGGCGGGAAAGAAATACGAGCAGAACAGGGTATGCAATTCGAGACTGACTGAGTGCGTATCCATCTGTTGGCGATTGGCACCAAAATGCCAAACTGGGTAGTGAGTGCGACCAACGACTACAGTGGGCGGATGCCGCCACACTGTCAGTTGGTGATTCGCGAAATCGCAGCGGAAAAGCGTACCAAAAATTCTGATCTGCAGCGCATTCGTGAGGCAGAAGGCGAGAAGTTGCTGGCGGCCATTCCGGCGGGCAGTCAGGTGATTGCACTGGAGGTGTTGGGTAAAAGCTGGTCGACTGAACAGCTGGCGGGTCAACTGGAGCAATGGATGGCCTCCGGGCAGGATGTAAGCTTGCTGGTCGGTGGGCCGGAAGGTCTGTCTGCCGCCTGTCTGCAGCGGGCTGATCTGAAATGGTCACTCTCACCGCTCACTTTCCCGCACCCCTTGGTACGCATTATTCTGGCTGAACAACTGTTCCGTGCCTGGAGTATTCTGTCCAATCATCCTTACCATCGCGGAGGTTGACCCGATGCAGACTCAACTGATACTCGCATCAGCCTCCCCACGTCGGCGCGAATTGCTGGAACAGATCGGTATCCGTTATCGTGTAGCAGTGGCTGATATTGATGAAACACCGTTCGCCGGGGAAGACCCGCAAGCGTTGACCCTGCGTTTGGCGGAGCAAAAAGCACGCTTTATCTGGGAGCAGAGTGATAAAACCCTGCCGGTATTAGGGGCAGACACGCTCGGCTTGCTGGATGATAAACTACTGGTCAAACCGCGTGATTTTGCCGATGCCCGCCAGATGTTGCTGGCCATGTCCGGGCGACAGCATACCATTTTCAGTGCGGTGGCGATTTGCCATGCCGGGGGTTGTGAGGCCGCTCTCAGCTGTAGTCAGGTTTGGTTTCGCCAGATACGGGAAGACGAAATCAGTGCTTACTGGCAACAGGGCGAACCCCGCGACAAGGCGGGTGCCTATGCGATTCAAGGGCTGGGCGCCCTGTTTGTCGAACGACTGGAGGGTTCTTACTCGGGTGTGATGGGCTTACCCTTGTTTGAAACGAGCCACTTGCTGGCTAAGGCCGGAATAATAATCATCTAATACCTAATAATATGTAGAGGAAACCATGAGTGCAGAACTGCTGATTAATATCACACCTCAAGAATCACGCGTTGTCCTGCTGGAAAATGGTGTTTTACAAGAGGTGTTGATCGAACGTGTTGACCGGCGCGGTATCGTTGGCAACATCTACAAAGGTCAGGTATCACGGGTTTTACCCGGTATGGAAGCCGCTTTTATTGACATTGGCCTGGAAAAATCCGCTTTCTTGCATGCCTCCGATTTGACCCTGCCGGGCATAGCTGATCTGAATGGCGATGCGGCACTGCTGAAAAAGCCGGAAGTCCCGCAAATCACGGATTTACTGCGCGAGGGCAAGAAGCTGCTGGTGCAGGTGATCAAAGATCCACTCGGCACCAAAGGGGCACGCCTGACGACTTACATTACCTTGCCTTCGCGCTTTCTGGTGTTGATGCCTGACAATCAAACGGTCGGAGTGTCCGGAAAAATTGAGACGGCGGCTGAGCGTGAGCGTCTGCGTGGGCTGGTGACGGCTCTGCGGGCGGAATTCGATGACCATTTTGGTTATATCATCCGTACCGCCGCCGAAGGTATCAGTGAGGAAACCTTGCGGCAGGACATGAAATTCCTGCGCAAGCTCTGGGCGAGTATTGAAGAAAACGCCGCTGCCTCCAGTAGCGCTGCGCTGGTTTATTCCGACCTGCCGCTGGTCTTGCGGGTCTTGCGGGACATGGTGGGCGAACCGATTGCACGGGTGTTGATTGATTCACGCGAGACAGCCAGTAAAGTGCGCGAATTCAGCGAAAAATACATACCCGATATGGCGGAGGTCATTGAGCATTATCCGGGAGAGCGCCCGATTTTTGATTTGCATGGGGTCGAGGACGAGATCCAGAAATCACTGATGCGCAAGGTGCCGCTTAAATCCGGGGGCTATCTGATTGTGGACCAGACCGAGGCGATGACCACCATTGATGTCAATACTGGCGGGTTTGTCGGTAGCCGTAATCTGGAAGAAACCATTTTCCGGACTAATCTGGAGGCCGCTCAGGCGATTGCCCGCCAGTTGCGTCTGCGTAATCTGGGTGGGATCATTATTCTGGATTTTATCGACATGAATCAGGGTGATCACAAGCAGCAGGTGATGAAAACCCTGGAAAAGGCGCTGGAAAAGGACTATGCCAAAACCTATATCTGCGATGTGTCGCCCTTGGGGCTGGTAGAAATGACCCGCAAGCGCACCCGCGAGAGTCTGGAGCATGTGTTGTGTGAGTCTTGTCCGGTTTGCCATGGTCGCGGCTATGTGAAGACGGCAGAAACGGTGTGTTACGAAATTTTTCGCGAAATTTTGCGAGCCGTGCGCCAGTTTGACGCGAAAGAGCTGCTGGTGTTGGCCGCGCAGGATGTGATTGATTTGCTGGTGGACGAAGAATCGGACAGTCTGGCGGAATTACAGGAATTTGTAGCAATTAATATTCGTTTGCAAGTGGAGGCGCTTTATACGCAAGAGCAGTTTGATGTTGTCCTTCTCTGAGTGCGCTCCTACTGTCGATCTTACTTTTGGTCGAGAATAGTTGATGTTTTTCTGCAGGAAGGCAACAATCAGGGTTTAACAACGACAGTAAAACTCAGGCCAGACCCAGACCAGACCCAGACTAACCCCAGATCAAACCACGAACCCCAGGAGTGGAGCATGAAACCAATCGCGGCCTTGCAAATGGCATCCGGCCCCCAATTACAAGCCAATCTGCTCGAAGCGGGGCGCTTGATCAAAGCAGCTGCTGAGGCTGGCGCGGGCATGGTCGTGCTACCGGAAACCTTTATCATGATGGGCAAGCATGACAGTGAGCGGGTACAGATTGCCGAAGAGTACGGAGCTGGCCCGATTCAGGATTTTTTGGCACGCAAGGCGGTTCAGCATAAGGTCTGGATAGTGGCGGGCACCCTGCCGCTGCGTTCGGCTGACCCGGCGCGTCCGTTTGCCAGCTTGCTGGTGTATGACGATCAGGGCAAAGTGGTCGCACGTTATGACAAAATCCACCTGTTTGATGTGACCGTCGGCGACAAAGCCGAGGTGTATCAGGAAAGTGCGACCAATACCCCCGGTGACTCCGTGGTGGTGGTGGATACGCCGTTTGGGCGTTTGGGTTTATCCATCTGCTACGATTTGCGTTTCCCTGAGCTTTATCGTGAACTGTCCCGTCAAGGGGCGGAAGTGTTCGTAATACCGGCAGCTTTTACCGATATTACCGGGCAGGCGCACTGGGAATTATTGTTGCGCGCCCGTGCAGTTGAGAACCTTTGTTACGTTATCGCCTCCGCTCAAGGGGGCTATCATGTCAGTGGCCGGACGACGCATGGCCACAGCATGGTCATCGACTATTGGGGACGGGTGCGCGGCGAGCTGAACAAGGGTGCGGGGATGGTGATGCTGGAGCCTGACTTGCAGGCGCAGCGGGCGACCCGCCAAAGCTTCCCGGTCTTGGAGCATCGCCGTTTGTAGGGCACGGTCGTTTGCAGATTTGCCAAATCTGCCGGACTTGGCGGCCTTACTTCACGGGTAATGCGCCATATTCTTTGACGTGTTCCATCGCAAGATAGGTCTTGGTGGATAAAATCGCCGGGTAATTGCCGAGAATATTCCCCAGAAAGTGCCGGTAGTCTTTCATGCTGCGAAACCGTGCTTTGACCAGATAATCAAATCCGCCCGCGATCATGTGGCATTCCTGGATCTGTTCCAGCTGTTGTACGTAAGCACTGAAGTCATCAAACACATTCTTGTTGGTGCGATCCAGCGTAATTTCGATAAAAGCCAGCAGGTTATACCCGAGTTTTTCGGCATTAAGAATACTGGTATAACGTTCGATGTAGCCTTGTTCCTGCAGGCGTTTGACCCGTTCCAGGCAAGGGGTGGGCGACAGGTTGACCTTTTTGGCCAGCTCCGTGTTCGTAATTTTGCTGTTAACTTGCAGTTCGCGCAGGATTTTCCGGTCAATGGAATCCAGTTTGCTGGTGTTTTCGGGGGTAGACATAGCATAAAATCCTGTTAGGAGTGCTTATTATAGCGATAAATCCGGTGAAATGCCTGTTACTCTCCTTCCATAAACGATTCAATGTTAACACCCCGGCAGGAGGAGATTTTCAATGACAGACAGAGTGACGGGCACCATGACGGATGCAAGCTTGGTAGGTGATTTGGCGCAGGCACGCGCGGTGATTAATGCAGCCTGGTTCCGCGATGAAACCGAAGTCGTGCGCGAACGCCTGAGCCAGCACCGGATGGATACGGCAGCACGGGAACGCATGACCGCTCAAGCTTCGGCGCTGGTGGAAGATTTGCGGGCTGATCCTAATCCGAATCTGATGGAAAGTTTTCTGGCTGAGTATGGTCTGTCGACCGATGAAGGCGTGTCCCTGATGTGTCTGGCCGAAGCCTACTTGCGCGTACCGGATGCGCCAACGTTGGATGCATTGATCCGTGACAAGATCGGTGGGGCTGATTGGGGTCGGCACAGTGGCGAGACGGAATCCTTACTGGTGAACGCCTCTACCTGGGCGCTGATGTTGACCGGGCGTATTTTCCGTAGTGATGCCAAAAGTGTGGAAAGCCAGGTTAGCGGTACTTTACGCAAGCTGGTGCAACGCATGGGTGAGCCGGTGGTGCGCACTGCGGTTACGCAGGCGATGAAGGTGATGGGGCAACAGTTTGTGCTGGGGCGTACCATCGAAGAGGCCTTCAAGCGTGGCGAGAGCATGCTGACCAAGGGCTACCTGCATTCTTTTGACATGCTGGGTGAAGCAGCGCGGACTGAAGCGGATGCGCGTCGTTATTTCCGTGCTTATTCGAAAGCGATTACCGCGATTGCCGAACATGCCAAACACGCTTATGTACACGATAATCCGGGTATTTCCGTGAAGCTTTCAGCACTGCACCCACGTTATGAAAGTGTCAACCGTGAGCGGGTGCTGCAGGAACTGGTGCCCCGTCTGGCGGCATTGGCTGAACAGGCGCGCAATGCCAATATCGGCTTTAATATTGATGCTGAGGAAGCCGAACGGCTTGATTTGTCGCTGGAAGTGATTGAAGCGGTGTTGCGCAACCATGACCTGAAAGGCTGGGATGGCTTTGGGGTGGTGGTGCAGTCTTACGCTAAACACAGCCTGCCGGTGCTGGAATGGGTGAAAATGCTGGCGGAGACGCTCCAGCGTAAAATCGCGGTGCGTTTGGTCAAAGGCGCGTACTGGGACATGGAAATCAAGCAGGCACAGGTGATGGGTCTGCCCGCTTACCCGGTTTTTACCCGCAAAACGTCGACCGATGTGTCTTATCTGGCTGGAGCGCGCTTCATGCTGGATAACCGTGAGTACCTCTACCCACAGTTTGCCACACATAACGCGCAAACCGTCGCGGCGATTCTGGAAATGGCGGGGGACAGTAAAGGGTTTGAATTCCAGCGTCTGCACGGCATGGGCGAATCCTTGCATGAGCGGGTGCGGCAGAAAACCGGCCACCGAACCCGTATTTATGCGCCCGTTGGTGTGCATGAAGATTTATTGGCTTATCTGGTACGGCGCTTGCTGGAAAACGGCGCCAACTCGTCCTTCGTTAACCAGTTGCTGGATGAAAATGTGCCAGTGGCCGAGCTGGTCGGTGATCCGATTGCGGTGACTGAGCGCCTGCCTTCTATCCCGCACAAGCATATTCCTTTGCCGCCGGGTCTGTTTGGCAGCAGCCGGGCTAACTCCAAGGGATGGAATATTAATCAGCCGCTGATGGCCACTGAATTGCAAACCGGGATGGATGCTTTCCGCACCCACCAGTGGTCAGCACACCCGTTGATTGATGGCGCAGCCGTGGCAGGTAAAGCAGCAGGTAAGGCGCGTACCCTGTTCAATCCGGCGATTCCGGCGGAGCAAGTCGGGACGTTGGTCGAGGCGAATCAAGCCAGCGTAGAACAGGCGTTGACGGTCGGACAAGCCGCCTTCCCGGCCTGGCGCGATACCCCTGCGACTGAGCGGGCGGCCATTCTGGACACCATTGCTGACCAGTATGAAGCCCATGCGTGTGAGCTGATGAGCATTCTCAGCCGTGAAGCGGGCAAAACCCGTTTGGATGGTGTGTCCGAGGTGCGGGAAGCGGTGGACTTCCTGCGGTATTACGCGGCAGAAGCCCGCGAGCATTTTGCACAAGGTGAGCGTCAGGGCTTGGGGGTATTTGTCTGTATTTCACCGTGGAACTTCCCGCTGGCGATTTTCACCGGGCAGATTGCGGCGGCGCTGGTCGCGGGGAATACCGTAATCGCCAAACCGGCTGAACAGACACCATTGATTGCCACCCGCGCGGTTGAACTGATGCTGGCGGCCGGTTTACCGGCGGGCGCGATTGCTTTGCTGCCGGGTGATGGGGCGGTGGTCGGTGCGGCGCTGACGCGCGATCCACGCACGGCGGGGGTCTGCTTTACCGGCTCAACCGATACCGCCATTCTGATTGACCGTTCCATGGCAGCGACGGGTAATTCACGGGCACCGTTGATTGCGGAAACCGGTGGCTTGAATGCGATGATCGTTGATTCGACCGCACTCCCGGAAGCGGCGGTGCGCGACATTGTCAACTCGGCCTTCCAGAGTGCCGGTCAGCGCTGTTCGGCCTTGCGTGCACTGTTCATCCAGTCGGACATCAAGGACAAAGTGATGACCATGCTGGAAGGGGCGACCCGCGAACTGCGCGTGGATGACCCGCTGAACCCGGCAACGGATGTGGGGCCGGTGATTGATGCCGAAGCCAAGCAACTGATTGCGCAGCATACGGCAGCGTTCAAGGCCAAAGGGCGAATTCTGTTTGAACACCCTGCCGCTGCGACGGCGGGCAACAACCTGTTTGTGGCACCGACGGCGATTGCACTGGACAACTTTGCGGAGCTGGAAAAAGAAATCTTTGGCCCGGTGCTGCATGTGATTCCGTTCGAGGCTGAAGATCTGGAGCAGGTGCTGGCCGCGATTAATGACAGTGGTTATGGATTAACCCTGGGGATTCATTCGCGGCTGGATGACCGGGTGGAGTCGCTGTGTGAACGTGCGCATGTGGGTAATATTTACGTCAACCGTAACCAGATCGGTGCGGTCGTCGGGGTGCAACCGTTTGGTGGGGAAGGTCTGTCGGGCACTGGCCCCAAGGCGGGTGGGCCACACTACCTGAATCGTTTCAGCCAAGTGGTGCAAGCCAGTCGGGTACTGGGTGCGCTGGAGGTTCCTGCTGCCGGGATGGCACCCGACAGCTGGTTGCCCGCCAGTTTTGTCGCCAAGGCGCTGCCCGCACAAGCCGTCTGGGATCGAAATCCACTGCGTGCCAAACTATTGGAGCAAGCGGTTGCGTTGCTGCCCGCCAGTTTGCGGGAAGCCGGCAAGCAGGCACTTGATAATGTGCGTCCGCTGTTTATGCTGGCGGAAGCGTTGCCAGGGCCTACCGGTGAAAGTAATCACCTGACCCTGCACGGGCGGGGTGTGGCTTTGTGTCTGGGCGGCGGTGACTATTCGGAACATGCCTTGCTGGCGCAGGCGCTGTCAGCGCTGATGGCGGGTAATGTGGTGGCTTTGCCGAACAGCAGCCTGACAACGCATCTGCTGGCCGCATTGCGCAAGGCCGGTATCTCCGAGGATCTGGCCGCCGCCGTTAGCTTGCCTGAGGCGCTAGCGGATGCCGTCCTGAATTTCCCGTCATTGGCGCTAGTCGCGCTGGAAGGTGATGAGGCAACGGTGGCCGCAGTGCGTACTGCCTTGGCCAAACGTGCCGGGGTACGGGTGCAGCTGATTGCCTTGGCCGAAGGTGCAGAACGTTTCTGTTCCGAGCGGGTGGTGACGGTGGATACCACGGCAGCGGGTGGGAATGCATCGTTGTTGACTCTGGATGAAGGTTAATGAAATGAAGGTTAATGAAATTAAACCTTAATACCCCTTCATCTTTCAATCCTTAACCCCTAGCCCATTAAAGCCTGATTGGAGTCCATCCTGTCAGGCTTTATCAAAACCTCCTCATGCCAGCATTTTTCAGGACAACGGCTTTTATCAAGAGCTGATGGCGTTGCCCTGCCCCGCCAGCCAGTGCATGACCAGAAAGCGGGAAATCGAATCCCGGCGTGGCAAGGCAAACCCGGCATCATTGCTACCCCACTCACCAAAAGTCGCCAGTTCTGCCTGGCTAAACCAGCGGGCATCTTCCAGCTCATGCGGGTCAAGCGTAATCTCGGTGGTCAATGCTTCTGCAATAAAACCCAGCATGATTGAGGCCGGAAAGGGCCAGGGCTGCGAGGCGATATAGCGCACTTCACCCACGGTCACCCCTGATTCCTCCGCTACTTCACGGCGTACCGCATCTTCCAGACTTTCACCCGGCTCCACAAAACCGGCCAGGGTCGAGTACATGCCCGGATACCAGTTGGGATGACGTCCGAGCAAGCACTCACGCACCCCTTCCGCATTGGTGCGTTCCACCAGCATAATCACCGCCGGATCGGTACGCGGGTAAGTCTGACGCTTGCAATCAGCATCACTGCATTCCAGTACATGACCGCCATTCAACATGTGCAAGCTTGAACCACACAGAGAACAAAAACGGTTCTGTCGCCGCCAGTGGGTAATCGCACGCGCATAGGCCAGTAAACCCGCCGTAGCATAATCCAAGGTCGAGCTGACACTGCGCAGGTCAATAAATTTCGCGACAGTACCCTGCCCGAACAGCTGGCCATATTGGTAGCACAGCGCATCGCGATCATGCGCATCGATTTCAAGTGCAAAGTAAGCCTTGCCCGCCTGTGTTCCCAGATAAGTCCGCAGGTTTGCCCGGTGCAAGACAGGCTCCAGTTCTGCAGGAGTCAGCCACCCCATGCTGACCTGACCAGCGCCGGGTGTGTCAAGCGCAAACAGATGGCGATCTTGGTGCATGGGCAAAACGCGGCAATGCTCACTGTTCCACAAATGCTCCAGCGCCAGCGGATCACGCCGCAGTGCATCGCCCCGATCCAGCTCAAGGCCGGTGTATTGCAGTTTATTCGTCATATTTGTCATGTTTGCAGTCTAGCACAGGGCTACCAAAAACAGCTCCGCAGCAAGACTGCCAGCAAAAACAAAAAGCCACCCCAGCCCATCAGCTTCAGGATAATCCGGTATAATTGGCGTTTTTGCTGTGTATCCATGCGGGAACCTGATTAATGAAAAACAAACATTTTCTGTTATTTGGCGCGCTGTTTGCAATGCTCGCGGTACTGCTGGGGGCATTGGCTGCCCATGGTCTGGAAAAATGGGTGGACGCCAACAGGCTGCAACGCTTCCATACCGGCGTTGAATACCAGTTTTATCATGCGTTTGCCCTGCTCTTCACCGGCCTCTACCTGCAAACCCCGCTCACTCGCCACGCTGTCAAACGCCTGCAGTATGCCGGAATGGCTTTTACGCTCGGCATTCTGCTGTTCTCCGGCAGTTTGTACGCTTATGTGTTAAGTGGTGTTCGCAGTTTTGGTATGATCACGCCATTCGGCGGAGTAGCCTTTATCGTTGGTTGGGTCTGTGTACTGCTGGCCATACGGCACGCTTCAGCCCATGAGAGTGATCAATGATTATGCGAATGAGCAACCAAATCCAGACAGGCCACTCTAACTGACAGAACACGGAATTTGCAGGATGATTTGCATTATTCCGAGACAGTCCTTATAAGTAACTGACGGCTCGTGCTGTTGTTGGCTGCGTTGATCTGTTTCCAGTCGAAAACAAACCGTTCGAGTGTAAGAATGAATAGCATTAATTCACCCTAATAATGTTTATATCATTACCAAGCCATTTGCTGGATGTACAGAGGCAACCATGTCCAAGATGCCTTTTAAATTTTTTAATCGCAATCCTCAGGGACGCGACTTTGTCGTCGGCGACATCCACGGCCATTTTTCTGCGCTCGAAGCCTTGTTATTACAGGCAGGCTTCCAGCCTGAGTATGACCGCGTATTTTCAGTCGGCGACATGATAGATCGTGGCCCTGAATCACATCGCGTGATCGAGTTTCTAAACTACCCCTGGTTTCATGCCGTCATGGGCAATCACGAACGTATGTTGCTGGATGCCGCTGACAACGAGTCGGTCAGAAAAAACTGGGTCAACTATAACGGGGGTGAATGGTGGAAAAAAATCCCCCCACGCCTGCACCAGCGCATGCGTACTGTGCTGGAAGCATTGCCGATTGCGATAGAAATCAACACTCGCCCAGGTCGTATAGGTATTGTACATGCTGATATTCCAATAGGGATGAGCTGGCGTGAGTTCGTTGCCCTGCTCTTGAATGATGCCGAGGTACGTGATCAGGCACTGTGGTCACGCACCCGCTTCAAGCAGTTACAATTGATGGGGAGAACCCAGCCGGTCGCCGGTATCGACATGGTGATTTTTGGCCATACACCGATCAGCAAACCCCTGCAGCAAAGCAATGTGTGCTATATCGATACGGGCGCACCTTATGTCAAGGATAAGTCACTGGGGCATTTGACCATGCTGGAAATTAATCCGATCCTCAAATTGCATCAGTTTTGTACAAGAAATATCAGCCCGCCCAACAAGAAGCAGCCCAAGCGGTTTACCGCTCAGGCTTGAATAATTTTCAGTATGACAAATTTGCAATCTATACCATTCACATGCCCATCGCCATGCGGGGCGGGAACATGGTCGCAATACGGTTGGCAATGGTATCCTGGCGCTGGGCAACAACCCGAATTTCCGGGCGATTAACAAAACTGGCCAAGGTCAGTTCATCCAGAAAATCATACAAACGCGTGCTTAAGTCTGCCCATAGCTGATGAGTCAGGCACTTGTCACCACCATGGCAGTCTTCATTGCCCCGGCAGCGGGTTGCATCAATGTTTTCGTCAACCGCCACAATGATTTGAGCAATACTGATCTGGCTGGCAGGCTTGCCCAAACGGTAACCACCACCGGGGCCACGTACACCCTCGACCAGCCCATGCTTGCGCAGTTTGGCAAACAGCTGTTCAAGATAGGACAGCGAAATACCCTGGCAGTTGGAAATATCGGCTAGTGTCACCGGCCCCTCATGATCATGGATCGCAAGATCCATCATCGCGG
Source organism: uncultured Thiothrix sp. (assembly GCA_964293125.1). Lineage (GTDB taxonomy): Bacteria > Pseudomonadota > Gammaproteobacteria > Thiotrichales > Thiotrichaceae > Thiolinea. The sequence continues at coordinate 8,662 of CAXYXY010000047.1, read as the reverse complement.
TTACCGCATATCTCCCTTTTGTTGAAAGTTTCATGGTGTTTCTCCTGCAAAAATGTGAGGACGTAATTCCTTAGTAATCTACTCAGGATTTTAAGCTATTCGGCAGCGATGAGCAAGTAAGACAGAAGGAATAGTTTCGACAAAACTTATATCAACATGATTCAAAATATAGATTATCCTATCTAAAGGCACGTATATGTGTACAAAACCAATACAAAAAATTCCTAACACTTGGACAAATCCCTATTAAATCTACCTAAAAACATAGCCTTGGCGGCGCAGGTACCCTACCCACTTGAACAGGAATCGATTCATGCGCCAGCGACAGAGCAACATGCTGTCTGTTTTGTGCTGAGAGTGGAAATGCGTTGCGGCTGAATCGGGCAGGCGGCATTTGTGGCTGATCACTTCAGCCTGGAGTGCATCATGATAAATTCTAACCAGCATATCGGGGCGGGTCTCCGGCACAGCGCCCTCATCCGCATTAAAGCGGTAGGTCATCAACACCGTAGTGGTGTGCCGGGAACGCTCCTTGACATCGACCTGCAAGGGAAGATGGCCATCCATGCGCGACAGACTGCTCTCAGGTAATCTACGTATGTCACCGAGTAACAGATGCAACTGCATATAATTGATTTCATACATCTCCATCAACCCGGAAAAGCTTTGCGGGCGCGGAGAAACAACAGATTGGACTTGTTCTTTAACTAGCATGGTTTCATAATAAAAGCAGATTCAAAGAATGCAGCATTGTCGCCAAGCGCCCAAGCAATCCCGGCACAAGGTCTTGTGGTCAAGACAATCAACATAACAGATAAACATAAAGCATCAGGCACTTACTCCATGGATATAGAAATTATCACTTGCATGCCTTTCAGCGACCAAAAACCGGGGACTTCCGGTTTGAGAAAAAGTGTCAGGCAATTTCAGAAAGCAGACTACCTGCAAACCTTTGTACAAGCCATCTTTAATACACTGGCTGACCGCGAGGGCTGTACCCTGATTTTGGGGGGTGATGGCCGTTATTTCAACCGGGAAGCGATCCAGGTCATTTTACGCATGGCCGCCGCTAATGGTATCGGCAAGATCCTGGTCGGGGCGGGAGGTATCCTCTCCACTCCGGCGGCATCGCATCTGATCCGCAAAAATCAGGCACTGGGCGGGATTATCCTCTCGGCCAGCCATAATCCCGGTGGCCCAGACGGTGACTTTGGGATCAAATTCAATATCAGCAACGGTGGCCCTGCGCCGGAAAGCCTGACTGAGGCGATCTACCAAAACTCACAGACCCTTGAAGAATACCGTATCACACCCATTCACCCGGTGCCACTGGACAAGATCGGCGAGTACCAACTGGCGGGTATGGACATCGAAATCGTTGATCCGGTGGCGGATTACATGGCACTGATGGAAGAATTATTCGATTTTGACAAAATCGGTCAGCTGTTGTCTTCAGGCCAGTTCAAGATGCGCTTTGATGCCATGCATGCAGTCAATGGCCCTTACGGCAAAGCCATTCTGGAAGAACGCTTGGGCGCGCCCGTTAATACCGTTATGCATGGTCAGCCACTGGCCAATTTTGGGGGTGGTCACCCCGACCCTAATCAAGCGCATGCCAAGGAACTGATGGCGCTTTTGTATTCACCGCAAAACATTGATTTCGGCGCAGCTTCCGACGGTGATGGCGACCGCAACATGATCCTCGGCAATTACTTTTTCGTGACGCCCAGTGACAGCCTTGCGATTATGGCCGCCAATGCCTACCTGATTCCTGCCTATCGTAATGGCATTAGTGGCATCGCCCGCTCCATGCCGACCAGCCAGGCACCTGACCGGGTAGCCGCCAAACTGGGTGTACCCTGTTATGAAACACCGACCGGCTGGAAGTTTTTCGGCAACCTGCTGGATGCGGACAAAATTACGTTGTGTGGCGAAGAAAGCTTCGGTACCGGCTCCAATCACATCCGCGAAAAAGATGGCCTGTGGGCTATCCTGTTCTGGCTGAATTTGCTGGCTGAAAAACAGGACACGGTTGAAAACATCGTGCGCAAACACTGGGCAGAATACGGACGCAACTACTATTCGCGGCATGATTACGAAGGCATTCAGACCTCGGCAGCCAATATTCTGATCGAGCACATTCGCCAGCAGTTCTCCACCCTGCCGGGTAAAATGATGCAAGGCAAGCTGATCAGTTCAGCCGATGATTTTGCTTATACCGACCCGGTTGATGGCTCAGTCAGCAAAAATCAGGGGATTCGCATCCTGTTCGAAGATGGTTCGCGCCTGATTTTTCGTTTGTCTGGCACCGGCACCCAAGGCGCAACCCTGCGGGTTTATCTGGAACAATACGAGGCGGATGTACAAAAACATGACATGGAACCCCAGGATGCTTTGTCAGACCTGATCATTATCGCCGAAGAAATTGCCAGTATTAAGGATCTGACCGACCGGCTGGCACCTGATGTAATCACATAATTCCCTGGCTGGCGAGGTATTCACGTACCTCGTCAGTGTTGCCCTTAAAGACCAGCCGCTGCTGTTTTTTACTGAGCTGGTAATCGTACATCGGGTCATAATAATCGAGCAGAACCGTGCGCACCCAGCCACGATGCGCGGCTGTTTCACCACTACGTCCTTGCACAGCAAGCGCAGCCTGCATCAGGGACAATACCTCCGCATAGCGCACCCCACCCAGCCTGCGTCTGATCTTGGCGAGGCTACCCAACAGGTATTCACTGAAGGCCAGAAACCCGGCCTCAGGATCAGCAGCATACTGAGCAGCGAAAGCGGCTGTCATATCGACCACGTATTCCTGATAACTGATCTGCACCCGCTCATCATCATCGACCTGTAACATGACCAAGGGCGCGGCTCCTAGCGCGGCGAATAGCGTGGCCGGGACATGAATGGAACCGATATTGCTGCTTTCATCTTCAAACACCAGCGCGTGCACACCGGCCTCCAGCTGGTGCAACAACTGCACCGCCAATGCATTCTCAAAATCAATTTGACCGGGCTGGGGCGTTACCTGTGGGCCAAACGCAGAACCCCGGTGATTGGCCAACCCTTCCAGATCAATCTGCTGGCGTAAGGTCGTCAGAAAACGGGTTTTACCGCTGCCCGTACGCCCACTCAACACAACGGACTGATAGCGACTAGGCAACCGTTCCAATTGATCAAGGACATACCGCCGCAATGCCTTGTATCCACCCTGGACACGCGGGTAAAGCCGCCCCGTCTGCTGATAAATCCACTGCTGCGTGATCTTTGAACGTAAGCCGCCCCGAAAACAGTAGAGCGCCCCTTCTGGATGGTGCTGAACAAACTGTGCCCACTCCGCCACTCGCCCGGACTTGACAGCGCCACTCACCAGCTGCAAGCCCAGTTCGATCGCCGCATCCTGCCCTTTTTGCTTATAGCAGGTGCCGACCGCTGCGCGTTCATCATCAGTCATCAAGGGTAAATTGTGAGCTGCCGGAAAACTGCCGTCCCTAAATTCTACCGGCGCACGCACGTCCAGCAACGGCATATTGCTCAGCAAGACCTGATGCAAGTCTTCAATAATCGGCAAGGCGGCCAAGTCCGGCAGAATGACCTGATTCATGCTGGTTCTACCTCAATCAGCATTTGACCCGCTTGTGGGGCGCGCAAATAGCCAATCGGTTCCAGGGTCAGACCGACGGCCTGGGTCAAAGCCAGAAATTCCGCTTCCCCCGCCGGGTCAAGCGCTACCAGCAAACCGCCACTGGTCTGTGGATCACAAATAATCTGGCGTTGCCGTTCGGTCAATGACCCCAACGCATAGGCATAACTGTCAAAATTACGGTCTGTGCCACCAGGGGTACACCCCAGCTCCAGATACTCAGGCACTGGCGGCAAAACCGGAATACGGGCGAAATCGAGTACCGCTTGCACACCACTGCCTTCACACATTTCCCGCAAATGCCCACCCAAACCAAAACCGGTCACATCAGTCAGGGCATGTACAGCGGGTAATTTACCCAATTCCGCACCCAGTACATTCAGAGTACACATGGTATCAATCGCCAGTTCCGCATGCTCAGCCTTGAGCAACTTGCGTTTCTGGGCGGTCGTCAAAATACCGATACCCAGCGGCTTGGTCAGGTACAGCCGGTCGCCCGGACGGGCAGTACTGTTCTGTTTGAGATCGGCAGTCGCGACCATGCCAGTGACCGCGAGACCAAAAATGGGTTCAGGCGCATCAATACTGTGGCCACCCGCCAACGGGATACCCGCATCCTGACAAGCCTTGCGCCCGCCTTCAATCACCGCCCGCCCTACTTCCGGCGGCAACTTGTCAAGCGGCCAACCGAAAATGGCAATGGCCATAATGGGTTTACCGCCCATCGCATACACGTCACTGATGGCATTCGTCGCGGCAATGCGCCCGAAGGTAAAGGGATCATCCACAATCGGCATGAAAAAATCAGTCGTGCTGATCACCGCCGTACCATTACCCAGATCATAAACCGCCGCATCATCCCGCGAGCTGTTACCGACCAGCAGTGATTCGCACACATCCGGCGGCAGGGTGCTGTGCAAAATCACATCCAGTACCGCCGGGGAAATTTTGCAACCACAACCCGCGCCGTGGCTATATTCTGTCATGCGTACCGTGTTATCCATGCTGCTCCCCGAACAATGATCAAAGGGCGCTATCATAAGTTAAAAGGGGTACGCAAGGCTATCGGTGCTGTTGGTCTAAATATCCTGCCTTTTGGAAAGCTTCCTGAAAACGGGAGATTGCAACGAGATGGGTATTATTTATTCACCGTGGTGTGAATTTAACCGTTGTATTCCGTGAATGACTACACTACGCTTGCAGCATCTACCCTCATTAATTAGGCTAATTTCTTTGATTCTTATCAGAAATGCTTTTTCCCATGAAAAAGCCTTGATAGTCAATGATAGTGAATTTATGACTGATAATATTATCTATTTGGACTCTGCCTCTACTACACCAGTTGCTGCTGAAGCAATAGATGGAATGTTAGCATATTTGGGGATGGAGGCCTGCTACTATAATCCTTCATCTACAAGCCATCGGCTTGGGCAACTAGCTGATTTTTCAGTAACCAAGTTTCGAGCCATGATTGCTGATTTGTTTGGTTGTGAAGCAAGAGAAGTCATTTTTACCTCAGGCGCAACAGAAGCCAACAACTTGGCATTGCGTGGAATAGCCTATGCGCATGCCACCCAAGGAAAGCACCTGGTTACGTCCTGCATTGAACATAAATCCATCCTCGAAACCTGCCATGCTTTGGAGCGAGATGGCTTTGAAATCAATTATATAAAACCCAATAAACATGGATGGATAGATCCTGAAAAGATACAAAAAGCACTACGCCCCGAGACGTTATTGGTTTCATTGCAACATACTAATAATGAAACAGGTGTGATGCAGCCTATTGACGAGATTGCTGCGTTATTGACAGATGCAGGCGTGTTACTGCATGTGGATGCCGCTCAGGCAGCAGGAAAACTACCGATCGATTTACTTGAAACACCTATTGACTTGTTGTCACTGTCTGCTCACAAATTTTACGGCCCTAAAGGAATCGGGGCTTTAGTCGTTCGTAATCGCCGCCACCTGCGTTTGCAGCCCATGCTGACAGGAGGAGGACAAGAGTTCGGTCTACGTTCAGGCACACTACCTACCCATCAAATTGCAGGCATGGCTGCTGCGCTTACACTCGTTACAAAATGTAGGGAGAAAGACCTATCCCATGTCATAGAGCTCAAAAGACATTTCATTGCGGAGCTAGAAAGGTATGTTTCAGTAGAAATAAACGGTGATATAGCACGCAGCTCACCCTATATTGTGAATTTTTCAATCACTGGCGTAAATGGTGGGGCACTGATTAATCAGCTTGAATCTGAGGTGGCATTATCATCTGGCTCTGCTTGTTCATCTGGAACCATTGAGCATTCCTATGTATTGCGTTCAATGGGCATTGAGGGCGATACCCTATACGGTGCTGTCAGAGCAAGCTTTAGCCGCTATCACACAATGACCGATATTTCACGGGCTGTAGAGCACATCGTTGCTGCTGTGCGCCGGATGCAGGAACTAGGCTAAATGAATTTAGACAAGAACAAAACCACATTTGGACGCCATGAGACCTTTCCCTTGCGATATGGCTGGCTAACCAAAGGCGTTGAAGTTGTCAGTGACAACAAACACATTTTTCATGAACGTGAACATGAAAAAGCCATGACCAAGCTGGGTATGGGGCGCAACATGGTGAATGCCTTGCATTACTGGCTGCGTGTAACAGGCCTGGTAACGTTTGAGGATGGAAGTGTCGGGGAAGAACACCTAGATTCGCCCTTAGCATCGCTGCAATTGGTGAATGCAGAAGAAGGCTATGGCTATAGCAGTATTGATTGCATGAAGAAGCTGTCCATAAGAAATACACGGTGAAAATGGTGTCAGCTTGCCCTTTTTGCCAGCTTTCCGCACTGGATATTGTGGTGGCAAATGTCTTCCATATGGTTACCCGTGACCGCTATCCCGTATCTGTTGGACATTCGCTGATTATTCCCAAGCGGCATGTGGCTTCACTGTTTGAGCTGACAACGGAGGAATTCAACGCCCTGTACGAATTGCTGCATACGACTTGCCAACAACTTGATGCAGAATACCAACCATCGGGCTACAATGTCGGTGTCAATGTTGGCGAAGCCGCAGGGCAGACAGTATTTCACCTACATGTGCATGTTATTCCGCGTTATGTGGGGGACTGCGTTGATCCGCGTGGCGGCATACGTTGGATTTTTCCAGAAAAAGCGGCCTATTGGGAGTAAATGTGAATACAGGCTTACCTGCTTCTGACGGCCTTAATATTTCAGCATTATCACGCCTGTTTGATAGTACGACCAATTCTTATAAGCTGCTTTTTTTTCAAGCTTTATTGAACAAGCTGGTTTCGCTGCCAATCAGAAATACTTTTTTGTTACATGAATTGGCTGTTGAAATGGTGACACTGGCATGGTATCCGGTGATATTTTTTCATTTATCGTTGGGAAAACAAGATAAAACCAGCATTTGTATCAATAAGTTAGAATTTTCCCTGGAACAAAATGCTGTTACTCATCCGAAGTTCAAAGAATTACTATCTGCATCTGTGTATCAGCAACAAAACCGCTTACAGTTGGATAAGCTATTACGCTATGTACCCTACCATTTGCAATCACCCTTTTTTCAGGACAAATTGAAAGGAAAATCACTCTCTGATAGGCAGCAGCATCAATTACTGAAAACGTTACCGAATGATTGCTTTCAATCTCATAAACCCTTGTACCGTTTTATTGATTATCAGGGAATGCCTATGCTGGAGCTTCACTCTGAATGGGAAGGGTATTTGCGCCAGCATTTCTCTATTATTTCCGGTTGGAGTAATTGGAATTGGTTGCAATATTTGCAGGCACGTAATCCAAACACACCAGCCTTGCTAAACAAGATCAACCCTCCTACACAACGAAAGGCTCTGACACAGCAGACCCAGTTTTGGCAAGGTGTGATGAAATTGGGTATGCAGGTAAAATGTATTTTTACCGATACTCCATTGAATAATACCAGTTTCGCACTAGATCACTTTGTGCCTTGGTCATTCGTTTGTCATGACCAATTGTGGAATCTGACGCCTATTACACAATCGCTCAACTCTGCGAAGAGTAATGCCTTGCCACCACGGGAAAGTGTCAGACGCTTAGCTTCCCAACACAGTGAGGCTTTACAGATTGCCTATGACAATCAAGCAAACATGCCCATCAGATGGAGGCAAATTGCTGAGTCGTACATCAATGATTTCAAGTTGGAAGAGCGTGACTTACTCAACCCAAACAAATTGCAACACGCCTACTGGAATACCATTCCTCCCTTGATCTCGTTGGCAGAGCAATCAGGGTTTGCCAAGTGGCACATGAACGGCATGGTTCACCACGAGAAACTTTTGGTCATTTGAGGCTGGACGGAACTTAATACGCCGAATTTTACGTTGATTTTGTATGCTTGATTTGATTTTATCAACTTAACTAAGCATTTTTAACGGCACGTTATGCGTACTGCAATCCTACAACTCAAAGCTTTCGGTAATATCCCGGTCATGCACCAGACCTTGCTGACGGTACTTAATAGCTATAAAACCCCCAATAACAAGATTTCCCGCTGGTTAGAGGAAGGCGTGTTACTGCCCGTGAAACGTGGCATGTATGTGGTTTCTCCTGAACTGACTGGTAAACCCGTGGAACGCATGTTGGTAGCAAATCTGTTGTACGGGCCTTCGTGCGTCTCACTCGATTACGCCTTGTGGCATTACGGTTTGATCCCAGAAAGAGTCTTTGAAGTGACCTCAGTCACGCCTCGGCGTAGCCAAACCTTGGAAACAGGCGTGGGTCGTTTTTCCTACCAACGTTTAGCTGATGATCTGTATCCAATCGGTATGGAGTCCGTAGCAGTGGAAGGTGGTGGCTATTGCCTGCTAGCTACACCTGCTAAAGCTTTGTGTGATCGTTTGGTGTTGACCCGTAACTTGCGGGTGCATTCAGTGAAATCCATGCAGCATTTTCTGCTGGATGATCTGGGTGCATTTCAATTCTACACCCCCAGCTATGCAGCCTGTTTCAATGACCACAT
>CAXYXY010000046.1:0-33124 GCA_964293125.1 uncultured Thiothrix sp. | reverse complement strand
ATGTGGTCATTGAAACAGGCTGCATAGCTGGGGGTGTAGAATTGAAATGCACCCTCAGTCTCATTGATCTGCTGAGCCAGTTGCTGACAGCTCAAACTATTATCCCCTGTTTTTTCCGCCTGAACAACATGCGGTGTTGCACAGCCTGACAAAATGGCCAGCAACCCTGTAATCCCCAAAACTTGAGTAGATTTATTCATACCTATTCCTTTTTAAAAAAACAATTAACTATTTTCGCTCAACAGTCATATTTTATCTTTAATGAATGACTGCCGCAATTAAGTTAAAAATCAACACTGATATTAACACCTACTCTGGAATCTGTTTTTTTCACAGACTCAGGTGGATTTGTATTATGCTTTATCGCATGTTTAAGTTGCAAGGAGATTTTATCGGTCATATCGACTGAAAGAGCTGTACTCATCTCGCTATAATCGTCTTCCTTGCCGGGTTGTAATACCAATGTATTGCTTAGAGTTGTGGTATCCGTCAGTTGAAATTCAGACATAATCCCAGCGTGCCCAATGGCTTCACTGACAGTAGCCTCACTGCTATCAGTATAGTTAGTTTTGCGAAATCCCAAGCCAAACATGCCATCGATTGAATAGGTTTCGCCTTCTAGCAAACTAATACCGTACCCTCCTATATCTGAAAGCCGCCATGCCGTACCACCCGGCTTATCTGTTTCATAGCTAGCCAGGTTAAACAGGTATTTCCCTTCACCAAGGACGTATCCCAAACTATAATGACCTTCAAGCCGCCTCGTATAAACTTCACCACCTGACTTGCTGTACTCCAGCTCCCCCGCAACGGAGTGCAGCCATTGCTGTTGAGTGTGTCGCAATTCAAACGACCCATCAATGCTCAGGCTATCCGAATTACCTTTACTGCCCGACAAACCAAAACTGACAGCTCCCTTTGTCTCATTTTTCGGATCGGTAGTTTTTGAACCAGCCTCTTCTGCGGCAACACCCATTGACTCCCAGCAGCAAAGCAAGATAAACAAAAATGGTAATAACTTTACTTTCATTAGCTTGACTCACTAAAAAATCAAACCGTGCTATCTGGTTCTTTTTTGCTATACCGTTTCATGTCTTGACCAAAAGCTGACAGGCGCTTGCTTTGAATACCACCAAAACCCCCTGCACTTAGGCCGGTTTTAATATGTTTACCTGCATTTCTTTTGGGTAAATTTAGGCTTTTTGCTTGCATCATCTTCTCGCAATGTAGAACAGAAAATCACCATTCTGGCAAATTCTCTATTATTTATTTAGTCTCTAATGGTTCTTAATCACCCATTATCCGCATGCTTTAAGGCTGTTTAAGATGGTTTAGGGCTTGAATAGTTTGGTCTGTTTTAGCTAAATTAGCCTTCAACTCTTCGAGTTTCTTGTCAAAATTACCCCATCCACTCCTGATATAAGTACTCACCTTGGCTCCGGGAAAAAGATGACGAGGAACAAGTGATTTATTGGCGCTCATCATTTACCCCACAGCATTTAATACCTAGTTTATTAAAGAGACCTTTATAGAGTGATTGCATATTCCCCCAGAAATTACCCCCATCCTCTGGCATACTGCCTGCCTTCGTGTTGGTTTTAATGGCAATGCCAGGGCAAACTTTGGATTTATACTGATGCACTACAGATTTTCTGTTCATTGATACGATTACTCCATTATGAATATAAAGGTCTTTTAAACGGCGCTTGCTTCAGCATCAATATCAACGGACTGAGTGGGCGTCGATACTGTTGATTTCTTGCCTTGAGTTGCTGATTTAATCACTGTCTTGCCTTTCTCCAGCTGCTCCGCAAAATAACTGCGCACAGCCTCGGGCTTAAAGGTCAGGAAAGTACCACCAGAAGCAAAATGCTGCTGGAAAACTTTACCGATCGCGTAAGTCGATGTGCCATTTAGTAATACTAAGCTGCTGTAGGACAAAGCAGAGCCAACGAAAGGAATGAACTTGCTAATGCTGGCGGCTACGGGTGCGGCAGCATACACAGGCCCCGCACCACCAATCAGGCTAGTGATGGCAGACTTACCCAGGTTGGCTTTGAATTCAACATCGTAAATAGCAGCCAGTGAGTGCAGCATTTTCAACTGCATTCCTGCCAGCGCAACAATATCGATAAGTGGAAATGGCACAACACCCACCGCCATATTAGCCATCGTGTACTTCATAATAGTGCGATTGGCTTGCTCATCCAGCGAACTGCTGGATTGGGTAGGTACATCAGTTTCGTTCAGTGGATCAGTTTCTGGTTTCATCGCAGGTTTCTGTCTCGACTCTGTCTAAGTGTGAGGGGCGACTACAATAGAGATGTAGCCGCCTTGTATTTTTTAGGCCGTCAGTATGAAGCCATTCTTATTGGGTGCTGCACTACACTGAGTACCATTACCCATAAGCTCGGCATGTTTTTCACAGTTAGCCTTATCCAAGTAGTGGTTGACGATCCCGCCTGCTTTTATTTTGCTTTTTACTGCAAATAAAGAAATTATTTTTTTGTTGGATTTCACTTGTTTCATGTTTTTCTCCAGTCATCAATAAAACTTGGTTGATTTAAAAAAAATTTAAAAACAATAATCACTTGATTATTTGCAATCCTTTAGAAAAGCCTTTACCTGCGCTGCTACCTGTTTGGGACTACCGTTGAAATATTTTTTATTCTCCCTGTTTCTAGGACAACTGACCGTGGCTGATGCTGCTGCACTATGTGCTGTGATACCTGCTTTCTGTTTGGACTTAACGGGAAGACCACTGGCTACGTGTTTCATGTTTCATTCCTTTTTAAGGTATGGAGTTGGTTATTTTGGTCAAATAATGAAGATACTAACAAAGAAAGTTCCCATCGAACTAGAGGCTCAAGCCCCTGACTTGTACACGATAGATGTAAATAGGTGTGTTGTAAATACAACTAAAGTTGTATGCATATAAACTATAGTTTACACGCATACATGATTTGTGCTATTTAATCGTTTTTTGATAAAATTTTCATTAAATCAATTCCCATAAACGAACGATGCTGACGCACTGCTGGAACCTAGCTACCAGTACACGTGCTCACGAGCTCATCTACAACTTTAGTTTATCTTATATACAACTTTAGCATTATTTACCTTGCCTTCTTCTGCTGCTAGGCTGCTTTTAACTCAAGTGCTTATCAGTATAGACACGCGCTATTGAGTTTGTGGTTTGTTTTCGACATCTCACGTTCAAAGCCGATTAAGCATCCCTCTGAATGTGGTGACGATTCGTGTCGTTCATTAGTATTTTAAACAGGAGACATAGTGTATGCCTATTTTTTCAAATAACCGACCTGCTGCCGCAAAATCATTGAGAACATCAATGGGCGGGAAAAACAAGTCCCATGGTATTAAGGCCAAGACAAAACTGGTGTCAGGTTTTTCATGCCCTGATGGTAAAAAGCCCGACTGTGGTGGGTTGGACATAGATGTATTGCGTAGTACAGGTATCGAAAAATACTGTAGCTGTGTGTAGTAGTACTAAAAGTTGATCCATGAACTCGGCTGTTATAACGAGTGCAACCTGTCTCCCGCTCTCAATGAGTTCAGCAACTTAAAGGCGGTAAATCGGGAGCATATAAGATACAAATGATGAAAATTTGTTCGCTCAGGGCGTGCCAACAATAGATCAATAGCTTGCAAGCCCAAAAAATGAGTTTCAGCGGTTTGGAGCGCAGGCGACAGGTTGCGCTCTGTTATAACTACCGATTTTTTATATTTACTTGATAATAAAATTTAGGAGTATTTTCTATGAAAAGCAAATCTCTTTCAGATAAAATTAACGTTGGTTGTTGTATCAAGTCAAGTTTAAAAGCTGGTATTAAGCTAATTAATAATGATATTAAGCTTCCAGATAACTTAAGAGAAAACCTCCCTACCGATAGACACACTATGCCTACTTTTAATGATTACAGTACTGGAGTTGATCGTCTTCCGAATGGTTTTTGAGACTAGTGATCTTTTATTAAAAACCATTGATAATTAGTAATTACTCAGTCTATAGATGCAGTGCTTCGTGCCTCATGAAAACACTACATGTTGATTTTTGTTTTATTATTAATCACATATTTTGTGGCAAAAATCGAGATCTTTGCGATTAGAGTAAGTTTCTAACAACCTAACTTATTGATTTCATGGAGTGTGCGTTTATGTAGATAGACTGAATAGTTATGATAATTAAACACATGATTTTATCGATCTAAATTTGACAAATGAATAGCCGATTTTTTTAATATGTTATATGAGTCACGTTTAACAAGTATTTTTTTACTTGATTGATAAAGCAAGTGTTTTATAGAGATTAACATTAGAGGAAAATTATGAGATTTTTCTTGGGTACGGTGCTGCTAGGAAGTACCGTTATGCTGAGCGCTTGTGCAACCATGAGCAAAGAAGAATGCAAGGTGGCTGACTGGAGGACAGTGGGCTATCAGGACGCTGCCAGTGGGCAATATGCGCAATTGTCTGATCATGCCAAATCGTGCTCTAAAGTCAAGATTGTGCCAGACAAAAACCAATACATGCTGGGCTATACGGAAGGCGAAAAGAGCTATTGCACTTACGATAACGGCATAAAGGCTGGAGAAACTAACAAGTATGTTAATGGTCTTTGTAGCCAGACAGGCTTGAAGGCAAGTTTTTCCAAAGGTTATGAGCAAGGCAAAAAGCGTCGTGCCAAGAGTAAGGAGATTGAAGCGAAGCAAAAGCACGTTGCGGAAATTGATAAGCAATTGAAGGATGTCACCTTGAAAAAGGTCAGCCTTAGCGTTGAGTCTGTCAGTATGCTTTATCGGGAAAAAGAATTACTTACTAAGGAAATTATATTCTTAGAAAAGGAACTTTCAAAAATAAAGTAATTATTATTCATAATAAAGGGTGAAACGATGATTGGTTTTAAGCAAAGTAACCTGATTGATGGATTCATCCTTTTAATTTCTTGACTAATAGGTTTTACAATGAAAAAAGTATTGATGAGTATTGCATTAGTGTTGGTTAATGTACCTGCTTTTGCGACATGCCCTGCCAATATTGTCGGTAATTATGTCGGTTATACAACTAAGTATGTGGGGGCTGGAACAATCGTTAATATTGAGAATAAAGTGTTTGTTATCCGATTTTTAGCAAATGATAGAGCCAGAGTAGGCATAAAGGCCACAGTATCGCTGGATGAATCAATTGGCGTGCGTGTCAGTACAGGTGATAGCAAGTCTTACTCTTACAATGCATCCAATTGCACTGTGCGAATATGGGATACGCCAACAGGCTCAACCGCATCCGATGATTTTTTTGTCGTAGGCGATAGCGGCAAAACCTTTTATGGAGTAGCTCAAGATGTTGGTGATAATGAAACCAAGATGACTATTCTGACCAAGCAATAATCATGGCCATGCTGATTTGAAAAACATAATTTATTTTATCTCAAACCATCGTAAACAAAACTTAAAGAGGATGCAATGATGCTGAAAAAAAATCAAATTAAAAAACCACCCGTGCAATGAACATTAAAACCAGAATAAAATCTGGTTATCAAGGTGAAAGTACTGGTCTCTTCGGAATTTGCGGAGAAAGTGATTGTCGCGGGATGTATGCGCATTTGAGGTCTGGCAACAAGGACTACGATTGCGTGCAGAAAAATTTCTGGTGCCCAAACACGTTTGTGTGGAAGCCCGCCTAGTTTTTATGGATAAATATTATGCTTGTAACACCATCTAAAATTAAAACAATGACTGCTGTATCTAGTCAGTCGGCTAGTACTGTTCTTGAAATAAGCGCAGTAGAAAATAAGCGCAGTAGAAAAAAAGAGCTTTTCAGGAATTCCCGAAGAGCCAAAAAGAAGCCTGGTTCTCTGAGTGGCCACAGCCTGAAAGTTAAAACGGAGCTTACTGCAGGCTGCTACTGGGCGTGTATGGATGCTTACGGTGATGGTTATCTTATGGACAATCCTGCTAGATACTGTGAGTCGCAGTGCGGTTGATTACAACACGATGCTGCACTCGAAGGTGTTCGCCTGCTGGCTACTAAGCGTACTGACAAGCTAGATGTGGTTAGGCAGCAGCGCTGCTTTAACCCTTTGACTATGGATATTTTATAACGATGAATAGTGCGTTTTTCCGAGGCATGCTGAACCAATGTCTTGAATGAGTCGATATGGCGAATACACAATCATCCATTTTTTAAATAAAACCTTGATCGAGTTAATGTTATGCAACAGAAAGAAACCGAAATTGATCCATCTATGCAAATTAAAGATAACGTGTCCTTTCCAATTAAAACAAAAATAAAGGCGGGCGGCCTCGGCACCGATCGGGACTGGAGAACGCAGGCGAGGATGGAGGCTGAGCTCTCGGCTGAACTGATCGCGCGGCATGCGCGGGGTGAGTATGACGAGCTTGACATGCGCGGGTCATGAAGGCAGTGAACAATTGTTACGTACAGAAGTTTATATGTGGAAGTTGTAGTTCACCAGTAAAAGGTGACTTAGCCCGAATTTCTCATCCTTTTGAAAAATAAAGCCACTCAAAGAAAAAGAGTTGTTGATAATTCAATCATGTGAATTTTTTGTCATAGACTGTTTTAACCAGGAATAATGTTATGCTTGTAACATTATCTAAAATTGAAACAATGGTTGCTGTGCCCAGCCAGTCGACCAGCACAGCTCTTGAAACAAGCGCAGTAGAAAGAAGAGATCTGCCTCTCTGAATGGCCACAGCCTGAACGTTAAAACGGGACTTAGTGCAGGCAATTCATTTGTTTATGGCCCTTATTTTAAAGCCTGCAAGTCTGAGTGTATGCATTGGGCAATGGAAACAGAGGGAATGTCACGAGAAAATACATCGAACTATTGTGAAATTGACTGCGAGCACGCTTGAGTGATGACAATGATTTTTCTTAAAAAGGATACAGCATTAAAATAGAAACCTGGTTCGCTGGACAACCGAACCCTGACAGTTAAAATGGGACTTAGTGCGGGTTTTGACTCTATTGATGAGGGAGCTATTGATTACTGCACATCTAGGTGCAAGAGCAATCAAATAAAAAAAGAGATGTCGCCAGATAACTAAAGATGGTGCTAAATCTACTTGGAATAATACTCATGAATCTGATTTGCACTGCACTGACTGGGATGCTGTATTGCCAGATTGGAAGGGTTTTGGGTAGTCACTTAAATCTACTGCTGGACAGTACTTTCCTGCCTCATTCCCGTGTAGGATTGGCGTTTTTCCAGCCCAAAGCAGAATAAGATTGTGATTAATACTTACGAAGATGAAGAAGATGACTATGTCAGCCGCACGGTTGATAAAAAGACAGCAGAAGCCGCCCAGGTATTGGGCGAACGCCTGATTGCGTTACGCCCGGAGCAACTGGATCAGCTGGATTTGTCGCAAGGTTTGCATGATGCGCTGCTGGAAGCCAAACGCCTGACCGCCCATGGCGCGATTCGGCGGCAACGCCAGTACATCGGCAAGCTGATGCGCGATGAGATACTGGAACCGATTGAGGCCAAGCTGTCTGAGTGGGAATTTGGCCGCAAGACAGAGGTGGTGCGGATGCAGCGCATGGAGCAATGGCGCGACCGGCTGCTGGCTGATGATCAGGCGGTGGAGGCGTTGATGCAGGAATACCCGGCGGTGGATGTGCAGCATGTGCGCACCCTGATCCGCAATGCCCGCAAGCAACAGGCGCAGAATCAGCCACCGAAAAGCAGTCGCGAGTTGTTTCAGTATCTGAAAGGGCTGGTGAGTTAGTTGCAGCCGGTATTGTTGGCGCAGCCGATTTATCACCATGCGCCCTTTCCGTTTTTTTGCGTCATGCCTGCCTTTGCCGAGGAACAGTGTGCGCTGCTGGAACGCCTGTTTGCAGAGGAGTTGGCAGAAGGCGAATGGGCAGCAGGCACTGAATGGCAGCATCGGGACGGTGCGTTTTACCGCTGCTCACTGCGGGATGTGAGCGCGGAAATTCCGGCCACGTTTCAAGCGGCAGTACTCGACAGAATGCGTGAGATCACCGGCTTGCCACTGGTAGAGCGCGTGGTCGTGACGGCGCAACGCATGCTGCCCGGCCAAGTGATTGGCATTCATAGCGACCGGCCACTGCTGGGCTATGAAACGGCACGGCTGGTGGTGCAACTTAACCGGGGCTGGCAAGCGGAGCAGGGTGGGGTGCTGGAACTGTTTTCATCGCCGACGAGTGCCGTGGTGGCGAGTGTTACGCCGGAATACAACAAGGCTTTTGGTTTTTTGCTGCACGCTGATTCTTATCATGGCGTGACTGAGGTGAGCCAGCCACGCCAAACCGTGGTTTTCAACTTCTGGCATGCAGCGAATACCCCCGAGCTGGCCGCGCATCTTCAAGCCCTGTTTGCCAATGCGCACTTTTCGGAGTTGCCCGTTGCGCTGAATGCGGTGGCTTCGGCGGCGGAAGCCACCCTGCCCGAAGAAGTAACCTTTCGCGCCGGCACCGCCGCACTGGCCTTGGTGCGCTGGGGGTATGATGACGCAACCATTATCGCGGGTTATCAGTATAGCGCTGGTTTGAGCGACTGCGTCCCGCTGCCAGCAGGCACGGAAACCTATGCCGCCGTGCGGCTGGCGGACTGGGTGGCGGGTTTGCACCGGGACTCGTTTGACCTGGCGCGCTGGGAGGTTTTGCGGCGCGAGCTGGCGGGGATGACGGTGGTTGAACGCTTGAGGGCGGTTTGGGGGGTGTGTGGATTGGGAATGTCAACCCGCTCATAAATAGCTCTATGTAAAGCTTTGACAAAGATTAACATAAAGCTATGATGGAAAGATCAAACAAGGAAGACAGAGTATGGCAACCTTACACATTTCGCTTTCTGATACGCTCAAGGACTTCGTCCAAAATCAGGTTGAGCTACGTGGTTTTTCTAATTCCAGTGATTATGTACGCACCCTTATCCGGGAGGCTCTTGAAAAACAGAAGTCTTCAGAAACTGAACAAGTGCTGAAAAAAATGGCGCAACTGAAATCGGCCTATCCGGAGTTAGCAACAGCAGAAGGCCGTGATGCGTTCTTTGCTGACATGAGCAGGGCGTCAACAGATACAACTACAACTGGAGAGCAGGAAGAGCAAATCATGCAAACCGCTATTGCCGAAATCAAAGCCCAGCGGCAAGGTAAATGATGAAAATCATCCTTGACTGCAATATTTTGGTTTCTGCTGGCTTGAACAGTAGGGTTTGCAATGCAGTCATGCGTTACACATTGCGGGAAACACAGGTTGTTTTCAGTACAGCCATCTTGCACGAGTATCAGGATGTTCTGTTAAGGAAGAAATTTGCCGGACAGCATGAAAATATGCACAAAATCCTGCTTGCCCTATTTGCAGGTGGGACACTGATAACCCATGTGCCTGAGTCAGTTCTGTATTCCCCTGACCCCAAAGATCAAGTTTATATTGACCTTGCGTTAGCGGCACAAGCTGACTACCTGATTACTGGTAATATGCAGGATTTTCCTGACTCTCCTTATGGAATAACGGAAGCTATCAAGCCCGCAGACTTTCTGAACTTACTCGGAATATGAGCATTAGGCGGTTAAAAAAAAGCACCTACACTTACAAACCTGTCAGCGTAGATGCCCTAACTGTGGTGCTTATTAATACAGCCGTATGGAATTGTTAGCCATTACTCGTAGTTTTGGCCTGAGCACTTCTTGGTTTCAGTGTTGTAGTTACCGCAGGGCGTCCCACCCGTTTCTGCACCTGTCCAGTCAGCAACCACCACTTTGGAGGAGTCGAGGAAATCAGACCAGGCATCACCCGCTACTTCAGCGTCGGTTTTCCAGACGGTTTCAAACTGGCCGTCTTCCTGAATCTCACCGATTAACACCGGCTTGGTGATGTGGTGGTTGGGCAGCATTTTGGCAGTACCGCCGGTCATGTTCGGGGTTTCCAGGCCAATGATGGCTTCTGCCACCTTGTCAGTGTCCGTCGAACCGGCTTTCTCGACTGCTTGTACCCACAGGTTGAAGCCGATAACGTGGGCTTCCATCGGGTCATTGGTGACGCGCTTGTCATCCTTGATGAAGGTTTTCCATTGCTGGATGAACTCGGCATTCTTGTCATCTTCTGCGCTCATGAAGTAGTTCCACGCCGCCAGATGGCCGACCAGTGGCTTGGTGTCAATCCCGGAAAGTTCTTCTTCACCGACCGAGAAGGCGACGACCGGAATGTCTTCAGCAGAAATGCCCTGATTGCCCAGTTCCTTGTAAAACGGCACGTTGGCATCACCATTGATGGTGGATACAACCGCTGTTTTCTTGCCTTCGCCGCCAAATTTTTTGATGTCGGAGACAATCGACTGCCAGTCGGAGTGACCGAATGGTGTGTAGTTGATCATGATGTCTTTTTCGTCAACGCCTTTGGCTTTCAGATAAGCTTCCAGAATCTTGTTGGTAGTGCGTGGGTAGACGTAGTCCGTACCCGCCAACACCCAGCGCTTCACTTCCAGGTCATTCATCAGGTAATCAACGGCTGGAATCGCCTGCTGGTTAGGCGCGGCACCGGTATAAAATACGTTCTTGGAGGATTCTTCACCTTCATACTGCACCGGATAGAACAGCAGGCCGTTCAGCTCTTCAAAAACCGGTAACACCGACTTGCGCGACACGGAAGTCCAGCAACCAAACGTCGCCGCGACCTTGTCCTTTTCCAGCAGCTCACGCGCCTTTTCAGCAAACAGCGGCCAGTCAGACGCGGGGTCAACCACGACTGCCTCCAGCTGTTTGCCCAACACCCCCCCTTTTTTGTTCTGGGCATCAATCAGCATCAGCATGGTGTCTTTCAGTGTGGTTTCACTGATCGCCATGGTGCCGGACAGAGAATGCAATACGCCGACCTTGATGGTATCGTCCGCCGCAAAACCCAGTGATGAAACCCCAAATGCCATGACCGCACTGGTCGTTAACAATGTTTGTTTGAAGATACGCTTTAGAGACATGTACCTGCTCCTGATAATTAAGTCGCAAAATACCAAGCAGGAATCATGCCAAATGATTTGGCAGGAAAAAGACGATAAAATCGCGTAGAAAAGCAGCCAGTATTGCGTGCAGTGCACCAAAATCACACCCTGCATTGAACGGGGGCATCATCCTGGAGCATGTCTGATCTGCGCAGAGGGAAATATTAGCGGATTGTAACTCTGACTTACAATCCGCTAAGAAACGGCTATAATTAACTGAAGAAATAACTACCTGCTGAGGTTCTGATGATCCCGCGTACCCTGTCTGCGACTTTAAAACAACGCGCTGCCAGCAACCCGGTGGTTACCTTGCTGGGCCCCCGCCAATCGGGTAAAACCACACTCTGCAAAGCCAGTTTTCCGGATAAAGCCTATGTCTCGCTGGAGACTCTCGATACCCGCGATTACGCAACCTCTGACCCACGGGGTTTTCTGGCTCAATTCGGGGAGGAGGGTGCGGTGCTGGACGAGATTCAAAATACCCCCGAACTACTGCACTATATTCAGGACAGCGTAGACAACAGCGGCCAGCTGGGGCAATACATTCTCACCGGCTCCCAGAATCTGGTGATTTCTGCCAAAGTATCCCAGTCGCTGGCTACCGTGGAATGACTTGTCTGCCGCGCTCTAAAACCTGAAGCCCCTCAAACATCATCCAGCGGGCGCAACAAATCCATCAGGTCATCCTGCCCAAACTTGGCGGTTTGTTGGGTGTCATCTGAATACAGTCCGTCGGCCAGCGCCTGTTTCTTTTCCTGCAGCTTGAGGATTTTCTCCTCGACGGTTTCTTCGGTAAGCAGTTTATAAACAAACACCGGTTTATCCTGACCAATCCGGTAGGCGCGGTCGGTGGCTTGTTGCTCAACCGCCGGGTTCCACCACGGATCATAGTGGATCACGGTATCGGCAGCGGTCAGATTGAGGCCGGTGCCGCCTGCTTTCAGGCTGATCAGGAATACTTGGGCATCGCCTTCCTGAAAATAGTGGATCGCCTGTTCGCGGTCACGGGTTTGCCCGGTCAGCTTGCTGTAACGGATGCCGAGTTTTTCCAGTTCGATTTCGATCAGTGCCAGCATCGAGGTGAATTGTGAGAACAGCAGGACTTTACGCCCTTCCTCCAGCATCTCGGTGAGCATTTCCAGCAGCATGGCGAGTTTGGCGGAGGTTTTGATGCCTTTGGCCTGATCCAGTTTCAACAGGCGGGGGTCACAGCAGACCTGACGGAGTTTCAGCAGGGCGTCGAGGATCATGATCTGGCTGCGCGAGAACCCTTTCTGGCTGATTTCATCGCGTACTTTTTTATCCATCGCCAGCCGCACGGTTTCATACAGGTCACGCTGTTTGCCCTCTAGCGCGACGGTGCGGATGATCTCGGTTTTGGGCGGCAGTTCACTGGCGACCCGTTCCTTGGTGCGGCGTAACATGAACGGTTGCAGGCGGTGGCGCAGGCGTTTCTGGCGTTCATGATCACCATTTTTTTCAATCGGTATCCGAAACAGACGCCCAAACCGGTCTTGTGCACCCAGAAAACCCGGCATCAGGAAATGGAACATCGACCACAACTCACCCAGATGGTTTTCCATCGGTGTGCCAGTCAGACACAAACGATGGTTAGCTTTCAGGTCATAAATCGCCTGCGTGGTTTTGGACTTGGCATTCTTGATCGCCTGCGCCTCGTCCAGAATCAGGTAATGAAACTGCTGGTCGCGGTACAGGTCTTCATCCCGCAGGATTAGCGGGTAAGTGGTCAACACCAGATCATAGTCACTGATTTGCTCAAACGACTGCTTGCGTTCTGCACCGTGCAAAGTCAACACGGACAGCCCTGGGGTAAATTTTTCCGTTTCACGCCGCCAGTTACTCATCAGGCTGGTCGGGGCAATCACCAGACTGGGCACAGTGGCGCGCCCCGCTTCTTTTTCGACCAGTAAATGCGTGAGTGCCTGCAGGGTTTTACCCAGCCCCATGTCATCGGCCAGAATGCCATTGAAGTGATATTCACGCAAAAACTGCAGCCAGTTCAGGCCTTCACACTGATAAGTACGCAGCTCAGCCCGCAGACTGGCCGGTGGTTCTACCGCCTGGATACCCTGAAAATTTTCCAGCTTGTGGGTGAGTGCCCGTAATTCTTCGGCACCCTGCCAGTTGAGTTTCGGGTCATTCAACAAGTCGGCCAGATTACTCCCCTGAAAACGGCTCAGGAGCAGATTGCCGTCTTTGTTCAAGGGGGCCTGATCGTATAGCTCGATCAGTGTATCCAGCACGGTGCCAATGCGACTGGATTCCAGTTTGATCCAGTGCGTATCATTGACCGGAATCAACAGGTGATCCTGCTCACGCAGCAGGGTCTGAAATTCTTGGGGGTCACGCATTTGCGCCAGCATTTCTACCAGAATCGGCAGCAGGTTAACGCGCTTGCCATCGATCACAAACCCCAGGCTGATTTCAAACCAGTCCTGGCCACTGCTGGCAAGCTCCGCCTCCCAGTCGTCAATAGTGGTAAATTCCAGCGAAAAATTATCGGCATAGTCAATCTGCCAACCCGCTGCTTCCAGCGCAGGCACGGTGTTATCCAGAAAACCGTTCCAGCGCAAGGCGCGCACCGCCGGATTGCTGGAGCCGATGTGCAGATCTAGCGGGTGCAAGCCCAGGGATGCGGGGGCTGCTATAAACCCCAGCTCCTGCAATTGTGCTTGTGCGGCGCGTTCAGCGGGCAGGTCGCGGTGAATACGGTAACGAATATGCTCTTCCCGTTTGATCTGGATGACCTGTTCGTTGCGCGGTTGCAAACGGTGTTCGCCATACTCAAAGCTTAAGGCGGCGATATGCAGTTCGTCGGTTTTACCCGGATGGTGTGCGCGTAACTGCAAATGAATCAGCGGTGTTTGCAATTCCACATCCACCGACTGCGGGTTCATGCTGGCATCCGGTAAAGGGATTTCTGCGTCCGGTAAAATGTCGAGCAACTTTTGACTGACGTTCGAGGCTTCACTGCTGGGAATCGGCGGAGCGCTCAGTAACTTGATCACTTGCTGGGGGGTGAGGGGGGCATGCTCCAGAATGCCGCATTCACCGCGCAATACATCAATATAATACAGTCTCTCCAGCCAGAAATAGTCCTGAATCGCCGGGGAGGCTTTGGGGCGGACGTGCGACTCGTTTTGTTTCTGCTCCCACTGCAACTCCAGCGTGCGTGCTTCACCGGCCTTGAGCGCGGGGTATTCGGTTTTTTGCCAGAAAGCACGCCCGGTTTTTAACAGCATTTCCAGCGCCAGCAAGCCAATATTACCCTTCAGTTCCAGCTGGCGGTTGCCGTTATTGGCATAGTAACTGGTGTGGGGGATGACGAGCTGGGCAATGTCGGTATCGAGGGGGGTGTGCTGAAAAGAATGGGTTTTCCAGGAGTACATCAGGTCTTCCAGCTCGACCTGATAACCCTGCCCATACCCGCCTTTTTTCAGGCGGGCGGCCTTGCGGGGTTCGATCTCGACCTGATTACTTTGCCGGCTGCGCTGATTCAGAAAATAAATCAGCTCCATGCGACTGCCTGTGCCAGACTCGACCTCGGTGCTGGTTTGCGGGTTGGCGGTGGTTTTTTTCTCCGCCTGGGTATTCAGATCGGCCAGCCATAGCTGGATGGCAGAAGGTTCGGCCTGTTTGGCGATGACCGGGTTAGCTGAAACGCTAAGCGGGCTACCGATGTACTGCAGAAGGGTGGCGACCGCGTGTTTGCATTGTGTACCGACTGAGCAACTGCAAGTGCTGGTGATTTTATGCCGGTTAAGGTCAATCAATACGCGTGTGGAGTATTTGCTGGAACCTAGCACCACGGACTGCAGGTCAACTTCGCTTAAGCTGGGAATATCATTACTGAGTTCGATCACCCGCCGGGTTTCAAAATAATGGACGCCGCGTTGAATGGTGGTGGCATCAAAACTGATTAGCACCATTTCGGGGGGGAAGCCGTTCTGGCGCAAAGCCCTGATGTGTTCCGGTTTCAACATAGTGCGGATTATTATACCTAGCTGTAAACCGGTTATGTTCCCACTCGCCAGCTGTTTAGGCAAGCATCATGGGGATATTTCCCCGGCTAATTGAACGGGTTTTGCCCCTCAACCGGATGTCAACCGGGTGATTGAGGGGCAAATGGGCGGGCACAACCCAAGATAAAACCCCGGGCAAAACGCAAGGTAAAACCCTGGGCAAACCCTGTTTAACTCTGGGCGGCTTTTTCCCAAGTATCTTTCAGGCCGATCACCCGGTTGAATACCGGTTTTGTGGCCGTTGAGTATTTTGAATCCAGCACAAAATAACCTTCACGTTCAAACTGGTAGCGATCCGCTGAGGTGGCGTGTGCCAGACTGGCCTCACCCTTGCAACCCTGCAGAATTTCCAGACTGTCCGGATTGATCAGGGTCAGGAAGTCCTTGCCACTCGCGTCCGGCTCCGGGTCATTGAACAGGCGGTCATACAGGCGCACTTCGCAATCCACATGGTCATGCGCCGCCACCCAGTGAATCACACCCTTGGGCTTGACACCGTCTGCCGGGTTATTGCCAACCGTGCCTTCGATAATGCGCGCGCGTACTTCGATGATATTGCCCGCCCCGTCCTTGATAGCCTCATCAGCTTCAATCACGTAGGCATTCCGCAAGCGTACCCGCTTACCCAACACCAGACGCTTGTAATGCTTGTTGGCTTCTTCCATGAAATCACTCTGGTCGATCAGGATTTCACGCCCAAACGGCAGGTCACGTTCACCCATCGCTTCATTTTGCGGGTGTACGGGGGCTGTCATCACCTCGGTTTTACCTTCCGGGTAATTGGTCAGGGTGACTTTCAGCGGGTGCAGGACACACATGACACGCGGCGAAATCTCGTTCAAGTCTTCACGTACCGCGAACTCCAGCATGCTGAAATCCACCACACCCTTGACGCGGGTAACGCCGACCGATTCACAGAAATTGCGCACTGACGTGGGTGTATAGCCCCGCCGCCGCATCCCGGCAATGGTTGGCATGCGCGGGTCGTCCCAGCCGTCGACGTGCTTTTCATCGACCAGCTGCTTGAGTTTACGCTTGCTGGTGACGGTATAATTGACGTTCAGGCGCGAGAACTCATACTGGTGCGGGGTCGAAGGCACCGGCAGGTTATCGATAAACCAGTTGTACAGCGGGCGATGTTCTTCAAACTCCAGCGTGCAGACGGAGTGCGTCACACCCTCCAGCGCATCCCCCTGGCCATGCGCATAGTCATACGACGGATAGATACACCATTTGTCACCGGTCTGGTGGTGGTGTGCCTTTTTAATGCGGTAAATCACCGGGTCACGCAAATGCATGTTGGGCGACGCCATGTCGATCTTGACCCGCAAAGTGCAATGCCCTTCTGCAAACTGGCCGCTGCGCATTTGCTCGAAGAGTGCGAGGTTTTCTTCCACGCTACGCGCACGGTGAGGGCTGTTACGCCCCGCTTCGGTCAGAGTGCCCCGGTATTCACGCATTTGCTCGGCGTTCAGGTCACACACGTAGGCCTTGCCTTGCTGGATCAGCAATACGGCCCACGCATACAACTGGTCGAAGTAATCCGAGGTAAAACGGACTTTATCCGCCCATTGAAAGCCCAGCCACTGGACATCGGTTTTTATCGACTCAACGAATTCCTCATTCTCTTTTTCCGGGTTGGTATCGTCAAAGCGCAGATTACACTGGCCACCGTAGGTTTCAGCCAGCCCGAAATTCAGGCAAATGGATTTGGCATGCCCAATGTGCAGGTAGCCATTCGGTTCCGGCGGAAAGCGGGTCTGGACTTTGGCAATTTTGTGGCTGTCCAGATCCTCTTTGACGAGGCGTTCAACAAAATTTAACGGTCGGGTTGTATCATTCATAATGGATATTTTCTTATCACCTGTGCGAATGGGGGGGATTATAAACTAATATAACGGCACACTGTACATAGCTATAGCCCTGTTCATCGTGATACGTGCCAACAGGATGACTTAGACTCAGAAACACACGACCAGCGGACAGCTTATGCAGCATTCAACACCAGACGACATAGCAAAAAACGCAGCAAAAAACACCTTGAACATCATCGGAGCCGGGCATGTCGGGCAGACCCTGGGGCATTTGTGGGCGCACAGTGGCCTATTAAAAATCACCCATATCTTGAACCGCTCACTGCCGAGTGCTGCCCATGCCGCCACCTTTATCGGTCAAGGCAAGGCCGTGATGCACTGGGATGAATTAATCCCTGCCGACTACTACCTGTTGGGTTGTCCGGATCAGGCGATTGCCGATTGTTGCCAGCGGCTTGCGGCCAGCGGCTTGTTGCGTGCCGGGGATGTGGTGTTTCATTGCAGTGGTGCGCTCGGTTCCGAGCTGCTTCAACCTGCGCGGGAGCAGGGTGCATTGATTGCGAGTGTACACCCGGTCAAAAGTTTTGCTGACCCGGCGCGTGCCATCCAGACCTTTGCCAATACGTATTGCGGGGTGGAAGGCGATGCGGCGGCGTTGGACTTACTGCGGCCTTTATTGGCTGGGTTGGGCGGTGTGAGTTTCGTGATTGATGCGACCCATAAAACTTTGTACCACGCGGCGAGTGTGGTGGCCTGCAACTATCTGGTGGCGCTTCAGGAAGTCAGTGTGCAGTTATTTGCCGAAGCCGGGGTCGAGCGCGCACTGGCGATGAAAATCCTGCAACCGATTGTCACGGAAACGGTGGGGAATATTTTTACCCTGGGCACAGAACGGGCGCTCACCGGGCCGATTGCACGCGGGGATTATCCGGTGGTGGCGCGCCAGCTGGCGGCTTTGCAGGACTGGCAGCCGGAACGGGCGGAGTTATACCGCTTGTTGGGGCGCGAGGCGCTGGCGCTGGCGGGGGAGCGGATTAAGTCGGCGGAGGATCGGGAGCGGTTGGGGGATTTGTTGGTTGCGACCCTGTCACAATAACCACTTCCACAACGGCACCACCGCAATGGCCTTGCCTTCAATCTCGATCAGCTCCTCGCGGTGTTGGGTGACCAGCTCAGCGCGTTGCAGCTTCAGATAGTCCATTCCTTCCAGCAGGCCTTTTACCTCGCGTTCGAAGGTCTGGTTGCCTTCGATGTTGACGCTGACATTGATCAGGCGCGGTTTGGCTCCGGGTACATAAAAATCGACTTCCTGCTGGCCTCTGAAGTAATACACTTCACGGTGCTGGCGGCGCAGGTGGATGAAGACCGTGTTTTCGTACAACTTGCTGAAATCGGGCGATAAAGAGCTGTTCAGCAGGGTTTTAAAGCCATTATCGACCGCATACAGTTTGCGCGGCTGGCGCTGTTCTTCCTGTACCGAATTGCGGAAAACCGGCACAGTGAACACCGCATAGGCATCTTCCAGGTAATCGAGGTATTGATACAAAGTGTCTTTGCCCACTTTATGACCCAGCCCTTTGTACTCGTTAAACAGTTTGTTCACGCTGATCAGGGTGCCTATATTATGCATGACATATTTGATCAGGTGGCGCAGCAGGTGCGTGTTCTTGATGTCATAGCGTTCGACCAGATCGCGGTACACGATCAGATCGAGATAATCCCGCCAGATACGCTCCTGAATATCGGTTTCCTGCCCGAAGGTTTCGGCAAAGCCGCCTTGTGTCAGGTAACTGGCGAACGCATGCTGGATGTAGCTGCGGCTGCGTGAGGAGTTCAGGTTGACGGTGATGTCCTGAGCGCGCAGGTACTCGGCGAATGAAAACGGGAAAATTTCATAAGTGAGGGTGCGCCCGCGCAGGCTGGTGGCGATTTCCCTGCTCAACAAGCGCGATGAAGAGCCGGTCACGACGATGTGTATATTCAGGGTGTCATGAATGCGCCGTACATAGCGCTCCCAGTTCGGGATGTTCTGCACTTCATCCAGAAACAGGTAGACACGTTCTTCGCGCTTGTTGGGGTAGAGTGCGTAATAGGCTTCCAGCAGGCTATCCAGATCGCGCAACTGGATGTCGTACAAACGGTCGTCTTCAAAGTTCAGATACACCAGATTGTGCGGGTCAACCGTAGCGCGCAACTGGTTCATCATCCCATAGCATAAATAGGTCTTGCCACAGCGACGCACACCAATCAGCGAGATGATCTTTTCGCTGTTCAGGGGAATCGTGTAATCCCGCTCGACCACAGCTTTGGGCTTGGTTTCATGGAAGTCAGTGATCAGACGCTGGAAAATACCTTGCATTGTTTCCTTTTAGGGAAGGAAGTAAAGCATGAATATAGTCTTGTGAAAAAGGAAAAGCAATGCTTGGAGTCACTAACCATTCACGCACAAACCCTCAAATCATCACCCGCCAGTTCAGCCCTCAACTGGTTGACCTGGCTGCCATCCGGCAACACCAGTTCGGGGGCAATGTCATGCAGTGGGTAAATCACGAACGCCCGCCGTGTCATTTGCGGGTGCGGGACACTCAGGTTGGGTGCATCAATCACGCTATCGCCGTACAGCAGTAAATCCAGATCCAGCGTGCGTGGCCCCCAGCGCAAACCGGGGTCACGCAGGCGACCATGCGCCCGTTCCACCGCGAACAGCCCCTGCAAGAGTGTTTGTGCATCCAGCAGGGTATCGAGTGCTGCCACCGCATTCACGTAATCCGGCTGGTTTTGTGGCCCGACCGGTTTGCTGCTATAAAAACGTGAAACTGCCGCCACCGTGACACCGTCCAGCGCGGCCAGTTGCAGGAGTGCCAAGCGCAGGGTGTTTAATGAATCACCCTGATTGCTGCCCATCCCGATGTAGCAGCGGGTGGGGGGTGCATCCGCGTTCATTCGCCGCTGCTGGCTTTGGGTTTGCTGCGGCGCTTGGGGGTACGGCGGCGTTTAGCGTTGTTGGCCGGTTTGCACATGTCTTGCCGTTCTTCCGGATTGGCTTCCTGATAATTCGTCCACCAGGCGCATTCATCGGCCACTGGCTCGCCCGCCGCTGCCCGCAGGCACAGGAAATCATACGCGGCTCGAAACCGGGCATTATTCAGTAATGCATTGGCGCGACGCGGGTCGTGGTGGCGAAAGCGGGGTTGCAAAGCCCAGATTTCACGGGTGATATTGCTAAAGCGGCGCGGGATGGCGGTTGCCATAATCTGATCACGCAACACGTCGCTGGCCGCAATATGCAGCGACTGGATTTCCGGGTGACCGTCTTCCCGTTCCAGTTCGGCCTGTTCATCCACCGCATGCCACAGCAAAATGGCAAACAGAAACGGTGGCATCACTGATTTGCCTTCTGCCAGTCGCCGGTCGGTATTTTCCAGCGAAATCTGCACCAGTTTCCTGAAAACACCGGTTTCGTCGATGTCCAGACTGTCGAAGGTGATCGGCAGCAGGTGTTCCAGCAGTTCATACGCTTCGAGTAACTGAAAGGTCGCCCAGCCATTGCCGTTGTGGAGCAGTTTGAGTATTTCATCGAACATCCGCGCCGGGGCAACGCTGGCGAGCAGGTAACCGAGCGGGCGAATCAGTTGGCCGGACTGACCTTCCAGCGTACAGCCGAGCTTGGCGGCAAACCGCAAGCCGCGAATCATGCGCACCGGGTCTTCACGGTAACGCTGTTCGGGGTCGCCGATCAGGCGCAGCTGGCGTTTTTCCAAATCCCGCATGCCCCCGACAAAATCGAGCACTTCCCCATTGACCGGGTCATAAAACAGGGCATTAATCGTGAAATCACGCCGCCAGGCGTCTTCTTCCAGGGTGCCGTAGACGTTGTCATGCGTGATGCGGCCCTGCTCATTGGTCTGACCCTGCTGGCTTTCATTATGCGGGGCGCGAAACGTCGCGACTTCCAGGTAATCGCGGCCAAAATAGATATGTGCCAGTCGAAACCGCCGCCCGATCAGACGTGCGGATGAAAAAATCCGGCGCACCTGTTCGGGGTGGGCGCTGGTTGCAATGTCGAAATCCTTGGGGGTATGCCCTAGCAACAGGTCACGCACACAACCGCCCACCAGATAGGCTTCGAACCCTGCTTTTTGCAGGCGCGCCACCACACCTGCTGCGCGCTGACAAACCAGTTCCGGATTAATAGTATGTGCCGACGCAGGGATGCGTAGCGGATTCTCTGATCCTGCCTTCAAATTGACTCGTGCTCCTTGATTCGCTTGATTAATCAGTCTTAATCGGGTTATGAAGCTGTTTCGGTAAAACCACAGACTTCCCCAAAGGTGGTAATAATACCACTCAAATTGCTTAAGCACTAATCCTTGTTAAGTGCTGAGTCAGACAGATCAAATCGCGCTGCGTTCCTCGGTGGCGTGACTCCGATTCATGTATTTACGTTAACGTAAACGTAATGTAATCTAGCCGGTATAGATGCCTGTTGTTCTGATTTTTCTGATTGTTCTGACCGTTTCTGGAGGAGACCCCCATGTTCCATGCTGCGATGAATTTTGCTCTGGGTGAAGACATTGACGCGATCCGTGCGAGTGTGCACCCGTTCGCACAAGCCCGGATTGCGCCCCGTGCGGCAGCGATTGATGCCAGCAACGAATTCCCGCCGGAGCTGTGGCGGGAGCTGGGCGAACTGGGTTTACTCGGCATGACCGCTGACCCCGAGTATGGCGGTACGGGTTTGAGTTATCTGGCGCATGTGGTCGTGATGGAAGAAATCAGCCGGGCGTCCGCCTCGGTCGGCTTGTCGTATGGCGCGCATTCCAACCTGTGCGTGAACCAGATCAATAAAAACGGTACTCCGGCACAAAAAGCCCAGTACCTGCCGAAGTTGTGCAGTGGCGAACACATCGGTGCGCTGGCCATGTCGGAGCCGGGTTCGGGTTCCGATGTGGTGTCGATGCAGCTACGGGCGGAACGGGTGGGTGCTGACTACGTACTCAATGGCAACAAGATGTGGATCACCAATGGCCCGGATGCGGACGTGCTGGTGGTGTATGCCAAGACCGACCCGGCGGCAGGTGCCAAAGGCATGACCGCTTTTTTGATCGAGAAAGGTTTCCCCGGTTTCAGCACGGCACAGAAGCTCGACAAGCTGGGGATGCGCGGCTCGAATACCTGTGAGCTGGTGTTTGTGGATTGCCAGGTTCCGGCAGAGAATATTTTGGGCGGTGCAGGGCGTGGGGTGAATGTGTTGATGTCGGGTCTGGATTATGAGCGGGTGGTGCTGTCCGGCGGGCCACTCGGGATTATGGCGGCGGCGCTGGATGTGGTGGTGCCGTATGTGCATGAGCGCAAGCAGTTCGGGCAGGCGATTGGCGAGTTCCAGCTGATGCAGGGCAAATTGGCGGATATGTATACGACTTTTAGCGCCTGCCGTGCCTATGTGTACATGGTGGCGATGGCCTGCGACCGGGGCGAAACCAGCCGCAAGGATGCCGCCGGGTGCATTCTTTATGCGGCGGAAAAAGCCACCCAGGTCGCGCTGGAGGCGATCCAGACGCTGGGCGGAAATGGCTATATCAACGACTACCCGACCGGGCGCTTGCTGCGTGATGCCAAGTTGTATGAAATCGGTGCGGGCACCAGCGAAATCCGGCGCATGCTGATTGGCCGCGAGTTGTTCATGGAGACACGTTGATGGCGATTTTGACTTCGCAGTTATCCACCCGCTCAGCCGAGTTCAAGGCGAATCAGGCGGCGATGCAAGCGGCGCTGGAGCCAGTGCAGGCGGCGGTACGGCGGGCGCAGGCAGGCGGGGGCGCAGCCGCCCAACAGCGGCATTTGTCCAAAGGCAAATTATTACCGCGTGAGCGGGTGGCGCGTTTGCTGGATGCCGGTTCCCCGTTTCTGGAGGTCGGCCAGTTTGCCGCGCATGGCCTGTATGACGGAGCCGCACCTTGCGCCGGGCTGATCACCGGGGTCGGGCGGGTGTCCGGGCGTGAATGCATGGTGATTTGTAACGATGCGACCGTCAAAGGCGGTACTTATTACCCGCTGACCGTAAAAAAACACCTGCGCGCTCAGGAAATTGCGGCTGCCAACCAGCTGCCCTGCGTGTATCTGGTCGATTCCGGCGGGGCTAACCTGCCGAATCAGGATGAAGTCTTCCCCGACCGTGATCACTTCGGGCGTATTTTCTTTAATCAGGCAACCATGTCAGCGCAGGGGATTGCGCAGATTGCGGTGGTGATGGGTTCTTGTACGGCGGGCGGCGCGTATGTCCCGGCAATGTCGGATGAAACCATTATTGTCAGGCAGCAAGGCACGATTTTTCTGGCCGGGCCGCCACTGGTAAAAGTGGCCACGGGTGAAGAGGTCAGCGCGGAAGACCTCGGGGGGGCGGATGTGCACACGCGCCTGTCGGGGGTAGCCGATCACTTTGCACAAAATGACAAGCATGCGCTGGCACTGGCGCGGCAATGCGTAGCTCACCTCAATCACCTGAAAAACTATTCAAATATCGGGCTGGAACTCGCGACCCCGGAAGCACCCCGCTATGACCCGGCAGAAATCAGCGGTATCGTCCCGGCAAATCTGCGCACGCCCTATGATGTGCGCGAGGTGCTGGCGCGGGTGCTGGACGGTTCGCGCTTTGATGAATTCAAGGCACGTTTTGGTACGACGCTGGTGTGTGGCTTTGCGCATATTCAGGGGATTCCGGTCGGCGTGATGGCCAATAACGGGGTGATTTTCTCCGAAGCGGCCTTGAAAGGCGCACACTTTGTCGAGCTGTGTAGCCAGCGTAAAATCCCGCTGGTCTTCCTGCAAAACATTACCGGCTTTATGGTCGGGCGCAAGTATGAAGCGGGCGGCATCGCCAAAGACGGTGCCAAGCTGGTGATGGCGGTTTCGAATGCGCAGGTGCCGAAAATCACCGTGTTGATCGGGGGCAGTTTTGGCGCAGGCAATTACGGGATGTGTGGGCGTGCCTTTGACCCGCGCTTTTTGTGGAGCTGGCCGAACAGCCGGATTTCGGTGATGGGCGGTGAGCAGGCGGCGGGCGTGTTGGCGACCGTGAAACGCGACACTATCGAACGCAACGGCGGAAGCTGGTCGGCAGCGGAAGAGGCGGCGTTCAAACAACCGGTGATCGATCAGTTTGAAACACAGGGGCACCCTTTATATGCTTCGGCACGCTTGTGGGACGATGGTATTATTGACCCGCTGCAAACCCGTGAAGTACTGGCCTTATCCTTGTCAGCCAGCTTGAACAAGCCAATCAATGAGACCCGCTTTGGCGTGTTTCGGATGTGAAGGAGCGTACTGCCATGTTCAAAAAAATTCTGATTGCCAACCGGGGCGAAATTGCCTGCCGGGTGATGCGTACCGCGCAAGCCTTGGGTATTCGTTGTGTGGCGGTTTATTCCGATGCGGATCGTGATGCCTTGCACGTCAGGCGGGCGGATGAGGCCTGGCGACTGGGGGCGGCACAGGTCAGTGAGAGTTATTTGCGTGCCGATAAGATTCTGGAGATTGCTCGGATAAGTGGGGCGGCGGCGATTCACCCCGGCTATGGTTTTCTTTCCGAAAATCCTGCGTTTGTGGAGGCGTGTCACGCGGCGGGTATCGTGTTTATTGGCCCTTCGGCCCGTGCGATTCGGGCGATGGGTTTGAAGGATGCCGCTAAAAAGCTGATGATAGCAGCGGGTGTGGCCGTTGTGCCCGGTTATCATGGTGAGGAGCAAGACTCTGAGTTTCTGATGGAAGAAGCGGCCAAGATTGGCTATCCGGTCTTGATCAAAGCGCGTGCCGGTGGCGGTGGCAAGGGCATGCGCCGGGTGGATAAACCGGCAGATTTCAAGGCAGGGCTGGAGGCCGCCCGCCGGGAAGGGGAAGCTTCGTTTGCGGATGGGCAGGTGCTGATTGAAAAATACATCCCCTCACCCCGCCATATCGAGGTGCAGGTATTTGGCGACCAGCACGGTAATACGGTTTACCTGTTTGAGCGTGACTGTTCCTTGCAACGCCGTCACCAAAAGGTGATTGAAGAAGCACCCGCACCGGGGATGACGCCTGAGATGCGCACCGCGATGGGAACAGCAGCGGTACGTGCCGCGCAGGCGGTTCAGTATGCCGGTGCCGGGACGGTCGAGTTTATGGTTGATGCCTCTAATGGTCTGCAGGCTGACCGCTTTTATTTCATGGAAATGAACACCCGTTTACAGGTGGAGCACCCGGTCACTGAAGCCATCACCGGGCTGGATCTGGTCGAGTGGCAGCTGCGGGTTGCGGGTGGCGAGGTGCTCCCGCTGCAACAGGCGGATTTGGTGATGAATGGCCATGCGTTTGAAGCGCGCGTGTATGCGGAAGATGTGGGTAAAGGTTTTATTCCGGCGACGGGTCGCCTGAGCCATTTGTATTTGCCCGCTGACAAGGCGCGGATTGATACTGGGGTGGTGGCGGGCGACACAATCACGCCTTTTTATGACCCGATGATTGCCAAACTGACCGTGCACGCGCCGAGTCGCGATGCGGCTTTGAACAAACTGGTGGTGGCTTTGCAGCATAGCCGGGTGGCCGGTTGCACGACGAATATTGCCTTTTTGGCACGGCTGGCGAGTCATGCCGGTTTTCGGCGCGGTGAAGTCGATACCGGGTTGATTGAGCGCGAATTGGACAACCTGATTCATGCACCCGCGCCGGATACTGCCAGCCTCGCTTTAGTGGCGCTGGCAGCGGGTGGGTTTTTGCCGGATGTGCGTGGGGCAGGGCATACTGGGCATGATCCCTGGGATACACTCAAGGGCTGGGGGCATTTCAGTGGGCAGCGCCAGTATCTGGATGTTTATTGGCAGGATCAGCAGTATGAACTGGTGCTGGAGCCTGCCGAATCTGCGGGGCAGGGTCGATTTATCCTGCATTACGCGGGGGCGGCACAGGCTGTGCAGTTACTGGCGGCAGGGGGCGCGGGTGATGATAACAGTGCGGTCACACTGGATCTGGGCGGGCGTTTGCTCACCGCGCATGTCTGGCAGGAAACGGGGGCAGTCACGGTGTTTTATGCCGGGCAGACTCTGCGGTTCACCCTGCCCAATCCGCTCGAATACCGCGAAGAAGCCAGGCAGGCGGCCCATCAGCTGGTCGCGCCGATGCCGGGGCAGGTGAAAATGATCAACACCGCCGTCGGGTGCACGGTGCAAGCGGGTGAGGTGTTACTGGTGATGGAAGCGATGAAAATGGAGTTAAGCCTGAATGCACCGCGCGCGGGTAAGGTGGCGAGCCTGCCGGTGGAAGTGGGTGATCAGGTGACCGATGGCACCGTGTTGTTAACGCTGGCAGAAACAGAAGCAGGAGAAGGCGATGCTGGACAAGGATGAAGCTAACAGACAGGACGACAAGCACGTCACGGTGTTTGAAGTAGGCGCGCGCGATGGCCTGCAAAACGAGGCCGTGTTTATCCCGACGGCGGACAAGATCAGGCTGGTGAATTTATTGACCGAAAGTGGCCTGAGCAAGATTGAGGCGGCCAGTTTTGTCTCGCCCCAATGGGTGCCGCAAATGGCGGATGCGGCGGAAGTGATGGCCGGGATCGGGCGGCGGGCGGGGGTGCGTTATACCGCACTCACCCCCAATTTGCAGGGCTATGAACGTGCGCTGGCGGCGGGGGTGGATGAGGTGGCGATTTTCACGGCGGCTTCAGAGGGCTTTAGCCAGAAGAATATCAACTGTTCTATCGAGGAAAGCCTGGCGCGTTTCACGCCCATCATGCAGCGCGCGCGGGCGGAGGGTTTGCCGGTGCGCGGCTATGTGTCCTGTGTGGTGGCCTGCCCGTATGACGGGGTGACTGACCCGCGCGTGGTGGCGCAGGTGGTGGAAAAACTACTGGCGCTGGGCTGTTATGAAGTCTCGCTGGGTGACACGATTGGCAAAGGCGAGGCGGAGACGATGGATGCGCTGCTGGCAACCGTGCTGGAAGTGACCAGCGCGGACAAACTGGCCGGGCATTATCACGACACCAATCATCAGGCGCTGGCGAATATCGAGGTGAGTCTGGCGCGTGGGCTGCGTACTTTTGATGCGGCGGTCGGTGGTTTGGGCGGCTGTCCGTATGCGCCCGGTGCCAAGGGCAATGTCGCCAGCGGTGCTGTGGTGGCGCGTTTGCATGAGTTGGGTTATCACACCGGTATTAATGAGGATAAACTGGCGGCGGCCAGCCACTTTATTCTGAATCTGAAAGCGCGGTTACAGGGCGCGGGGGCGGAGCGTCATGGCTGATGATAAGTTAACAAGCAGTTTTAAGACCATTCGCCTTGAACAGGATGAACGCGGGGTGGCGACCCTGACGCTGGCGCGACCGGAGAAACATAATGCGCTGAATGCGCAGATGATCGCCGAAATTCGTGCTGCAGCGCGGCAACTGGCGACGGCTGCGGGTGTGCGGGTGGTGGTGCTGACGGCAGAGGGGAAAAGTTTTTGTGCAGGCGGTGATCTTGGCTGGATGCAGGAACAGGCCAGTAAAGACCGCGCCGGGAAAATGCAGGAATCGTTGCAGCTGGCTTATATGCTGCGTGAGCTGGATACACTGCCCAAACCGCTGATCGCTAAAGTGCAGGGGGCGGCTTATGGCGGTGGCATCGGCATGCTGGCGGTGTGTGATGCGGTGATCGCAGCGGAGCAGTGCCAGTTTGCCCTGACCGAAACCCGGTTGGGGTTGATTCCGGCGACGATTGGCCCGTATGTGGTCAGGCGGCTGGGTGAGGGCAATGCCCGGCAGGTGTTTATGGGTGGCAAGGTGTTTAATGCACCACGGGCGCAAGCATTGGGGCTGGTGACGGAAGTCGTGAGTGCTGCCGACCTGGATGCAGCATTAGCAGCGGAAGTGTTGCCGTATTTGCACTGTGCACCGGGGGCGGTGGTGGCGGCTAAAGCGTTGTGCCTGCATCTGGCGCGTTCGGCGGAAGCGGATCAGTTGCAGTACACGGCGGA
This sequence comes from uncultured Thiothrix sp., assembly GCA_964293125.1. Lineage (GTDB taxonomy): Bacteria > Pseudomonadota > Gammaproteobacteria > Thiotrichales > Thiotrichaceae > Thiolinea. Next base: position 5,276 of record CAXYXY010000046.1, on the reverse strand, counting down.
GCAACTGGCGGATCGCTGGGAGTCAACGGAGGCGCAGGCGGGGATAGCGCGGTTTTTTGCGCGGGGGAGGGTGATAGATTCATACTAATCAGCTCCTTTTCCAGTAAACTGTAGCTACCCAAGCCAAATGCGCAGGACACGTTATGCAAGCCATCTATATCAGCCCTTTGACCGACTTTGGTTTTAAAAAGCTGTTTGGTGAAGAGCCGAACAAAGATCTGCTGATCAGTTTTCTGAACAGCCTGTTGCCCGAAATTCATCAGATACGCGATTTGCAGTACACTAAAAATGAGTATCAAGGAATCAGCCCATTGGATCGGCGGGCGATTTTTGATCTGAATTGTATTAGTACTCAGGGTGAGCGTTTTATCATTGAGCTGCAAAAGGTCAAGCAAGCCTATTTCAAAGACCGCAGCCTGTATTACTCCACGTTTGCGATTCAGGAACAGGCACAACGGGGAGATTGGGATTACCGCCTGTCCACAGTCTACACGATTGGCATACTGGATTTCGTGATGGATGAGCATGAGACCGAAGTGCTCTATCACGCACAGTTAAAAGATCAGCATAACCGCGTGTTTTTCGACAAGCTGAATTTCATTTACATTATTTTGCCCCGGTTTAACAAGCAAGCTCATGAGTTGAAAACCCTGCAGGACAAATGGCTCTACACCTTTTGCCACTTGCATCAGCTGGATAGCCTGCCCCAGAACTTTCAGGAAACAGTTTTTGAAAAATTGTTTACCGAAGCAAAGCTGGCCACGTTTGCACCTAAAGATAGACAAGCTTACGAAGACAGTTTGAAGTATTACCGTGATCTGAAAAATTCGACGGATACAGCACATCAGGAAGGTTTTCAAGAGGGGCTTGAGGAAGGTTTTCAAGAGGGGCTTGAGGAAGGTTTACAACAACTTAAGGTAACGGCTCGTCGTTTGTTGGGGAAAGGGCATTCTGTTGAGGAGGTGGCCGAGTTGACGGGGCTATCAATAGCGACTGTTGAAGCATTGAAACCTGGGGTGGGATAAAGTGATGTGTGTTGGGTGTACGAGCCGGTTATCACGGCTACCGACGGCGAGTTAGCGACTCAGGAAGCTACTTTGAATCAGGCCGTGTATGCGTTGTTCGGGCTGGATGCCGAAGAGGTGATGCTGTTGGAACACAGCCTGTGCTAGACTGTGGACACGGTAAACCGATTAACATAAACCGCTTGAAACAAAGCAAGGTGATTTATGGGTACAGCAAACGAAGTCGTCGAAGCCTACCGAAAGTTGCCACCCGATGAGCAAAGCAAGGTATTGTTCACCCTGAATCATCTGGATGACAACGGCTGGGATAGGCAAATACAAGCCGACGCGGAATCAGGCAAACTGGATTTTTTATTAGAGGAAGCACTGGAAGCTGAGAATAAAAGTCAGTTAAAGGATCTCCGTGCATAAGACCACGCTTTTTCATATCTCACTTAAGCACCGGAAAAAGCACCGGAAAGCAATTTATCTATACCTGCTATTTGCTTATGCCCTGAATGCTTTTTACGCTAACATGCGCCTTTCATCAATAATCAAAGTTTGCCCATGTCCAAACAGCCGCTATTCCACCCGCGTACACTGGCTAAAGCTCTCCAAGCCGCTCATTTGCTGAAGGATGGGCAGATACCGCCCAAGCCATTAAAAGCCTTGCAGGGCTGGCAGCGTGCCATTCAGGATGGTTCCATTAACAGGCAGTCAGAAGGGAATTTGCACGCGGACTTTTACAGCAGCCTGTGTGAAACTGTGCTGGGGTACACCGGCTTCACTAGCAAGCACCCGAAAACCGGGCAATGGACGCTAGCCAATGAAAGCGCGGTGAAGCGTACCGGGCGGGTAGATATTGGCTTTGGGTACTTTTCGGACAAGGAAAAACGGCTGTTAGCACCGTTAGAACTGAAGTCACCCAAAACCAGCAATATGGATGTGCCCATGCTGGGGCGCACTCATTCGACGGTGGAACAGGCAGCGGGTTATGCCCGCAACAGTCAAGGGCACGCAGACTGGTTCATTGTTTCCAACTGCATTGAAATTCGGCTGTATAAACATGGCTATTCTGATAAGGCTTACCAAAGCTGGCAGCTGGCCGAATTGGTCGAGCCGGATAGGTACGCTGAATTTGTGCTGTTGCTGGGGGCAAAAAGCCTGCTATCCGGCACCACAGAAAAGCTGTTCCAGAACAGCCAGCAAGTTGAAAAACAAATCACGAATGAGCTGTACGCCGATTACCGGGATATTCGGGTCCTGCTGATTAATGGCATGAAGCGCGAAAATAATCGCATTCGCCGCGCCGGGATGGTAGCACGGGCACAAACCCTGCTGGATAGGGTGCTGTTTATCGCGTATGCCGAAGACAGGGATTTGCTGCCCGATAAAACGTTGAACAGTTATATCAGTGGTGCCAATGAATTTCACAGTGCGTGGGATATGCTCAAGCTGTTGTTCACCCACATCAACGAGGGTAACGCCGCTAAAGACATTCCCAAGTATAACGGGGATTTGTTCAAGCCGAACCCTGATCTTGAGGAACTCAGCATCAGTGATGGGCTGTTGTGGGAACTGAAACGCTTGTGGGAATATGATTTTCAGACCGACGTAAGCGTGACGATTCTGGGGCATATTTTCGAACAGTCGATTGCTGATCTTGACCAGATTTATGAGTCACTGGATGAAAACAATGATCTGTTATTGTCACAGCAGCAACAGGGCACCAGCGGCAAACGTAAACAGGATGGTGTGGTTTATACGCCGGACTTTATCACGGATTGGATGGTGGGGCAGACCTTGGGCGCGTATCTCGACAAGAAGAAGCAGGAGATTCAGCAGCCCGTTGATACCGCTGCATGGTGGTTAGCTTATCGTAATATTTTGGCCACAACGCGCATCCTTGACCCGGCTTGTGGGAGTGGTGCGTTTTTGGTCGCTGCCTTCGGGTATCTGAAGCAAGAATATGCCGGGCTGAATGAGCGGCTGCATGAATTGGGTGAAAAAGGGGATTTGTTCGGGGTTGACCTGAATCATGACATTCTCAGCAGCAACTTGTTCGGGGTGGATATTAATGCGGAATCGGTGGAAATTGCCCGCTTGTCGCTGTGGCTGGTCACGGCGGAAAAGGGGAAACTTCTGACCTCACTGAAAGACAATATCCGGCAAGGAAACAGCCTCATTGCGGACAAGTCGGTCGATAAGGGGGCGTTTAGCTGGTACGGGCGTTTCAGTGACTTTGATGTGATTCTGGGGAACCCGCCGTATGTGCGCCAGGAGCGACTCAGCCCGATCAAGCCTTATCTGGAAGCGAATTATAAAACTTATCATGGGGTGGCTGATCTTTATACCTACTTTTTTGAATTGGGCTTAAATCTGCTGAAAAAAGGCGGGTACATGGGCTTTATCAGTTCGGCCACTTTCTTCAAAACCGGGAGTGGGGAAGGCTTGCGTCAGTTCTTGCAGGTGGAAAGTAACCTGAAAACCGTGGTGAATTTTGGAGATTTGCAGGTGTTCGAAGGGGTCACCACTTACCCGGCTATTTTGGTGATGGAAAAGCCCACCCGTGCACGCAAGCAGGCACCGAATCAGAGTTTTCGCTTTTTGAACGTGACTTCCAGCAAAGTAGCGGACTTGAGCGGGGAACTACAGGAGGCCAGCTTTGGTGAAATGCAGCAAAGCAAGCTGGGGCTGGATGGCTGGCGGCTGGAAGATGAACGCTTGCAGGCACTACGGGCAAAGATTATCCGCAACAAGCCGACTTTGAAGGAGGTCTACGGGCAACCGCTGTATGGTTTAAAAACAGGCCTGAATGCCGCTTTTGCTATTGATGAGGCAACGCGGAATCATATCATCAAGCAAAATCCGCAATCACTAGAACGCCTCAAGCCCTTTCTGGAAGGTAAAGACCTGAAAAAATGGCGGGCTGAATCTCGGCATCTGTACCTGATCTTGTTTCCAAAAGGCTGGACGCGGGAACAGATGGGTAAGTTTGATGCTGAATTGTCTGAAAGTGAGGCATGGAGCTGGTTGCAAAATCAGCACCCCGCTATCTGTGAGTGGTTGAAGCCTTTTGCTGTGCAAGGCCGTAAACGGGGTGATAAGGGGGATTTTTGGTGGGAGTTACGAGCTTGTGCCTATTATGGTGAATTTGAGCACCAAAGAGTGATTTACCCAGAGTTCTCTAATAGCCCAAATTTTATCCTTAACTGTGGAACATTCACCAACAATAAATGCTTTTTTGCCCCGCGTGGTGACAGTTTCTTACTGGGCTTGCTGAATTCAAGTACGCTATGGTTTGTCATATCTGGTATTTGTACTTTCGTCCGTGGTGGTTTCTATGAACTACGCACCATCCGCATGGAAACCTTACCCATGCCTAATGCCACTGATGCACAAAAACAAACCATTGCAAAACTGGCTGAATCCTGCCAAACAATAGCCGAAAGTCGCTACCAGTTGGAAGATACTTTCACCCGCCGTATTGCTGACCTTTGCCCGAATGACCGTGAAGCCAAATTATCCAACAAGCTGAAAGCTTGGTGGGAACTGGATTTCAGCGAGTTTCAGCAGGAAGTCAAAGCCCGTTTCAAACAAGCCATACCCCTGAAAGAGCGTAGCGACTGGGAAGAGCTGTTTAATGATGGCAAAGAGCAAATCCAGCAGTTCAACCACCAGTTAGCGACTCAGGAAGCTACTTTGAATCAGGCCGTGTATGCGTTGTTCGGGCTGGATGCCGAAGAGGTGATGCTGTTGGAACACAGCCTGTGCTAGACTGTGGACACGGTAAACCGATTAACATAAACCGCTTGAAACAAAGCAAGGTGATTTATGGGTACAGCAAACGAAGTCGTCGAAGCCTACCGAAAGTTGCCACCCGATGAGCAAAGCAAGGTATTGTTCACCCTGAATCATCTGGATGACAACGGCTGGGATAGGCAAATACAAGCCGACGCGGAATCAGGCAAACTGGATTTTTTATTAGAGGAAGCACTGGAAGCTGAGAATAAAAGTCAGTTAAAGGATTTTCGTGCATAAGACCACGCCTCAGTTCTGGCAGCATTTCTATGCTTTGCCAGATGAAATTCAAACCCTCGCCGAAAAACAGTTCAGAGTCGTGGAAGAAAACCCAGAACATCCCTCGTTGCATTTCAAAAAAGTTGGAAAGCTCTGGTCAGCCCGTGTTAATCAGAATTATCGCGCATTAGCTGTTGCCAGCAATTCCCGCTGAACCCAAACTAACTGTATAATCATGTACTTGTAAAAGTA
>CAXYXY010000045.1:0-33522 GCA_964293125.1 uncultured Thiothrix sp. | reverse complement strand
TACCCGGCGAAGGGTAGCAGGTTAAAGGAAGTTACACAGATTGGTTTACACTCTCTGTGACGATATCATCAAGGCATTGCAAACATTATCCTGAAAATACGCCCCCCAACAGTACCGAAGACCCGCTTAATTGTTTTGTGATTGCCTTTCCTATCTGGACGCTTCAATCCGCTGTTGAACGGCATCACCACCTTGTTCATCATGTATCGCTGCAAGTAAGGCGGAGGCATCCAGTAAATAGCGTTTATTGGTCATTGATTTTCACTGGCAGCAGCAATCCTGCGCTCTTCAATCAACTCCTGAGCCAGGTCAGTCCCTTTTGGTATGGCGTTGCAGGCAGCATGAATTGTTTGCCACAATTGTTTTTTAGTTTCGAGGATTAAACGGCCATTTTCAACCCAAGCGATTAGCTGTGACCCCGCTTCGATGGCCAGTTGTTGCCTTAAGTTCGCGGGGATGACAATTCTTCCTTGTTTTCCTACGGAAAGTTCAATGGCATGCATCAGAGTATACTCCTGTTCAGATGTGCCACTATTGTAATTCAAAAGTGGCACAAAAACACAATTACCTCAATTCCATGCACCGGACACAAAGTTTGGTTATCCGGATATCTCAACCACCACTTTACCCATGCCTTTACCGCTAACCAAACGCTCATGAGCCGCGCCCACTTCGCTCAACGCATATTGATTCTCATCCAGCACCGGCTTCAAAGCACCGGCTTCAGCCATGTCAGTCAGCAGGCTTAAAATATGCCCATGTTCTTCACGCTTCACATTGTGCAACATCGGCAACAACATAAACACCACATGCAGTGACAAACCTTTGAAATGAACCGGGGTCAGATCTATTTCCAGCATAGATACCGTGGATGCAACCTGGCCGTTTAACGCCGCCGCCTCAAACGATTTTGTCATATTCTCACCACCAACAGTGTCGAACACGATGTCAAAACCAGCGCCACCGGTATGCTTCGCCACATAATCCGCAACGGTTTCAGTCTTGTAGTTAATCGCTTTAGCCCGAATTTCTCACACTCCCCAGCCAACTACCATCAATTGATCAAAAATCAGTCTTTCACCTAATTGACACACTCTGCCGACACAACACAGCTTTCTGCTGACCTCATGATCAGGGAAATCACCCTCAAATCAGCCCCAAAATCCCTATTGCAGGCAGGAGTTAACCCGGAAAAATCCGTTTGAATGATTCGGAGTTGTTTTACCCTTTCAAGAACTACTGTCGTGTCGCTATTCTCTGGCAGGTGGGTTTTGCAGTTGTTGCAACACTTGCCGGAACAAATCAGGCCAGGCATAACTGGCCGAAAAGAACAGGCTAATACGCCGGACACTGATCGTTATCCTTGCACCCAACGAGTCCGATCAGGTCATCCACCCGGTGGTCTTCGCACCACACCATCAGCTCTTCCCGGCAAAAACCGCCATCACCCCGAAACAGAATCCGTACCGTTGGCCAATGCTGACGAATCCGCCTGACAATGCGCTGAAGCTCTACCAGGGTGCCATCGGCCGGGTCGGTGCTGGCGGAATGCAAACGGGCGCATAACCCCTCATGCCCACTGAAAATATACAGGGGCAGGTAGCAGTCATGACGGTAATAGCCGCTATAATAACCCCCTTCCTGATCACCGTGAACACGATCATCGGTGGCCTCAACATCCAACGTCATCCATTCGGGTTCTTCATCGTAAGACTCAAGGAATAGATCGACCAACCAGTCGTCCATCGCGGCGTGATCAGCGCTAATTTTTTTATAACGCTCCTGGTCGTCAACGGTTTTCGGGGTCAGTTCAAGACGGTTCAGCGTACTTTTCCCTGCCAGGGCTTTGCCTTTATCCTGATCACGTTCACGTGTTTTCCCCAGTGGGTCTTGCTTCCCACATAAAACGGCCAATAAAGGATCAAGCCGGAGCGGATCATGGTCATTCAGGTCTTCGTAGCCGAGTGCTAACCCATAAACACGTTGTTTAATCAGCCCTGCCAAGGAATGTTCAATCCACTGAGGGGCACGGTGGTCGGTGAAACCATGGGATAGCCGTGAAAGAATGTGTGTTTGCAGTTCTGTCTCGCGTAAGAGCAAAGCACCGCCCTCTGAACTGATGAATTCTCCATTGAAGTTTGCTTGTATAGTTCGACGATTTTCGGGGTGAAAGGGCAGCGGTTCAAGTGTACACTCTGTTTTCATAAGGCCGTTCTCTCAAAATGGTTAAATGATTGATTGCACAGCAATTATTTTACCTTGAACGGCCTTATCTATCAACTAGGTGAGAAATTCGGGTTAGCTAATCGCCAGCCGGTTAAGAATCCCCATTCCCCATCATGTGGGGTTATGATAGCTGAACTTCGGCGGAAGCGACTTTGTAGTAGTCAACTGCTAAACTGATCCGCTATTTGTAGCCAGTATCCCTATTCAGGAGCACACCATGCGTACCGTCCAAGTTGCCTGCCCCCATGATTGCCCCGATACCTGCGCGATGCGGGTGAGCGTCAATGACGCAGGTCGGGCGGTCAAAGTTGAAGGTGATCCTGATCACCCGCCGACTGATGGTGTTCTATGCACCAAAGTAGCGCGCTATCTGGATCGTACTTATCACCCTGATCGTCTGCTCACCCCGCTGAAGCGGGTGGGTGCGAAAGGGCAAGGCCGGTTTGAACCCATTTCCTGGGATGAGGCGCTGGACACGATTGCTGCCAAGCTGCAGGGGATTGCGGCACGTAACCCCGAGGCGATTTTGCCTTATAGCTACGCCGGGACGATGGGGCTGGTGCAGGGTGAAGGCATGGCGGCACGCTTTTTCAACCGCCTGGGTGCATCGCTGTTGGAACGCGGCATTTGTTCTGCGGCGGGTACGGCGGCGTTGAAAGCGACTTATGGCGGCAGCGTGGGCATGAATGTCGAGGCGATGAACGACGCCAAAATCATCGTCATCTGGGGCAGTAACCCGATTACTTCCAGCGTGCATTTTTGGCGACGTGCCCAAGCCGCACAGCGCAAAGGTGCCTTGTTGATTGCGATTGATCCTTATCGCAGCCTGACGGCACAAAAGTGTGATCAGCATATTGCCCTGCTGCCCGGTACCGATGCCGCGTTTGCACTCGGGTTGATGCATGTGCTGATCCGGGATGATCTGCTTGATCATGATTATATCCAGCAGTATACGCTGGGCTTTACCGAACTGGCGGCACGGGCAGCCGACTACCCGCCCGAACGGGTGGCGACACTGTGCGGGATTAACGCTGCCGAGCTTGAACAACTGGCCCGTTTACTGGGGCAGACGGCGGTGCGTGACCAGCAGCCAGTGGCGATTCGCCTGAACTACGGCATGCAGCGGGTGCGGGGCGGTGGTAATGCGGTGCGGGCGGTCGCCTGTTTACCCGCGTTGCTGGGGGCATGGCGGCATGCATCCGGTGGTTTGTTGCTCTCCAGCTCCGGGTTTTTTCCGGTCAATAAACCGGCGCTCGACCGGACTGATCTCTGGCCTGCCGGGCGGCAACCGCGCAGCATCAACATGAGTGCGATGGGTGATGCGCTGCTGCAAACCGGGGACGAGGCGTTTGGCGCTAAAGTCGAAGCGCTCATTGTGTATAACAGCAACCCGGTGGCCGTCGCGCCCGATAGCAGTAAAGTGGTGGCTGGGTTTGCCCGTGAAGACCTGTTTACCGTGGTGCTGGAGCATTTCCAGACGGATACGGCTGATTATGCCGATATTATCCTGCCTGCCACCACCCAGCTGGAGCATGGTGACATCCACAAACCTTACGGGCACCAGTACATCCTGCTCAGCCATCCCGCGATTGCCCCCTTGGGCGAATGCAAGCCCAATGCAGAAATTTTCCGCTTGTTGGCAGCGCGCATGGGTTTCACGGACAGCTGTTTTCAAGACGATGATAGAACGCTGGCCCGCCAGGCGTTCGACTGGGAACACGCGCATACGCGCCACATGAGTTGGGATACTTTAAGCACACAAGGCTGGCAGGCGCTGGCAGTACCGGCTGCGCCGTTTGCTGCCGGGGGATTTCCGACCGTTTCCGGGCGTTGTGAGTTTGCGTCGGAAGCGTTGGCTGCACAAGGACTGGATCCATTGCCGGATTTTGTTGCGCCGTATGAATCTGCGCTCAGTCAGCCCGCGCTCGCCGCACGTTTTCCGTTGGCAATGATTTCGCCGCCGTCCCGTCACTTCCTGAATTCCTCGTTTGTGAATGTGGACAGCTTGCGCGGGAAGAACCCGGAGCCGATTCTGGAAATTCACCCGGACGATGCCGCCGCACGCGCTATCACCCACGATCAGACGGTGGATGTGTTCAATGAGCGCGGCAGGTTCACGGTGCGGGCAAAAGTCACCGATACTATTCGCCCCGGCGTGGTGGTCGCACCTTCCGTCTGGTGGCGTAAACTGTCGCCCGATGGCCGCAACTGTAATGAAGTCGCGAGTCAGGCTTTGACGGATATGGGGGGCGGCGCAACGTTTTACGACTGTTTGGTCGAAGTGGCGGTGTGTGCATGATGGGCTGGCTTGACCGGCATGCGAATGCGGTGGGAGCCTTGTCGACCTTGTTGACGGCCATTATTGCCTTGGGGGCGCTGGTCGCGGTGAAAATCCAGATTGATGCTGCCGACCAGATTCAAAAGGAACAGTCGGCCAAAGAGATTTTCCGTGAATACCTGAATTTGTCGATTCAGAAACCGAATCTGGCTGCCCCCGATTATTGTGCGCTGCGTACCAGCCCGGAGTTGCCAGCCTATCAGGCCTTTGTTGAATACCTGTTGTATGCCGGTGAGCAGCTGATTGAGATGGATGCGGACTGGAGTGCGGCCATTGATGCGGAACTGGGGGCGCATACTACTTATTTGTGCTCGCCTGAGCATGAGACTGCAAATTATACCGCCGAGGTACAGCGCTTGTTGGAGAGGTTCAAGGTAGATGCATGCCATGACATGCCAGCCTTGTGCGGGGACATAAGCCCTGATGAATAGCGAAGCTACCCGGCTTTATTATGAGCAAAACCCTGCCGCCCGCATGATTGTTCTGCTGGTGGTGTGTATCAGTGCGTTTCTTACGCCGCTGGCCTTGTCGGCCACGTTGGTTGCGGTACCGGCTATCGCGATTGACCTGCATACCGATGCGGTTTATGCCAGCTGGATTCCGGCGGTATTTCTGCTGAGCAATATGATTGCTTTGTTGCCCGTGGGACGACTGGCGGATATTCATGGCCGCAAGCGCATGTTCATGGCGGGCAATCTGGTGTTTATTGTCGGTTGCCTGCTGGCGGGGCTGGCGCAAAGTATTGAGGCGCTACTGTTTTACCGGGTGATTCAGGGGGTGGGGGCGGCGATGTTCTTCAGCACCGGCATCGCGATTATCAGCAGTGTTTTTAAAGGTTTCGGGCGCGGTGCGGCGCTGGGTTGGGTGGTGGCCTCGGTGTATACCGGCTTGAGTGTCGGGCCGTTATTGGGCGGCTGGCTGACCGATCAGATCAGTTGGCATGCGGTATTTTTTGTGCAGGTGCCGCTGGCGCTGGTGGGTCTGTTATTCGGGGTGGCCAAAATGAAAGGTGAATGGCGCACCGAGCAGGCTCCAGCGCTCGACTGGCCGGGTACGGTACTGCTGGCCTTATGGTTATTGCCGTTTTTTATCGGTGTCGGACGACTGGCAAATGGTGAAGGGCTGGTCTGGCTGTTGCTGGCTGCCGTATTCTTCGGGCTGTTTCTCCGGCATACGCGGCGGGTGCCGAACCCCATCATCCGCTTGGGGGTGGTGTGGGAGAACCGTATCTTTTCACGCTCGCTGGTCGCTTCCCTGTTGATGTATGCAGCCAATTACGGACTGGTGTTCCTAATGGGGCTGTACCTGCAATATAACCGGGGGATGATGCCGACTGAAGCTGGGCAGATGTTGGTGCTGCAAGCGATGATGATGGCGTTGATGGCACCGGTTGCGGGCAGGCTGTCGGATCGTTATTCGGCGCGTAATCTGGCGGCGCTGGGCTGTGGTCTTTTCGCGCTTTGCCTGTTGGTGGTGACAGTCGCGCTGGGGGCGGATACTTCGCTGTATCTGTTGGGAGGCTGTTTGCTGCTGATGGGCTTGGGCTTCGCCCTGTTTTCTACGCCAAATAATAATGTGGCGTTGGGGGCGGTGAGTGAGGAACGGCTGGGGATTGCTTCGGCCTTGTTGACTATGGGGCGTTTGATGGGGCAAATGTTTGGTACGGCGGTGGTGACTTTACTGATGGCCTGGTTTATCGGTAATCACGCGCTCACCGTCGAGCATTACCCGGCTTTACTGCTGGTGGTGCGCTGTGCAACCGGCTTGTCGATGCTGTTTGCGCTCACGGCGGCGATTTATTCGCTGGAGCGGGGCTAGGGGTTGAACCACCTTGCCACTACACAGGGAACGATGTACGCGTCCGGTTGGCAAACGCCACGAGTGAGAGCATGACCGGAACTTCGACCAGCACGCCCACTACCGTCGCTAATGCGGCACCGGAGTGCAAGCCAAACAGGCTAATAGCCACTGCGACGGCCAGCTCAAAGAAATTAGAGGTGCCGATCAGGGCGGCGGGTGCGGCGGTGTTGAAGGGAACGCGCCAGAGGTAGCCCCAAGCATAGGCGATGATGAAAATACCGTAGCTTTGGATGAGTAGGGGGATGGCAATCAGAGCGATGACCAGCGGCTTATCCAGGATAGTCTGCGCTTGGAAACCAAACAACAGAACAACAGTTGCCAACAAGCCAAGGATAGAGAAGGGCTTGACCTGCTCAGTGAAACGCTTAATGCGTTGCTCGTTGCCGGAGTCATCCAGTTTCTTCCGGGTAGCATACCCTGCTGCCAGAGGAATAAGGACGTATAGAACCACAGAAATAAGGAGCGTTTCCCACGGTACGACAATATCCGTTACGCCCAGTAAAAAGGCGGCAAGCGGGGCGAAGGCAAAGATCATGATAATGTCGTTAATCGACACCTGCACCAGTGTGTAATTGGCATCGCCGCGCACCATCTGACTCCAGACGAACACCATCGCAGTGCAAGGTGCAACGCCCAGCAGGATCATCCCTGCGATGTATTCCTTGGCGGTTGCGGGGTCTACCAGTCCGGCAAACACATATTCAAAGAACAGAATGCCGAGTGCGGCCATGGTGAAGGGCTTTATAAGCCAGTTGACCACCAACGTGATGCATAAGCCTTTCGGTTTGCGGCCTACATCCTTGATACTGGCAAAATCGACATTGACCATCATCGGGTAAATCATTACCCAGATGAATAGTGCTACCAGGAGGTTGACACTGGCATATTCGATACCCGCAATGGTCTGGAAGAGGGACGGTGCTGCAATACCCAGTCCAACACCTGCGGCAATACACAGTGCTACCCAAAGGGATAGATAACGTTCAAACAAGCCAAGCGGCGAAGGAGATTCGGTCATAACGTGCCTATCGTATTTAGTGTTTGCTGGATTTCCTCTTTGTCCATGTTTTGTAGCGGCAAGCGTATCAGTGCTTTGATGCGCTTTTCGAGCATATCGCAAATACGGCTGAATTCTTGGGTGGTTTCTTCTGCACTGCCTTCAAACTTGGCAGGATCGGGAACGCCCCAATGCCCTTTAAGGGGTTGGCCGAGGAATATCGGACAGGATTCACCGGCGGCGTTGTCGCATACGGTAATGACAATATCGATCGGCTGGTTGGTGAATTCGTCCCACGCTTTGCTGCGGTAACCCGTGGTGGCTATGCCGCGCGCTTTTAAGGTGGTGAGGCTTTGTGGATGCACATCACCTGTTGGAAAACTTCCGGCACTATGTGACAGGAAGTTTTCGCCGCCCTGATGCGCCAGCAATGCTTCGGCCATAATGGAGCGGCAGGAATTGCCAGTACAAAGAAACAGAACGGAAACAGGTTGACTCATTAGCAACACCCACGGTTAGTTTCACTGGCTTTGGGAGCACAGCATGCACCGTTTGCCGCTGGCGCATCATTAAAGAATTCGGCCTCGCCCATGGTGTGGTAGGTTTCCCAGGCGATGCCGCTTGGGTCTTGCACCCATGTTTTATCAGATTTGGCGTAGCAGCATGTGGCTTCACCTTCATCGAAGGCCTGCATGTCGGCTTGCTGGATGCGTTCACGCAGCGCGGCCATTTCGGATTCATCCTCGGCCTGAATGCCTAAGTGATCCAGTCCTGCTTTTGCGCCCCGGGCAGAAATGGCAAAATTGATGCGCGGATCGTCAAGCATCCATTTGGCATAGTCTGGTTTTTGCTTGCTGGGTTCTGCACCGAATAATGCGGAATAGAATCGGGTGGACTGTTCCAGATTATCAACGGAAATATGAATATGGAGTCGTGTCATGATGTGCCTCGTTTTATGGGTTGGCAGTCGGTGCCACACCCTTCTTCAAGGATGCAGCAGTTTTCGCGCAGATAGCCGATCAGGTCTTCGATAGAATCACAATGAGCGGCGTAGATCATGGAGCGCCCGTCTTTACGGACAGTAATCAGGCCAGCCTGCGTGAGGTGAGACAGGTGAAACGAAAGCGTGTTATGTGGAATCTCAAGGCGATCGCTGATCGTCCCCGCTGCCGTGCCAGTGTGTCCGTATTCAAGCAGTATTCTGAAGACCTTTAATCGTGTTTCGTGCGCGAGTGCGGCAAATGCCTTAATGGCGTTATCTGAATACATATGTCCATAATAATGGACATAATGCTATTCGTCAAGGATTATCGACAATAGATGGATTCTGGCTTTTGCCGTGTACAGGAGTCCGCTGGAATGCGTTTAATTCTCAAAAACAGCATTGCCAGAGGTTGCTTTCAAGCCAGCAAATCGTCTTCAAACGGAAACAGCGACAACAGCTCAACTCCTGAATCGGTGATGAGTACCTGTTGCTCCAGTTTAACGCCTTCCTTCCCGCCGTCCTCGCCGATATAGCTTTCCACGCACAGCGTCATACCCGGCAAAATCTCACCCTCATAGCCCGCATCACCGAAGTCTGCCCGGTGGTAAAGATAAGGGTATTCACCCGTCATGCCGACGCCATGTGAGGACAGGTAGTAGCGGTTTTTGAAGTATTTATCCGGGATGCTCCAAGCCTGTTCGGAATAGTCACGAAAGCTCAGGCCGGGTTTGAGGATACTCATGTTGTAGTGCACTTGTTCATGGGCAACGGCGTATAAACCACGCTGAACCGCACTGGGCTTGTCCGGGCCGACATGGAAAGTGCGGGAGAAATCAGAATAATAACCATGACAGCCCACCACATCGGTATCCAGCGCGATCAGCTCATTGGCCGCAATCACTTTACTCGCGGTTTCCTGAAACCAGGGATTAGTCCGGGTGCCTGAGCTCAACAGGCGGGTTTCACAATAATCCCCATTTTGCGCGATCACGGACTGGTGCAGAACCGACCATAACGCGTTTTCGGTGATGCCCGGACGAATGGCTTCCCGCAGCTTGCCGACCGCTGTTTCTGTCGCCCGCAATGAAGCCACTACGCATTTTATTTCTTCGGCGGATTTAATGCAGCGCGCCATTTCTACCGGCTCCTGCGCATCCACCACCCGTGCCCCTTCCTGCACCAAGGCGATAGCGGCTCCCGCGTTCATGCGTTCCAGCCCTACCGTGGGTTTATCATCACCGACCAGCTCACGCACAGTAGACAGCATGCTTTTTGCCCACTGCCGTTCGCGCTCACCAATGCCTGACCCGGCAGCCACAAAACTCGCAGTCATGGCAGAACGCACTTCGTCAATGGTTTCATAGCCATCGGCCAGGTGATGACAGCCGGTAAATTCATACAAAATGGTACGGTTAGCGGTCAGTAACAGATAACGTGAGGGTGTATTACGCGCGGAAAAAATCTGCATGTTGCGCGTGCCAGTGGCATAGCGAATATTCACCGGGTCAGACAGGATCAAGGCCGCGATATTACGCTGCTGCATTTGCTCACGCACCCGTTGCAGCCGGTAAGCACGGACTGCCCGCAGGTCAATCCCCACACTCTCCGGGGCAGCGTCCAACAGGTGAATACCCGATAAATCAGCACGCTCGGCATGCCAGTCAAGTTTGTTCATCATAATCCACCCAGTCTGTCACGCAGTGCTAACGCAAGCAATAGCACGGCTGACAAAATTACTTGGAATGCCTGAATTAAGAGGGCATCTACATATTCTGATAAGCGGCCATCCAGCCTAGTCCGGCATCCGTAGTTGTCGCCGGTTTATATTCCGCCCCTAATGGTGCGTCATAACCTAATTCAGCCAACACCGCAAAAATATGCCGATAATTTAACTCGCCACTGTCCGGTTCCTGCCGCTTAGGCACCGAGGCAAACTGAATATGCCCAATCATCGGCAGCAGGCTGGCTAAACGCCGGGAAATATCACCTTCCATAATTTGCAGGTGATAGCAGTCAAACATCAGCTTGAGGTTATCCGCTGCCACTTCCTCAATAATGGCCTTGGCCTGAGCCGAGGTTTGCAGGAAATACCCCGGCGCATCATGGTGATTCAGCGGTTCAATCAAAATAGTCATGCCCTGCGCAGCGGCTTTTTCGGTCGCGTATCTCAAGTTAGCGACAAAGGTTTGATGCGCTTGTTCACCGGTGGCAAACCCTGCCATCACATGGATATTGGGCGTGTTAAGCGCCGCAGCATAAGCAATGGCCTGATCAATTGCGGCCTGCGCTTCGGTTTCGCGCCCGGCGAGTGCGGATAGGCCATTTTCACCCTTGCTCCAATCACCCCGCACCGTATTCAAACCCAGCATGTTTAAACCGGTTTCTGCCAGCGCCTGCTTGACGGCTTCCGGCGCGGTGTCGTAAGGCCAGTGACATTCCACGGCATCAAATCCTGCCGCTTTGGCCGCACGAATCGCATCTGGCAGGCTCAGTTCATTCCAGAGAAAGCCCAAATTAGCAGAAAATTTCATGGCTTATTTCCATTCTAGGAGGCGTGAAAACTTACGGTAATAGCGGGGTCGGGAGATCACTTTTCTGTTGAGGTATCCCATGGATTAAACACCGCCACCCTCCCAAAATCATCCACATTGCGCGTGATAACCGTCATTCCATGTACCAGTGCAGTGGCTGCAATCAGGCTATCCCGATAAGAGGCCGGGTCAGGCACTTGTAAAGCCGCGCAGCGACGGGCAATAGTCGTATCAACCGATAAGATTCGCCCCTCGAAACCGGGCAATACTTTTTGCTCCAGCCAGAACCGCAGCGTCCGGCCTTGTCGCAAGTCACTGCGTTCCTTTAGTTGCACGCCGATCTCCAGCTCCATGATACTGATGGCTGACACATACATGAGTTGGCTACTCACCGATTCAGCCCAGCGCACCACCGCAGGATTAGCCTTGCCGGTTTTGACTTTGCGTAATTCAGAGATGACGTTAGTATCGAGCAGATACATCAATCCAGATCCGGTACTAGTATCTGACCATCGAGGCGGGGGGCTTCAAAGTCGCAGTCCGCGCCCTCATCCATTGCCAGCAACTCGACGATACTGGGCTGCTTGCCAATCAGCCGCTGGTAAGCTTCAATACTCAATAAGACATGCGCCGGGCGTCCCCGGTCAGTGATGAAAACCGGCTCGTGTAAAGCGGCTTTTTTAGCACGGCTGGCATCCTGATTAAATTCACGGCTGGTCATGGTTTGGGTCATGGATGACTCCTGATATAGTTTGTAGATAGGTTACTACATAAAATTGCGTGTCACCATAATTCAGATAAAAATATTATTCACTATTACTGGCAGAACAGTCACTTCATCTGCCAAGATTTTTAACAGGAGATAATCATGAGCACAATGAGCGATCACCACTACACACCCCCCAAAGTCTGGACATGGGACAAGGCCAGCGGCGGCAAATGGGCGAACATCAATCGCCCGATTGCCGGGGCGACGCATGAGAAGATTCTGCCCGTGGGTGACAAGCCCTTGCAGCTGTATTCACTGGGCACGCCGAACGGCATCAAGATCACGGTGATGCTGGAAGAGCTGCTGGCATTGGGCAAGACCGATGCGGCCTATGACCTGCACACCATCAATATTGGCGAAGGCGAGCAATTCGGTTCTGGTTTTGTAACACTTAACCCGAACTCGAAAATTCCGGTACTACTGGATCAGTCGCAGTCACCCGCGCAAGCGGTGTTTGAGTCCTGTGCGATTCTGCATTATCTGGCTGAAAAATACGGCGCTTTGCTGCCGGAATCGCGCGTAGACCGCACGGAATGCCTGTCCTGGTTATTTTGGCAGGAAAGCAGCGCGTCCTTCCTTGGCGGTGGTTTCGGCCACTTTTACAGCTATGCACCGTACCCGATGGAATACCCGATCAACCGCTATGCGATGGAAACCAAGCGGCAGTTAGATGTGCTGGATCGTCACCTGGCTGAACGTGAGTATATGTGTGCCAGCGGTTATTCGATTGCCGATATTGCCATCTGGTCGTGGTATGGGCGCTTGGCGATGGGTGAGCTTTACGCGGCGGCTGAGTTTTTGGATACCGCAGCATACCCGCATGTATTGCGCTGGGCACAGGCGATTCGGGCGAGAGACGCAGTGCAGAAAGGGATGGCGAGTGCGTTGTAACACACTGCACTGTTACGGTGAGTTGGGGTGAAAGCCCAGTGGGTAGAGTACAGTCGTTAATCCCTGATGAGTTGCCCCCGGTAATAGCGTGCTTTTTTCCGGAGTGGTGCGGTGGCGGCAGGTTCTTCGGTTTTTCCGGGTTCGGCACCGGCTGTTACTTCGACGATTTGCCCGCGATAGATGTGGGTTTTGGTCACCGGTAAGGTTGCCGCATCCTCCAAGGCAATATCCGCTTGCACCTTGTCTGGCTGAGGTGCTTGCAACTGTACCCCAATGCCCAGCAACGCAGCCACGGTGTCATGTGCCACCTTGTCTGTTGTGCGGAACGGGAAGGGCGACGTTGAAAAGGAATAGCGTCCCGCACTGATCTGCAAGAGGGCGTTGATGGCAGCCTGTCCGTGTAGGCGGCTGAATGCGCAGTAGGTGATTCTGCCCTGTTCCATCGCCAGTTGGCAGGCCGCATTGCCATCCGTAGCAATAAAAAATGTGCCCGTTTTTCGTAACGTTAGCAGTCTGGCCAGTTCGCGCAGGATGATGGGCAGTTCAATGTAGGCTTCCATAAGTTCTCTCACTGGAAATATTGGTTTGTTTTTATGATATAGCACGCAAAAGTCATGCCAGCGGTGTTCTGGCCTGCTAGCAGAAGTTTAGGCTATTTTGTGGGTAGCGCCATAATAGAGTGTCACCAGCGGGCGGTTTTTGAGGATACCTGTTTGACTGGGCACAGGATTGCAGCACAGTGCTATACTGCGCTGCATCTAATTTCCTGATGGATTGCCACGAATGCAGCCGAGTGATGAAAAACCTGCGCCTAAGAGCCTGACCTATAGTAGCGTAAGCCGCCTGCCCAAGATGCGCTGGGAAAACATGCTACCGCTGGCAACACGTTTGCTGGTGTGGGGCTTGTTTTTTGGATTACTGGCGTTGCTCAGTTCTTTTTTTACCCTGATTTTTTTAACCTTTGTGTTTGCTTACCTGCAATCAGGTCTGGTGGACGTATTCGCCCGTTATCTGCCGCGTCAGCGTACTTTGCTGGTGGTTCTGGTCGGCTTGCTGCTGCTAGGGGGGATGACGACAGTCAGTATTTTTGTTGCGCCTAATGTCTACCGGCAGGCGGCTGTTTTTACCAGCGACTTCTCGTCTTACATGGAAAGAATGGATACCGAACTGCTAACACTCGCCGAGCGTTATCCGGTCTTGAAAGAAGCCATCCCCGAGTTGGGGCGCTCCGAACCCGTGACCAGAGTACCCGACTGGGCGATCCTGCCGGGGACAAAACAGACAGAAGCGGCTCCGCGTGCTTTCAAAGATTCGCCGACGGGCCTGTTGCTGGAGTTGCTGGTCGGTACGGGTGAGGTGCATGACGGGCGTGATGCGATCAAAATGGCCTTGGACAAGGCGGCCAACCTCAGTCGGCAGACGCTGGCCATTCTCAGTACGTTTTTACTCGCCTTCCTGTTTTCTTTTCTGATCGTGCTGGATTTGCCGCACTTGGCGGCGAGTGTGCGTGATCTGGAGAACACCCGCCTGCGTTTTATTTATGTCGAGGTCGCGAACAATATTTATGAGTTCGGCAAAGTACTGGGACATGCGATGCAGGCGCAGTTTTATATTGCCTGTGTGAACACGGTATTGACTGCGCTGGGCTTGTCGTGGTTGGGGATGGGCGAGCAAGTCGCCTTTTTGTCAGTCGTCGTGTTCTTGTGCAGTTTTATTCCCGTGGTGGGCGTTTTTATCAGCTCGATCCCTATTTGCCTGCTGGCCTTGACAATGGGGGGCACCAGCCTGGTGCTGATGTGTGTCGGCATGATTATTCTGGTGCACATGGTCGAAGGGTATTTTCTGAACCCGCTGATTTACGGTGCACGCCTGCGCATTAACCCGGTGATTGTGCTGATTATCTTGACCGTCGGCGGCAAGCTGTTTCATATCTGGGGTCTGATTCTGGGTGTGCCGGTCTGTACCTATATTTTCGGCTATGCGATCCGCTATGAAAAGATGAAAGTGGCCGGACGCATGCGGCCTTTGCGCCGTGCCCGCTAATACAGGCAATAGAACTAATAGGGTTCATTCCCCCGCCAGCTTATGCTCTAGCACAGCTTGCGCCGGATTCAGCTTCACCAGATTAAATTCCTTGATGACACGTTCGGCCATGCGCAGGTAGCGTTCGGCCTGATCAAATGCCTGCTGGCCAATGGCGGTACGTGCCTGCTGGTGGTATTGGTAAGTGACCTCGCGTGCCAGCCGCTGGATTTGTGGATTGCCCCGGTCGATCCGGTGTAACAGCCGAATAAAGTAGACCGCTCCGTGGTTGGCGCGTTCATCCAGTTTGCCCTGGCGAATGGCGGCATAGGCGCGTTGTACTAATTGTGCGCTGGTCATGCCGTTGGCCGTGAGTTCCGGTGAACCCGCGTAATCAGGTGCGCGGCTGGGGACTTGTGCCGGATTTTGTACCGGGCGTGGCGCAGGTTGAATTACGACCGGTGTTGGCGGGGCGGGCTGGGTGTGACGCACGATGGGTTGTTGCTGGTGTGGGCGTATGGGCACAAACGGGATACTGTCATTGCGGGCAATATTAGGGCTAACGGGTTCTGGCATGATGCTTTCAGTACCTGACTGTCGGGTGAGGGTCGGTGTTGGTGTTGGTTCCGGAGCTGGGCTTGGTTCTGGAGCAGGCGCGGGTTCTGGTTCTGGAATGGGTTCTGGAATTTCTTCGGGTGCGGGAGTCGGTTCTGGCTCGGGAATTGCCTCCTGAACGGGGATCAGCGCCAGAACGTCAGGTGCAGGTTCTGGAGCAGGCGCGCTTAAACTGGCCAGCTGTTCTGCCGGGAATTTGTTCAGTGCGGGGCGAGTCTGTTCGATGCTCTCGATCTGTTCCTGCCCCAGAAAGTCGGGAATGTGTGGCGGTGCACTTGTTTCTGGTTCTGGTTTGGGAGTGGACTCCGGCGTGTCGGGGGCGATGGTTAGCGTGGCCTGCTGTTCTGGCTCGTCGCTAGCGGGTTGGGTGGCGACCGCCAGCGCTTGAATAGGGGGCGGCGGCAGTCGGGTATTAAGGCTGTTGGTTAAGCGACTGTCGTGTTTTGCCGTCAATAGTTGGGCAGAGTAGACACTGAGTCCACCCGCCAGCGCGATGCTGGTGCTGCCCAGCCAGAAGCCTTTGCTGTACAACCAGTGTCTCGGTTTTCTGCGCGTGTGCAGGGCGGGGGACAGGAGGCTAGCATTGCGGGTTTGCAGTGCCTGCAGGTGTTCAGATAACACCGTGCCGGGCAGATGAATCTCACCGTCAGGTGTCACCAGAAACAGCTGCGCTTGCAGGCCTTCACGCACCAGACCCTGATCCATCAGCTGTCCGGTCAGTTGGACGGCTTTTTCATGCAGGCGGGTCAGGTGTGCTTGTGGTGGTGGCAGTGTGCTTAACGACCATGACTGGGGTGATTCCAGTACAAAATAGGCCTCGGTCTCCATCCAGCCGCAATCAGTAATCGGCAAGATGCCGGGGTTGTGGCGCTGATCCAGCTGTTGCAGACGCGTACAGGTAATTTTCAAGGGTGAGTAGCCCAGCGCCCGTGCTGGAAACAGGTGGATCAGCACCTGGGTTTTGCCACTCTCTGGGGCAGCCCGTGTGTCGCGTGCCTGGTATAATGTGCCGAGGGTGCTTGCAAACAGGCAGTCATTCAGCATATAACGATGAGCTAGCAAGCGGGCACCTGCTTTATGTTGCGCGTTGATCCTGTCCATTCTATCCATAGATTACCTGTAGCACCCTGTCACTCCATGAAAAAAGACCGAGTATTTGATGGCTTGTCCCAGCGTTTTCAGCGCAAGATCTACAGCAATAATGATCCGCGTGGACAAATCCGTTTACACATTGTACAGGGTGACTTGCTGGAACAAGCCGTCCTGCAGACACCGGGCACCCTGCTGGATGCCGGTGGCGGTATGGGGCAGATGGCAGTCTGGCTGGCTCAGCAAGGCCACTCGGTGGTTGTAGCTGAACCATCCGCAGAAATGCTAGTAGAAGCACACAAGAATGTGCAGGCTAACAGACAAACGGCAAATGTGCAGTTACAGAAGGCGACCATTCAGGAGCTGGTGGCTGATTCTGCCCAGACCGGCACCTTCGATGGCATTGTCTTGCACGCCGTGCTGGAATGGCTGGCCGACCCTTATACGACACTCCAACAGTTATTAACGCTTTTGCGGCCAAATGGTTGGCTGTCATTAATGTTTTTTAATCAGAACTCCAAAGAAATGCGCCATTTATTGGGCGGTGATTTCAAACCGGTACTCGAACAGCGCTTGGCCAGCGATGGTCACAACGGGCTGGCACCGATCTCTCCCCTGTTACCGGAGGAGGTGTTGGCCTGGCTACCCGAGCTACGGCTGGAGCTGCTGACCTGGTCAGGCGTGCGCTGCTTTTATGACTATTCCCACCCGGAAGTGCGCAAACGCATGCTGCTGGATGAAGTCTTGCTGCTGGAGCGGCAGTATTCACGCCGCGAGCCTTGGCGTTCTCTGGCACGCTACCAGCACTTTTTTTGCCGGAAGCGTGCCTGATATAATGTCATTGTTGCCCCGCTGCCACTCCACTGCCGATCCATTAGGGCCATTATAGCTGCTTCAGACGTTCTTCGACGGCGCGTAATACCCGTGCCTTTTCCAAGTTGTCCGAATTTCCCAAATGACTGCCGGGGTCGCCAGTAGCCTCATTATTTGCCCCGGGACTGGGGCATTTTTCAAGGAAACAGGCCAGATAATCCAGCTGTTTGCTGACTGAATTAAAGTGGCGAGCGTTATGGGGGACATCCCGGATCGCGGTGTGATACACCTCCAGCAGGCTTTCTGCCGACGGAATCACGCCATGATGATCGGTCAACAGGAAAATCGCCACCGCCGCATCCGCGACCATGACTGCATCAAAGAAATCATACGACTCCGCAAAACTCTGGCGAGCAGCAATCTGTGCTTTTTCCGCCAGCTGCAAGCTGTTCTCGTCGGCATTGTGCAGAATCCCTTCCAGCTGCAGGCGGTTGATGATGGCATAAGGTTTAAAGCTGTAATCAAACGACAGGCCTTCGCCTTTTTTGTAAGCAGCATGTGCCTGTTTAAGCACACCCTCGATCTCCCGATAGCCCGCCCCGCAATGCATCAGCGCCACCGCCTGACGTTTGTAAGCACTGCCGAGCAGGGCGTAGCGTTCGGTATTGGTGGTGCAACCTTCCTCCTCGTTGTTGCCACCGTGTTTGGCCAGATGCAGCTGTTCGGTAATGGCCAGCAGGCCTTCCAGGCGCTGGATGGCGGTTTTGGCGAGTTCACGGGAACGCTGGCATAACTGGGTGATTTGCTCCTCCAGATTTTCAGCGTCCACTGCCATACTTTCATCCGTCAGGTCATCGCCCAGTTTGTTGCGTTCGATACGCAGTCCGCTGGCCTGTTCCGCCAGCATTTCTGCCTGCCTGGCTTCCAGATTACCCAGCAGTTCCAAGGCACAGATCGGCACGTTACCACTGCGGTCTTCCTCCGCGATGGCAATCTGGCAGGCCGTGCGGGCATGTTCAAAGCCATCCGGGAGCATGTCGCCGTACAGACGCGCCAGAATGTATTGCACCCCCGGTTCACGCACCCAGCTGGCGGGCACCTGACCCAGCAGGTTTTCCACCACCGGCAACAGGGTGCTAAAGGTGTAATGGCTGGTTTTGTACTGAATATCAACACTCAGGCTTTCGAGGCGATCCCGCAATTCCTGTGGGGCGACCGGCGACCAGCTATTCTGCGCGTGATCGGTGTCCTCATCAGCGCGTAACACGTAATTCGGGTCACCGTAGGCTTGATAAGCACCCCAGGTGTTCAGGCCGGGATGGCGTTCCCAGGTGCGTTTGCGCGCTTCCCAGACGGCCTTGCCAAAGGGCTGGCCATTGCCGACAAATCGGGCAAAGAAGGTCGTGGAAAACGTGCAAGCCGCCGCATCATCGACCGCCCACCCGGCGGCAACCACACAGCGCACCCCCATTTCGATCAGTTCACGCGAGAGGCTATAAGCCAGGCGGTTAAAGCCGCTGTGAGCCGTGTTGTCCGTTTTCGCCAGATGGCAGCAGTTCAGGAAGACCAGATCCGGCACTTCCTCCATCTGTCCGACTTCGGCAGCGGTCAGCATCACGCCATCCGCCAGCACCACGCCCGTCCGTTCCTTGCCGTCGCGCCCCCGGATATTGGCTTCGCCGTGGGCGGCGATCATCAGGATGCGATAGGCCTGTTTGAACAGGATGTTAAACACGTCAATCGCAGTATGATAGGGAGCATCCTCCGGGTTGGCCGGGTAAAGGTCGCTGACGGTATAGCCACTGTTGCGCAGGGTTTTAGTCACTTGTTGCGCCTCATCCACCGCACCCGTGAGTGAAACCAGCCCCTTGTCAGGCCGAAGTTCCGCACCGGGCTGTAACGTGAAATGCTCATAAAAACCGGCGGTGGACGGGTTGCCGATCACGCAGGCGGTTTTACTCAAGGTGGTGGCGACTTTTTTCCGGAACCGGGTGGATACCAGTTGGCGAACCATCGCCATTTTGAGGGCAAGTGGTTCGCCATCGGCCTGCAGCATCTCCCACGGCAGGTTGGCGGTATAACCATCCAGCACCAAGAGCATGCGCTCAGTCTGACGCGCTGCTGACTTGAAATCGAGCGGCACCATCAGCTGGAACAGGGTGCGCGAAATATCACGGTTGTATTCACTGCTGCGAATCGCATCCTTGATCAGCGCTTCAATCAGCCCCGGCTGGCGTTGCTGGATGATCGCTTCGGCGCGGGCGCGTTCTGAGAGATAGACGTATTTCAGGCGCTCGGCCAGCGCTGGCCCGGCATGCAGGGTATTGCTGGTGGGTTCTTCACTAATACCCATCTGTTTTTTCCAGGCATCGAGCACCGGTTTCGGGATGGGTGAAACCACTTTGTCCTGATAACATTCCGCCGGACACTGTTCATCACCCCGGTCAGCATCGGTCACCATCAGGCGCGGCCAGTAACCGCCCGTTTGGGAACGCTCACTCAGGCGCTGGCGCATGCCTTGTTTGAACAGTAATTCGGGAGCGGGCAGCAGCCGTGCCTGCAGTCGCTGCAATTCCTTATCCAGCCGTTGCGGCAGGTCGCGCACGGTATAGGCGGCAGTGATGGCCGTATCCAGATAAAATTCGACAAACTCCAGCTTGCCAATCGAGCGCAAGGACTGACCTTTGACTTTATTGTAGCGGTATTGCTGGTTGGCCTCGCAGACGCCGCGCACAATCGCCTCAATCGAGGCCTCGACCGTGATGTGCGTGGTTGAGTTATAACCAATCAGCAGGCTGTTCAGATTGAGTTTTTCTTCGCGTTCGGCGTCATCGCTTGCGTTATCCGGGCGCTCGCGGGTATGGAGCAGGTATTGCAGCACGCCATCGCGCACCGTTTCGGTGATCACCTGCGTCGTGACCTGGCTCCATTCACCCAGGCCGACGATGATCGCACCGCGCCCACTGCCGCGTAAAATATCTTCATTGCTGCGTGGATTAAGGACAATGGTGCTGGTGCCGACTGCACCCGCATAAATACCCAGCCGTTCGCGCTGACTGAGTGCACCATTCAACAGGTGCTGGTCAATCTGGTATTCCGCGCCCGCAATCGAATCGGCCTGATAATGTCCGCACAGCAGCGGGTGCTGGGCAAAGCGCAAATCCATGGCTCGCACACTGACCTGCAATACCTGGGTATCGTCCACTTCCGGTTGGCGTTGCGGGTGGCCGCCAAAAAAGGACATGGCCAGATCTTCGGCACCCGGTTGCAAGGCAGGGCCAGCATCATAGCGGTAACTGCGCAGGGCAGCGCTGCGGGTGCGCGGGGCTTTCTGTTCAAGCAAGCTTGTTTTGCCGGAGCGCAGCAATTCTACCAGAGCCGGAAAGAAGGCAGGGGTGTTGGTCAGTTCCGAATGGCAGGCGGGCATATACCAGTATTGCTTATCCGCCAGTCCGGCCAGTTTCCCGGATGCCCAGCTCACCGTGCCATCCCCTTGCACCGTGCCATGCAGATAAAGCTGTTCACCTTTGTGCGTCAGGCCACTGGGGGTGTGGCCGTCCAGCCCGTGTACATAGCTGATCTTGTCCGCATAGGGAATGCCATCAATTACCTGCTGTTGCAAGCTGTCCCAGAATGCTTTGGCAGCCTTCAGGCGGTTTTTATCCGGTAATGCGCCCAACCCTTCACTAAAGCGGAACCAGCGGTCTTTATTCAGCTTACGGATTTGTTTCCACTGGTTCAGGTTGAAATAATCAAAAATTTGATGCTGGGTAGGCTCACCGGTCTGGGCATCGGTTTGTGCATCAATGACGCCGGTATCGGTGGCTGCATCCGGTGGCAGTAATTGCAGCACGCCATCAAAGTCGTCGATGACATCCAGAATTTCCTGCAGGTCATGATGAAAATCAATCATCGCCAGTTTGCGTACTGAGCTGGCTTTGCCCATCAGGGTTTCTACCATCGCATGGGAACCCTGATTAGGCGTGCCCAGCATCACGAAATAGCTGCCCGGACGTTGGGCGATGTTGGCCCAAAGCTCAGGTTCCTGCACGATCATGGCACGCACCACCAGCCCGCCCATGCTGTGCGCCAGAATGCTGACCGGGCGATGCGGCTGGTCGGCCAGTTCCTGCAGGAGTGCCCGTACCTGATCGGCGAACAGCCCGGCGGTCACGGCGATGGATTGCCGCCAGTCATAGTCAAACACCTGCAGGCTGTGATCCTGCGCCAGATAATTGGCCAGTTGACCATAGTAACGCTGGAAAAGACCTTCCGGCAGCACGTTTTTTTTGTCGATGCCAATCTGGTCAATCCCGCCAGCGGCCAGATGAAAAGGGTCAAACCAGACACGATCCCCCTCACTGCGCCCTTGGTTGGGCTTGCGAATTTCGAGGTGGGTGCCCATCACACCCGGCAAGTAGAACACGATGGGTGCATTCGCGGGCGGGGGGTGTGCACTGCGGGTGCTGGCGAGAGTGACTTCGAGTGCGTCCAGCTTGATGTCGCAATCCGTCGGGATGGGGTTGAAGGCGGGAAGTTTCTCCGGTTCCTGGCTGGTTAGCCACTGATAAAGCGCCCGGCGGGTGTCCAGTCGCCGGAAATAGTGGATATGGCTGACCTCATGCCCGCGTGCATAGAATTCACGGGTGGGGTTGCGCCGCGCCAGACCGGCGCGCATCGATTGCGTATCGACGACAAAATCATTGTCAAACTGGTCAAACACGATCCAGTCGGTGAACATGATGGCAATACGTTTGAGGAAACCGCCGCTATCACCATCGGCATCCCCGGCGATGACCGCCATTTGCACACCCGCACAACGCGGTGCCTGTGCGAGTAATGCACCGAGGGGGGCTTCCGGCAGCATGGCTTCAATGCCGGGGATCAGGCGGGGGTCAATGCGTTTCTCGGCAATCTCCAGCACAATGCGCCGGAAGGCAGACAACACCGTGCTGCCGACCGTGCCCACAACCGGCAACAGCCCCACCGTGAAATTCAGCAAGGACAACAGGCTGGATAGAAACAGATCAAGGTTGTCCGATAACAGGGTCGTACCGCTGGCCGGGCAGGCAACGCGCATATAGCGTTCGATGCGGAAATTCTTTTCCTTGAGAATGGCGCGCAAGGTACGCAGTTGTTCCTGTTCTTCCGCCACCACCCGTTCGCGTAGCT
Source organism: uncultured Thiothrix sp. (assembly GCA_964293125.1). GTDB lineage: Bacteria > Pseudomonadota > Gammaproteobacteria > Thiotrichales > Thiotrichaceae > Thiolinea. The sequence continues at coordinate 11,214 of CAXYXY010000045.1, read as the reverse complement.
GGCGGTTTTTATCGGATTCGGGCGCGTCGTCTTTTTCTACCGGCAAGCGCTGGTAACGCTGGATCAGCAGGTCATCTATCTCACCCAGACACAACAAGTCACCCACCAGCCCGCCGCGCGAGTGGGTGACCAGCGAAATGCGCGCACCCGCAGGCAAGGTGCGTGCCAGTTGCAGCGCATTGTCCAGCGGGCTTTCTGAAAAGGTGCGGTGTTCAAACCCGTAAACGTGCCCGGCGAACGGGCGGGTCAGGTTTTCCCAGTGCGCTTCATCATCGCCACTGCGCAAGGCACCGTAACTGCCGGTGGTGCTGGAGGCAGTGCCATGAATGAACACCAGTATCGCTTGCTGGTTTTTGGCCGCCGCCAGCAATTGCGGGTTGTCTGCATTGACCCGGTCGCTGGTTTGCAGTTGGTCGTTTTGCCAGTGATACAAGCCAGGTTGCCCGACCAGTTTCGATTCGATCGCCCACATCAAGGCCTTGGCACCCGCCCAGGAAGCACTGGCATAGGCCAGATCTTCAATCTCACTCCCCAGCTTGTCCTTGAGCAGCTCCAGCGCCTTGTCTTTGGCGGTTTCAACCAGCCCGTCCGGAGCCAGCTGCAAGACCGAAAGCTTAGACCAGATCCAGTTGCTTAAGCCGCGTGCTGCTGCCTCCTGATCGCGCAGGACGCCGAGGTCAATCTTGCCATCACGCAAGGCAGTATCCGGATAAAGGCGCAACAAATCGGCCTGTAACTTGTCGGCACGAATGATCAGGGTGGTGCCATCGCTGGCTTCGAGCGTGAGCACCCGATTATTGGCGATAGATTCTGCCAGCGAATCACCGGCTGCACTCCGCCCGCCTCCGGCCAGATCAAATACCGCTTCTACGCTGATGACGCGCGCGTTGACAAACGGATCGCGGGCGGCGTCCGCTGCCCGCATATTCCCACCCAGTACACGCGGCAGGCTGAGCTGGGTAAGATGCTGCCCATCGCTACTGCGCTGTGTGCCGCTGGCGGGTATCAGAAAGGGCACGGTGGTGCTGTTTGCATTTTCGGGTGTTGGGTCTGACATGTTGCTCCCCTCGCAATACATGGTTATCAGTATATTATTACACGATATTTTGACATGGTCTGTTCGAGTATATGCTCAAGTATAGCCTGCCTGCTGCGCTTTGCCGCTAACACACTTTGGGTAGCTCGCCAGCATCCGGGTAGCTTGTCACCGAAAAAAACGCACTCGTCCTGAAAAGACTGCCTTTTTGCCGCCTTGCGGGCGGATGATTTATAGGGAGTATTCCAAGGGAAGAACGACATGATCAACAATAACTACACGGGCGCTGCCAATGGCAGCCGCTATACACAGGGGCAACAGTCCACTGGCAGAAATGAACGCCAGTCTGTGCGCAACGATAGACAAAATAACTCAAATCAATCACCGGATGGACAAGGTTTCCAGCGTCCGTCCTTCGGTCATGGCAACAATGGCGGGATTAGCGGCAATATTTTGAGCCTGGTGCAGCAATTGCTCGCTTTGCTACAGCAGTGTAATCAGCCACCTCCGCCACCCCCCGCCGCTCTGAAATTGTCCACCACCCAAGACAGCAACCTCAAGCAGTTACTGGGCTTCACGGAGGGTTCGCCCGTGGGTGTGCAGGTGCTGGATAATGACGGTGACGGTCAGGTGAGTGTCGGTGATACGGCGATTGTCTCCGGCGGTATTACCGGCGGCGAAATTCAACGGCGCACCCTGAATGAACAGGACGTGCGGGCTATCAATACGGTTCCCGATCTGCCCGCTGATTTTCTGGCTAATCAGGCTAAATGGGAGCAGGCGAGTAATGACCCGCTGATCAGCAACCAGTATACCCTGCAGCAAACCTGTTTCTGCCCACCGGATTATACCCGGCCAATGAATATTACTGAGCAGAACGGAAAAATTACTCAGGCGACCTATGTCGACAATGGTGAGGCGGTGCCGGTTTATGTGCTGGATGGTTTGCTGACCATGGATGAGCGCTTTGAGCAATTGCAGGATGCTTATGAAAGTGGCGCAGACCGGATTGATGTCACTTACGATGAAAAACTGGGCTACCCGACTTCGGTATTTATTGACCGCAGTTTCATGATCGCTGATGAAGAGGTGATCTATAACATCAACAACTTGCAACAGGCGATACCTTAAGTAATGACTCAGTAGTGACCCAGTCATGAGTCGATCTATGCATTCAATCACCAGGAGATTTTTACATGCCACTTGTCCACGCGGGGAGTTATCCTACGCAAGCACTGTTAGCATTAGCCACTCAAAATCAGGCTGCGACGGCAGCTGTCAATACCAGCACCAACACTAGCGGTGCGCAGCCGGGTCAGGTAAATTCGAGTCTGCAGCTGCAGGCCAGCAATGATTGGGTCAAGCGGTTCAATTTCAATGCAGCAGGCAATACCGCTACGGGGACAGCGGGTAACACAGCTTTAAATCAGCAGGTTTCAACCTTGAGCCAGCAGGTACTGAGCCTGATCAATCAACCCTCGCAACAAAACCAGCAACAAGGTCAGGTCAACGGCCAGCAGGCTGTGCCGAATAACCTGAGTACCAGCGTGTCACTGAATGCGCTTGACCAGAATTTGCAGAACTGGTCACAGGCAGCCGCCTCCGGTCACTATTCTTATACGTTGACCCAACGTGGCAGCTTTGATGATCCTGATCGCAGTCGCCCGGTGAACGTCGCGGTTTCGGGTGGCCAGATCAGTGGTGCCAGTTACAGCGATAATACGCCCGTCAGCGATGCGGTGCTGAATACCCTGCCGACGGTTGAACAGATGTTTGATAATATCCGCGCAGCAGCAGGCAGTGGGGAACGTGCTGATGTTCTTTATGACCGTTCGCTGGGCTTCCCTGCCTTCGTTTTTCTGGGTAATGAGCCAGCTAGCAGTGCAGATGATGTCAGTTATACCTTTAGCAATATGTCGGTTAGCGCTTGAGTAGCGCTTTCTGTCACCAGATATCTGCCTTTTCTACCGCCCCGCGAGGCCTCATCGGAGATATGTTGACAGTCGTCACGGTCTGACTCTGCATTAGCCTGAAAATCACCGATGATAGAACCTTAAGAAAACATTCGGGATCTTAAATTGGGGTTTAAATTGGGGTAAAGGGAAAGACCAAATGTTAGCACCTATACAAAATGGGCAGATCACGACCAGAACGGTCGAAGGTGTCGAGCCACTGTTGAATGAACAAGTTGACCGGCGTGATCCACGTCGCCATCAATTTGATATACAAGACCCATTTCCGCCTAAATCGCTGTACCGGCAATTTACGCGTCTGGTCAACAATTTTTTGCAGCAAATCATGGGGCGGGATCATGATGAAGGGCAAGGGCAGAAACCTGTTGTAATCCAGCCTTTAAATCTGCGGGAAGAGTCAATCAAGGACAAGCCACGTGAAGTCAGGGGTATTGCTGATCGGGCACCCCGTCCAACGGATGCCGGGAAGGCGCAGGTATTACAGCGTGACCTGATTCTGTTGGGTGAGGGGAAAGACTATGATGAACCGGTGATTGCCATCCAGTTTGATGGCAAAACCAAGCCGGTTTTTTACGAAGGTAATCAGGTCGTCGCCCGTAATTTGCATCTGGACAGCGCGAAGCCAGTGATTGATGGCCAACTGATTCTGGCGGATGGTTCCAAGTTACCCGTGCATATCCATGTACTGACTGCGATTTGACGGGCTAACGACTCACTACCGATTACCGACTTTACGGGTCGACTTTATGGGGTTTTCACCGTGCGTAAGGGTGCACGTTTACGCTCTTGTTCAATATAAGCTTGTGCGAAGCGCCTGCCCAGTTCCATTTGTCCGCGTGCGTCATAGTGTACATGGTCATACAGTTTGCCAAGGCCGTCAGTAGAAATCAGCAGCGTATTCGGTACTGACCGCTGTACTTGCTGTTGGCTGGCCTGCACCTGTTCTACCATCGGAAAAGCATTGTCTTCCGGATTGATCTGTCCCATCAGGAACAGGCTGTCAGGTGATTGCAGATCCTGCCGCAGCCCCTGAATCAGGCGGGTCAGGCGTGGCGTATACTGGCCGGCGAGTGCCGGGGTGCGTGCATCGCTTTCTCCCTGCATCCAGAGGATGGCGGTCACCGGCGGATTTTTTGCTTCCAGTGAAAAACCGAGTTGACGGAGCAGTCCTTGATACAGGGGCTGACCGGGCTGCCATTGCTGGATAGTACTGCCGGTGGCGGCCTGCTTGATCAGAATGTGTTGATCCTGTGGAAAGGCGCGGGCGACTTCCTGGGCGAAGCTGACTTCAGGGCCAAAATAGGCATATTGAGCCAAGTCACGCTGACGACCCTGATAATAGAAGGTAATGTTGTGCGGTGTTTTTTTGTAAGTAGCGGGTAGTTCGTAAGATTTACCTTTGCCCATCATGTTCGACTGACCGGCTAACAGATAAATACGCTGGTCGGCGCTGAGGGTGGCGGTGGTTCCCACCGAGAGCAGCAGTATGGCCGCCGTAAACATCCTTGAAAATCGCATAAGCCCTGTCCCTGGTTTTATTAATAGGGGAAGCTTACACGAAAAAAAGGCGACCTGCAGGCCGCCTTTTTGTTTTTTGCCGTAGGGTGTTGCTACGCGCTTATTGTGCCGCTGGAGCCGGTGCTGCAACCGTTGCTGCTGGTGCAGCGGGTACTACCTGAGCCGCTGGCGCTTGAACGGCGGGTGCCTGTGGCATTTGCATAGGCATTTGCATAGGTTGCATCATCGCGTAGTTGTTAGGGTTAACGCCATTATAATAGCCATTGTAGCCATTATTGGAACCATTAGACGCCGTGTTGCTGTAACCGTAACCATTGCCATAACCGTTACCGTAGCCATCACCTTGCAGTGAATTGTACCAGTTGCCATTGCCAACGCCTTTACCCGCACCGTCCATGTTGGCGTCAGCCTTGCCTTTGCCTTTGAAGGTGATCTGGAATTCCACTTCACCATCAGCGTTACCTTTGCCACGACCCCAGCCGTTCACATCGCTAGCGCCGTTGCCATAACCTTGGCCGTTGGCTGCAGTGTAAGCAGAACCGTTGCCATAACCTTGGCCTGTGCCGTTACCGGAACCGTTATCAAAAAATTCTGCAGAGGCAGCGCCTGATAAGGCGATCAATGTTGAGAATGCGATAGCTTGAATGTTCATGGTGTATCTCCTAGCAAAGTAGATGTCTTTAAGTTGAGATAATTATAATATTAGAATTTACTAATGTAAAGTCTTTTCTATAAACTTTTCCATCGTCTTCACCTTTTTTCATCTTCTTCAGCTTCATGGTGTGTAGCCAGCACCTGCTCAGTGGGCAGCGCCCCGCTATTACCTGTCTGACCAGCGGTGAGTGCGTACCAGTCCAGGCGGCGGGTGGCAAGCATTAACACGGCGAGAATCACAAAAATCAACAGGCTGCCCATCAACAGCGCCTGATCTTCAGCCTGCAGGATAACGTAGAGCACGCTGTAAAGCCCCAGCAGGCCAGAACCGAGTAACAGCCCCAGCTTATGACTGTACAGAATTGCGCCAAAGTAAAAGGTGAGCAACCCGGCACTGGCAAATGCGGCGATGGCATACGCCCAAGCAAAGCTGATGTGTTCGGAGAGTGAGATTAACAACAGGTAAAACATGGTCAGTTCCAGCCCGACCAGCGCATATTGCACCGGGTGGACTCGCAGCTTTTTCAACAGTTCGAACAGGATGAGCACAACAAAGGTCAAAACAATGAACAGGAACGCGTATTTGATACTGCGTTCAGATTGCTGGTAAACATCGACAGGTTGCAGCAGGTCGAAGCCCACCGCCCGGCTGAGCAGCGCATCACACTGGCCGTTTGCGCATTGTTCCAGCGCGCCGCTGACATTGTAGGAGAATGACGAGGCGCGCCAGTGGGCACTGAAACCTTGTTCATTCACTTCGCGTTTTTCCGGTAGCAGCTCACCGGTAAACTTGGGGTGTGGCCAGTCAGCAAACAGGCGTACATCGGTATTTTCCGAGAGCAGGGCAAAGTTCATGGCGCTCATGCCCCGCAGTTCCAGGTCAAACTGGAAAGGGATGTGTTGCAACGAGTCAAGGCGCAAGTCAGGTAGCCGGGCATGCATGCCGGAGGCGGCGTTGGTCAGTTTGCTGCCGGGTTGGAAGGCAATTTTTTGCTGGTTCCAGTTCAAGGTAGGGGGCGCAGCAATCCCGCGCTGGTCGCGCACCAATACCGCCAGTTGTGGCGTGTCCAGCGTCACCTGTTTGTTTTTGTGTTCCTCCAGCAAGTCCAGCAAAGCCTGGGTATTGAATTGGCCACTCACCTGCAAGGTACTGTCGTAAACCGGTACTTCATAAATCCCGCGATACCGCAGGCTGCTGTCCAGTTTGCTTTGGATTTCCAGCTGTTGGGGGATCAGGTAGAGTGTATCTTTGACGGTGGCTGTCTTGATGACCTCGCGTTCGCTACCGTCTTTCTCCTTGATCTTTTCCTTGATGTCATAAGTCAGACTATAAGGCACCGCGAGTAATGGCCCGGCCAGTGTTTGCGCGCCCGGCCAGCTTTGTTCGATGCTGCTATAAGCTTCCTGGCGCCAGCTGGAACGTTCGCCGATCAGCCCCATCAGGGTGGCTTGTGGGATCAGTAGCATAATAATCAGACCAAAAATGGCCAGTAATTTGAAAGTAAAACGATGGTTTTGCATGAGGCTCTCCTTTTGTTAATTGCAAGCTATGCTAATCGGCACGGATGCAGAATCCGGGGCGCGCTTGTGGAAATACTGGGGATGTTTGTGCAGATCGGGTGCAGCTGCCTTGTCCTCATGTCTAGCCTCATGTCTAGAAATGCTTGAATCTCCCGCCATTCTCCGCCATGCTTGCCCGGTATGATAAACCCCGAAAGAGAGTGTTTAGCCGTATGAGTGCCCAAGCCCAAAACGTCCCTGTTATCCCCGTCATCAAGGTGCCTGTCACCGCACAGATAGAGTCCTTGCGCCCACATTACACGCCTGAGCAAAAAGCCGTAGTCAAGGCGAAAATTGCCCAAAAACTGCAGGAGCAGGACGCAGTACTGGTTGCACACTATTATGTGGATCGCGATTTGCAGGAACTGGCTGAAGAAACCGGCGGCTATGTGTCCGATTCTCTGGATATGGCACGTTTTGGCAATGAACATCCGGCCAAGACCCTGGTGGTGGCGGGTGTGCGTTTTATGGGGGAAACGGCGAAAATTCTGACCCCGGAAAAGCGGGTGCTGATGCCAACGCTGGAGGCGGAGTGTTCACTGGATCTGGAGTGTCCGGCGGAGGATTTCAATGCATTTTGTGACCAATACCCCGACCATACCGTGGTGGTTTATTCCAATACCAGTGCGGCAGTGAAAGCACGCGCCGATTATGTGGTGACCTCCAGTATCGCGGTCGAGCTGGTCAGTTGGCTGGATGAGCAGGGCAAGAAAATTCTCTGGGCACCGGATCGTCATTTGGGCAGTTATATCAATCGGGTGACCGGCGCAGACATGGTGCTGTGGCAGGGTGCCTGTATTGTGCATGATGAATTCAAGCACCGTGCGCTGGGTGATTTGATGGCGCAATACCCGGATGCGGCGGTGTTGGTGCACCCGGAGTCCCCGCAGGAAGTCGTGAAGCTGGCGGATGCAGTGGGTTCTACCAGTCAGCTGATCAAGGCTGCGCAGACTCTGCCGAATAAACGGTTTATCGTGGCGACGGATAACGGCATTTTTTATAAAATGCAGCAGGCGGCACCCGGTAAAGAGTTTATCGCCGCACCGACCATGGGGGAAGGTGCGACTTGCAAGAGTTGTGCGCATTGCCCGTGGATGGCAATGAACGGCTTGCATAATCTGCTACAGGTGCTGGAAACGGGGGCGAACGAAATCCTGGTGGATGAGGCGGTGCGTGTCAAGGCGTTACGTTCTACCCAACGGATGCTGGATTTTTCTAACAGGCGCCGTGGATAAATCTTACTCCCTCTCCTTATACAAGTCAGAGCAGCCCCTTAAGCCTCTCCGCAAGATGCACCCCGCAGAGAGGCGGTTCTGTAAGTGACAACTGCAGGCAAACTTAAAAACTAAACAACGACCAAGTCTGGTATTTCGCATTATCTTCGCTACAAGCTTGCAGTGACAAAGGTCGCATCACATGAACGGGTGTCGCGCCACGCCCTTCGCGTTTTTCAGTCGCATTCACCGTGACACATAGCTCCGGCTTAGCTTTCATCACCAGATGGCCATTTTCTTCCAATGAAAACTGCTGAGTATCGGCACTACTATCGCAAGATGCCAATGCAATTGAAGCATCGTTCTCAACGGCGGATGCCGTCATGCAAATATCAAAGTAAACGATCTTAAACTGACCTTCTTTAAGCAGTGCCTCATCAAAGCTTTGATCTTCCAACAAGCCGCCAGTGTAGTCATAACAGGTGTGTGCCTGCATGCCTTTATCCAAAGGTGCATCAGCGCCTTTACCGCCAGCAATATCCAGACAATAGCCGCGATCTTCATCAATGGTGTCGACCAATCGTACTTTCACCAGCTTCTGTTCAGTTGTTGACTCCGCCGCTTGTAATACTGGTGTCATTCCGGCAATCAAACCCAGTGCGATGAGGCTCGAATTAATTAATTTATTCACAATATACTCCTTGTTTTATGTTCACTTTATCTAAGCAGATTTGCTGCAATCTGCTTCTACACGCCAACAGGCATGAATTGTTAAGGCTTCGCATCACGAACGAGACGAACCCAGTTATTAATTGAGATGTAATCCGACGCCATATCAGACGCTAATTCGTAATCACTGGATTTGCCGGATTTTGGATCACTACGCTGCGCACCGGCTCCATGCCAATCAAAATACTCGGTGGCACTGGAGTTTTTCTTGCTCCACGCTTGACCAAATGCCACATAATCGGCTGTCCATTTAAAGTCCCCTTGTGTAGTGCTAGTCCAGAAATAATAAGCATCGTTTATTGATTCAAATGTTTTTACTGTAGTATTAAAAAAGTCAGTATTAATTGCAGGGAATGTTTTCTTTTCATAATCCACCAGACTCTGCAATTCCTTAGTATTTGGTAATCGCCAATCGCTATGTCCGGCAATTTCGGCCTTATCCGCATAGTCTAATGCATCGACCCAATTCATGGTTTGACCGCTATCGTTTTTAGTCCACATCAAGCCGGTGGATTTATCAGTCACCGTGTCATCTTTGTTATCAACATAACTCATGTCGTAAAGTGTGGTGGTTCCTCTGACTGCACGTACAAAACAACCTGGTACAAACATACCATCGCTGTCTTTTATTTCGCTGCCATCAAAATACAATCCAGTTTCATACGATTTAATATGTCCGTCTGAGAAATTAAATCCAAAACCACCTTGAATGCCACCATTACGTGTAAAGTTTTGCACAGCACCTTTAACGTAAGGCGTGCTTGACCAGAATTGTCCGGCAAAGGCTAATCGCTTGTCATATTGATAATCAAAAACAGAAGTATCAATATAAGGTTTACTTTCTCCTTCATCTTCCGGTTTAATTAACTGGCCATCGAAATTTGCGATGGAATACAATTCTTTGATACTTGGCAAGCGCCAATCGGAGTGTCCGGCCAGTGTCATACTGCCTACATGCGCAACGGTTTCTTTCATATTACGCCGCGTGAAGTCATGCGCTTTTTGCCACATCAAACCGGTGTTTAGGTCTGTCACTGTGCCGTCATCATTGTCCTGATAACGCGGTGCATTACCTTGTACCGACGCATCCTGCCCTGTGTAGAAGCTGGAATCAGACTCGGCTAACACCTTGCCCTCGGTGTCATACTGGACGGACTGTCCGGTGTCTGGCAGCACAGGTGCATTGCTATCTGCCACAGCACAAAAGGAAGACATGCCGGCTAGCAGACAAACGGATAGGAGCGTTCTGCGGGCGATAGTTTCTTGGGTACCCATTGGCTGACCTCGTAGGTTGTTAGAACATCGTTTACCCGTATAATCTAAGGTCTGGCGCGGCTTGAGTCGTCCAAATGGCGGCATTTGGACTAATTATTTTTGGTGTGCGTGGTCTGGACTGTCAACGGAGTGATTAATTTGTATTTCGCAGAAGGTTTAACGTGGGAAATTTGCATCGTCGGTTTGTCGCTCACCGTCTTCACCCTGATCAATCTACTGACCAAGCCATATAAACATAAATCTGATTTGCTCCTGTGCTTGTGGCTGTTACTGCTGAATATTCCACTTCTCCAGACAGCGCTGTCACACCAAGGCCTCGACTCTCCGGCCTTTAATTTTTATACCAATCCCATGCTCACTTTATTGCATGGGCCGATTCTTTATTGGTACGTGCGCATACTGGTCAGCAGTGAAGATGCGACAATGCCAAAATCAGAGTTATTGCATCTCATTCCGTTTGTGTTGTTCTATCTGTTGTATATTTCCATGGATCATCCCCATTCGATGAGACCATCAATAGGAAGCCCGGATATCGCTATTGGCTCTGCCGGTGAGGGCGAAGTCATGTCATTATTCAGACCGCTGATGGTGCATTTTGGACTCATTAACGGCCTGGTCTTTATCGCCTATTCCATTGTGACTATTTACGCTTTAGTCCAACACCAGAAGACTATCACCGGAATATTTTCACAAAATGACAACGAGATTAGTTTGAAATGGCTTTATGCATTACCTGCCACATTCACTGCATTAGTCCTGCTGAATTTTGTGAATGAGAATGTACTGGAATCAGCACCGGTAATTGATCCGCTGACATTTCATATGATGTCTTTTTTAAGTTTCATTATTTTACTGTGTTTCTTTGGCGTAAAGCAGAAGCCGGTGTTCTTTCTCCGAAAACCATCACCTGAAAGTAAAATCGAGTCTGAAATACCTATTGAAAATAGCGATGCCAATGATAATGATTTGAGTGACGAAGCCATTGCACGAGTCATTGAAGATATGCAAGCTTATATGCGGCGTGGAAAACCATTTATAAATCCGGATTTTTCTGTGTATAGTTTGGCGGAAGCACTAAATATTCCAAGACGAAACCTATCGCAGGTACTGAATAGCCGTCTGTCTAAAAACTTCTATCAGTATGTGAATGAATTCAGAATAGACGAAGTGAAAACCTTGTTACAAGATCCAAATCAGGCGCAGCAACTCCCGCTATCCGCCCGAACTTGAATCTCACGCACTGGTTGCTGCTCTG
>CAXYXY010000044.1:0-33620 GCA_964293125.1 uncultured Thiothrix sp. | reverse complement strand
CAAATCAGTTTAACTTATTTGAAGATAAATGGTATTTTTCAAATAATGTCTAATACCCCGCCCGGTGGGGGTATTCCATCGGTTTGCGGTGTACTATAAGGTTTATGCATCAATTCCATGAGGAGGAATCCACTATGTCCCAGACAGATAGACGTACCTTTCTGAAACTGTTGAGTGCGGGCGCGTTCGGCGCAGGCGCTGCTGCTTCCATGCCCTGGCTGTTAAATGCTGCCTATGCCGCTGATTTCGGGGTGGGTGATGATTTCTATAAAATACCCCTGCAAGGCAACGCCCGCATTCTGCATATCACCGATGTACACGGTCAGTTGAACCCGGTTTATTTCCGTGAACCTAATGTCAATCTGGGGGTAGGTGATGCATTCGGTCGCCCACCGCATGTGGTGGGCAAGCAGTTGCTGGCGGAAATGGGGCTGGCGGAAGACAGTATTGAGGCTTATGCCTACACCTACCTGAAGTTCGAGGAATACGCCAAAAAATACGGGCGGATGGGCGGCTTTGTACACATTAAAACCCTGCTGGAGCAGTTGCGGGCGGAAGCCGGTGGACGCGCCAATACCCTGACCGTGGATGGCGGCGATTTGTGGCAGGGTTCGGGTACTTCCTTGTGGACACGCGGCGTGGATATGGTCGAGGCGTCCAACATCCTGGGCGTGGATGTGATGGTGGGGCACTGGGAGTTTACCTACAAGGAGGAAGAGGTACTTAGTAATGTGGCCTTGTTCAAGGGTGATTTCATTGGCCAGAATGTGCGCGTGAAGGAAGAGGCGCTGTTTGGTGATGACTACACCAAAATGGTTGAAAAATACGACGGTAATGGCCTGTTTGATGAAGACAGTGGCCATGCTTTCCAGCCGTTTGTGATGAAAGAAGTGGCGGGCAAGAAAATTGCGGTGATTGGCCAGGCCTTCCCGCGTACTGCGAATGCCAATCCACCCGAGTTTTTCCCTGACTGGTCATTTGGTCTGCGTGAAGATGACATGCGTGATCTGGTCAAGAAAATCCGGGCGGAAGACCAGCCGGATGCGGTCGTGCTGGTGTCGCATAACGGGATGGATGTGGATATTAAAATGGCCGAGAATGTGCCTGGTCTGGATGCGATTTTTGGGGGGCATACCCACGATGGTATCCCGCAGCCGATCAAGGTCAAGGATACCGAAGGCGGTACTTGTCTGGTGACGAATGCCGGTTCGAATGGCAAGTACGTGGGGGTGATGGATTTTGCACTGGAAGAGGGCAAGGTCAAGGACATCCATTACAAGATGCTGCCGGTGTTTGAGCAGCTGCTGCCTGCCGACAAGGAAATGGAAGCTTACCTGACCCAGATGCGCAGCAAGAAATACGATGAAAAAATTGTTGAAAGTCGTGCCAAAGACCGCTTCTTTAACAAAGATAGAGTCGGTAAAACCTTTGATGAAATCCTCAGTGAAAAACTGGCGATTGCGGATCGCACCCTCTACCGGCGCGGTAACTTCATGGGCACTTGGGATCAGGTATTGTGCAATGCGCTGCGTGAAGAATACGGTGCAGACATCGCGATGTCTGCCGGAGTCCGCTGGGGCACCACCACACCCGAGGGTGAATGGATCACGATGGAAGATGTGATGACCCAATGCTCCATGACCTACGGCGAAACCTACATGAGCGAGATGAAAGGCGAAGACTTGCTGAATGTTCTGGAGCAGGTCGCTGACAATCTGTTTGATCCCGATCCTTATCTGCAATCCGGCGGCGATATGGTGCGGGTGGGCGGGATGGATTACACCATCGACCCCGCCAAGAAGCTGTATGAACGAATTTCAGAAGCGCGGCTGGATAATGGCGACCCGATTGAAAAAGACAAAATGTATAAAGTGGCCGGTTGGGCGGTGGTGAATCGCACACCCGAAGGCCGTTTGATGTGGGACGTGGTGCGCGATCACATCGTCAAAAACAAAGGCAAAGACGATGTGTTGAAGCTGCCCAAAATCAATCACCCCAAACTGGTTAATGTACTGGCTAACCCCGGTATTGCTGACTATCCGGGGGAGGCGACCTGAACACCCTTTAGCTGCGATTACGTTGCTCGATCATGTCATAGATGATCGGGCTTAAGATCAGCTCCATCGCCAGTACCATTTTGCCGCCGGGCACCACAATCGAGTTGCGGCGTGACATGAATGAGTTCTGGATCATGTTGATCAGGTAAGGGAAGTCGACACTAAAGCGTTTCGGGTCAGCAAAGCGGATAACCACCATGCTTTCATCGGCGGAAGGAATATCACGGGCAATAAACGGGTTGGAGGTATCCACCGTCGGCACGCGCTGGAAGTTGACATGGGTACGTGAAAACTGCGGCGTGATGTGAGTGATGTAATCGGGCATACGGCGCATGATGGTATCGACGGTCGCTTCCGCAGAGTAACCCCGTTCGGAATGATCGCGGTGAATTTTCTGTATCCACTCCAGGTTTACGCTGGGGACAACCCCCACACCCAGATCAACGTGGCGGGCGACATCATAGCCACCGTACTTTTTATCGGGGGTCACGTCACGCACCAAACCGTGCAGTCCTTCATAAAACAGGATGTCGGTGTTCTGTTCGGTCTCTTCCCAGGGTGTGAACTCGCCGGAGCCCGCTTGACAGTCTACTCCCTTGTTTTGCAGGCGTTTGCGGTGTTCCTGTGCTTCGGCTTCATTGTGCAGGTAGTAGCGTTTTTGGCCTTGCCCGTGTTCAGCATAACTTTTGAATAAGGCTTCCAGTGCATGAAAATCATTGGCATCCGGCCCGAAGTGGCTGAAATGGGGTTTATCCTGAGATTTCTGTTTGAACTCGGCGCGCGTGACACTATGAAAGCTGTCGCCCTCAACGATAGTCGCCTTGATACCTTCGCGGCGGAAAATATTCTCAAAAGCACGTTTGACGAAGGTAGTACCGGAACCGGACGAACCGGTTACAGCAATAACGGGGTGCTGCCTGGACATAAAAGTCTCCTCTGAAGCTGAAATTCTCCACTGGCTGGCATTCTAACCAAAGGTTTGCCGGGCGAGTATATGTCTTTCGATAGGTGGGCATGACCCGTGTGGATAGAGCTGGAGTAACCCCGCTTTTTTCTGTGGATAAGTCAGTGGATTATAGTCGATCACCGAAAAAGATTTCTCGGGAAGCGAGCTTGCTGACAGTGTCACTCATGCACATATCTTCATGATAATAGAGGGTAATCCGTGTCCTTTTTTCATAAAATAAATAAATTTTATCTAACGATAAGTAACCTGTTTGAATGTTGATAAGTCGCGATACACGGATAAAGCAGCGCCCGGAATCTGACCAATCCTCCATCCATTCAATTTATGTTAAGGTATTTGTCTATCAAAATCATCAGCTTATCACGTTGATGTATTATGTGCTTAACCGCCAGCCTACCCATCAGCTAAAAAGCGGCAAGATGGACAACATGGACAACATGGAGCTGCCACCAGCATAATCCGTGATGACAGCCTGAGTGCCGCCGAAGCGACCCGACCCGTATTCTAAACGCAGTAAGAACGAGGAGAATCCATTGAATGAACCCAGCTAACCACGCTAACCCAGCCAATCCGATGCGCCCGGTACGCCCTTTCCAGCCGCCCAAACAGCGTCGTTATGATGTGGTGATTGTGGGTGGTGCGATGTTCGGTTCGTCGGTGGCGTGGTTTCTGAGCCAGAACCCGGACTTTGCTGGCTCGATACTGGTGGTTGAAAAAGACCCGACGTATGAGTTTAGCTCTACTGCCCACACCAATAGTTGCATGCGTCAGCAGTTCTCGCGGGAAATTAATGTGCGTGTTTCGCAGTTTGCGGCAGAGTTTGTAAAAAACTTCCGCGAGTTCATGGGCCATGATCCGCGTGTACCGAATATCCCGATCCAGAGTTATGGCTATATGTATCTGGCGGATAATCAGGCGTTTGCTGAGGTGCTGCGCGCCAGCCAGAAAATTCAGGCGGCCTGTGGCGCGGGCACTAAGCACATGACTCCGGCAGAGGTTAAACGCGATTACCCGTTTTATAACCTCGACGGTATTATCGCCGCGAATCATAACCTGATTGATGAAGGCTATTTTGATGGCGGCACGGTGTTTGACTGGTGGAAGCGCTCGGCACGCGAGCACGGCGCGGAATATGTCACCAATCAGGTGGTGGCGATGACCAAAAATGCGCAGGGTCGCCGCGTTGAGAGTGTTACCTTGCAAACCGGCGAGGTGATCGCTTGCGGTACGGTAGTGAATGCCTCCGGCCCGCGTGCGGTGTTGACTGCACGCATGGCGGGTATCGAAATTCCGGTCGAACCGCGCAAACGTTATACCTTTATTTTCGCGGCGGAACAGCCACTGGATCGGGATCTGCCGCTGACGATTGACCCGGCGGGCGTGCACATGCGCACCGATGGTACTTATTACATGGCCGGTTGCCCACCCGATGTTGACCCGGCAGTGGATTATGATGATTTTGAGCAGGATCACAGTCTCTGGGAGAATAAAGTCTGGCCGATCATCGCCCACCGTATTCCGCAATTTGAAGCGATTAAACTCATCAACTCCTGGGCAGGGCATTACGCGTTTAACACCTTTGACCAGAATGCGATTCTGGGGCCGCACACGGAGGTTGAGAATTTTATTTTCGTCAATGGCTTCTCCGGGCATGGTTTTCAGCAGTCACCCGCAATGGGGCGCGGCACGGCGGAACTGATCACTTATGGTGAATACCGCAGCCTTGACCTCACGCCGTTTAATTATGCGCGGATTGTTGAGAACCAGCCCTTTATCGAGAAAGCGGTGATTTAAACGGATCAGTTTTTTACGGACTATTTGCGAGTGAGTAAGTGAATGATGAAAAAGATTGTGTTAACCGGTGCTGCCGGGCGTTTGGGGTCTTATCTGCGTGAACCGCTGTCGAAACTGGCGGATCAACTGGTGTCTTCGGATTTGGCTGAGGGCGTGGGTACGCTTTATGCCGGTGAAACTTATGTGCGCGCAGATCTGACCAACTATGACGAGATTAAAGCGCTGCTGGAAGGTGCCGATATGGTGGTGCATTTTGGCGCGATTGGCGATGAAGCACCGTTTGAGCAACTGCTCGGCCCCAACTTTATCGGTGCTTATCATATCTGGGAAGCGGCTTATCAGAATGGGGTGCGCCGGGTGGTGTATGCCAGTTCGATTCACGCGGTCGGCATGTACCCGAAAAACCAGTTTATTGGCACCGATGTACCGCATCGCCCGGATACGTTTTATGGCCTAGCCAAGTGCTTCGCCGAAGACCTCGGCAGTTTGTATTGGGACAAGCGGGGCGTAGAGTCGGTATGCATGCGCATTTTATCCTGTGCCCAAGTGTCCAACCCGCGTGCGGTCGGTTCATGGTTGTCGTATGACGATTTGATTCAACTGGTTGAACGTTCTATTACCACGCCGGTGACAGGCTTTAGCGTGGTTTATGGCATCTCCAACAATGACCGCGCACCCGTGGACAACGCTAACGCCAGCTTCTTAGGCTATCGGCCCAAAGATAATGCCGAGCCATTTGCCCAGAAGATTTTTGCAGAATCACCACCACTTGATCCCAGCGACCCCGGCAATATGTGTCACGGTGGGCCGTTCGCCTCGGTGGCACTCGGTAACAGCGGTGTCGCGACCATGAACATTATTGACGACACCAAAAAGACCTGAGCATCTTTCATCCCTATTTAGGAGTATTCAACATGAACCAGAAACCTGTAGCGCTGATTGTCGGCGGCGGTAGTGGCATTGGCGCGGATTCAGCCCGCAAGCTGGCGGACGCCGGTTATGCGGTGGCGGTCATGTCGTCATCCGGTAAAGGCGAAGTACTCGGTAATGAACTGGGCGGCCTGGGCTTTACCGGTTCCAATCGGGTGCCTGCTGATCTTGAGGCTTTCGTTAACGCCAGTATGGCGCGTTTTGGGCGGATTGATGCGGTGGTTAACTGTACAGGGCATGGCCCGAAAGGTGCATTGCTGGAGATTAGCGACGATGCCTGGCATCTGGGCATGGATTATTACCTGATGAACGTGATTCGTATGGCGCGTCTGGTGCTGCCCATCATGCAAAAGCAGGGCAAGGGTTCCATTGTGAATATCTCGACCTTTGCGGTGTTTGAGCCTGACCCGGATTTCCCCACCTCAGCGGTGTTTCGTGCCGGTCTCGCCACTTATACCAAACTGTTTAGCACGAAATATGCCGCCGCTGGGGTGCGCATGAATAACGTGTTGCCGGGCTTCATCGATAGCCTGCCAGAGAAGCCTGACCGGGTAGCAAGAATCCCGGCAGGGCGTTATGCGCGGGTGGAAGAGTTATCTGAGGCCGTGGTGTTTCTGGCATCCGACAAGTCGAGCTATATCACCGGGCAGAATCTCCGCGTGGATGGTGGGTTGACGGCTTCGGTTTGAGGCTTAGGCGGACACTACCAGCGCTTTGCCGGGGAGTGGCGCCGCGCGGCGGGCACGGGTTCCTGCAGGCGGTGTTGACGCCCCCAAGGCGTTCCCATCCAGAATACGCCCCTCCGAGCGGAAGCTATGCAGCAGCAGGGATTGAGCCATGACCGGCAAAGGCTGGCAATCAGCAAAACGTTGGAATCAAGGCGGCAGTATCAGGGGCATGATTTCGCGTGGGCAGGTCAGGTACAACGCTTGTTTAAACGGTCATCGAAGCTGAATAGCTCCAGCCCATACAGCTTGCTCTTTACGCATAAAAGCGCATCCACAAAGTCGATGTTTTTATAAAGGACTAGGTTCAGTGTTTCAATAATCTGGAACTTGTCCTCATTGATGACACCTGTAAACGCCAGTATCGTTTTCAGGTCATCAATAACTTCGGGCTTGGGAAACTTGTAAAATTTGGTGAGTACAAAGAAGGCCTCCATCACCACGCTGTCCAGAATGATAATGTCCGTCGCTCCGCGCTCAACTTGCTCAAACAGTTCGGTAGACTGGGTTAGAAACTCCGGGTGATCGCCTGCCAGGTAGCGAATGATGACATTGGTATCAATCAGTAAAGTCATATTTTTCCTTCATTGCTGCGAGTAAAGCAGTTTCCCGAGCTTCTTCGAAGCTAACATCTCGCAGTACAGAGGGGATACGGTCACGGTATTTACCTGCCAGCTTGAGTGCGTTGTGTGTGTAGAGGCGCGGGTAAACTGTCGCAATAATTTGTTTACGCCGTTTATCCACGATCTGCAGTGGTTCGGTAAGCGTAGTGAGGATGGCGATGTTTTTTTGGATTTCGGCGAGTCCGGCTTGCATGGTGGTTCTTCCATATATACTGACCTTATTATATATACATTAAGCATTTGACTTTCGCAAGCTCAACAATCCTCCACCCTATCGTGCCAAAACTTATCAACGTCGCCATTTTCGCATAACCCCAACTATGGCATCATGCTTATCTTTAAGATTAAAAAGAGCAGGCACCATGACCGCAATCCCCCACTGGTATACCGAGCAATCCGAAGACGGCACGCTGTTTGGCCTGAAGCTGGCTGACGCTGCCCATATCCACTCCGAACAAACGCCTTATCAAAAGCTGGATGTTTACCAGACGGCCACTTTCGGCAAGCTGATGACGTTGGATGATATTGCGATGATCACGTCCCGCGATAACTTTGTTTACCATGAAATGATGGCGCACCCGGTGTTGTTCAGCCACCCCGCCCCCAAGCGGGTCTGCATCATTGGCGGTGGCGATTGTGGCACCCTGCGTGAAGTCATGCGGCACCCGCAAGTGGAAGCCGCGATCCTGATCGATATTGATGAGCGCGTGACCCGTGTCAGTGAAATATTCTTCCCGGAACTGTGCGAGGCGAACAACGACCCGCGCGTCACGCTGGCGTTTGAAGACGGTATCGCCTGGCTCAATCATGCCGAAGCTGGCTCGCTGGATGTACTGATTGTAGATAGCACCGATCCGATTGGCCCTGGTGCGGTACTCTATAGCGAGGAATTTTTCCAGGCTTGCTGGCGCGTGCTGGCGGCGGATGGCCTGTTGGTGCAGCAGAGTGAATCACCGCTGATTCATGCCGAGCACATTATCAAGCCGATGCACGACACCCTGCTGAAAGCCGGTTTTAGCACCATCCAGATGCATCAGTTCCCGCTGGTGACTTACCCCTCAGGCTGGTGGAGTTGCATGATGGCCGCCAAATCCGGCAAGATCAGTTTCAGGCGGGCTGCCGATGCTGCAAACCTCGACTCGACCCGTTATTATACTGCAGCGATGCATACCGGTAGCGCCGCCCTGCCACCGTTTCTGCAGCAGTTGTTGGCGGGTAAAGGCAAGGGAGCCTGATCATGCTGGAAGCAGGTACGGACGGTAAAAAACGCTGTTTTGGTAATCAAGCGGGCAAAGAGTTCTACGCCGAGTACCACGATACCCAATGGGGCAAGCCTGAACAGGATGATCAGGTGTTGTTTGAGATGCTGATTCTGGAAGGTGCTCAGGCGGGCTTGAGTTGGGAGACCATTTTGCGCAAACGTGCCGGTTATCGCGCTGCTTTCCATGATTTCGATGTGCACAAAGTCGCAGCGCTAACCGATGTCGAGCTGGAAGAACGCCTACAAAATCCGGCCATTGTGCGCAATCGCCTCAAGGTGTTCGCCGCCCGCAAGAACGCTCTGGTGTTTATCCGCATCCAGCAAGAGTTTGGCAGTTTTGCCCACTACCTGTGGGGGTTTGTCGAGGGCAAACCGCTGGTCAATCACTGGCGGGCATTGTCTGAAGTGCCTGCCAGCACCGCACTCAGTGATACCCTGGCGAAAGACCTGAAAAAACGCGGCATGACCTTTGTCGGCTCCACCATCATCTATGCCTATCTGCAAGCGGTCGGGCTGGTAGATGACCATCTGGCCGACTGCTGGTGCCGGAACGAAACATACGAGGAAGACTGATGGCTAACCCACAACCCACACCCCCCGAACTTCAGGAAAAGAAAGGTGAACTGCTGGCCATGTTTGAGCGCATGCTGCCATTGGTTGATGGCGTGGCTGACAGTATTCGTTTTGCGATGCTGCTTGGGCTGGCATTAGTCATCTGGATTTTCATCTGGTTTTTTTTCCTGAAAGATTATTCGCTGACCACCGCCCTGATCATTAGCGGCCTGAGTATCCTGCCGGTTTTATTGCTGCTACGCTTCTGGTGGGCGCTGGAAGAATTAAAACGTCTGCCGGACATCATCGCCGGGATGATGGACGACGCCACAGATGAAGTGCGCACAACGGTGCAGAATATTCGTGACCAGCAAACCCGTCAAAGCGGCCTGCTCAGTTCAGCCAAAAACCTGTGGAAAGTAGGTTCCTTCGCTAGTGAAGCGCGTGATTTGGCAGGCTCTTATATCAGTATCGGTACACTACTTAACCCGTTTTCTCTGGCACTGGGTGTATTATCGTTATTATTCGTACTGTTCCTGATTCTGGTCGGCATCGTTCTGGCGGTACTCGCGCTATAAACCCGGTAATAGTCTAAAGCCCACACAAGGAAGTGAACGTGTCTGCAGAAAAAATTGAAAACACCCGCCTTAACCCACTGGAAGCTGCTTCCAAACAAAACGCCGAATCAGTGGCCAAAAAATCGGCCAAAAAACCTGCGGAAACCGCGTCCGAACAGAGTGGCGAGCCTGATAGCACAGCCTCTACCAACAAGCAGGCAACAACCCGTATTGACTTGTTGCGGCATGGACAAGTGGCCACTCCGTCCCTGTTTTCGGCTCCGGATGATGAACCATTGGGCATGACGGGCTGGAAACAGCTAACCGTTGCCACCCAAAATGGCCACTGGGATTTGATCATCAGCTCTACCACCCGCCGTTGCTATGATTTTGCACGCCTGCTATCCCAACGCCAGGACTGCCCTTTCATACCGGATGACCGTTTGTGTGAGCTAGATTTCGGTGCTTGGGTCGGCCTGACCCAACAGGAGATTTTTGCGCGTGATCCCGAATTATTGCAGCAGTATTATTACCAGCCCCGTCGCTTCGTCGCCCCCGAAGGGGAGTCGATGGATTACTTTACCCGGCGCGTATATGCTGCCTGGGATGACATACTGGCCGAACATGCCGGTAAACGCATTCTGGTTCTCACGCACACGGGGGTAATCCGTGTGCTAATATCAAAGGCACTGGATGTACTTTATCAGAAAAGTTTGCGCTTCGAGGTCGGCTATGCGCACTTTACCCGCTTGCAGATATACCCGGATGGCGAAGTGAACCTGCTGGCGCACGGATTGCCTGCAGCTTGATGCCGCCGTATTAGTCTATTCAGACCAACCGAGGAGGCCAGGATCATGAATACCCCACCCGCACCTGATAATAAGACCGGTTACTTTGATAGTTTGGTGCGCCAACAGGCGTTTGCCTCGGAAGCGACCGACAAGGCATTGAAACGTCTGTCAGACGCTAAAACCGACGATGTCACCGCGATTGCTTCCTCACAGATCGAATTGCTCTCACGTTTTTATGACCTGTCCCTGTCACAGGCCAGCCGTAGTTTCCGCTGGGCGTTACTGGCCAGTGCCGTCGGTTTGTTATTCTTTTTAATGGCGATTGCCTTCCTGCTGTGGGGCAAGTCTTCTGATCTGTCCGTGATCACCCTGATCGGTGGAGCCATGATCGAGTTCATTGCCGGCATCAATTTTTATCTGTATAGCAAAACCATTGATCAGCTCAATCTGTTTCAGGGCAAGCTGGAAATCACCCAACGGTTTCTACTCGCAAACAGCCTGTGTGAAAGCCTGAGCGACCCATGGAAAGACGAAACTCGCGCCCAGCTAATTGGTAAATTATCGGGTAGTGAATTTACAGTGGCTAAGGGTGAAGCTGCACATCCAGCCGCTGCGCCTGCCTGAGGCAAAAACCAAAACCCATCAAAACCCATAAACAAAAAAAGGACGCACTAGGCGTCCTTTTTTAAGCGGTAAAGCTAAAGCAAATTACATTGCTTGAACTTTGGCAGCTTGCAGGCCTTTTTGGCCATTTTCGGCTTCGAAAGATACTTTCTGGCCTTCAACCAGAGTTTTGTAGCCTTCGCTTTCGATAGCACGGAAATGAACAAATACGTCTGCACCGCCGTTATCTTGATTGATAAAACCAAAGCCTTTCTCGGCATTGAACCACTTAACAGTTCCAGTTAATCTGGCCATGATATTCTCCTGAATATACTATATAAAATAATACGCAAAGCGCGTTGTGAAGCCGCAATATAGATTACTTATGACAAGCTGGGGTTGAATCTTCAGGACAACATGACTTACTAGATGAAGCGGTGTAGCGAAGGTTTCAGTTTCATTTTGTTGCATAAATAGGTCTGACTTACAGGCCGACTCGAATACTAACACAGCTTTCACCAAACTTATACAGCTATTTTCTGCTGGGCGTTATTGCCCCGCTTTTGCCGACGAACGGGCTTGTCGCTGCCGCTGGTTTGTGGGCTTCTCTTGCCTGCACCATGGCCATTTCCGGTGGGTTTACCGGCACTGTTGCCCGAGTTAGCTGGTTTACGGTTACGATTGCGCGCTGGTTTGGGTTTGCCCGCCCCGGCTTTATTCCGTTCCTGCCTGGGCGCTACCTGTGGCACCATATGATCAGGCTCGAAACCATCAATCTGTTCACGATCAAGCTTCCGATTGAGCAGGCGTTCAATATCCAGCAGCTGCTTGACTTCATCCGCACTCACCAGTGAAACCGCATGACCACTCATGCCCGCGCGCCCGGTGCGACCAATACGATGTACATAGTCTTCCGGCACATTCGGCAGATCAAAATTAACGACCTGTGGCAGCTGATCAATATCGATTCCACGTGCTGCAATATCTGTCGCAACCAGAATCCGCACCTTGCCCTGCTTGAAGCCCGCCAATGCCTGCGTGCGCTGGTTCTGGCTCTTGTTGCCATGAATCGCAGCCGCAGAAATGTTGTCCTTGATTAACTGCTTGGCCAAACGGTCTGCACCGTGCTTGGTACGGCTAAATACCAAAGCCTGATGCCACTGACGCTCACGCACCAAATGACTCAACAAAGCCGTCTTGCGACTCTTGTCAACCACGTATAAAGTCTGCTCAACGCCGGTCGCCGCCGTATTCTTCGGTGCTACGTTGATCTCAACCGGGTCATTCAACAAGCCACGCGCCAGCTGGCGAATTTCGTCGGAAAAGGTCGCGGAAAACAGCAGGTTCTGCCGGTTCTTCGGCAACAGCGCCAGAATTTTCTTGATGTCATGGATAAAGCCCATGTCCAGCATGCGGTCAGCTTCATCCAGCACCAGTACTTCGATGTCGGTAAACTGCAGGGCATTCTGGTTATACAAGTCGAGCAAACGACCCGGTGTCGCCACCAGTACATCCACGCCCCGGCGCAGCTTCATCATTTGCGGGCTGATTTTGACACCACCAAAAACAGTGGTCGAACGCAGGTTTAAATGGCGACCGTAGCCGACCACATTCTCATGCACCTGCGCAGCCAGTTCACGCGTCGGCGTCAGAATCAGGGCGCGGACACGGTTACTGCGGGCGGGCGTACCCTTGCTCAGGCGATCCAGAATCGGCAGGGTGAAACCCGCTGTTTTGCCGGTGCCGGTTTGCGCGGCAGCCATCAAGTCATTGCCTTTCAAAATGGCAGGAATGGCTTGTGCCTGAATCGGCGTAGGAATGGTATAGCCTTTATCCAGTACAGCACGTACCAGCGTATCCGCTAAACCCAAAGTATCAAATGTCATTTAATAAATTACTCACAGGCGTAGTTACACCTGATATTTATAGAAAAATTCGGCTGTGCCGGTAAGGTGCGCGGAAGCGCAGGCGGCATTCAGTAATTGGCACTCGGAGGAGGGACTGACCAGTTTGCAAAGATACCCATACAAACCGGATCAAACAACTAAGATGACGCAATTGCTACCAGTTGCGCATAGAAGCGCTACCCGGAAACAATGGCGCACAGGGTAACATAACTTGTTGCAATGCACACTTTTTTCAGCGTGTCACCACCCCGTTTAGCGTAAAAGCTGACGGGTTAGGCTCTTTTTGAATTATTGTATACAAAAAATTATTCTTGAACTATGCTCATTAAGTACCCTAACCCCCTGCGGAGGCAGCTGTCAATCATGGATATAAGTGGACTACATATAGATATGGTCATGTACACGGCAATGAGTCTGGCAATCGTACTGATCATGGTACGCTTGCGACGCTAAAGAACACCCGGTCAGTAGACTCGCCCAGAGTGATACGCCAGCGCCGCATAAGCCTCCCGTACTTCACGTGCACCATAGACTCGCTCCAGCCGACGCACCATAAAATGCCCCCGGCTGACTGCCTGAAAATGGTCAATGAACAGTGTATTGATCAAGGCACCCCCTGCTGCCCCAACGACAGGTAGTGCCTGTGCAACCGCTTTTTCTGTCACCGGCACACCGAAACGGGCGGCTATCTGTGAGATAAGCCGCAGTAACTGGGGCGCGCTGCCTTGCGCCAAACCATTCCGGGCAACATGCTCAGCAGCATCCTTTAGTGTTTTCGCCAGTACGGCACGCACCGCATAATAGCCGGTTTCAGCGCCATCATCGGCTTTCGAGCTGCCACCCAAGGCGAATACTTCAAGACAGGCCAACCGCGCCTCCACCGAACGAATGTCTTCGCCTTCATTCCGTGCAATATCAGCGATGGAACGCAAAATAATGGTAGTCGATACCGGCAGCTCCACGGCCAGTGCCGGTAAACCCAATGCGCCGCCTGCTGCTCCACTCAGACCCGCCAGCGATTTGTGCAGGAAATTGGCAGACTGTGCCGGGCGTTGCTCACCCAGACTGGACAAGGCCACGTTCATCGCCGCCTCTAGCGCCTTCCGGGTGGCCGCCGCAATCAGGGCACTCGCACCTTCCGGGAGCATCGCCAGCGCTTTTTCAATCGGGGTACCCAACAGGTGAGTCATGCGGGCGGCCAGTCGTGGATTTTCCAGCAGTTCACGTGCGTAACGCAGGGCGGCCAAATCATCATTAGTCACATTAGTCTGCTGCCTGAACAAAAGGGATAACAACAGCAGTATAAAGCCAGCCTGTCCCGGTTGGCGAATAGGGATAACCCCGAGTCAGGTTATTGAACCAGCCCCCGACTGCCCCGCCCAAACTGCAAGAAACTATCAATACCCGTTCTTTAAAGCACAACAACGCGGCTACCTTTAAGGTATGGAAAGCGTATAATCGCGCGCATTTGGCAGCTGCCAACCCGAATTTCTCTCTTACTGGATAAAAAATTATCATGGATATGCTGCTACTCACCCTGACCATCTTGGGGTTTGTGAGTATTGTGGTCGAAGACCTGACCCACATCAACAAGGCGAAAACCACCTTGTTCTTCGGTAGCCTGATCTGGCTGCTCTATTACGTTAAACACGCATCCGCAGCAGCTTACATCACCCTCAAGCTGAATGAAAATCTGCTGGAGATTGCCTCGCTTTGGCTATTTTTAGTGTCAGCCATGACCTTTGTGGCCTACCTCAACAACCGGGGTTTCATTTCTAACCTGGTGATGCGAGTCCTGCCTGGCGAACTATCCTTGCGCACATTGCTGTTCATTACGGCTAATTTCGCCTTTATTTTTTCATCGTTGGCTGACAACGTGACCACTACCCTGGTCTGCATCAGTCTGTTGTTACCGCTCAAGCTGAAAACCAAAGACCTGCTGCGTTTTATGGCGGTGATCGTGTTTGGCGTCAACTCTGGCGGCGTTTCGCTGATCACGGGCGATGTCACCACCCTGATGGTGTTCATGGCGGGCAAAGTCAGTATCCCCAACCTGCTTTATCTGGTCATCCCGGCTTATACCGCGTTGATGGCTCTGACCTTTTTCATGTCACGCGCTCTGGAGGGCAATATCAATATTGTTAAAACCCACCAACCGATTCCCCTGCGTGACTGGGTAGCCGGGGGACAGTTTATCCTGACTATTTTTGGTATCCTGGCCTTGAATATCCTTTTCAATGTCCCGCCGGTTCTGACTTTCCTGGTCTCACTGGGTCTGCTCTTCCTGATCATGCAATTCATGAACAAAGATGAAGACATGATGCGCAACATCCGCATGATCGAGTTTGATGCTCTGCTGTTTTTCCTCGGTGTCTTGCTCATGGTGGGCATGCTGAAAGAACTGCGTGTACTGGATCTGCTCGGCGACTTGTATACCCACTTACCCGCATGGATGGCCAACTACCTGTTGGGCATGTTCTCGGCGCTGATTGATAACGTCCCCCTCACCGCTGCCGTGTTGAAATCCGGCGCAGAGATGCCGTTGTCTGACTGGATTACGCTGGTTTATGCCGTGGGTGTCGGTGGCTCACTACTGATCATTGGTTCAGCAGCGGGTATTATCGCCATGAGCAAAATTACCGAGTTAACGTTTGCCAGTTACGCCCGCTTTTCCGGTTACTTGCTGGCAGCCTATACGCTAGGTTTTGGCCTGACTTGGCTCGCAGGGCAACTTGCTGGTTAAATAATGCGCTTAGTGGATCAATAGTTTCATATTTAACGCTATTCGTTTTAACATCAGTGATGAATTCAGGTGCCAGATAGCAGATGGCTGGCACCTGAAATACATCGACCCAGGGAAATGGCGCACATCATGGATAATCCTAAACAGTTGCTCAGTGATTACACGGAAAAGCTGTTCCAGGCTAACCATATTGATCAACAATTCATTACATTTACCGAAACCATCCAGGCTATTGGCTTTGATGAGGTTGCCTATAGCTACGCCCCCAGACTGGTGCTGGAACAAAAAAATCGCCCACCCCCCATTTTCAAGGTATCTCCCTCCTACCCTCTGGACTTCCTTGCCCAGTACGCTAGCCAGCGTCTGGACGAATCTGATTACGCTATCAAGGCAGTTCTCAGTGGCAATCTGGCTCCAATTGACCTGTGGGAGCAGGCCGGTAATGGCTTGCTGAATGCATCCGAGCAAAACGTGCTCAACATTGGCCGCTATGACTACGGTATTTTCAACTCGCTGGTCGTTCCTACCCAAGCAGATGAACGAGGTGTCGCGGGTGCGGCTTTGGTGTCACGCACCAAAAACATACAGCACTACACCATGCTGAAACAGGAAAATACTAAACTGGCCATCCGCATCACTTATCAGTTCCATTTATTTGCTACCCATGCCAATGGTTTCAAGACCGAGTTTTTGGAACCCGCCTTGTCTGCTTTTACACCCACACAACTGCGTATCCTTCAGCATCTGGCTTCGGGTAAGCATCTGAAGGAAATGGACGGCATCTCCTACCGCTTTGCCCAGCGCACACTGAATGAACTCCTGCGTTCCCTGCACACGGAGAATGAATTCAAATCCATGACGCGTGAACAGTTACTCTATCTGTTTGGCATGCTGAGGTGAGCGCGGCTCTGGCTGAATCTGCCTGCGTTTGCTAGAATCCACGCCCATCACCCCACCCTGCCCGGAGCTATACATGAGCCGCACCCACCTGAAGATTGCCTTGCCAGATGACTGGCACCTGCACCTGCGTAGCGGGGAAATGCTCGCCAGTGTTTTGCCCTTTACGGCACGCCATTTCGGACGGGCTATTGTCATGCCCAACCTGCAGCCTCCCGTGGTGCGCACGGCAGATGCAAAAGCTTATCGTCAACAAATCATGGATTTACTGCCGGTAAACAGTCAGTTCCAGCCCCTGATGGTGCTGTACATGACCGAACAAACCGACCCCGAAGATGTGCGTGCCGGGTTTGTCGCGGGTGACGTGGCAGCTGTCAAACTCTATCCGGCAGGTGCGACTACCAACTCTGCGGCGGGCGTCAAGGATCTGGAGAAGATCTACCCGGTACTCGCGGTGATGGAGGAAATCGGCATGCCTTTCCTCGTACACGGTGAAGTGGTTGACCCTAATGTTGATATTTTTGACCGTGAAGCGGTATTCATTGACACCAAACTGATCCCCCTACGGGTACGTTTTCCACAATTGAAAATCGTATTCGAACACCTGACGACCCAAGAAGGGGTGGACTATGTGCAATCCTGCGCAACGCATACCGCCGCGACCGTCACCCCCCACCATCTGGTGATTAACCGTAACGCCATGCTGGTCGGTGGCATCAAACCACACTACTACTGCCTGCCCGTCGCCAAGCGGGAAAAACACCGGCTGGCCTTGCGGGCTGCGGTCACCAGCGGTGACTCACGCTTTTTCCTCGGCACTGATTCAGCGCCACACCTCGACCATGCCAAACAAAGCGCTTGTGGCTGTGCGGGTATTTTTAATGTCGCGAATACACTGGCGGTCGTTGCCCAGGTGTTCGAACAGGAAAATGCCTTGGATAAACTGGAAGGGTTTTTATCAATCCACGGGCCACAGTTCTACGGTCTGCCAGTAAACACCCAACGCACGGTATTAACACGCACTGACACAGCCCAGCCTTTGCCTGAAAAAGTGGTACTCACCGACGGTGAAATTACAGTGTTTGACCCGATGATGCCGGTGTACTGGCGGGTGGGCGAATAGGGCCGTGGGTAGACAGTGGGGTGGATCAGTGCCCGGATCAGCACTCACACCCTTTGATGCGGTGCAGTCCCTCGCCGGGAACGTTTGAGCCAAGCCAAATCGCTGATATTGCGAGGTTGGCACTGGCGATTAGTTTTGCAGATGCTCTTGTGATAGCTGCAAAACTAACCGCCGCCAACGAAAACATCTAGCATGGGTAACGAGAGGATCTCAAACCTGATTAGAGCCCGGATTCACCTTTTTCCCGATCATCCGACTCAGGGTACCATCTTTATCCATAAACTGGTGTTTGACTGCCGCTACTGCATGCAGAATAATGAAAGCAATCAGTAACTTACTACCTAGCCCGTGTATGACATGGCCGATGTTGTCCAGCATTTCATTCTTCCCGCCCTCCGCAATGAGTTCCATCCCAAAAAAGGCAAGGGAGTGGCCACCCCCTATCGACATAAGCACCCCGGAAACCGGCATCAACACCGTACCGACGATCAGCAGCCAGTGGGTAAACTTCGCCAGCTTTTCTTGCCAGCTGACCAGTGGGCTGAGTGGCTTTGGGAATTTGTTGCGAATCCGCCAGACGATGCGCAACGATGCCAGCACCAGAATCAGCAAGCCAAAAGATTTGTGCAACCCCATCAAACTGCCTTTCTCCGGGCTGCGTGGCAAATCCTCAAGGTACAAACCAAAGGCCAGCATCGCGATCATGCCCAATGCAATAATCCAATGCAGCCCAATGGTGGGGAAGCTGAACTTCTCAAACGTATCTCTCATTACTGTTTCCTGCCAGTTAATGGCTAATTAAAATCTAAAGAAGCATGATTATGGCAGAACCAAACGCCCAGATTGTGAAGAAAAAGTGAAATATTCAAGGTAATTGCTGGGTGACTTTGTGCGCAGAAGGCTGGTCTTATTCCATTCAAGCAGGCACAGTGACGCCCTCATCAACCTAAGCACTCCTATCAACAGGGTAAAAAAACAATATGGATAACGCCGAAGAGTTCGACCCGATTGCCCATGTCATCTACCTGCACGCAGAAGACGACAAAGAGGCGATGACCGCGTTTCT
Source organism: uncultured Thiothrix sp. (assembly GCA_964293125.1). GTDB lineage: Bacteria > Pseudomonadota > Gammaproteobacteria > Thiotrichales > Thiotrichaceae > Thiolinea. Next base: position 15,024 of record CAXYXY010000044.1, on the reverse strand, counting down.
GGCTACGCAGGAGGACATCGATGTTGCTCACCTGCTCAGCTCGCTGCCACCGCATGAACGTCAGTATGTCTGGGAACTGATCCCGCTCGATAATCAGGCCGATGTACTTGATGAGCTGGATGACGGGGTGCGTAACAACCTGCTGGAAGATTTGCCGGAAGCGAGTGCCATTCAGGCGGCCAGCGAGATGGACGAGTCCGAGCTGGTCGATGTACTGGCCTCTGTTTCGGACGAGTTGGCCGACGCTATCCTGCAGTCATTGACAGCGGACGAACGGGCATCCGTGGAACAGCGGCTGGCTTATCCGGATGAGTCAGCCGGGCGCTATATGAACACCGAATGGATTGCGATTCGCGCCGATGTCACCCTGGAGGTGGTTGCCCGTTACCTGAAACGGCTGGATGAGTTGCCGGAGCATACCGACGGGTTGATGGTGGTCGACCGAGCCGGTCATTATCAGGGCAAACTGTCCTTGAGCAGGCTGCTGACCGAGCCGGATGAATCACTGGTCGCCGACGTGATGGAAGCCGACGCCGACAAGGTCGATGTGCTGATGATGAGTGAGGACTGGGCTGACCTGTTTGAAGACCGGGGCACCGAGTCGATTGCGGTGGTGGATGCGGAAAATATCCTGATCGGGCGAATCACGGTTGAAGATGCACTCCAGATTGTCCGCGAACTGGCCGATCATCAGGTGATGCACATGGCAGGTCTGGATGAGGACGAAGACTTGTTCGCACCAATTATTCCTTCCGCCAAACGTCGCATGTTCTGGCTGGGGATTAATCTGGTCACCGCCTTTATGGCCGCTGGGGTGATTGGCATGTTTGAAGCAACCCTCGATAAAGTCGTGGCACTGGCAGTCTTGATGCCGATTGTGGCGAGTATGGGCGGTATCGCCGGTAGCCAGACCTTGACACTGGCCATTCGCGGTTTGGCACTCGGGCAAATCAGCTCGGCCAACTCGCGCTGGCTGGCGATCAAGGAACTGGCGATTGCCGGGATCAATGGCGTGGTCTGGTCAATTGTGGTCGGGTTTATCGCCTGGCTGTGGTTTAAGGATGTAAAAATTTCACTGGTACTCTCAGTCGCGATGATTATCAACCAGTTTGCCGCTGCCGCTGCCGGGATTTCGGTGCCCTTGCTGCTGGAAAAAGTGGGGATTGATCCGGCGCTGTCCGGCTCAGTCATCCTGACGACGGTGACCGATGTGGTCGGGTTTATGAGCTTCCTGGGGTTGGCGACTTTGATTTTGTTATAAATTCTAAAACTCCAGGCCTGATACTTGTGACGCAAAGCCAACATTTGCCACAATGGGACTCTTTTAAGCCACTACCGGATTCTTTATGCAATACCGTTCCATTCCCGTCACGCCTTTTCAGCAAAACGCCAGTGTCATCTGGTGCGAACACAGCAAAGAATGTGCGTTTGTTGATCCGGGTGGTGATGTCGACAAGCTGATGGCCGTGGTCGAACAGGAAGGTCTGAAGCCGGTAGCGGTTTGGCTGACTCATGGTCATCTCGATCATGTTGGTGGCACCCAGCCGATTGCCAAACACTATGGTATTCCGGTGATTGGCCCGCATGAAGGTGATGCCTATTGGCTGGATGGTCTGCCGATCCAGTCCAAGCAGTTTGGTTTTCCGTATCATGATGCGTTCCGCCCATATCGCTGGTTAAAGCATGGTGATACGCTCACCCTCGGTAAAGAAAGCTTTGATGTACTGTTCACTCCCGGTCACACACCCGGCCATGTTGTGCTGTTCAACTCCAGTGCGAACATTGCTTTTGTCGGTGATGTCCTGTTTGCCGGTTCGGTAGGGCGCACTGATTTTCCGGGCGGGAACCATCAGCAACTCATGGACTCTATTAAAAATAACTTGTGGCCATTGGCGGATGAGGTTGTGGTAGTTTCCGGCCATGGCTCCAATACGACCATTGGCAAGGAGCGCACAACCAATCCTCATGTACGCTGAGCGAGTACCCCCCCTACATCACCTGATTTCACCGCTGGTTTTGACCTTGCTGTGTTCGGCTTGCAGTGTTATTCCCGCTTCTTCAGCCATAGCATTGCGGGTGGATGCCCGCGAGATGCTTAACGCCCACAACCGCACTCGGGCAGCGGTGGGCTTGCCGGGCTTGCGCTGGTCGCCGAAGCTCGCACAGTATTCACAAGAATGGGCAAATCATCTCGCCACCCGCAATCGCTGCCGGATGAAACACCGCACACAGGCTGGTATGGCGCGTGAGCCATACGGCGAAAACCTGTTCTGGGCCAGCCCGTTGCGCTGGTCAGACGGGAGAGCGGAAGTACAGACGATTGCTGCACGCCGGGTCAGCGATGACTGGGCAAGTGAGCAGTCGTTCTATCATTACAACAGCAACCGCTGCCAGCCCGGTGAACAGTGTGGTCACTACACGCAAATGATCTGGCGCAGCACCCGCGAGGTCGGCTGCGCGGCCACTCTCTGCCCGGACAAGGGGCAAATCTGGGTGTGCAGTTATGATCCACCCGGTAACTGGCGCGGTGAACGACCTTACTAAACTAGAAAAAGAACGAACCCAGCGACACCGCCAATACCACAATCACCAGTAACACCAGTTTCCAGCCGGTCAGCCCTTTGCCAGCGTCATCTGCATGGCTGTGATAAGGGTGCTGATGCATGTCGCGCGGTACATGCTTTTGGTGGACATTATGATAAACAGACTCATGCACCGGTTCGGGTTCCGCCATGACCATTTTCGGCATCACTGGCTGTTGTACCACAACATTATAGGCCTCTTGCATCTCGTCCACTTCGTCTACCGGGGCGGCTGCCCGTTGCCCGCCTAGCGGCGACCACAGACGCAAGCGCCACCACAAATGTTTGAGAATCGAATACCCGCGCAACAGGCGCATCCTCATGAATCGGCCTCAGGCTGGTGGCGTGAGTGAGAAATAACCAGTTCGCGCCACATGCTTTTCTTGACGCGGTAAATATCGAAATGCCAGATCCGTCGCCATTGATTGGCAGTATTATCATCCGTGAAAAAAGCCTGCATCACGTCTGGCAGTTTCTCCAGGTTGATGTCGTGCGCAAAACGCTCAATTTTGTTATGCGCTTCCAGCCAGGCGATGACTTTCAGCAAATGACGCTCACGGTCAACCTGAATCGCCTGTGGCACGGGCACGATCAGGTACTGGCTAAACCAGCCTGTGTAAACATAAGGTTGCAGCAAGGCCAGCTGGTTACTTTCCGGGCTTTCGCGCGTATAAAAATCGCTGAGCTGACGGGCATCTTCCGCGCTATAGCGCCGCCCAGTATAGTAACGCCCGTATTCCAGCCCATCAATCACACCGAGCATGAGGATAAACAGGTCGATCAGAAAACCGGCAAACATCGGCAGATAATCCGTGCTAGTCAGTTTGACTTCGGGCTTGAAACCGGTCGGATACAACCAGTTATTCAAGGTCAGCACCGAGGAAAAAACTTCCCAGGAACGCTGCATCACCGTGCGGTTATTACCCTGATCAAACAGGGTGACTTTTTCTGTGTCCGGCAATTCGGTAAAAGCCAACAGCAAGGCATCAATTTTGCCAGTGATTTCTTCATCCTGACAGGAAACCACAGTACGCTCGTCCGTTTTCGGGTTAACCGAATTCAGAAACTTGCGCTGCTCACCGCGCCGACTTTCCAGCTCGCTACGAATTTGGCTAACCACCGCCCCTTTCTTGTAACTGCCGATCAGGGTCACGATGTCATTCAATTCGCGCTCACGCTGGCTGACCGCACCATCACTCAAGTCCAGCGTATCCAGCAGCTTGTTTAGTGCCTTGATGTGTTCGCCCACTTTGGCTTGCAGGCCACCCACTTCGGTCGCGACCTTGTCAAAGCGCTCCGCCTCATCATTGCGCAGGTAATTCAGCGCCCCTCGACCCGGCGCACTGTTCTCGTCACACGTTCCGCCATACAGGTTCTCATCCCGCGCCCGTTTGATCGAATAGGTCGATAACTCCCCGGCCACTTCCCGCACATGGACAAACGCCTGCTCAAACGTCTTGGCATCGGTACGAATGGATTCAATACTGTCTTTATACACTTCCTGCGCATAACTACCGGCACGAAACACCTCATACCACCAGCCATAACTGAAAAATACACTGAACAGCATCGCAACCAGGTAAATCAGCAAAGCCAGAATCCGGGTAATTTTCCGATGGCCGTGAATGGTGAACAGTAGCGTCACCACCAAGGTAGCCTGAATGGTAAAGACGATGAAGGCGACGAATGCATTCTGCCAGGTGTTCAGATCGGTATTACTTTCCGCATTCAGAATCACCAGGCCTTTATAGCTGGTCGCAAAAGAAATAATGGATAACAGGATAACGAGTACCAAGGTCAGCTTGAACTGACGACGTGGCTTGGCCGCTACCCCCGAATCGCTTGTTGACATGACTTAAAAATCCTTTTCATTCTACGCCGCCGATGCTTAAGCACCTGCGCAGCCCGTGCTTGGTCAGCGCCCTATTGTCCACACAAGTCTGCATGAATGCAGAAGAATTTATGCAGCGGTCCATCAGTTTTTTTAATACTACTGCAAAATGACCGTAAAGGTCTGTGACCGGGCTATTTTACTCACTTCATCGGTACGCTCTGCTAACAGATTAACCTTATCGCCCGGTTTATACCGCGCCAGCAGCATTAACAAGTCCTCCATCGACTGGATGGGCTCATCGTTCACCTTTGCAATCCGGTCATTCTGCAGCAGACCTGCCTGAGCAGCAGCACTATGCTCCAGCAGCTTACCGATATAAATACCGTTCGCGCGCGGATCAAGCCAGACTCCCAGCTTGCCCGTAGGCGGCAGGGTATGCATCGGGCTGATCAGAAAATAATCTGCAGCCTCCGGCTTGACATCCCGCCACTCGCTATTGACCAGAACAGCCATCGGTGCGGCGGGGAGGCTGCGTGCCACGTCTACCGGAATACCGGCCTCCTTGCTCACATGACCAGAACCCGCAAATACTACCATCCGGTAATCAGCCCGGGCTTGCAGAAATTTAACCACATTCGCCGCCATGGTTTCATCCCAAACACGCTGTACCAGTGCAAAATTGGCAAACTGCCCCTGCTCACTAGAGTGACGGGTGTGGCTGGCGAATACCTGCTGTAAACGCTCCAGATAGGACTCACCGGGCGGATTGATTTGTGCCGGAATCTGCGCGCGTTCTGCTGCACTGAGGCTTTCCAGCCCGCCATCGGCTAACTTGGCGGTAATTTCTGCGGGCGCATTCAAGGCAATCAGCGGCAAGTGGTTTATTTTGGCAAACTCGATAATCGGACGCAGCATCCGGTAGTCATAGCGCCAGCGGCTATAATAGCCACTGCGTTGCAGCAGCTCGGCTTCAGTGATGCGCCCTGCCAGATAATCATCCAGCACGCTCTGGAAACTCTGCTGAAACCATTCCAGACCAATGCCGATGCGTGGATTTTGCTGGTGCAACGCCTTTAAAATGGCCAGCTGGTTCAAATGATGGTCATAGCGGTCATGTGTTTCCCCAACGAACACGACGCGCTTGTCCTGCAACTGCTGCACCAACTGCATAAAATTCAGGGTTGCATCACCGTTAGTCGCCGTGGGTGCATACGTTTCCAGAAAGGCTAATACCTCCGCCTGCGTATGATGTGGCAATATACTGGCATGCACTGACCGGATGGGCAAAACAACCGATAGCATGGCACAGACCAGGCTGAGCAATAACGGTGAAGACCCTGCAGATAAACGGCTAATGATTGTCATAATGTATTCCGGTGATTATGCGCGAGCGACTCTTTTTCTGTTATGTTAGCACCTCGCTGAAAATGCATACACTTTCCTTAAAATAACTGGACTGATCTTTACAGGATGTTATGAGCGTTATTGCACAAACCTTGCTGACAAGACTAATCTGGCTGACGATTGGTCTTTTCTTACTCACTGGCTGTGGACAGGATGACCGAACCCCACTGATTCAGGTGCCGGACTCTACCTCCTCTCAGCCAGTGTTACACCACCAAATCAGGGTGATACCCGACCTGGAGACAGGTATTCTGTCGGTTGAGGATCACATCCGGTTCAGCGGCCAGCACCCGGACAAGGTAGAATTCACGCTCGGCAGCCCGTTCAGCCTCAAACGCGGCACCATCGACTGGCCAGCAGACAGCACCGCCCACGGCCTGCATTACTATAAAACCGACACCGCACAAAGCCTGCAGCTTGATTACAGTGGCAAGCTGGCTTCTACCCCAGATTGCGCCTGGCTAACAGAGGCCTGTGTCCTGCTGGATGAAAACGGCCTGTTTTTGGATGCCAACAGCCACTGGTACCCCGAGGTGGCTGGGGCAATGCATACTTTCGAGTTACAAGTTGTGCATCCGGAAGGCTGGGTCAGCCTTAGCCAGGGCGAACAGACCACTACCGGCTGGCAGGAATTTTCTCCACAGAATGCCATGTACCTGCTGGCAGGTGCGTTTAAAGTTTATCGCTCAGTGGGCAAACACGGCACCGCCATGGTCTACCTGCGCTCCGAAGACGCCGCACTCGCCCAAACCTACCTGCAGGCCACCCATCGCTATCTGGACGAATACTCCAACCTGTTGGGTGCATACCCGTATGCCAAATTTGCCACCGTTGAGAGCTTCTGGGAAACCGGTTGGGGGATGCCGTCCTTCACCTTGCTGGGCTCACGAGTGATGCGCCTACCCTTTATCCTCGACAGCTCTTTCCCGCATGAAATCCTGCATAACTGGTGGGGCAACGGGGTGTATGTGAATGCAGAACAAGGTAACTGGAGTGAAGGCCTGACGGCTTATCTGGCCGATTACCGCCACCGTGAAAGCAAAGGCGAGGGCATGAATTACCGGCGCGATACCTTGCAGAAATATGCCGCCTTCACCACAGCGGGCGGTGATTTCCCGCTGCAGGACTTCCGCAGTCGCCATGACCAGACCACGCAAGCGGTCGGCTATGGTAAATCCCTGATGCTGTTTCACATGCTACGCGAACAGTTGGGTGGCGACCTTTTCATCACCGGCCTGCGTCAGTTCTACCAAGACTTTGCCTTCCGCACCGCCAGTTTCGAGGACTTGCGCCACAGTTTTGAACAAGTTAGCGGCGAAAACCTGCAGGATTTTTTCCAGCAATGGCTAACACGTAGTGGTGCGCCCACCTTGTCAATTACCCGTCACCAGCTGGGCAAGGATACCCAAGATACGGCACCTGAAGGGGCTTATACCTTCACACTGGGTTTACGCCAGACTAGCGTCCCTCCCATCCCCAGCACTACTCGTTCAGCGGACGCAGCAGTTGCCCCCTTTCACTTGCAGATACCCGTAGCCGCCACCTTTGCAGATGGTAGTAAAGCGATACAAACCGTCGCGTTACAGCAAACTGAGCAGACCTTTGAACTGCATTACGCACGCGCCCCGCTGGAAATAGCGGTTGACCCCGGGTTTGATGTGTTCCGCCTGCCAGCACAGGCAGAAGTGCCACCTGCACTGAACGTTCTGTTCAGCCGTGAGCCAAAAACCTTTGTGCTGGCGCGGCAAGTACCGGCAGGTATGGAAATTCCCTGGGCAGAACTGGTCGATACCCTGTCCTATGGGCAAAACAATATGAAAGTGCAATATGACGATGCGCCACTCCCGGATAGCGGGATTGTGGTGTTACTCGGTGGGGATAATGCCGCATTGACTGATTTGCTGGAACGCGCTCAACAACCGTTCAAGCTCAGTGAAACGGCTTACACCCTGAATAGCGTGAATTATACCTGCGGCCTGCATTCCTTGGCGCTGACTTTACAGGCAGGTCAGCAAGCATTGATTCTGCTGGATGCGACTACGCCGGAAGCATTAACCACTTTGGCTAGTAAAATACCGCATTATGGCAAATACAGTTATGTACTGTTTAACGCGGCGACGGGGGAAAATGTTGCGAAGGGACAATGGGAAGTGACGGACTCACCGCTAAGCATTAAGTTAACCACCAAGCCGTAAGAACTAAAACGTTAACCCCTGGCGATGAGAATGTTGCTGCTCCTCACCGCCAGGGTATTTACCAAGATTCGCGTAAAGCCCCGTCCTTCAGGTCGGGGATATAAGCGTCTTTAGCTAATCTATCCGTTGGTGGCGTATCTCCTGCCTTTCATGCGGTTTTCCCGTTGTCATTCACGCCTAAACGGTTCATCATCGGCGGATGACTTCCCCTACAACATCCCTCAAAACGTTATCGGTCAGAGTCCGCGACAAACACGCGGCGATTCTGTCACGCATGGCCTTTGAGGCGAATCAGGTCTGGAATGCAGCCAATGCGGAAACCGCCGAATGGTGTTCTATTCCCGTGCCGGGCGTAGGTTGGATACGTCACCACATCAGCGCGTTCGACTTGCAAAAGCAGCTCAAAGGTATCAAGCAAGAACGCGGCTTCATCATCCATTCCACCACTGTTCAGGAAGTGATTGCCGTCCATGCCAAATCCCGCCAGCAGTTCAAAAAAGACAAGCTACGGTGGCGCGTGAGTGGAGGGTCTAAACGCTCATTGGGTTGGATTCCTTTCAAGTCCGGTGCTGCCCAGTGGAAAAATGGGCAAGTACGCTTGGCTGGATACTACTTCAAGGTATGGGATAGCTACGGCTTGTCGCAATACGCTTTCCGTTCCGGTTCGTTTTCAGAGGATGCACGGGGTCGTTGGTATTTCAATGTGGTGGTGGAGGTTGTCGTTGTACCCGCCAGCGGCACAGCCCATGTTGGCCTTGACTTGGGCTTGAAAGATACCGCGACGTGCAGCAATGGTGACAAGCTGGAGCGTGGTGATTTCTACCGCCACCTCGAAGCCAAGCTAGGCATTGCCCAACGCGCTAAACAGAAACAGCGCGTGAAAGCCATTCATGCCAAAATCAAAAACAAGCGCAACGATGCGCTACAAAAATTCACCACCCAGCTGGTGCGTGAGAATGAACTCATCGTTGTCGGCAACGTCAGCAGTTCCGCCTTAGCCCAAACCACGATGGCAAAAAGCGTCTTGGATGCAGGCTGGTTCATGCTGAAAACTCAACTGAAATACAAAGCGATCGCGCGGTCAGTGGTGTTTGAGGAAGTCAACGAAGCGTACACTACCCAAGCCTGTTCGTGTTGCGGCAGTATTTCTGCCAACAGTCCGAAAGGTAGAGCAGGACTTGGAATAAGAGAATGGACGTGTGCCGAGTGTGGCACGCTGCACGACAGAGATGTCAATGCAGCTCGGAACATTCTCGCGGCTGGGCATAGCCGTCTCGCTGGAGGAATCCCCTTCCTTTAGGGAGGGGAGGATGTCAATCAAGCACAAAAGTGACTTTCATGCGGACTTGATATTCAGTGATTTCACCATTGGCCACACTCACTGACTGATCAGCGACCCAAGCGCTTTTGATATTTTTCAGGGTTTTGTTGGCACGTTTGATGCCTTCCTTGACCGCATCATCAAAGCTCTCGGTTGATGTTGAACTGATCTCGGTTACTTTAGCGACTGTCATGTCAAACCTCCTTACAGGTTGTTATTTTGATTAATGTATAAAGTGGAGTGACCAGTGTAGCGTATTTTCATACGGCACACTGGGGAATTTTTCTGGCTAAGCGCCACCCGACCCCTGCAAAAAATGCTATGATTTAAAGCACACCCTCTGACTCTCATTATTCGAAAGGCTTGTGTCATGCGCTGGTTCCCCCGTTTGCTTACGCACAGTATTGCGCTCACTGTGCTGTTCACCTATTGCGCTGCCGAGGCCTTTGATGTCGCCAAGTTTGGCCGGGTTGATGGTGATAGCACCACCGCCGCTGAAACACTGCTGGCACTGCCACCCACAGAAGTCATCCCGCTCGCCTTGTCGCGCCTCGGTGAAAAGCACAAGGATAAAATAGCCGCTGGCTGGCAACTGTTCCTGCTGAATTACCTGAGCACCCATCCGCTGACCGCAGAACAACAAGCCCAGTTGGAAGCGCTGCCGCTGGTAGAGTCTATTGGCGTGTATGCCCGCGATGAATTGCGACAGGCACTGGCGGACATGCCGCTCAGCGCCCAGCAAAGCTTGTGCCGCTTGCAGATCCAGCAGCATTTCCCAGAAGATGGCCACCGTGCATCCTATGAAGGCAGCCAAAGCCTGTGCCTGGAAATCCTCGCCCCGCGTTTCAGCCAGCCCGAACTGTTTGATAGCCTGTTGGCGCGCCTGCAAAACGCAGAGGATCCGCTGGGCACCGAATTTCTGGGGGTGTTTACCCGTAACGGCAGGATGCTCCAGCTGTTACTTGATCTGCCGGAAGGCGTGCCGATTGATACCTTGAGCGCCCCCCAGCAACAGCGCTTGTTGACCCTGCTGCTGGATCACTTCTGGGAAGGCAAGCGGGAAGGTTCGCAACTGACCGATTTTGTCGAAAATACCACCGAAGATGAATTTCGCCAGCTATTCCTGGGCATGAGCCAAACCCGTTATGCCGAACAACTGAAAAAGGCGCAGGTCGTCAGTAATGATCAGAGTGATGACCAAAGCCACACTGCTTCAAGTAAAGCAGAAACAAATACCGAGGAAAACACTGAAACAGATGCTGAAACAGACTCCGACACCAGCGACATCAACCTACTCTCCGCCACGGAACGCGTCCGCCAGAAACAACTCACTTTATTGATGAAAATCGACTACCTGCCCGCCGCCCAAAACTTCTGGCAGGAGGCCTGGGGCGATGGCAGCGCTGGAGATTCGCTGCTGGCCAGCACCGCATTACTGCGAACGGGTTTTGGCGATGCGGGTGATGATTTCACCAACAATTTGCATCAGGCCGCACTGGACAAAATTCGTGATGAGAAAAACCTGCCCTTTGCCAACTGGTACATGGGGCTGACTACGCTGGAAGGCGGCTCTGAGTGGGTACACGGGCCTAAAGTGGTGCAGCTGGTTCAATCATTGCAGACCCATTGGCCACAGGATGAAAAAAGTCAGGCCTTGCTGAAATACATTTACTGGCAGGGCGCTTATATGGTGAACGAGGCCAATGCCGAGGAATTACCCACCTTGCTGGCTTTGCTTGATCTGGCCGCGCCGATCAAAAACCCACCGGTGTATTGGCTGGAGCAGTATGTTGATCCGGAAATTGAAGCAGGCACTACCGCAGACGCTGAACCAGACAAATTGACGACCTTGCATAACGCGTATTACAGCACCCGGGATTCCTTTCAAGAGACCTTGCGGGTTTATCAGGCGGGAATTCTGCGGCAACTGTCTGCCTGGCATCAGGATGGCGACAAACCGACTCAGCCATTTATTAACCTGACACCCGCACTGTATGCGACCTTTATGGACAATAATCTGCTGCAACACTGGCAGCTTGACGCTGAGAGTGGCAGTGCCTTGTTACTGGATACGGACGGACAACTGGTCTATTTTGACGGATGGACGGTAGATAGTACCCCGGGTAACCATCCATTCGATGTGTTCCGCCTTAAGCAGGGCAGTTCCGGTTCAGACTATGATGTGATTGGCCAGGTTAGTCGTTATTTACGCAAGCTGTTTGAACACTATGCCGGTGAGACCCGGAACGAAACCCGTATCAAGCCCCTCCAGATCGCCACCCAGGAAGACGGTCAGCCTTACCAGCGCTTGCTGTTTACCGTTTTCGAGGAAGACAAGCGCCCGGAACACGCCAATTATACCGAATGGGTACAACGTGGGCGCAGCGTGTTTTTAAGCATAGACCTCAATACTGGAACCGATGCGGATGACCAAAATCTGGCAAATTACCAGCTGCTATTTGCGGATACTGCCGCCGCCACCGCCTTTATGAGCCGCTTACCCGCCATTCAGCCCAAGGACACGCAGGCCGTCGAGCCGTTTTACCAAAGCACCGCTTTGGGTCAGGATGGTTTGTTATTGCGCCAATACAGCAAGCTGGCTGACCGGAGTGATGCGGGCATCACTTTAAGCGCTTATCCAGCGAAAACGGCTGAAAAACTACTGCATTACACCCCGGCTGCCTGCACAAAAACGCCTGACAAAGCCATGCTGGAGCAACAGACGCAGGCATTTGCCGAGGAAGAATGGCGTTTGCAGCAAGCGGGGTATTATCCGGTTGCCTGGCGTTATGACAGCCACTGCCATTACAAAACACCCTGGGATGATGAGCCGGACATGACGCGTAAAATCCTCAAGGAACTCAGCCTCAGTCAGGAAGATGATGCATTGCAGGCACTGGAAGAAAACAGGCGGCAAACGCTCAGTTATCAACCCAGTAATGACCCGGCAGCGAGTGGCAGTAGCAAAGTCGGTGGTCAGCCTGATTTACCCGCTGGTTTCGAGTGGCCTGCGAAAGCGCAGTTTGTCGCCCAGTTCAATCTGGCGGAATTCAGCCATATTGATGAAAACCTGCCTAAAACCGGCCTGCTGACCGTGTTTGCAACCGACTTGGAAAATGCCGCTGCGTATAGCGCCTGGTTTATCCCGACGACGACGGCCTTGATGACCACACCTCCTCCGGCCAAGGCACCGCAAGCCTTGCCTGAGCACACCTTTGTGCTTGCGACTGACACCCAACAGCAATACGACTGGGATTATGGTTATTACGCAGAAAAACGCCCGGTTATTGAGCGTTGGCAGGCCAAAGCGGAGTACCCGGATTATTACCGGCAACCCGTTATCGGTGGCTATTATCTGGATACGGATAACATGGTTACGGCTGATTTCACCATCAATCTGCAGGTCAAACAGCAATTGCTGCAACTGGTTTTCAGCCAATCGGATCTGTACGCACTCACCGACCAAGACGCTGAGTCGCTGGCTTCGCGTCCATTGACCCCACTGACGGTTGCAGGCCACCGGCTCCCGGTTACGGATGGCGAACAGAATGAAGAGAATGCGGGTGAATGACTCCATCTGCAAATAAGGCTATTATCATGCGCTCATTTTTCAGGTGAGCCGGGCTAATACATGGATGTCATCCTCTTACTGTTGATCCCTTTGTTGGGAGCTTTATGCATCCTGTTGCTGCCCGCTGCCCAGCAGGCACTGATTCGCCCGCTCGCCTTGTTCAGCGCCACACTCACGTTGCTGTATACACTGTACCTGTACACCCTGATCGACTTTTCTTCGCCCCAAATACAGGTCTACAGCCAGCATGCCTGGAACATGGTGTTGGGCACTTATTTTTCTTTCGGCATTGACGGCCTGTCTTACCCGTTGTTGCTGTTGGGTAATCTGCTGACGCTGGTTGCACTCGGTATTTCTGCCAGTATCCAACAGCATGTCAAAGCGTATTACAGCCTGATTCTGCTCTTGTCCACGGCGACCATGGGTGTCTTCACCGCGCAAGGCTGGGCTTTGTTTTATGTCTTCTGGGAACTGGTGCTGATCCCGCTATTTTTTCTGATCGACCGCTGGGGGGGTGCACGGCGGCAAACGGCAGCGCTCAATTTTGTCCTGTATACCCTGGGGGGTTCGGTGTTCCTGCTGCTCGGCTTGTTGGTGATGTTTGATGCCAATCCGGCGCATAACTTTCTGTTCAGCTCGATGCGGGAAGCGGCCACGCTGCTATCCACGCAAGAACAGACCCTGATTTTTCTCGGTTTGTTGCTGGGGTTTGGGGTGAAAATGCCGATCTTCCCACTGCATGGCTGGCTACCGCTCGCTTACGGGGAAGCGCCCAGCCCGGTGGCGGTGTTACTCGCGGGTATCCTCTCGAAAATGGGCGCTTATGGCCTGCTGCGCAGTATGGACATGTTGCCGCGTGCGGCGGAAAACCTGCAAAGTTTACTGATGGCGCTGGGTGTGATCGGCTTGCTATACGGTGGCCTGTTGGCCTGGCGGCAAAGTGATCTGAAAAAAATGGTGGCCTACGCCGCCATCAGCCACATGGGCGTTATCATGATCGGCATGGCCAGCTTGAACCACTATGGCCTGAGCGGGGCTGTACTCCAAATGGTGGCACATGGTCTGGTCGCCGCCACATTGTTCTTGCTGGTCAGCCTGTTGCAGGCGCGTACCGGTACTTATCAGGTACAGCAGTGTGGCAATTTACTGGAAAGCTGTCCACGGTTTGCCGTGCTGATGGTGCTCGCGCTAGCGGGGGGCATGAGTGCACCTGGCACGGGTAATTTCATCGGTGAACTGCATGTGCTGGTTGGCAGTTTTCAAACTTGGGGCTGGTGGCTGTTTCCGCTACTGCTCGGGATGTTGATCACTGCGACCTATAGCCTGCGCACCATTAAAGAACTCTTCACCGGCACAGTGAACACTGCGCTGCAGCCCATGCAGGATTTGAACGCCCGCGAAACACTGGCCGCCGGAGTGTTAATCGCCAGCATGTTGGTGATAGGGATTTACCCTGCGCCCTTGCTGGCGATGGTGTGGGTGGCGATTGAACAGTTGGCGGGGCGGTTGGGTGGGGTTTAGCTTTGGGTCTCAAATTACTTATCACGTTTCAGCTGCATACTCTGTATTTTTTCTTTTGTCAGCTGCATTGACTTTTCCCAAGCAAATGAAAAGCGGGATTCCTCTTCTTGATTTACCTTACCCTGTCCCTGATCCTGCATAAACTGGCTAAGAATTTTGTGAAGCTTTGTCTCAACAGCTTGAACCTCAGGTAATGTATTTGTTTCAATGAGTGTCAGTAGTGCTTGTTGGATCTCTTGGTGGTAGTGACTCACGAGCTCTGTTCTCTTCGTTTGTAGTTTAGACTTAAGGGCAAACAACAGTGAAGCAATAACAGGAAAAATGGCTAAGGCAAAATTTATTTCATTGCTGTATTTTTCAAGAAAGCCCGGTTTTTTATCTGCATAATAATCTTGGGCTGTAGGGTGAAAGGCAGGGCCAAAGACTTCTTCCGATGGTTTTTTCAAAAAGCTTATTAACGGCGCTCTTTCTCTAATAACACTCTGATAATCAAATAAAAATTCAAGAATGATTTTGATAATAAAGTCATCCGTTGATGCATGGGTGCATTTCAATTTTACACTCCGCCTACAGCTGTGATGAAATAGCCGTACATC
>CAXYXY010000043.1:0-33966 GCA_964293125.1 uncultured Thiothrix sp. | reverse complement strand
AATCACCGCTGGTTCTGCTGCCTTCGGCTCAATCACCGCTGGTTCTGCTGCCTTCGGCTCAATCACCGCTGGTTCTGCTGCCTTCAGCTCAACCACCGCTGGCTCCGCTGCCTTCGGCTCAATCACCTCAGGTTCGGGCTTTGCCGCTGGTTCAGCTGCCTTTGGCTCAACCACCGCTGGCTCGGGCTTTGCCGCTGGCTCCACTGTTGGAACAGA
Organism: uncultured Thiothrix sp.; assembly: GCA_964293125.1. Taxonomy (GTDB): domain Bacteria; phylum Pseudomonadota; class Gammaproteobacteria; order Thiotrichales; family Thiotrichaceae; genus Thiolinea. The sequence goes on along the minus strand of CAXYXY010000043.1, from coordinate 33,750 downwards.
CACAGCCGCAGGTGCTTCGGTCTTTACCTCTGCCGTCGTTTCTACCGTGGCTGTTACCACTGGTAGATGGGCAGGGGCGGCATCCGCCGGGAGTGCACTGTCATCGCTACTGGTCAGGGCAGCTTCTTCCTTTTTTGCTCGGGTCGGACGTGGTTTACGTTCTTGCCGGGACTTGCGTGGAACAAGGTCGATCACCAGCGGTTCCATGGAGGAAATAGGCGGGGCAGCAGCCCTTGGGGCTTTGGCTTCAGGTGTGGCCGTGCGTGCTGGTTTTTCAGCCTGTTTGCTCGCACCGCTGTCCTGCTCCTTATCGGTGGCAGTTGTTGTGTCGACATTTACGGCATCTGCCGTGACAGACACAGATTCGTCTGAAACCTGAGCATTGCTGTCATCTTCCTGGTTACCGCTGTTCTGGCGATTGCGATCTCGTCGGCCACGGTTACGTGTCCGTCTACTCTCACGTTTAGGCTGTTCAGCCGGTGCCGTCAGGGTAATCTCAACCGGCGTCTGGTCATCGCTGGCAGCGACTGCAGCCGCATCAGTGGCTTCATCAACGTTGTTATCATCGCCAGTGTTGGTGCTGCCATTTCTCCGGTTACGTCCACCCCGTGTCCGCTTGTTACGGTTATTGCGGGGGCTACGTTCATTGCCGGCATTATTCTCGCTACGGTCATCATTGCTGTCCGTGTCGTCGGCATTGTCACTGTCGTTATCGCTGTCGTTAATGTCCTCATCCGCAGTGGCGACCACACCGTAATTGGCATCCCGCTGCTTGTAGCGATTGCGGCGGTTATTAATGCGCTGGGTGCGGGTGTTGGCACGTGCAGGCCGTGGCGTCTGCTGGGCTTGATTTCCCACATTGTCCGCTACGTCATCATCCTCTGCATCCTGTGCTGTGGCCGTTGGGTTAACAGGGGTGACCGGTGCATTAACAGGACTGTTTTGCGTATTGCCGGTATCATTGGCCTGATTGGCCTGATTGGCCTGATTGGCCTGATTGGCCTGAACAGACGAGTCATTGTTCTGACGGGGTGCCTGCCTGCCCTTGCCAGTACGCCGGTTCTGATTGTTACGCCGGTTGCCGGATTGACGACTATTGCGTTCATCCGATTCATCGCTGGAACTGCTATCGTCTGCGCTGGTAGTCGTATCAGCACTGGCTGTCTTGTCAGTTTTCCCGGGCTTGTTGGCTGCAGTACCTTGAGTGTTTCCTCCCGTCGTTTTCGGGGCTGCTTTTGCCGTGGTTTTTGCGGCTGTTTTTGCCGCTTCCCGAACTTGTGCCATCGGTTCTTCAACCTTGGCGGTACTGCCGAACAGGCCGTTCAGAATCCGCCGGATCAAGCCAGGGTTTCTGTTGACATCCAGCACTTCGTTGCTGACTGTGGTAGGGGCAGAGACGTTAGACGGCTCGGTAGCTGTCTTTTGCTCTTCTCTTTCCGCTCTTTCTGCGCGATCAGCTCTTTCTGCCCTCTCGCTGTGAGGTGCGGGTTGGCTGGGAATCACATTGCCGACGATGGCTTCCTGCGGAGCCGCTTGTGCTTGTGCTGCCACTGGCGCAGTGGGGTCAACCTGGGTTTTGGGCTGAACCAGTTGTGAGTAGCTGGTACCCATGTCTTCCATTTCATCGCTACGGATGCGCACGATGTCAAAATGGGGCGTATCCATGTAGGGATTTGGAATAATGGTCAGCTCAATATTGCGACGTTTTTGGATGTCGCCAAGGGCTTCACGTTTCTCATTCAAGAGGTAAGTCGCGACCGGTACCGGTAACTGGGCGATAATGCGCCCGGTCATTTCCTTCATCGCCTCTTCTTCCATCAGACGCAGCATGGAGAGTGCCAATGAATCGGTGTTGCGAATGTAGCCGTGGCCTTCGCAGCGTGGACAGTTGATCTGGCTGGACTCGCCCAGAGAAGGACGCAGGCGCTGGCGCGACATTTCCAGCAGGCCAAAGCGGGAAATACGCCCGACCTGAACCCGTGCGCGGTCAACTTTCAGGGCGTCTTTCAAACGGCGTTCAACGTCACGCTGATGCTTGTTGGGCAGCATGTCGATGAAGTCGATAACAATCAGACCACCCAAGTCGCGCAAGCGTAACTGCCGGGCAATTTCATCGGCTGCTTCCAGGTTGGTATTAAGCGCCGTTTCCTCGATATCGTGGCCTTTGGTTGCCCGTGCCGAGTTGATGTCGATTGAAATCAGCGCTTCCGTGTGGTCGATGACAATCGCACCACCCGATGGCAGGTTGACCGTGCGCTGGAAGGCGGTTTCGATCTGGTATTCCACCTGATAACGACTGAAGAGCGGGGTGGTATCCTGATAGTTCTTCAATTTACGCAGGTTATGCGGCATCACGGCCTGCATGAAATCCTGTGCCTGTTTATAGACCCGGGCATCATCAATGACGATTTCACCAATATCCCGGCGGAAGTAGTCACGCAGGGCACGGATGATAACGTTGCTTTCCTGATACAGCAGTACCGGTGCCTTGTGCTGTGATGATGCGGCGGTGATGGCTTCCCACAAGGTTTTCAGGTAGTCGAGATCCCAGCTCAGTTCTTCCAGCTCACGATCAACACCCGCTGTGCGCACAATCGCACCCATGCCTTCCGGTATGTCCAGATCAGACAGGGTCTGTTTGATCTGCTGGCGGTCTTCACCTTCGATCCGGCGGGAAACACCACCCGCACGCGGGTTATTCGGCATCAATACCAGATAACGGCCTGCCAGACTGATGTAGGTGGTCAAAGCGGCGCCTTTATTGCCGCGCTCTTCCTTGTCGACCTGAATCAGAATTTCCTGACCTTCGCGCAGCATGTCCTTGATATTGGCGCGTCCGTTAGCGTTATTGCGCTTGGAATCCGGGTGATAGCACTCGGGCGCAATTTCACGGAACGACAGAAAGCCATGGCGCTGGGCACCATAATTGACAAAAGCAGCTTCGAGACTCGGCTCGATACGGGTGATCACACCCTTATAGATATTGGACTTTTTCTGTGCACGAAAAGGATGTTCTATGTCCAAATCGTACAGGCGTTGTCCGTCGACCATTGCAACGCGAATTTCCTCAGCTTGCGTTGCATTGATTAGAATTCTTTTCATCTACTACACCAAATAATGTGCAGCAGCTGTTGACCTTAGTCCTGTTTATCAAGAAGCGCGCGGCAAAACAGCCGTCAGACAGGTTGAAAAAAGCTGTACACGGTAAAGGGTAAGCCAAAAGACAGGCCTGCAAAACCGTGTTTCAAGTATCAGCCGTATGGTTCCGGATTGTGTCCTTGTTAAGCTAGTATCGTATCCATGTCGTTATGCCTGGTGTGTTGCTCCACATGTTCGGTGGTACGTTGTTCAACCCGCTGGTCGGTTAAGACCCTTGAGGCCAGCATACGCGGGCGGGGTTGAATAACGTGAGGTTCTGCCCTGTAGTTACTGGCACTACAGGGCGTAATTCTTGTTCCCTTCTTTAAAAAAACGGGCAGTGGTGATAACAGCTTGCTGCTATTGCACATCTCACCAACCGCTGTCATGACAACGGCCAGTGCTGCTAGGGGGGAAAGCCGATCGCTTTTATGTTGCGGCCTTGCCCCAGTCATTCCTGCAATACCTGCGGGAATTTCATTGAATCATCGGGTCATGAGTCCTATTATGCGTATCCACGGTGTGACCTGTGAAAGGCTCCCGTTTGTCGGGACGCATGAGCCGGCAGGAACAATGGTCAGGCTTTTCATTCCACCTATCCATTAACCCAGATCGAATATATCAATTTGGTTAATTGCATTCAATCGAAATTGATTGTGAATGCCTGTAAATGACCAAATCAGAAGGTTTTTCTTGCATGTCAGTCGAATATCATACAGTTACTGAAAACGAAGCGGGTCAGCGGATCGATAATTTTCTGCTAAAACATTTCAGGAAAGTTCCAAAAAGTGTTATCTATCGCATTGTTCGCAAAGGTGAAGTGCGGGTTGACAAAAAGCGGGTCAAGCCCGAGTACAAACTGGTAGCAGGTGAAAGCATCCGTATCCCCCCCGTGCGGGTGGAAGAACAGGCTGAACCTGCTGCCGCACCGGGAAGTTTATTGCAGGCGCTGGAGCAATCCATTCTGTTTGAAGACGAATGCCTGATTATCCTCAACAAGCCAGCCGGCTTGCCGGTACACGGGGGTAGCGGGGTGGCTTTCGGCCTGATTGAGTCATTCCGCCAGTTGCGTCCGAACCTGCCCTTTGTCGAGCTGGTGCACCGACTGGATCGTGATACCAGCGGGGTCATTATGCTCGCGAAATCACGTCCGGTTTTGCAGGAGCTACACACCAAGATGCGCGATGGGGGTATAGAAAAGCGTTATCAGGCGCTAGTGGCTGGACGCTGGAAAGGTGGCTTGCAGCACATTACGCTCGACTTGAAACGTGAAGAAGGCCCCCGCCAGAAAATACAGGTCGTGGATGACGGCGCTGAGGGCAAAACCTCGGAAAGTATTTTTCGCCCTCAGACCTTGTTCAGCGATTGTACCCTGATGGATGTCACTATCCTCACCGGGCGCATGCACCAGATTCGTGTGCAGCTGGCGCATTTGGGCTATCCTGTGCTCGGTGATGATCGCTATGGTGATTTCAAACTGAATCGTGTCTATAAAACTTTGGGGCTGAAACGCCTGTTTCTGCATGCTGCACATCTGGAGTTCAGTCTGGCGCTGAACGGGCAGAAGTACCAGCTAGCCGCTCCCTTACCGCCTGATTTAAAGACGTTATTAAATAATTTGAAGAAATAATGAGGAAAAACAATGGATGAAGAGAACCGGGCGATTGAGTCCCTGAAACAGATTGCTTTGGAAGGACTGAAAGAACAGAGGCGTGCACGGCGTTGGGGGATATTCTTCAAGCTGTTTTTTGTCGCTTATTTGCTGGGAACACTCTACCTGGTTTTTGGGAACACGAGTGCGGTGGATACGATGGAGAATGCGACCGGCGACCGGATTACTGCCGTAGTCGACATCAAAGGTGTGATCATGGACGGGGTGGAAGCCAGTGCGGATAGCGTGATTCCCAGCCTGCGCAAAGCGTTTGAAAACAGCAAAACCAAGGGTGTGATTCTGCGGATTAACAGCCCCGGTGGCAGCCCGGTACAGGCCGGTTACATCAATGATGAGATTCGTCGCCTGAAAGCCGAGCACAAGGATATCCCGGTGTATGCTGTAGTGGCTGACATCTGTGCCTCCGGCGGGTATTACATCGCGGTGGCTGCTGACAGTATTTATGCCGATAAAGCGAGTATTGTCGGTTCGATCGGGGTGCGTATGGACAACTTCGGCTTTGTCGGAGCCATGGAGAAATTCGGTGTTGAGCGGCGCCTGTATACTGCCGGTGCCAACAAGGGGCTACTTGACCCGTTCTTGCCAGAAAATCCTGCGCAGGTTGCGCATGTCCAGAAAATGCTGGCGGTAACGCATGAACAGTTTATCAATGTGGTGAAAGAGGGCAGGGGCAAGCGTCTGCCCGACAATAACCCTGATCTGTTCAGCGGTTTGTTCTGGACAGGTGAAACGGCGGTTGAGCTGGGTCTGATTGATGGTTTGGGCAGTGCATCCTACGTTGCGCGCGAGTTGATTAAGGCCGAAAAGATGGTGAACTTCACCACAGAAAAAGACCTGATCCAGCGCCTGACCGAACGCGTTAGCATGAGTATGCGCATGTTCATGCTGGAAGAAAGCGTGCCACACAGTCGGATGTATTAAACACCATCTTCTGATCATGCTGCCGGAGCAAATCATTCCTCCGGCAGTGGTTGATGTCAGGCAGGAACCCAGCGCGACAGGTCAATGCGGGGATCCACCTGCCAGTCGGTGCCAGCGGGTGTTAGCGGGTTAGCCTGCAGCGTTCGTGCAAATTGTGCCCGTGAGATATTTTCCGCGCCCATGCTCAACAAGTGGCGGTTGGCAATTTGACAGTCAATCAGGGCGAACCCCCATTTCTGCAGGTGGCTGGCCAGTGCAACCAGGGCGATTTTCGAGGTGTCTGCTTCCCGGCTGAACATGGACTCTCCACAAAAAATTCCCCCGGTCACTACACCGTACAAACCACCGACCAATTGCCCTCCGGCAGTATACACTTCTACCGAATGCGCCAGACCAGCAGCATACAGCCGCGAGTACGCCGCAAACATGTCTTCCGTAATCCAGGTGCCATCGGTATAGCTGCGTGGTGCGGCACAGGCGCGCACCACCGCCTGAAAGTGATGGTCAAAGCGGATGACATAGCCCTTGTTACGCATGGATTTGCGCAGGCTACGGCTGATACGGATATGCGCAGGGTAGAGCACCGCCCGTGGGTCGGGGCTCCACCAGTAGATCGGCTCACGCGGGCCAAACCAGGGGAAAATCCCATTGCGGTAAGCGTTGACCATCCGCTGCAAGCTGAGATCCCCACCGACTGCCAACAAACCATTGGGTTCATCCCAGGCATGCGCCACTGGCGGAAAGGGTTCATCCGGCTGGTTGGGATTAAGCAGGTGCAGGCTGAGCATATGGGTCGTATTCAGGCTTTGCTGTCTCTGGCCAGTCTGTCCAGATACTTTTCTGCATCCAGTGCCGCCATACAGCCCGTGCCTGCTGAAGTAATGGCCTGTCGATAAACATGATCCATCACATCGCCACAGGCATAAATACCAGGAATGCTGGTCTGGGTGGCGTTGCCCTGCAGGCCGCTATTGGCCTTGATATAGCCGCCCGCCATGTCCAGTTGGCCTTCAAAGATAGCCGTGTTGGGCTTATGGCCGATGGCGATAAATACCCCCATCAGGTCAATATCCTGGGTTTCTCCACTCTGCGTACTTTTAATGCGCATGCCAGTGACACCGCTCTTGTCACCCAGCACTTCGTCCAGGGTATGGTTCCACATGATCGTGATATTACCGTTTTTCTCTTTTTCGAACAGATGATCCTGCAGGATTTTTTCAGCTTTCAGCTCATCACGGCGATGCACCAGCACGACTTCGGAAGCAATATTCGACAAGTACAGTGCTTCTTCAACCGCTGTGTTACCGCCACCAATCACCGCAACCTTTTGCTTGCGATAGAAAAAGCCATCACAAGTGGCGCAGGCAGAGACACCTTTGCCTTCGAAGGCTTTCTCTGACTCCAGCCCTAAATACATGGCCGAAGCACCCGTTGCAATGATCAGGGCATCACAGGTATAAATACTGTTATCACCGGTCAGCGTGAACGGACGGTTTTTAAAATCCACAGTATGGATGTGGTCAGAAATGATTTCGGTGTTGAAGCGTTCTGCATGCTTTTGCATCCGCTCCATCAGGATGGGGCCTTGTACGCCGTCATTGTCCCCGGGCCAGTTATCCACATCGGTGGTCGTTATCAGCTGTCCGCCCGGAGCCGAGCCGGTGACCAGCACCGGATTCAGGTTGGCACGCGCCGCATACACAGCCGCAGTATAGCCTGCCGGGCCTGATCCCAATATCAATAGTCGGCAATGTCTGGTGTTCATGTATAATTCTCCAAAGAAGGTGACAAGCAAATTTGCCTGGTTATATTTTATGGTTTGACCATTCTATGACGTAATCGTATGTGAGCCAGTGGGCAGGGTAAAGTAATAATCAAATTTATGGGTTTCAAGTAGCCCTGACGGACTATAATTGCACAAACCGTCTGTTGTTGGTGTCAGGTATGAAATTGGACAAAAGGAAGCATCACTGTTGAGCAAGGATCAGATTAAACTAAACCAGCGCAAACGTGCCAGCCTGCAGCAGGCTACCGTTATTATTTTCATGGGCATCGCCGCCGTTTTGTTGCTGGCGCTGTTTTCCTATAACCAGAACGATCCTGGCCTGTTTCACCGCAATGCCAACCATGTCGGCAAGTGCTTGAATGCAGCGGGCTGTAAAGGCGCCTGGCTGGCCGACTTCCTGTATGGCTTGCTGGGTTACTTTGCCTTCGCCGTGCCGATTGTGCTGGTCGCGGTCGGGCTAACTGCCTTCCGTTACCCCAAGTATTTGCGCACTCCGGCCAATCCGATCGGCGGTATCAATAACGTGATTACCGCAGCGGGGGCTGTTTTTACCCTGCTGGCCGGGAGTGGGTTGGCACACATGCTGTTTGATCCTTACCCGTATGGCATTGGCGGTGGGGTACTCGGCTCGGTGGTTGCGAACAGTTTGCGTGGAACGTTCCTGGGCTTTTTCGGCACTTTACTGTTGTTGCTGTCCCTGTTTCTGGGGGGGATCACTTTGGTGGCGGACGTATCCTGGGGGGAGCTTACCGAAAAAGTGGGTGACTTTATTCTGAAACTGTTTGAAAAAGCACAAGGCATCAAGGAAAAGCATGCACCGGCCATCGCGCTGGGTTCGGGAGCCGCTTTGTCAGTGAGCAAGGAGATGATGCGCACCGGGCGTGATTCAGCGGGCAAGGTGGGGAAAGCAGGCGGCTCGCTCTTGGGTAGAATACCGGCTTTGGCGGGTCTCAGGGAAGCCGTCAGTAAAAAGGGAGCCAGTCCGCTGGATCAAAATCTGTACGAGAATCATGACCCCCTGTTTGATGATGAGCCGGATGAACCTGATGCGCACGAACCTGCTTATCAGCAGCAGGCTGCCAGAGCGGAAACACCACCTGTGAAGGCAGCCGCTAGCAGGTCTGAGACCGGTGATAACCCCGCACAGGCACCAGTAGCGCGGGTTAAATCGATTGCGGCCAACAATGCGGCACTGGACGAGGCAGCGTACACCGCCAGTCGTGACGGCAACAGTATGATTACCTTGCCGCGTCTGTCCCTGTTGAATCCGCCGCCGCCCGCCAAAGAACGGGTGACGCAGTCAAAAGAGTCGCTGGATTTGCTGGCTTCGCGGCTGGTTGAGTCGCTGGGGCACTATGGCATTAAGGATGCCGAAGTGGTCGCATGCGATCCGGGGCCGGTGATCACCCGTTTTGAATTGCAGCTGCCGGATGGTACCAAGGCCAGCAAAGTGTCCGGGTTGGCAAATGATCTGGCGCGGAATATGTGCGTGTCCAGCGTGCGGGTCGTTGAGGTGATCCCGGGCAGGCCGACGATTGGTATCGAGGTACCCAACGACAAGCGTGATGTGGTGACGATCAGTGAGATGCTGGAATCGCGTGCTTATAAAAAGAGCCTGTCGCCGCTGACTTTGGCGATGGGCAAGGACATTGCGGGTAATCCGGTGGTGGCTGATCTGGCGCGGATGCCGCATTTGCTGGTGGCGGGTACGACCGGTTCCGGTAAATCGGTGGCGGTGAATGCCATGCTCCTGAGTCTGCTTTATAAAGCGACGCCAGAAGAAGTGCGCCTGATCATGATTGACCCCAAAATGCTGGAATTGAGTAGTTACGAGCATATTCCGCACCTGTTGGCACCGGTGGTGACCGACATGAAAGATGCGGCGAATGCCTTGCGCTGGTGTGTGGCCGAGATGGAACGGCGTTATTTGCTGATGTCCAAACTCAAGGTGCGTAATATCGGCGGCTATAACATGAAAGTCCGTGAGGCACAGGATCGGGGTGAAGCCATTCTTGACCCGCTGTTTGATCCGATGAAGTCGATGGAAACCCATGCGCAAGCACTGCAAACCCTGCCGTACATCGTGATCGTTGTCGATGAATTTGCCGACATGATGATGGTTGTGGGCAAAAAGGTCGAAGAGCTGATTGCCCGTCTGGCGCAGAAAGCGCGGGCTGCCGGGGTGCATTTGATCCTCGCCACCCAGCGTCCTTCGGTGGATGTTATTACGGGCTTGATCAAGGCGAACATCCCAACCCGGGTAGCTTTCCAGGTTTCGACCAAGATTGATTCGCGCACGATTCTGGATCAGGGTGGTGCTGAACAGTTGCTGGGTTATGGTGACATGTTGTACATGCCGCCCGGAACTTCGATGCCGCAGCGTATTCACGGTGCATTGGTGACTGACCAGGAAGTCGAGGACGTAGCCACCTATCTTAAGCAGCAACGGGAACCGGATTATATCGACGGTGTCCTAACGGATACCGGGGATTCAGATGCCATTCCCGGGCTGGAGCCTCTCAGCGACGGTGAGGAAGCTGACCCCTTGTATGACGAGGCGGTCAAGGTGGTGACAGAATCGCGCCGTGCTTCGATTTCTTATCTTCAACGCAGGCTGAAAGTAGGGTATAACCGCGCAGCCCGCATGATTGAAGATATGGAAATTGCAGGCGTTGTCAGCCCGGTGTTGGCGAATGGCACCCGCGAGGTACTCGCACCACCGCCGGTCGGTGATTATTAAAATCAGGATTTATAAAGGATTTATTGACAAAATGATGAAAAGAATAATGGCAGCTCTGTTGCTGTGTCTTGGGCTGGTGCAGGTTGCACAGGCTGAAGGTGAGCGTGAACAATTGAATAATTTCTTCACTAAAACCAATAGCATGCAGTCTGTTTTTGTGCAGGAAGTGTTTGATGACAAAGGCAAACTGAAGCAGAGTTCACAAGGGACTGTTTATCTGTTGCGCCCCGGACGTTTTCGCTGGGAGTATTCTGCCCCGGAAAAACACCAGATTGTTGCCGATGGCAGAAATGTCTGGGTTTATGATGTAGAGCTGGATCAGGTCACGGTTAAACCCACCTCCCAGGCGTTGTCAGCTGCACCAGTGGGTATGCTGCTAAGCAAGCAGCCGGTTGACGCACAATTTGCCGTGCAGGAAATGGATGCAGATGGCAGCCGTCTGGCTTGGTTTCGTTTGACGCCACACAAGAAAGATTCGGATTTTACCACCATGGATCTGGGTATGAGCAGTGCCGGTATTCAGGAAATGGTATTGGAAGACAAATTTGGCCAGCAAACTTATATCCATTTCAAAGGGATGCAGCTGGATATCAATATCAGCCCGGATCGTTTCAAATTCACGCCGCCGGGCGGTGCCGATGTGATCGGTACGCCTTCTTGATCCTCTTGACCTTTTTGACAGTGGTACGCTGAGCTTGCCAGCGATTTTCACCCCATTGGCTGAGCGCATGCGCCCACATACACTGGATACGTATGTGGGGCAGGCGCATTTGCTGGCCAAGGGCAAGCCTTTGCGTCGGGCGATTGAAGAGGAACATCTGCACTCCATGTTGTTTTGGGGGCCACCCGGTACGGGCAAAACGACCTTGGCACGTCTGATTGCGCACTACTGGGGGGCGGAGTTTTTGACCCTGTCAGCCGTGCTGGCTGGGGTCAAGGACATTCGGGCAGCGGTAGAAACGGCGCAAAAACAGCGCAGTGAGCAAGGTCGGGCAACGGTCTTGTTTGTTGATGAGGTACACCGCTTTAACAAGGCGCAGCAGGATGCCTTTCTGCCGTATGTCGAATCCGGTGTGCTGGTCTTTATCGGTGCAACCACTGAAAACCCATCCTTTGAATTGAATAATGCCTTGCTCTCGCGGGTGCGCACCTATGTGTTGCGCAGCTTGGGGGCTGAGGATATTCGCGTGATCCTGCAACAGGCCTTGTTGAACAAAACGCAGGGATTGGGTGAGCGTGCATTGCGTATTACCGATGCTGCCTTGGCGCAGCTGGTCGCAGTGGCCGATGGTGATGCCCGGCGGGCTTTGAATTGGCTGGAGATTGCGTCTGATCTGGCGGAAGAAACCCCGCAAGGTTTGTGTATTACTGACGAGATTGTGCAGGAAGTTGCCAGCGAAACGCCCCGGCGGTTTGATAAGGGCGGCGACTTGTTTTATGAACAGATTTCTGCGCTGCATAAATCAGTGCGCGGCACCGACCCGGATGCGGCGCTTTACTGGATGTGCCGCATGCTCGATGGGGGCTGTGACCCGCTGTACATCGCCCGGCGCGTGGTACGGATGGCCACGGAAGACATTGGCAATGCAGATCCGCGTGGTTTGCAGATGGCTCTGAATGCCTGGGATACCTATGAACGTCTGGGTAGCCCGGAAGGTGAGCTGGCGTTGGCGCAGGCAGTTGTGTATCTGGCCTGTGCTCCGAAAAGTAATGCGACATACATGGCTTACAAACAAGCGATGGCCGATGCCAAACAATCCGGTTCGCTGGAAGTGCCCATGCACCTGCGCAATGCACCGACGGCCTTTATGCAAGGTCTGGATTACGGTAAAGGCTACCGCTATGCGCATGACGAAAAAAATGCCTATGCTACCGGTGAGAATTATTTTCCGGATGCCTTACAGGGACGGCGTTATTACCAGCCCGTCGAACGCGGGCTGGAGATTAAAATCCGGGAGAAGCTGCTACGCTTGCGTGGCGAAAAAGCCTAAGTTACAAAGTTACCCAGCTATTCCCCGACCCGACTAGTTCGCACCATTCTCATACGAAACACCGTCCGGCTTGCTTAAGACATTGCCAGAGATCGTGGTATTTTTCACCGGATCACCCACTTTTTCCCGAATGCGGCTGTAAACTTTGATGTCCGGCCCGGTTTTGGTATCAACAAACGTATTGTTGGTAACGGTGTTGTTGTCATCCTGAATACGGACAGACTGCTTGTTTTGGCCAAAGTAGTTATTCGAAATGATGTTGTTTTGTGCAATGTCCCGGTAGTACTTGCGGTCATTTTCCTGATAAAGCAGGGGGTCGCCACAGGTAAAGCTGGCAAGATCACGATCAGCTCGCTCTGCTACCCAGACAGCGGTTTCTTCATTGAGAAAACGGTTGTTGCTGATGGTATTGCCATTTGAGCCGAAACGATGCGGCGCTGTATAAGGCTGTTCCTCATACTCCCAGCAGTTTTTGTACAAATAAACACCGCCATCACCGTTGTCACGGAATACATTGTTGGTAATGCGGTTATAGCTGGCGGAATCCACGGCAATCGCCTCCCGTCGGGACAGCTCAGTGCGGCGAGCGGAACGGGTACGTTTCGAGATTTCGTAAGAGGAAAAACCATTCCCCTGAAATGATGATTGGTTAATCAGGGCATTTTCAGTATCCGCACCCAAGTAAATCGCGGAATTACCGGAACCCAGAATACGGGTGCGCTCCACATTCAGGTAGGTCACATAACGGTTCAGGAAAATACCGTGCATGTGGGAATTGACCAACTTTGAGTCCAGTACACTGATATTGGTCGGGGCAATCGCCTGGATACTGGCTTCGGTGATGCTGCCATCACGCAAACCCAGCAACGTGGCGCGTGACAGGTTCATTTGCGCGGTCATCGCGTCGGTATAGTTCAGGAACTGGCAGTTACGAATGGTGACATTGCTGACACTTTCGGTCGCATTTTCCCTGCCCTGGATGATCAGGCCGTAACGGCTGGGCTGGTCATCTACCGAATAGGGTTCACCATAACGGTTGCGTTCAACTTTACTCAAGCCATTAAACACCGCCTGATTGCAGTCCAGCTCAATGTTCGGGCGGTCTATCAACAGGGTAACGCGCTCAAAGGAACAGTTGGCAGGGAGTGTGACAGATTCCTGCAAGGTAATGGTCTGCCCTTTGCCCCAGTTAGGGCACTCGCTATTGACGGTTTCCGGGAAGACTATTTGCCCGGAAAAATCAGGATCTTCGTACAGGTCATTTTCGATATTGTCCCTGATCTGCTCAATCTGCTCGTCATTACACCCCGCCAACAGGAACACTGCCAGCGCAGCGGCTGTAGAAAATTTCACAATGTTCATGTTCGGTCTCCGCAATCTCTTTAGTTACTGGTTATTTCAATCAGGCTAGTTTAGCGGTTTTGGGCGCAAAGTGCATCACACAGTTTAATCAGGCTCAATAACTCAGCCGTTTTAAAATCTGCGCATGCAGTTCAGCACTGCCTGCTGCCAGCACGGTGCGGGTGTCCAGGTTCAAGGGCTGGCCTGATAAATCGGTAAAGTGCCCACCCGCTTCATTGATAATGACGGCCAAGGCAGCAATATCCAGAATATTCACATCCGACTCAATAATCAGATCCAGTTTGCCGGCAGCGAGCAAATGGTAGTGGAGAAAATCGCCATAACCCCGAATCCGCTGTACGTCTTGTACGATTTCGCCCAAGGTCTGCCACTCGGGCCTGCCTGCAATGCTGGCGATATTGCCTAGCGACAGGGCCGATTTACTTAACTCGGTATAGCCACTGACCTTGATCGGCTGGCCGTTCAGGTAAGCGCCAAAGCCTTTTTCTGCATAAGCCAGTTCGCCGTATTCCGGCGCATTGGAGACACCCATGATCAGCTCGTCACCTTTCATCAGGGCAATTTGGGTGGAGAACATCGGGTAACCACGCACAAAGCTTTTGGTGCCATCAATCGGGTCGATCAGCCAGTTGTATTCCGCATCCGGGTTGACTTTGCCGGTTTCCTCACCAAAAAAACCGTGCTCAGGAAAGCGCTCCAGAATGATGGACTTGATGGTTTTTTCGGTTTCAATATCGGCAATGGTGACCGGTGACTGATCGGCCTTAAGCTCGACGGCAAAACTGCCATGATAATAATGACTGATGACTGCTTGTGCTGCTTTGGCCGCTTCGAGAGCAGTTTGCAGGAAAGGGCTCATTTCCATATCCGGTATCCATTTTGATCGGGTTGATCAGGCTAAAAGAAGTTGCACAATTCAACAGGAATGCGCAGACGTGTCAAGGCTTTCGCTATAATGAATTGACTCACGTGGAGACAGGCAGATGATTTTGTATATGCACGGTTTTAATTCCTCACCCCTTTCGGGCAAGGCGCAGGAAATGCAGCGCTGGCTCCGGGCGCAAGGGCGGGACAGTGAATGGATGTGCCCAGCTTTGCCAGATCGTCCGGCGGCAGCGATCAGCTTGCTCAGTGGCCTGATTGAAAATGCAGCCACGCCGCCTAAATTAGTCGGTAGCTCACTCGGCGGATTTTATGCCACCGTGCTGGCAGCACGCTATGGCCTGAAAGCGGTGGTGATTAATCCGGCCACGCATCCGGGGATTTTGCTCAAGCCTGCCGTTGGGCAGCACCAGCAGGCTTGGCACTCGGATGCTACTTATGAATTCACTCAAACGCATCTGGATGAATTGTGGGCGCTGCAGCTCAGGACACCGCAAGACCCGGACAAGATTTTGCTGCTGCAGGAACGTGGGGATGAAGTGCTGGACTGGCAGGATGCGCGGGCATTTTATCGCGATTGTCACCAGCTGGTGTTTCGCGGCGGTGATCATGGTTTTACCCGCTTTCGGCAAGTATTGGAGTTGATTGACCGGTTTTGAGGGGCTGAATCACCTGATTGGACGGGTGATGACTGCCAATATTCAGCGGGCGGTGCGGTGGGTTTGCAAAGTTGTCCAACGCGGTCTATATACAGGGTTGAGGGTTATTTATCTAACCTATTATTGCAAGGATGCGGTGAGTGCGTGAGTGTCATATTGAATTTGAGTGTATCAAGTATGGGTCTGTTACTGTTTCTGGCTGCGTGGGTTGTTTTCGCGGGCAAGCCGGATACGGGTGATTTTTGCAGTGAGTATCAACAGCAGACACAGTTACAGCGCCAGAGTCTGCAAGACTGGTGTGGAGCGAGCAAGGATACTATCCTGATGGATTCTTTGTTTCCCGAGTTTATGTGGTGTCAGAACAAAGGCAGCGAAGCCAATCCGGACTGTTTTGCCAACACCGAAAGGCACTGGTGCGAGGCGGTTGAAACGCCACAGGCGGAGAAATTGCTGCAGCTGCGCACGCACGAAATTGAGCAGTGTCAGGCGGTTTACCGCCAGGCTTTTGGTGTGAGTGGGCGCACCTTGGCCGAGTTGTTGCCAGCGGGTTATGCATTGGTGGGCGGCGGGGCAGAAAAATCTGATCTGCAGGCTATCGAACACGATTTTAATGCGGACGGGGTCGTCGATTTCGTGTTTGTTATCAGCAAACAGGCGAGTGATGGTCAGTTATTGGCCGATAATTTACGCCTGATGGTGGCCTTGAGCCAAAAAGATGGCACCTTACGCACGTTGCCGGTCGCGCCTTATTCGCCATTACGCAATTTTGAGCCGGAGTCCGTCGAAGGGCATAGCGTGCTGGAACGCTGGGGGGAGGAGGGCTTCCGGCTGATTAACGTGATGATGGATAACAATAACTGGGATCAGCGCAGTGAACACCGCTTCCGGTTTATCGGCGGCGATTTTCGGCTGGAGTGGTCATCTTCCGGTTACACGCAGATCAGTTACGATGAGGCACAGCCCAGCGAAAACACGTCATCAGTGCGTGATTATGCCCGTGGGGTAAAATTCAAAAGCGATACGCAGCGCTGTGATTTTCTTGAGGAAGCCAACCCTTGCCCGGAGATCAAGCGCGAAACAATACCGGCTGACCTGTCGAAGCCGGTGCTGGCCAATTTTTCCATGCTGGAAGAACGGGTGGCGCGTTGAATGGAACACCTAGCAATTAAAAGGCTTTCACACCCTGACTGATGTGCTCAATTCGCATTGAAAGATACGGCGCAAACATTGGAGGCTGAGACACGCCCTGGTGACAAAGTGGCCGGTGATGACAGAAACCTGTTACCTGTTGCAAAAAATGGAGGGTCAGATTGCCATTACTGTCTGGTTTTACTATACTAAAAAAGTAAAACAAGACAGAGGATATACACCATGCACAAAGTCAGCAGTAAACGCCAAGTCACCTTGCCGAAAACCTTGTGTGACCAGACGGGTATTTTTCCCGGCGATTACGTGGAAATTTTTGAATTCAACGGCAAGCTGACTGTGATCAAGAAAGTCATGGGCAGCAGCGCTGGAAGCCTGAAACACCTCAAACCACGCATGGCCATCACGGATAACGAATCCTTGCAGGATGCGTTGCATGATCGCGATTGATACTAATGTATTGTTGCGGTATCTGTTGCAGGATGATGCACAACAATCCCCGCTGGTAACGCGTTTGATTGAGCAGCATGACAAGGTCTTGGTGACCGATGTGGTTTTGGTTGAAACGGTCTGGACAGTGTTGGGTAAAAAATACCAGGCCCGCCGTGATGACATTATCAACATGGTGAGTGGTTTGCTGGGTGAACCAACGATTGTGTTTGAAAATCCGCAGGTGGTCTGGGCTGCATTGAGCGAATTTCGCGCCGAACGTCCGACCCATGATGAAACGGGGAGAAAACTCCAGTTACCGGATTTTGCGGATACCCTGATTATTTATAAAGCCCGGCAGACGGCCAAACAGGGGGGTGAGGCACTGGAAGCGGTTTTCAGCTTTGATAGAGGGGCATTACGGGTTAGGGGTACTCGGCGTCCTTGATGATGCGATTCCTTATACGCCCGTGTCAATGCCCATTTCACATTATCCGCAATCGCACACAAACGATGGTCATGTAATATTTCTATTGCCTGCAATAGGTCGTTGCGTATAACCTGAAAGTTGTTGAACAACTGGTTAGGAGGAGAAACAATGAAACGATCTACCACTTTGCTGGCGAGTCTGCTGTTGAGCGTTGGCATGCTGAACATGGCGTCGGCAGCTACCCTGAAAATGGCCTATGACGCTGATCCGGTCAGCCTTGATCCTTATGAGCAACTCTCTGGCGGCACCCTGCAATTATCCCACATGACCCTCGACCCGCTGGTGCGCTGGACGCAAGACCTGAAGTTTGAGCCGCGTCTGGCGGAAAAATGGGAGCAGATTGACGACAAGACCACCCGTTTCACCCTGCGTAAAGGGGTGAAGTTTACCAGTGGCAACGATTTTACTGCGGCTGATGTGGTGTTCTCGGTCAAGCGTCTGAAGGAATCACCCGACTTCAAGGCGATTTTTGATGCGGTTAAAGAAGTCAAAGCGGTGGATGATTACACCGTTGACCTGATCACGGACAAGCCTTTCCCGCTGCTGATCCATAATGCCACTTATATTTTCCCGCTGGACAGCCAGTTTTATACGGGCACGGATGAGAATGGCAAACCCAAAGATGCCATTACCAAAACCGGTGATTCCTTTGCATCCACGCATTTGTCAGGCACCGGGCCGTTTACGATTACTTCCCGCGAACAGGGCGTGAAAGTTGAGTTTGCGCGTAACCCGAATTATTGGGATACAAAATCACCCGGTAATGTCGACAAGATCATCTTTACTGCGATCAAGGAAGACCCGACCCGCGTCGCGGCCTTGTTGTCCGGGGATGTGGATTTCATCGCTCCGGTGCCACCGAATGATCTGGAGCGGGTTCGCACCAATGAAAACACCGATCTGGTCACCATGTCTGGCACGCGGGTCATCACTTTCCAGATGAATCAGGCGCGGGTAGAAGCGTTTAAAAACCCGAAAGTACGTCTGGCGATGGATTATGCGGTCAATCAGGCCGGTATCGTTGAAAAGATCATGAAAAACTTCGGTACACCGGCAGCCCAGCTGAGTCCGAAAGGTTATCTGGGTTACAACGAATCACTGACACCGCGTTATGATCTGGAAAAAGCCAAAGAGCTGATGAAGGAAGCCGGTTTTGCCGAGGGTTTCAGTGTGACCATGCTGGCACCGAACAACCGTTATGTGAACGATGAACAGATTGCGCAGGCTGTCGCGGGCATGCTGGCCAAGATTAATATCAAGGTTGACCTGAAAACCCTGCCGAAAGCGCAATACTGGCCGGAATTTGATGCGCGGTCAGCGGACATTATGATGATCGGCTGGCATTCGGATACCGAAGATTCCAATAACTTCTACGAGTTCCTGACCGCCTGTGTTGATAAAGACAAAGGTCTGGGGCAGTACAACAGTGGTAACTATTGCAATCCGGAAGCCGACAAGTTGATGCATCAGGCGAACGAAGTGATTGACCCGGCGCAGCGTGCCGAGTTGATGCAGAAAATCGAAAAAATGCTGTATGACGATGCAGCCTTCATTCCCTTGCATTTCCAGGATCTGGCCTGGGCCGCGAACAAGAAAGTGGACATCAAGCCGATTGTGAATGTGCTGGACTTCCCTTATCTGGGTGATCTGGTGATTAAGGAATAACGGGCATACTGACCCGGTAAATTCATACCCTCCCAGCCCTGTTTTTCTCTGGTAAGAACAGGGCAATAGCACAATGTCTCCCTTCTCCCCTTGCGGGGGAAGGGTCGGGGATGGGGGGGTTAAGGGCGGCATATTTTCTCAGGCAAGGATTCCCCTATGTTTGCATTTTTTATTCGACGCGCCCTTCAGGCGATTATCGTCATGTTTGTCATTAGCGTCATCAGTTTTGCCATTCAGGATAATCTGGGCGACCCCTTGCGGGAATTGGTCGGGCAGTCGGTGTCTGAACAGCAGCGCGACGAACTGCGTGACAAACTCGGTTTGAATGATCCTTTTCTAACACAATATGGCCGCTTTGCCTGGAACGCGTTGCAGGGCGATTTGGGTAACTCCTATTTTTTTAAAGAACCGGCACTGACCGTTATCCTGAGAAAACTACCCGTGACGTTGGAACTGGTCTTTGGTGCCAGCCTGATTATTATTTTCCTGTCGGTGCCACTGGGGGTTTATGCGGCGATTCATCCGCAGAAACTGGCCTCGAAAGCGATTATGGGTATCAGCACCATCGGTATTTCCGTGCCGGTATTTTTAACCGCGATTGGCCTGATTTATCTGTTTGCCGTAACGCTCCACTGGTTACCCTCGTATGGGCGGGGTGAGCTCTATCCGATGACTGCGAACTGGTCGACTGGCTATCTGACTTGGGACGGTTTGCAACATTTGTTGCTGCCCTGCATTACGCTGGCGTCGATTATGTTGCCTTTGTTTATTCGCCTGATCCGTTCGGAAATGATGGAGGTATTGCAATCGGAATACGTCAAATTTGCCTGGGCCAAAGGTATTTCCCCCCGGCGTATTTATTTTGTGCATGCGCTGAAAAATACCCTGCTGCCAGTGATTACGGTGGGCGGGGTGCAGATCGGCACCATGGTCGCTTATACCATTCTCACCGAAACCGTCTTTCAGTGGCCGGGCATGGGTTTTCTGTTTCTGGAGGCGATTAACCGGGTGGATACGCCGCTGATTGTCGCTTACCTGATTGTGGTCGGGATTATTTTTGTGATTACCAATACGCTGGTTGATCTGATCTACGGACTGGTTAATCCAACGGTCAAACTGGCGGGGAAATGACCATGCTCACACAAAGTCTTACTCAAGGGTTCAAGCGTTTGCAAGACTCTGCTTTTTGGCACAGTTTCAAACGTGACCGGGTGGCGCAAGTCAGCCTGCTGGTATTTTTCGTGGCTGTGATGATGGCGTTGCTGGCACCCTTGTTAGCCCCGTTTAACCCGTATGACCTGAACCAGATTGACCTGATGGATTCTGAAATTCCGCCCAGCTGGCAAGCAGGTGGGGATGCCCGTTTCTGGCTGGGCACGGATACGCAAGGGCGTGATCTGTGGTCGACTATTTTATATGGCACCCGCATCTCGCTGACCATTGGTTTGTGCGCTGTTATTTTGCAGGCATTGATAGGCATTATTGTCGGCCTGAGTGCCGGGTATCTGGGTGGGCGGATTGACAGTTTTCTGATGCGGATGGCGGATATTCAATTGTCGTTTTCCACCTTGATGGTTGCGATTGTGGTGTTGGCGATTTTCAAAGCGACCTTTGGCTCGGAACTGTATTCACAGCTGGCCATCTTCATGCTGATTCTGGTAATAGGCATCGCCGAATGGCCGCAGTATGCGCGCACGATTCGCGCTTCGGTGCTGGCGGAAAAGGAAAAGGAATATGTGGACGCGGCGCGGGTGATGGGCTTACGCACGCCCCGCATCATGTTCCGGCATATTCTGCCCAATACCTTATCACCGATTTTGGTGATCTCGACCGTGCAAGTGGCCAATGCCATTATTTCCGAAGCTTCTCTGTCCTTTCTGGGGCTGGGCATGCCGGTGTCGCAGCCATCCTTAGGGTCTTTGATTTCCAGTGGTTTTGCCACGATTTTTGCCGGGGTATGGTGGATTACGGTGATTCCGGCGGTGGTGCTGGTGATCATTGTGCTGGTGATGAACCTGCTCGGCGACTGGTTGCGCGATGTTCTCAATCCAAAGCTTTACAAGGGTTAACTAAGGGGTAGATGATGACTTTGTTAGCAGTGAACCAGCTGGAAGTGCGCTTTGGTTTGCGCCAGGGCAGCGTGACGGCTTTGCGGGACATCAGCTTTACTTTGCAGCGCGGTGAGCGTCTCGGCATCGTCGGTGAGTCGGGTGCGGGCAAGTCGGTGCTGGGGTTTTCCATCCTGAACCTGATTGCGAAACCCGGTTATATAGCCCAAGGTGAAGTGCTGTTTGATGGCCAGAACCTGGCGACGCTGGCACCGGAAGCCTTGCGGGCGATTCGTGGCAACAGTATTGCGATGATTTTTCAGGATCCGATGGTGACGCTGAACCCGGTGTTGAGTATCGGCGAACAAATGATCGAATGCCTGCAGGCACACCGTAGCATCAGCAAGGCCGAGGCGCGCAAGATTGCCCTGCACAAACTCCAGCAAGTACAGATCCCGTCACCGGACAAACGCCTGGATCAATACCCGCACGAGTTATCCGGCGGGATGCGCCAGCGGATTGTGATTGCGATTGCCTTGTTGCTTGACCCGGAACTGATTATTGCGGATGAACCCACCACGGCCTTGGACGTGACCATTCAGGCAGAAATTATGGACTTGATGCGCCAGTTGTGTGAACAGCATAACGTCGCCCTGATCCTGATCACGCATGATCTCGGGGTGGTGGCGGAAGTGACCCAGCGCACGCTGGTCATGTATGCCGGGCGCATTATTGAACAGGGCCCGACCCGCGAGATTATCAATAATGCCCAGCATCCTTATACGCAAGGCTTGATCAATGCTTTGCCACACAGGACGTTGCCGGGGCAACGCCTGAACCAGATTCGGGGTGCCATGCCGTCTTTGCAGAAAATTCCGGCGGGGTGTGCATTTAACCCGCGCTGTGATTATGTTCGTGCGGCCTGCACGACGACTTTGCCTGAATTCACCCGCTCCGGCGGCTGTTGGGTGGCCTGCCACAAGGTGGCTGAAGAGCAGCAGGGACAGCAAAAGCAACAGGAGTCACCCCGATGACCAACGGCACCGGCCAGCAGGCTGAAACTTTGCTGAAAATTGACAATGTGTATAAGCGCTTTTCCATTTCTGGCGATTTTCTGGATCAGATCAAATTCAAAGGGGGCAAGCTGATTCGTGAGCAGGAGTTTGTGCACGCCCTGAACGGTATTTCACTGGAGGTGAAGCGCGGTGAAACCCTGTGCGTGGTCGGTGAATCCGGGTGTGGCAAGTCGACCATTGCGCGGGTGGTGATGAATCTGCTCAAGCCCAGCAGCGGTAGTGTGCATTATCAGGGTGAGCGCATTGATGATCTGGATGCTGAAACCATCCTGCCTTACCGGCGCAAGATGCAGATGATTTTCCAGAATCCGTATGCTTCCCTGAATGCGCGCATGACGATTAACCAGACCCTGCAGGAGCCGGTCAGGTTGCACCACCCCCACTGGAGCAGTGCTGAAATCACTGACAAAGTTGAAGCAGTGATGGCCTCGGTCGGAGTTGATCCTTCCTGGGGGGTGCGCTTTCCGCATGAGTTTTCTGGTGGTCAGCGCCAACGGATCAGCATCGCGCGGGCGCTGGCGATTGACCCGGAATTCATCATGGCGGACGAGCCCATTTCGGCACTGGATGTCTCCATTCAGGCGCAGGTGTTAAACCTGTTGATGGATGCCCAGGAACAGCGCCAGCTCACTTATATGTTTATTACGCATGACCTGTCGGTGGTTGAACACTTTGGTACGCGGGTGGCGGTCATGTATCTGGGGACTGTGTGTGAACTGGCGGATACGGCCAGCCTGTTTCGGGCACCCCGTCACCCTTATACCCGCGCCCTGTTATCAGCGATTCCGCGTCTGGAAGATGATCGTCCGGCGCATGTCAAACTGGTGGGGGAGGTACCGACACCGGTGAATTTACCGCCGGGTTGCGTGTTTCACGGGCGTTGTCCACAAGCCAATGCACGCTGTCGCGAGGAAATCCCGCTACTCGCCCCGGCGCAGAATGGTACATTAGTCGCTTGCCATGCGGTTGAAGAAGGGCGGTATTAGACGGGCGTTATTAAAGCCGGGCACCGCCAGTAATGCATCAGTAATACACCAGCAGTACACAAGGACTAAAGTAAGGAATCCTGATTATGTTTCACCGACGCCCGTTTGGCATCACCACTATTACTTCGGATGCCGGGGGGGCATTGGCACGATTGACCGCGCTGGAGGGGTTTTCCCGGGGTCTGCTGGTCGGGGTAGTGCCGCTGCTGGCGTTTGAGGCACTGGGTAACAAGGAGGCGGTGGCACGCACCTATCTGATTGCGGCTTTTTTCACCCTGTTTGTGACCCTGAATTTCGGGCGGCTGGAGCGCCTGTTACAGCGGCGCTGGGTAGTCACCTTGGGAGCAAGCTTTCTGGTGATGGCGGCGGGTTTGCTGTTCTGGGGGCATGGCGGGTGGTTTGCGCTCGGGATTGGCATGCGGGCGGCGGCGGCTTCTATGTTTACGGTGTGCATGTCTTTGTACATTATGGAATACATCCAGAAAACGAATTTCACGCATACCGAATCACGACGCATGTTGTTTAATGGCGCGGCCTGGTTAATTGCCCCCTTGGCTGGGGTCAGTTTATGGGATTATCTGGCGCACGGTGCACCGTTTATTGCTTCTGCCTTATCTGCGGTGTGCATGCTTGCCTATTTCTGGTATTTACGGCTGGGGGATAACCGGATTCTGAAAGCCTCCAGCCAGCGTCCGCGTATCCACCCCTTGCGTTTGTTACCCCGTTACTTTGGGCAAAAACGTTTGCGGATTGCCTATTTCATTACCTTAAGCCGTTCCATGTTTTGGGTCACCCTGTTCGTTTATGGGCCTATCTATGCGGTGGAAGCAGGTTATTCCAATACGGTGGCAGCGGGTTTGTTATCGGCGGCCAGTGGCATGCTCTTCCTCAGCCCATTGATTCGGCGCATGGCCGGGCGTTTCCAGACCCGGAATATGATTGCTTTTGGCTTGAGCCTGGCAGGTCTTTCGCTGCTGATGCTCGGCCTGATGGGCGAAGCACGGCCTTTGGGCTTGGTACTCTGGCTGATTGCTGCGGTCGGTGGTGCCTGTGTTGATGTGCTCGGGAATATTCCGTTCATGCGCACGGTAAAACCGTATGAGCGTACCGAAATGACCATGGTGTTTTCTACCTGGCGGGAAATGTCGGAATTATTGGCCCCTTTATGTATTTCACTGGTGCTATTGGTGTTCCCGTTCCATGTTTACTACTATGTGCTCTCCGGTTTTATGTTGATGGTGAGCTGGGCAGCTACTTATCTGCCCCGTCGCTTATGAATATTTAGCAGTCAATATCGGGAATATCTGCCATCACAGGTGGTAATATTGACTAAGCTATATGATAAATCATTTGCGATAGATGGAGTCGAAGAAAAAATGAAACAATTAATCCATGCAAGTTATGGCGTCGTGGGTCTGGTGGGCTTGCTCATGCTGGGGGGGTGCAGCAATAACCCGGCGGAAGGGGACGAGCTGGCGGAAATTCAGGGGATCTGGCGGCATTCTGACCGACACAGCGAGCTGGTGCCCATGCCGTCGCTGACTTTTGAGTTTGTGGGCAATTCTTTTCGGGTAGAGGGGATTCCCCCGCCGTTGTCAGCCTACGGCACTTATACAGTAACGGGGAAAGATAATGGCGCTTTTCTGCTCAAATTGAAGCTAAGGGAAGACGATCACTTTAATACCCGTGATCTCCGGATTAGCCCGGTAGGTGGGCGAGCGCTGATCATAGACCGGCTGCTGTACCGGAGAATTATCCGCCAGTAGTGCTGTCTTCAAACCAAGTTGTCTTCAAACCCACCCGTCAGCCCGCAGCCGCGTTCCCCAGACCAGTTCCGCATTCTTGCTGTCACTGCGGTCAACCCGTTCTGCTGCTTGGGCGCGGCTA
The DNA here is from genome assembly GCA_964293125.1 of uncultured Thiothrix sp. Lineage (GTDB taxonomy): Bacteria > Pseudomonadota > Gammaproteobacteria > Thiotrichales > Thiotrichaceae > Thiolinea. The sequence goes on along the minus strand of CAXYXY010000043.1, from coordinate 8,872 downwards.
ATGCCCCAGGCTTGCTGGTGGCGAGCCAGCAGGCGTTCACGGGCCAGTTCCAGCGGTGTATCCAGATACCACAAGGCATCAAACAGGCCTTCCAGCCCCGCCCAAGCACCTTCGCGATGCAGCAGGTATAAACCCTCGACCAAGACGATCTGGCAATCCAGCCCGATCTGGAAAGCATCGGCTTGCGGATCGCCGACCTCATGCTGAAAGTCCGGCCAGCTGACCGGAGATTGATGGGTTTTCAAGGCCTGCACTTTAGCGACAAAACCGCTGGCATCAAACGTCCAGGGTGCACCCCGGCGGGCAAACGCCTGTTCCGGGTCAGGCATGGCCGCCAGTTGTGCTTTGCTTAAGTGGAAGCCGTCCATGCTGAGTACCTGCATGGCAATCGCCGGGTGCGCCGCCGTAAATGCCTGTTGCCAGTGTGTGGCCAGCGTGGTTTTACCCGAACCGGGAAGACCCGCCAAACCGACTAACAAGCGTGCCGGATGCTGATGCTGTAATTCAAACAGTTTCTGAACAGGATTCTTCAGTTTTTCTGGCAGACCAGTCATGATTTACACCACAAATAGCCTATACTGCCTGATTCTGTTTATTCTTGGAATAGGGTATGCGCACAGTCTTTCGTCGCCGGGCAGCACTGGGGAATAACCTGAAAGCGGCGGCACTGATGTGCATCGCGATGTTCCTGCTCACCAGCAGTGATGTGCTGATCAAGCAGGTGGGGGAGCATCTGGCGGTAGGTCAGATCATGTTGATTCGCTCGCTGTTTGCCTGCTTGCTGTTCACCGGTTTTTTCTGGTATCTGGGCAAGCCGGTCATGGCACCCGCAATGTTTGCGCGCCCCAATGTGATCCGGGCGGTGCTGGATACCTTGTTAGTCGCGACGTTCATGTCGGGCTTGATGCTCCTGCCGATTGCGATTGTCACCACCCTGACCTGGTTGGCACCCCTATTTATGACCCTGTTTTCGGCGCTGTTGCTGAAGGAACAGGTGCCACTGCTGCGCTGGGGGGCAGTGGTCGTGGGTTTTGCCGGGGTGTGGATGGTCAGTGATCCGGGGGATGCCGGGTTGTCGTGGTTTTATGTATTGCCCTTGCTGACGGCTGTTCTGCTGGCGGTGCGGGATATTTTCACCCGCAAGATCGATAGCCGCCTGCATGCGGGGTATATCGCATTTTTCGCGATGCTGATGCTGGCCTTAGCCGGGGCGGGCTGGTCAATATTCGACTGGCGACCGGTTGACACGAAGAGTGTAGCGCTGCTGGCGGTGTGTGCGGTGCTGGTATCACTGTCATTCATCGCGCAGATCACGGCAGTACGCATGGGTGATTTGTCATTTGTGGCGCCGTTCGCTTTTAGCAGCGTCCTGTTTGCGACAGTTTACGGGATTTTTGTCTGGGGTGAATTGCCTTCACTGTTCATGCTGGCGGGGATGGGCGTGATTGTCGCTGCCGGTTTGGTGGTGGTCGCGAGTGACCGCTAAACCGGCAGTATCAGGGCAGCTGGCTGAAAATAACCCCGCCCGCAGCGGCCAGTGCCAGCACCCGCACCACGCTCCAATGCCTTTTTAACAGCAGCACGGCGGATAAGACGCTGAGTATGGCGACCCGCCAGTCGAGTGTCAGCCATTCCGGCTGCCAGAGTTTGAGCGGGCCATACGTGACTGGCGTGACGGTGGTGAATAACACGTGCAGGGCAAACCAGACCGAAAGATTCAGTATCACGCCGACGACGGCTGCCGTAATCGCGGCCAAGGCACCTTTCAAACGGGGCTGGGCACCCAGCCATTCGATGTAAGGCGCACCCGCAAAAATCCACAGGAAGCACGGCGCAAAAGTCACCCACAGTGTCACCAATGCGCCCGCCACGCCCAGCCAAAACCCACCTTCCCGGTAAGCGGCGAGGAAGCCGACAAACTCGGTGACCAGAATCAAGGGCCCCGGTGTGGTTTCTGCCAACCCCAAGCCATCCATCATTTCCCCGGCATTCAGCCAGCCGAAGTGGAGCACGACATCTTGCGCCATGTACGCGAGTACCGCGTAGGCGCCGCCAAAGGTGACGACTGCCAGCTTGGAAAAGAATACGCTCATCGTTAGCAGGATTTCCGAGCCGCCTGCTGCCCATAAAGCCAGCACAGGTAGCCACCAAATGGCCAGCCAGAGTGCGATGGTTTTGAGTGTGTGGCGTAACGGGTGTAAGGATTCAGGGTCTTGTGCCGATTTGGCCGCAGTACGACTATGCCAGAAACCATATAAACCCGCCGCAAAGATAATCAAAGGGAAGGGTAATTGCAGGAAAAAAATACCGACAAACGCCAACGCTGCCAGCACATAATGTTCCCTGCCGTGCAGGGCGCGTTTCGATACCCGCAGCAGTGCCTCGACGACAATCACCAGTACCGCTGCCTTGACCCCTAGAAACAGGGCATTCATCAGCGGGACATCGCCATAAGCCGCATAAATACCCGCCAGCACCAACACAACCACAGCCCCCGGTAACACAAACAACAGCCCGGCGATCAGACCACCGAGCACACCATGCAGACGCCAACCGGCATAAGTAGCCAGCTGCATCGCTTCCGGCCCCGGCAGCAGCATGCAAAAACTCAAAGCATTCAGAAACTGCTTGTCAGTTAACCAGCCGCGTTCTTCGACAATCAGGCGATGCATCAAGGCGATTTGCGCCGCTGGGCCACCGAATGACAGGATGCCAATTTTAAACCAGATTTTGAAAGCTTCGTATAGACCCGGCTTGGTCAGTGAATGCATGAATGGATGCTCATTGAGTCATTAAGGCGCTGTCAGGGCAAACTGCACTGCTTTTTGCGCATGCAGCGCGGTGGTATCCAGCAAAGGCACTGCGGTATCCGTCTGTTTGACCAGCAAACCAATTTCGGTACAACCCAGAATCACGGCTTCTGCACCCTGTGCAGACAGTTGCTCAATAATCCGAAGGTATGCTGTTTTCGACGCGGCCAAGGTTTGTCCCAGACACAACTCCTGATAAATAACCTGATGCACCAACGCCCGTTCAGGCGCAGTGGGCACTAATACCTTTAGTCCGTACTGTTCCTGTAGCCGCCCCTTGTAGAAATCCTGCTCCATGGTAAACGCGGTGCCGAGCAAGCCGACTGTTTTTAGCTTACGGGCAACAATGACTTCCGCCGTGGCATCTGCAATATGCAGCACTGGAATACGGAGGGCGGCCTGAATCTCAGGCGCGACTTTATGCATGGTATTGGTACAAATCAACAGGCAGTCAGCAGCAGCGCGTTCTATATCTTGCGCCGCTGCTGCCAGAATGCGGGCGGTGGCAGGCCAGTCGCCCTGATGTTGCAGGGTTTCAATTTCGGCGAAGTCTACGCTATTGAGGATAATCTTCGCCGAATGCAACCCACCGAGTGCTGTTTTGACGCCGGTATTAATCAGCCGGTAGTAATCCAGCGTACTTTCCCAGCTCATGCCGCCCAGCAGCCCGATGGTTTTCAAGGGCTTATGCGCCCAGGTTGGTTTTCAGGAACTCGGTCGTCCGTTCCCAAGCCAGTTTGGCATTGGCTTCATCGTAGCGTGCGCCGGTCGGGTTGGCGAAAGCATGATCAGCTTCATACCAGAATACCGTCAGATTATCTTTCTTGCCCGCCGCGTCCATCGCCTGTTCGAAACCCGTGACCATTTCCTCATTGATGTTCTTGTCCAACTTGCCAAAATGCCCCATCACCGGGTTATTCAGTGGTTTCAGTTCGTCGGCGGTCTTTTTGACGTTACCGTAATAAATGACGGTCGCATCGACGGGGGTCGCGATGGACGTGTTTAATGACCAACCGCCACCAAAGCACCAGCCCAGCGTGGCCACTTTGCCATTGGAACGTTCGTGGTTTTTCATGAAGTCGACCCAGCCGGTCATGGTCTCGGTGGCAACTTCAGCATCGAGTGCGCTCATCAGGGCTTTGGCACCGTCTGCATCAGTCGCTGCTTTGCCGCCATACAGATCGACCGCCAGTGCGGCATAGCCCATGCCCGCCAGTTCAGCCGCAACCGCTTTGATCTGGTCATTTAAGCCCCACCATTCATGAACCAGAATCACAACCGGCGCTTTCTCTGCTTCCGGTAAGGCGAGTGAGCCGCTGACGGATGTGCCGTTTTGCAGGTCAAAAGAAACGTCCGTTAAGGTATCTGCGGCGGCTTTGGCCAGTTCAGGAAACGCCAGTACGGTTGCCAGGGGCAGGGCGGCCATTCCCAACAGAAACAGGCGGCGCTGTTCTGAATCGAGTTGGATGGGTGCCATTTTTGCTTGTGTTCCACAGCCGTGTAAATCACACATATCTGTTCACTCCTTGCTAGTTAGTTTCAAAAGTCTTGGGAAACTTTAACACTGTCTGCTGAAGGATAGTATATTTCACCACCCCATTCCGGTAATAGACCCATCTTGAGTTGTGGCATGGGTCTTCTTCTGTGTCTAATCTGCAATTTCCGTTATGATACCCGGATAACCAAAATTTCAGGAGTAATATCAAGATGGGTAAAGGGTTGAAGCTGCTGCTGGCGGGTGGTCTGTTTGGTCTGCTGGCTGTATTTGCATTTATCGGCGTGAAAAGCATGCTGGGAGGCCACCCGATGGTGGTGCAGGACAATGGTTTTGTGGAGGCTACTCCAGAAGGGAGCATTGTTGGCACTAATGGCAACATCAGTGGACAGGATGTGCCCGCTACCGGAACCGATGTCGAGATTCCGGTCACCATAGTGGAGCCAGCGACAGACACAGAAACAGGGACGGATAATAATCAGGCGGCTAGCACCCAGACCCAAGCTGAGACACCCACCTCTGCTCAAACCCAGACGCAAACCGGCAGTAATACGGCAACGGCTGACACCAGCAATTCCGACAATTCCGATGACGCAGCTAGCACTGACAACAGCGTTGAGCTGGTGGAAGACATCGGCAAGCTAGCGTTAACGATCACTGACCCAGCCACACCGGACGGTTTGGTGGAAGGCGAGTTTCTGGTGTATGACGCCCAAGACCTGCAGGTTGCTTCACTATCAGGAGGAGACACTGCCAGTTTCGATCTGCCGCCCGGTACTTACCGGGTAGTGGTCAGTGCGAACGGCAAGGAAAGCTCACGCAAGCTCGGTGTGTATAAAGACAAACTGACCAATGCACGTTTTGAGCTGCCTTCAGCGGCTAAATCAACCACCACTACCCCGGAAGTCGCAGAAGTTTCAACCAAGGGTCAGCTGCTGGTGACGGTGCGTGCGGCGGAAGGCAGTTCACCGATAAAAGCCAATATCTATGTGCAAAAATCCAACGGCACCCACGTCGCCAAGAAGAATTATGATGACAGCGCCGACTTTCTATTGGAAGCAGGCAGTTACAAAGTGACCATAAAAGCCGATGGCCGCAAGGACATTGTGCGCGATATCAAGGTAGGCGCCAATGGCGTTGTGCGCGAAACGTTCGCCATGCAACTGCCTGCAGCTGCACCGGCACCAGTGATCCAACAGGCACCGGTCGTGCAAGCGCCCACCCCTCGTCCACCCGCCACCCAGCAACCAGCAGCCGTCGAGGAGGGTACTTTACGGGTTGAGTTGCGCAGTGAACCGGGTTTGCCAGATCGTGCGCGGTTTGTGGTGCGTGACGAAAATGGTGCCCGCCTGGCTAATATTGACCCCACGTCGGAAGCCAATGTTGCTCTTCCACCGGGTACTTATGAAGTGATTGCAGCGCTTGGCCGTGGTCAGCGCCAAAGCCGGATTATCGACATCAGCGCAGGCAAAACCAGCCGTTTGAGTTTTAATGCGGCGGATATTGTTCAGCCAGAAGGGCAGGCAGATAGGCAGGTCACAGAAGTTATTCCGGACAATGTCAATCAGCAACAAACGACACCACCCGCCACGCAAGAAACCAGCCAGCCGCCTGCAGCAACAGGCGGTCTGTTGCAGCTGAATGCGGTATCGGGGCTTAACGGGCAGCCACTCAAGGTGAATTTTACCGTGTCTACCCAGCAGGGTGCGCTGATTCAGGCGTTCAATAATGTATCGTATGCCGAGATCAGCGTGCCAGTGCAGAATGTCGTGGTAGGCATCAATTATGAGACCATGAACGGGCGGGAAGTGATTAATATCAAGCCGAATGGCCCCACGCCATTTACGTTCACGATCACGCCGAACGGTGCGCAATAAGGAGGCTAATGGCATGAGCAAGGCGCTGGGCAATGGCAAACTCACGACACATATTCTCGATACGGCCAATGGCTGCCCGGCTGCCGGGGTGGCCGTAGCGCTGTACCGGCTGGCGGACGACGGAACACGTACCCTGATCCGGCAAACCACGACCAATCAGGATGGCCGCTGTGACACGCCGCTACTGGCGGGCGAGGCGATGCAGGTCGGGCAATGGGAACTGGTGTTCAGGATGGCCGCTTATTTTGCGGCACGCGGCGACGCCCAGAGTGATCCGCCGTTTCTGGACGTGATTCCCTTGCGCTTTGCGATTGCTGACCCGGCAGCGCATTATCATGTGCCGCTGCTGGCGTCGCCGTGGAGTTATTCGACTTATCGGGGGAGTTAGGGGGGTATGAACCCCATACGCGCCAACTTAAGGCTCTAACAGTCTGAAAGATTTGGAGAATCTGAGGTGTGGCGGCAGCATGGGTGGCTTTAACCGACGAAAGTGAAAGTCCCATGCCACAGCCACAGTCTCTTGATAACCGTTTTGAAACCTTTGTGCAAGCTTTGCCCGCAGATTATGTCGCGCAAGCTTATGAATTCAAAGCGTTTGAGCGGGCGCGTAAAATTAAAAGCCCACAACAACTGCTACAGCGGGTCATGCTTTACTGCGGCCTGGATTTGTCCTTGCGTAGCTGTGCCGGTGAACTGTCACATCAACAAGGCTACATCAGTGATACGGGCGTAAAAAAAGACTAGCCGCCTGTGTACCGTGGGTAAAATCATTGCTCAGCGGTGTGTTTGGGCTGGATAAGGTCGTGAACAGTGGTTCCCCCTATGTGTCAGACTACTTGTCGTGCCCACCTTTCATCACCATGAAATAATCAGGGCGACGCAAGGAACAAAAAATGACACATTACTCAGCCGATCAGAAAGCAGCTATTTTAAAGCGACTGATGCCGCCGAACCCGGTTTCGGTGGCCACCTTGAGTGCAGAAAGCGGAATTCCGAGCGCTACCCTGTATCATTGGCGTAAACAAACTCAAGCCAAAGGACATGCCGTGCCCGCTACCACCCAACGCCCCGATCACTGGGCACATGAAGACAAACTCGCGATTGTGTTTGAAACCCAGACATTGAATACCGCTGAGTTGAACGAATATTGCCGCCAGAAAGGGCTGTATCCAGAGCAGGTACAAGCCTGGAAATTGGCTGCCTTGAGCGGGTATCAACCACAGGAGCAGAGGGACAAACAGCGCCTGGCCGAACAGAAAGAAAACCGGCAAAGGATACGCGGGTTGGAAGCCAATTTACGGCGCAAGGATGCCGCCCTGGCGGAGACCGCTGCGCTGTTGGTACTCTCAAAAAAGTCCCAGGCCCTCTGGGGGGACAGCGGGGAATAATGATTGCCCCGACTGACCGCCAGAGAGCCGTCAAACTGATAGAGGAAGCTGTCGTCGCGGGTGCGAGGAAAGAACCCGCGTGCGAAGTGATAGGCATTAACCTGCGAACCCTGCAACGTTGGCAGCATGCAGGCGACATTGACCGTCGCACCCAACGCCTCTATACACCGGTCAACAAGCTGAGTGAGGCAGAGCGGCAACGGATACGGGACGCGGCCAATAGCGCCGGGTTCGGCAGCGTGTCACCCCAACAAATGGTGCCTATTCTGGCTGACCGTGGCGAGTACATTGGTTCTGAATCCAGCATTTATCGTGTGCTGCGGGAAGCCGACCAAATGCACCACCGTGGGCGTGCTGCAGCGCCTGCAACACCGCCTGCCAAGCCAATAGGCTTCTGTGCAACGGCGGCCAATCAGGTCTGGAGCTGGGATATCACCTACTGCGCCAGCTCGACCCGTGGGGTGTTCTACTATCTCTATCTGATGATGGATGTGTACAGCCGTAAAATCGTTGGCTGGGAGGTTCATGAAAGCGAGTCGGCAGAGCACGCCTCTGCTTTGATGCGTAAGGCCTGTCTGGCTGAACGGGTACAGCCAGGACAGCGGGTGCTGCACTCGGACAACGGCTCGCCCATGAAGGGCGCCAACATGCTGGCCACCCTGCAGAAGCTCGGTGTCATGGCCTCTTTCAGCCGTCCTTCGGTGAGTAATGATAATCCGTACTCGGAAGCTTTGTTCAGGACGTTTAAATACCGGCCTGGTTTTCCAGCGCAGCCCTTTGCTGACATCGCCGCCTTGCAAACGTGGGTTCTGGGCTTTGTCCAGTGGTACAACCATGAGCATCGCCACAGCGCATTACGCTACGTCACGCCCGGACAACGGCATACTGGCGAGGACAAGGCGATATTGGAACGACGGACGTGTGTTTACCTGCAAGCTAAAGCCAAACATCCGGAGCGCTGGAGTAAAGATATTCGCGACTGGTCTCACCAAGGGGAAGTTTGGTTGAACCCTTCTCAGAGCCAGAAGCCGGACGACATTCAGATGAAAAAAGCGGGCTGATTTTTCAATTATGAGCGACAAGTAGCTTGACACATACCGACTACAAGATCGCTGGAAAGCCTAGTAGAAGGCGTGAACGCTTACGAAAAGGCTGGTCTGTTAAACTTACTGTGTACTCCAGCTTTTCGTCTAAATTGAGTCTGTCAAATAAACTGTGTAACAAATTTTCATAGGGCGGAGAGCGGAACGCGCTCTTCGCCGAACATGAGTAAAAAGGTCTGCAAAGCAGGTTTCCAGTGGT
>CAXYXY010000042.1:0-35022 GCA_964293125.1 uncultured Thiothrix sp. | reverse complement strand
CAGAGCGGCAACCAGTACGTGAGATTCAAGTTCGGGCGGATAGCGGGAGTTGCTGCTTTTCTGGTGGCAGCGTTCATCTTCTTCCCGCTGTTTTTCCTGGCGATAACGGCTTTCAAGACGGAATTGCAGGCGATTTCTGTTCCTTCCATCTGGGTGTTTACACCGACGTTCGAGAATTTTGTCGAAGTGGAGGCACGCAGTAATTACCTGCATTTTGCAATGAACTCGCTGATTACCAGCGTACTGTCTACCGTTATCGGTTTGTTGATCGCGATTCCGTCGGCTTACAGCATGGCGTTTTTCCCGACCAAGCGCACCAAAGACATTCTGATGTGGATGCTCTCCACCAAGATGATGCCGGCGGTGGGTGCACTGATCCCGATTTACCTGATGTTCCAAAATTTGGGAATGCTGGATACGCGTACCGCGCTGATTGTGGTCTTTACTATGACTAACCTGCCGATCATGGTCTGGATGCTGTACTCCGGTTTCAAGGATATTCCGAATGAAATCCTCGAAGCATCGCGAATGGATGGTGCCAGTATCTGGGAAGAGTTCCGTCATGTCCTGCTGCCATTGGGTATGGGTGGCATCGCCTCCACCGGTCTGTTGTGTCTGGTATTGGCCTGGAACGAAGCCTTCTGGGCATTGAACCTGGGCTCTGCGAATGCAGGCACGCTGGCTACCCTGGTCGCCTCTTACTCCAGCCCTGAAGGCTTGTTCTGGGCGAAGCTCTCCGCAGCTTCCCTGATGGCGATTGCCCCGATCATTGTGTTCGGCTGGTTCAGTCAGAAGCAGTTGGTGCAAGGTCTGACCTTCGGCGCAGTGAAATAAGCAGATAGATTAACAGTAGCGAATAAGGCACGGCAGGTGGCTGTGCCTATCCGCGAAGCAACAAGGAATTAAAGTTATGGCATTTCTGGAACTGAGAAAAGTAGAAAAGTACTACGGTAAGCTGCGTGCGATCAAAGGCATTGATCTTTCGATTGAGCCGGGTGAGTTTATTGTGTTTGTTGGCCCGTCCGGTTGTGGTAAATCAACGCTGTTGCGCATGATTGCCGGTCTGGAAGAAATCAATGGTGGCAGCCTGCATCTGGATGGCAAGGATATTACCACCCTGCCTTCTTCCAAGCGTGATCTGGCAATGGTCTTCCAGTCCTATGCACTTTACCCGCACATGACGGTGGAAGATAACATGTCGTTTGCGCTGCGTCTGGCCAAGGTTGACCCGGCGGTGATCAAGGAAAAGGTGACCACAGCGGCTGACAAGTTGAACCTGACCGCTTACCTGAAGCGCACGCCGAAAGAGTTGTCCGGTGGGCAGCGCCAACGGGTTGCGATTGGTCGTTCCATCGTGCGTCAGCCCAAGGTCTTCCTGTTTGACGAACCCTTGTCTAACCTGGATGCCGCATTGCGTGGGCAAACACGGGTCGAGATTGCGCGCTTGCACCGTGAACTGGGCGCGACGACTGTTTATGTAACCCATGACCAGGTAGAAGCGATGACGCTGGCTGATCGGGTCGTGGTGTTGCGCGACGGGATTATCGAGCAAGTGGGTACGCCGCTGGAATTGTATGACCGTCCGGCCAACCGCTTTGTTTCCCAGTTTATCGGTATGCCACAGATGAATGTTTTGCCGGCCAAATGGCTGTCTAATGTGGCCGAGAGCGCGTCAGACATTGGGATTCGTCCTGAACACATGCGCATTGTTCCGGAAGTTGAGGGCACTTTGAAAGGCGAAGTTGAGTTGGTAGAATCACTCGGCAACGAGACGCTGATTCATGTGAATCTGGGTGGGGAAATCTCCATTATTGTTCGTCAGTATGAGCGCAGTCCTTTGCGGATGGGCGATAGAACGGGCGTGGTGTTTGACGCTGATCAAACGCACCGTTTTGACAAGGAAGGTCGTGTTTTAGGTTCCCCGCAGGTTAAGGTGGCAGCATGAGTCAAGATACTCCTTTGACCCAGTTACATTTGGGACTGGGTTCTTTTCACCGGGCACATCAGGCCGTGTACATGCAGAAACTGCATGACAGTGGTGATACCCGCTGGCAGATTGTAGGTGGCAATATTCGCCCCGATATGCTGGAAACGGTGGCCGCTTTGCAGGCGCAAGACGGTGCGTACACGCTGGAAACGGTGACGACGGCCGGTGAGCGCGCCTATCAGCGTATTACTGCGATTCGCGAGGTTATCAGCTGGGACAAAGATTTGCAGGGTTTGATCGAGGTGGCGGTGAACCCCGCTACCCGCATCATTTCCTTCACGGTCACAGAAGCAGGCTATTATCTGGATGAGCATAACCAGCTGGATGAAAGCTTTGAGGATCTGCAAAAAGACATCGCCGGTGGGCATGGTACGATTTATGGGGCTTTGGCCTTATTACTCGGCGAGCGCATGCGTGCCAGTGCGGGTGCTGTCACCCTGATGAACTGTGATAACCTGCGCAGTAACGGCAGTCGTTTCTATGCCGGACTGCAGCAGTTTCTGCAGCGGCGGGGTGATGTTGCATTGCTGGCCTGGGTGCAGGATAATACCAGTGCACCCAATGCGATGGTTGACCGGATTACGCCGCGCCCTGCACCTGAAGTGCGTGCGCGGGTATTGGCCGCGACCGGGCAGGATGATGCAGCCGCATTGATGGGCGAAGCCTTTATCCAGTGGGTGATTGAAGATCATTTCATCGCCGGTCGCCCAGCGTGGGAAACGGTCGGGGTAGAAATGGTGGACGATGTGATGCCGTATGAAGAGGCGAAAATTCGCCTGCTGAATGCGACACACAGCTGTGTCGCCTGGGCAGGCACGTTGCGTGGCTATACTTATATCCATGAAGGTACGCAAGACCCGGAAATTCGGCAGATGGCCTATGACTATGTGACGGTTGACGTGATTCCGTGTCTGGACACCCCGGAGCATCCTTGCCCGATTGATCTGGCGAAGTACCGCGATGTGGTGCTGGATCGCTTTAGCAATCCGAATATACAGGACACCAATCAACGGGTCGCGATGGACGGTTATTCGAAGATTCCGGGTTTTATCCAGCCGACCTTGCGTGAAGCACTGGCCGGTGGGCGCAGTATCGATGCGGTGGCGATGTTGCCTGCCTTGTTTCTGGCCTTCCTGCAGCGCCTGCAGCGGGGTGAGATTCCGTACCGGTATGATGACCAGGCGATGCCAGCGGCCAATGCGAGTCAGATTGTGGGTGCGGCTGACCCGGTGGCGGCGTTCGCAGGTGACCGCTTGCTGTTCGGGCCCATTGCGGGTGATCCGCGTTTGGTGACGGCGTTACGCACGGCTTCTGCACGTGTGGCCGCGTTTATGCAACAGTAACTTAAGAAAGAGGAGGCACCATGAATCAGGCAGTGCGAGAAAAACTGAATCCACGTCGTCCAGAGCTGGAGCGTGACTTTCAGCGTGACCCGGTATTGGGTTACGAACCGGAAGGTTCGTTCGGTTATATTCGCTGTCTGGAGCATGGTGCCCCTAACCCTCTGATTCGCTGGCATTATCATGAAGAATATGAGTTACACCTGATCGTCGAGACCCGTGGTAAGGTCTTTGTCGGTGATTACATTGGCAGGTTTGAGCCGGGGCATCTGGTGTTGACCGGGCCGCGTTTGCCGCATAACTGGATTTCCACTGACATACCCGCAAAAGGGGTGGCGGTGCGTGACCGGGTTTTGCAGTTTTCAGATGCGCCCTTGCGTCAGGCCAGCGAAATATTGCCCGAATTGCAGGAGGCCTTGCCTTTACTGGAACGTGCCAAGCACGGTATCGAGTTTATGGGCATGAGTGAGCGGGCACATGCGCATTTCAGCCGTATCCAGGCTTCTGCCGGTTTGCAGCGGTTTGGCGCTTTTCTGGAGTTGCTTTCTGAGCTGGCCGAGCATCAGGACTACCGTCTGCTCTCGAATGTCCAGTTGCAAAGCTTTGATGATGATGCGTCATTGCAGCGTTTAAGTGAAGTCATCGACTACATTAACGCCAATTACGCTAACCACTTTACGCTCGCCGACATAGCCGAACGGATCGCTATGACCGAAAGCCGTTTTTCGCGTTATTTCCGGCGGGCAACCGGCAATACCTTTACTGATTTTGTGAACCGCATGCGGATTAATCGCGCCTGCCAGCTGTTGATGGAAACGGATCAATACGTCAGTACCATCGGCTATGGAGTCGGTTTTAACAATATCGCCAACTTCAACCGCCGCTTTATGGAACTGAAAGGCATGACGCCCAGTGATTTCAGGAAGCAGGGGGAAGCACGCTACGGTTGAGGTGGTCTGATTGCGCTTGTGCTGCGAGTGAGCGTCTACATCTACTTGAAGCGCCGCTTGGCTAATGTATAGTCTGCTGGTTTCATTTTGGTCACCACGTTGTCTTTGTGCACACAAAATTCTTTGACATACTCCATGATATTGGTCTTGCAGTTAACACTCTCACGGATTTCCCCCTTCACGTAATCCCGTACCTCCGAAGTCTCGGGCTGGGTGCCATCACCGCTCTGAAATGACTGGGTGACGGTATCAAGCAAAAAGCCCTGTGCCTGTTGCGAATAGGAATATTCATAAACGGTTGAGGATGAACCCCAGTTATGCTCGGAATAACCGTTGCTCAGGTAGAGCTTGCCATTCCGGACATCGACATGATCGCTCCCTAATCCGAAGTAGTCGGAAACATTTTCTTCAACAGCATACAGTGGCAGCCGCTTCCAGCTACTGGCATGACTCATACACAGAATCGTGCGGAATTTATGCTGTGGGCTGCGTTCGAGAAAGATGTAATCCGACTGGCGGTCAGCATTAAAGTCATGGTCAATCAGGCCGACCGGTTGTGTTACCTGCGGATCTTCCATATAACTCTGGCGGGTAAACAGGTAGCGAACCGGCTGGTACTGCTCCGGGTTCCGGCTGCAGGCATCCGGCACCCTGATCGGGTGTTTGCGATTTTCTACGTCGGCTTTTTTAGCAAAACAGGCGTCTAGCAACTGGTAACGGGCGTCATTTTCCGCTTTGGTAATGGCTGGACGTACACCCATACACCACTTTTTCTGGCCGTCAAAATCATCGCTCCAACGCAAACCCGTGTAGCCGCATTGGGACTTGTTATTGGTACGATTCTGGCTGGTGGCGGTTTGTGCATAACGGATACAGGCCTCGCTACGCGTCTCTGCCAGCGCCGCCGGTGTGGCAGCAGCCAAAGCGCCACCGATAAGCCACGTTCCCAGCAGCACTGTCCATTTTTTGTTATTCATCATCTATCCCTCTCATTATGACCAATTTTTTGTTTGGAAAAATCAGTCTCTATCGGAGTGTAGTCAAGTCTTGCGAGACTAACTGGAATAGTGTGCTGGGAACCTGACTCAGGGTAAAGTCAGTACCTGCTTCAGCCCCGTCGCCAGCTAGTCCCCCCCGCCGCATCTTCCAGCACAATCCCTTGCGCTTTCAGTTCATCCCGGATACGGTCAGATTCAGCCCATTGCTGGTTGGCACGCGCCTGCAGACGTTGCTGAATCAGGGCATCAATGCCAGCGTCACTCAGTCCGGCTACGCTATCGGCATCCCCTTTTAGCCAGCTTTCTGCATCAGCCTGCAGCAAACCCAGGATGCCCGCCAGCTGTGTCAATAAGGCACCGAGCGGGGCTGCAGCGGTTTCATTCTGTTCTTTGCGTACCCGGTTGATCTCCCGCGCCAGCTCAAACAGCACGGCGATGGCTTCCGGGGTATTAAAGTCATCATCCATCGCAGCCCGGAAGCGTTGCTCATAGTCACTATTGGCCGGCGCTTCCGCCTTCGGCAAGTCGCGTAACGCGGTATACAGGCGTGTCAATGAAGTGCGTGCTGCGTCCAGTGGTTCACTGCCGTAATTTAGCGGGCTGCGGTAATGGCTGTTGAGGATGAAATAACGGATTTCTTCGGCTTTATAATGCGCTAATACGTCACGAATGGTGGCAAAGTTATTCAGCGACTTTGACATTTTTTCATCGTTAATCCGGATGAAACCATTATGCAGCCAGTAATTGGCGTATTGATGGCCATTGCAGGCCTCGCTTTGGGCGATTTCATTCTCATGGTGCGGGAATTGCAGGTCATGTCCACCGCCATGAATGTCAAAGTTGGTGCCGAGGGTACTGGCTGACATCGCCGAGCATTCGATATGCCAGCCGGGGCGGCCTTGTCCCCACGGTGAATCCCAGGACGGCTCACCCGGTTTGGCGGCCTTCCAGAGTACAAAATCCAGCGGATCATCTTTCACTTCATCCACCGCAATCCGTTCACCGGCACGCAAATCTTCCAGCCTGCGCCCGGAGAGCTTGCCGTAACCGGTGAATTTGGACACATCGTAATAAACATCCTGATTGCTGCCGACATAAGCATAGCCTTTGCCAATCAGGGTCTGGATGATGTCCAGAATTTCCTGGATATGGCCGGTAGCACGCGGCTCCAGGGTAGGCGGCAGAATCCCGAGTGCCCGTTCGTCTTCATGCATGGCATCAATAAAACGCGCAGTCAGTGCGGTAAATACTTCACCATTTTCATGCGCACGCCGGATGATCTTGTCGTCAATATCGGTGATATTGCGCACATACGTGACTTCAAAACCGGCAGCCTGCAAATAGCGGTACACCATGTCAAAGACGATCATTACCCGCGCATGCCCGAGATGGCAAAAATCATAGACGGTCATGCCGCACACGTACATGCGGATTTTATGGGGGTCAATCGGGACAAACTCTTCTTTGCGCTTGTGCAGGCTATTGTAAATCTTCAACATGAGTCCTTGCCTTGGTTGAGCAATAGTTAATAGGTAATGGTTAATATTTGCTATTAGCGCTTGGCTTGTGGTGTTAGTCGACCAGTTTACTCAGGATGCTCGCACCATTGCCAATGGTTTTATGCACAGGGCAGCGATCAGCTATATCCAGCAAGCGTTCCCGTTGTTCGTCGCTGAGATGGCCGACCAGTTTGATGTCGCGTTCAAACACGCTTTGTTTGTTGCTGTCACGGCTATGGCGCAGCGTGATGATGGCGTCCTGCAAATCCCATTTCTTGCGTTCGGCGTACATGCGCAGAGTCATGGCGGTGCAGGCACCCAGCGCGGCTTTCAGGAGTTGATAAGGCGCAGGCCCCAAATCCTCACCGCCTAAAGGGACTGGCTCGTCGGCGACCATCGGGTGGTTGCCCGCGTTGATGTCACAGGTATATCCGTGTGCATCGCGCAGCTTGACAATAACGGTGTGTGGGTCTTTTGTGTTCAGGTTCATGCTTCCATCCCTCGGAATTGTGCGTATTGAACCTTGGCATGGTAGCGGAAAGGCGTTTGTCCTGCTAGGGTTTGCAACAAGTAGATAAAATGCGGAGCATCAGTGATGGCAATAGGCGGGGGGCAGGGTGGAATACACGGGCTGATCAAGGCGGGCGTGTTGTTATGGGTCGCGTGTTCGTTACTGGCGTGTACCGCTGCGAGTGTGCCGGTCGGTCAACCCGACGTGAAGCCCGCTTTGTTCAAACAGCCGGTGTTGCGTACCAGTGATGGCAGTGAGCTGGTGCTGGCCAACTGGCAGCCAGCGGGCAAAGCGGTGGCGAACCTGATTCTGCTGCATGGTTTTAATGAATACAGCGGGGCGTTTGCCGAAGTGGGTGAGCAGTTTGCCCGACAGGGAGTGGCCGTGTGGGCGTATGACCAGCGTGGCTTTGGCCATTCAGCATACCGTGGTTTGTGGTCGAGTGCTGAACGCATGGCACAGGATGCGCGCGAGATGGCGGCATTATTACGCAGTGCCGAGCCGGACACACCGCTGTATTTGTTGGGCATGTCGATGGGTGGGGCGGTGGCTTTGCTGGCGGCAGGGGAAGAAAACAAGGCAGATACGCAGGTAGATGCTCAGGCAAATTCGCTGGATGTCGATGGCATGATTCTGGTCGCACCGGCGGTCTGGATCAGCGCCACCCAGCCGTTTTATCAACGCTGGGGGCTGGAAGTTGCCAAAAAATTCACCCCAGGCTGGTCACCTACCGGTGAAGGCCTGAAAATACGCGCTTCGGATAATGACGCCATGCTCCGGCGGATCTGGAAAAGCCCGTGGATGATCAGGGGTTCACGCATGGATACGGTGGCGGGGCTGGTTGATCTGATGGACAAAGGCTATGCTGCCGCGCCCGGTGTCAAAGTGCCCACCCTGTTGCTGTATGGGAAAAAAGACCAACTGGTGCCGGAAAAACCGATCAACATGCTCTGGGAAACGCTGCCCAAACAGGCAGGCACCCGCCAGATTCGCTACAAGAATGGCTGGCACATGCTGATGCGTGATCTGCAGGGCGACAAGGTGATCGGGGATATTGCGGGTTGGATGCGGCAGCGCTGATTGGTGCCGGGGCAGGCGTTGTATCACGCTGCCGCTGCCATCTCTGGCTCATCCAGAAATGCCAGTACAATATCCTTCTCATCAACGCCTTGGTCGATCAGATCACCCGTGATGCCATGTTCGATGCCATCGTATTCAACGATAATTTTACCATCCTGGAGTGTGATGTAGATGAGATTGCCGCGCACCCGTCTGCCTCTGTCCCAGCCTGCCTGCATCAATGCATAGCGCTCGTGGGTATCATCAAACACGGCATCTAGCCGGATATTTCCATGGGATGGGCGAAATTTGGCGTAAGTTTCAATGACGTGTTTTACTGCTGTCCGGTAGTTTTCCGTATCCATTGTTTTACCTCCACGGTCTGCATATCTATTTGGTACAGGACATACTGCCCGATCGCCTGCTCCAGATTGTTGATGGCGGATTTTCCGCGAAACTCCTTGATCTCTACTGCAATTTTCTGGTCTTGGCGCTGCGCGCCAATGAACTGCCCCATTGCGGGAGAACTGGATGCCCCCAAGTCAACAAAGAGGAAATGTTCACCGTATGAAATGACATACGGGTCGTCGGTAATCTGCCAACCGTCTTTGATCAGAGCTTCTTTGACCAAGTGGTGAGTTTCATCGCGTTGTGGCATCTGTTAACTACTTGTTCTCAATGTGATTTAAGTAATTATACAAGTTTTTCAAACGCTGTGGGCGAATCAATCGACTCAGATTACTCACTGATTACTTACGGCTTACTGACCACGCAGTTGCTGCACCACCAACCCGACGATAATCAGCACCAGCCCGTACAGCGTAGAAGTGAGAATACTTTCTCCCAGAAATACGCTGATGAAAATCAGTGACAGGAAGGGGGCGATAAAAATCAGGTTGGATATTTTGGCGGTACTTTCGGTGTATTTCATGGCGGTTAACCACAGTACAAAGGTCAGACCCATTTCAAACACACCCACATAAATAGCGCCCCAGATACCTTGCCACTGAATGCTGGCAAATTCACCGTTGACCAGGCACCAGAGGGTGATTAACGGCAGTGAGAACAGGAAATTCAGGAATAGCCCCAGCACGGCAGGGCGCTGGTCGCGGGTGTTCAGTATCCAGTAAAGCGCCCAGAGCAGGGTGCTAAACAAAGCCAACCCAACGCCGGTCAGGTTGCTGAAATGTAAACCGGCGACATCACCGTGGGTCGCAATCACCAAAACACCCAGATAGCAGAGCAGGGCGGCGGCAATGTCCTGCAGGCGCAGTTTGTGCCCGAGCAAAGGTACCGCCAGCATTGTCATGGTCAGTGCCCAGGTGTAGTTGATCGCTTGTGCTTCCTGCGCGGGCAGCAGCGCGTAGGCCTGAAACAGGATCAGGTAATAAATCAGTGGATTGAGCGCACCCAACAGCAGGGAGCTGGTGTATTCACGGCGGGTCAGGCGGGTAATGCTGGCGAGTTGGCCCTGCCAGGCGAGAATCCCGCCGAGTACCACGCTGGAAGTCAGGCTGGCGAACAACAGCAATTGTGCGGGGCTAAGGTAGGCCAGGCTCAGTTTGAATGCAGTTGCGACCGTCGACCAGCACAGCACGGCACTGATGCCGAACAGGTAAGCCTTGGTTTGGCGAGTCATGGGCGCATCATGGATAGGTGTAATCAATCACCAGTGGGGCATGATCGGAAAAACGTTCAGCGGTGTGGATATAGGTAGTGTTGACGGTGCCCCGCAGTGAGGGCGTGAGAATATGGTAATCAATCCGCCACCCCACGTTTTTTGCCCAGGCCTGACCCCGGTTCGACCACCAGGTATAGGCATGTTCGGGTTGCTCCAGCTCACGGAAAGCGTCGACAAAACCGGTCTCATCAAACAGTTTATCCAGCCAGGCACGTTCTTCGGGCAGGAAGCCGGAGGTGTTCTGGTTGCTTTTCCAGTTGCGAATGTCGGCATTCTTATGCGCAATGTTCCAGTCGCCACAGATGATGGCATCGCGCCCATCGGCTTTCAGCTGCTGCATAACACCTTCGAAATGCGCCATGCAGCGGTATTTGACCCGCTGGCGTTCTTCCTTGGCGGAACCCGACGGCAGGTAGAGCGAGGCGACACTGAGCTGGCCAAACCGTGCTTCCAGATAACGGCCTTCACAGTCAAATTCGGCATTACCCATACCGATAACCAGTTCATCCGGCTCCTGCTTGCAATACAGCGCCACGCCGCTATAGCCTTTTTTCTCGGCATCATGGTAATAGCAATGATAGCCTTCCGGGAAAAACAGCTCACGGTTCTCTTCCAGCTGGTGAAGTTGGGCTTTAGTCTCCTGAATACAAACCACATCCGGCTGCTGGCTGGCCATCCAGTCGAAGAAGCCTTTCTTGGCAGCCGAGCGAATACCGTTGGTATTGGCGGTGATAATTCGCATCAGAGTGCTGTTCCGGTGGGTATGCCGAGCAACAAGGCCTCGATCAGTGCTTTTTGGGCATGCAAGCGGTTCTCGGCTTCGTCCCAGACCACGCTTTGTGCACCTTCGATCACTTCATGGGCGACTTCCATCCCACGGTAAGCAGGCAGGCAGTGCATGAATAAAGCCTCCGGGTGTGCCAGTGCCATTATTTCCGGGGTAATCTGATAGCCACTGAACGCTTGTACCCGTACTTTTTTCTCTGCTTCCTGCCCCATGCTGGCCCAGGTATCAGTGACCACCAGGTCAACCCCGGCCACGGCTTCTTCGGGTTTACGGAAAAAACTCACATGCCCGCTGCTGGCGGCAACCACTTCCGCATTCGGGTCATAGCCTGCCGGGCAGGCGACGTGTAACTGGAAATCAAACAGCTTAGCCGCATTCATCCACGAGTTGCACATGTTGTTGCCATCGCCTACCCAAGCCACCGTTTTACCCGCTGGCAGCCCGCGCTGCTCTATCCAGGTCATCATGTCTGCCAGCAGCTGGCAGGGATGAAACTTGTCAGTCAGGGCATTAATCACGGGTACGCGTGAGAACTCGGCGAAACGCTCAATCTTGGCTTGCTCAAAGGTGCGGATCATGACAATGTCAACCATGCGCGAAATGACACGCGCCGAGTCTTCTACCGGCTCACCGCGCCCTAGCTGGGTGTCAGCTGGTGCCAGAAACAGCGCATGTCCCCCTAGTTGGGTCATGCCCGTCTCGAAAGATACCCGCGTGCGGGTGGAGGCTTTCTCGAAAATCATCGCCAGCGTGCGGTCTTTCAGCGGTTGAAAAATTTCACCGCGTTTGGTCATGGCTTTGAGTGCCATGGCGCGACTGAGTACTGCATATAATTCAGTCGGGGTGAAATCGTTTAAACTCAGAAAATGTCTGACTTCACTCATCAGTGTGCTCTCTTGTTTCCAGTGGACGGACAAAGCAGCCTGTTTAAGGCAAGCTCCGTACCAGTTCCGTGACAGTTGTTATTATTTTATCGGCTTGGGCGCGAGTGATCACCAGAGGTGGCAATAAACGAATAACATTTCCGGCGGTCACGTTGATCAGCAAGCCTTTTTCCAGCGCCTGTTTGACCAGTTCACCACAATCCTGGGTCAGCTGAATGCCGATCATCAGACCTTTACCCCGCACTTCATGCACGATGGGCAGGTCACCCAATTGTGCTTTGAATTGCTCCAGGAAATAAGTACCCAGTTCAGCCGCCTTGTCCGCCAGCTGTTCTTTTTCCATCACTTCCAGCACCGCCAGTGAAGCACGGCAGCACAGTGGATTACCACCAAAGGTTGAGCCATGATTACCGGGGCCAAACACGGTAGAGGCTTTGCCGGAAGCGAGACAGGCACCAATCGGCACGCCATTGCCGAGTGCTTTTGCCAGTGACATGACATCCGGCTTGATACCGGTATGTTGGAACGCAAACCATTTTCCGGTACGGCACATGCCGCTCTGAATCTCATCGACCATCAGCAGGCAGTCATGCTGGTCACATAACTCGCGCAAGCGTGGCAGATAATCATTGGCTGGAATACGGATACCCCCTTCACCCTGTATCGGCTCAACCAGTACAGCTACCACATTCGGGTTGCTTGCTACTAATTCAGCAAAGGCTTCGGCATTGCCGTAGGGCAGACGGACAAAACCTTCCAGCAGTGGGCCAAAGCCTTTTTGTGCTTTTGGATTGCCGGTCGCGGTGACGGTTGCCAGGGTGCGGCCATGAAAAGCGTCACTCATGACGGCAATAACCGGGTGGGTAATGCCCTTGTTATGTGCATACAGGCGGGCAATCTTAATAGCAGCTTCGTTCGCCTCGGCTCCTGAATTGCCAAAAAACACATTATCCATCCCGGACAGGGCGCAGAGTTTTTCACCCAATGCAGTCTGGTGTTGGATCTGATACAGATTGGACGTGTGTAGCAGTGAGTGTGCCTGTGCACAGATGGCGTCAGTAATTTCGCGGCGGGCATGCCCCAAGCTACAGACGGCAATGCCAGAGATGGCGTCCAGGTATTCCTTGCCGTCGGTATCCCACAGGACTGCGCCTTCACCTTTGACAAACGTCACTGGCAAGCGGCCATAAGTGGGCATTATTGCACTAGTCGTTGTAACTGCCATGACGAAAACTCCTCGATGTGAACGGGAAAAATAAAAGGCAGCCCAGACAGGCTGCCTTTTTTTGAAGCCATTGAATATAGGAGAACCGGGCGGAATTGTCAATCAGCCGGCTCCAGACTTGTCAAGGTACAAATGGTTGTAAAAGCACCTTTAAAGTGCGTTTAAACACGGTTAAACGCGTTTTAGTGGTGTGCTTAGGTGCGTTTTCTCAGGTGGTATACACTGGCAGGTGGAAAGTTATTCAGCACAAAGCTATTGCGTTCTGCGATCAGGCCGTGCTGTTCGAGAATCGACTTTTTCACTGGACAGCGGTGCCCATAAGTAAACTGGATAAACACACCGCCGGGACGCATGACCTCAAAAGCACCGCGCAGAATTTCGTCAATCTGTTTGTCACGCATCGACAGGAACGGCAGGCCACTGACGACCGCACCGGCCTGTTTGAGCTGCAGGCGGGGCAGTGCTTCGGCTGCACCGTTAATGACATTGGCCTGTGGGTATTTGGCATGCAGCTTTTGGGCAAAAGTCCGGTTGAGCTCAATCAGAATCAGGGCGGCTTCCGGGATACCGCAAGCGAGCAGCTGGCGCGTGAATACGCCCGTGCCTGGCCCCAGTTCAATCACGGGCGCATAGTCTGCATTCAGACCTTTGACCATGCGTTTGGCGAGGCGCTCACTGGACGGTAAGACCGAGGCGGTCACCAGGGGAGACTTCAGCCACTCAAGAATGAACGAGGAAGTTTCCTGCAGCTTCAATGCTTTTGTTAACATAACGATCCTTTAATCGGTGGCCTGCTTGTTTGTTTTAACCGGAACGGAGCCATTCGGCAAGCATCACGCACAAAAAAGCCGGAAAAAAATTTCCGGCTTTTGGAACAATCACCCAGGATTAGGCTGCAAAGTTGGCAGCAGCGAAGTCCCAATTGGCCAGACTGGCCAGGAAAGTCTCGACAAATTTTGGACGCGCATTACGGTAATCAATGTAGTAAGCGTGCTCCCAAACATCAATGCACAGCAGTGCCTTGTCACCGGTTGTCAGTGGCGTGCCAGCAGGCCCCATGTTGACGATGTCGACCGAACCGTCCGCTTTTTTCACCAGCCATGTCCAGCCAGAACCGAAGTTTCCGACCGCAGACGCCTGAAACGCCTTTTTGAACTCATCCATCGAGCCCCATTTGGCATTAATCGCATCTGCCAGTGCGCCAGTGGCCGCACCGCCGCCATTAGGCTTCATGCAGTTCCAGAAAAAGGTGTGATTCCAGACCTGTGCTGCGTTGTTATAAATGCCACCGGTCGCAGAAGTAACGATCTCTTCCAGTGACTTGTCAGCAAATTCAGTGCCAGGCACCAGATTATTCAGATTGGTCACATAGGCCGCATGGTGCTTGCCATAGTGATAATCAAAGGTTTCTGCAGAGATATGGGGGGCAAGTGCATCTTGCGCATAAGGCAGGGCAGGTAGTGTATGTGCCATCAGGTTTACTCCTTTAAATCAGTTTTAAGTCGGTTAAATCAGTTTTAAGTCGGTTTGCGCCGAAAGTTCAGGTCTTCAGACCGCGTAAGATAGGCTATTTAGGGGGCAAGGCGCAATAATCCGCTTTAGTAAACAGAGATTTTTGCGGCAGCGGCCTAACCTGCACCCGGCATCCCGCCGTCAGGGCAGTCGCCGGATCAAGTGGCGGTTAGCCGCTAGCCGCCTTTCAAGCGGGCAGCCCGCTCCGGAAAGTTGGCCTCCAGCACGCGCAGGCTGTCGGCGGCAATGTCATTCTTGCCGAGCTGGCGGGCAGACGTTACCTTGACTTCCAGTGCTTCGATCACAGCCGGAGAGCCTTGGTAGTGCTTGATTGCGTATTCGGCGCGGTTGAAGGCAGCCAGCCAGGCACCGCGCTCAATGTAGTATTTGGCGACGTTGACTTCGGTTTGCGCCAGGGTATTGCGCAGGTACTGCAAGCGTATCTGGGCATCACTGGCGTAAATACTGGTCGGGTAACGGGTGACCACCCGTGAGAAATCATGGAAGGATTCTTTCTGGCGGACAATGTCCAAATCGGCAATCGAGCGCGGGAAAATGCGGTCAACGATGCTGCTGCCCCGGTTAAAATTGACCAGCCCCCGTAAATATAGGGCATAATCCATTTTATCGCTGCCCGGGTTCATGCGGGCGAAGCGGTCGATCATGTCCAGTGCGGTATCCGGTTCATTGTATTTGTAGTAGGCGTAAGCCGACTCCAGCTGCGCCTGTTGCGCGTACCGCCCGAGTGGATATTTGGCTTCCAGTGTTTCATACAGTTTGATGGATTTTTGATAGTCACCGGCAGTCATGGCTCCTTTTGCCTGTTGGTAGATGGCGTCTGCGGACAGACCGGCTGTTTCATCCTTCTTCTGGTCACTGCTGGAAGAAAATAGTGAACAGGCGCTCAGGCTGGCGGCAAGAACGAGCATTACTGCCAGCTGGCCACGCTTTCCGGGTATTTTTATGCTTATCGACATTTGTTTAATAACACGTATGATGGGATAAAATTGCAAGTATAACGTATTCATTGGTTTTAACATGCCCCAAGATCAGCAAATAATCAGCATTGTCCCCCCGGAAATGGCACAACAACGCCTGGATCAGGTGATTGCCAATTTGTGTCCACAATATTCGAGAAGCCAACTGCAAAAATGGATAAAAGCCGGACAAGTGCGGGTCGATGATAAAGTTCTCAAACCCAAGGAGCGCTTAACCGGCGGTGAAGAGATTATCATCCAGACGACACAGGAAGTACAAACTACCTTTACGGCAGAAGATATTCCACTGGATATTGTCTATGAAGACGAGACACTGCTGGTGTTGAACAAGCCGGTGGGGCTGGTCGTACACCCGGCAGCCGGTAACTGGTCAGGAACGCTGGTGAATGGCCTGTTGCATTACGATCCTTCGCTGGAATTCCTGCCGCGTGCCGGGATTGTGCACCGTCTGGACAAGGATACCAGTGGTCTGATGGTTGTCGCAAAAACACTGGAAGCGCATAAATCACTGGTTGAACAGCTGCAAGACCGGGATGTCAGCCGTGAATACCTGGCGCTGGTGCAGCGCCCTGTGATTGCAGGTGGCATGATCGAAGCCAATATTGGCCGCCATCATGTGGATCGCAAACGCATGGCGGTGACGGAAGCCGGTAAGGAAGCGATTACGCATTATCGGATCGAAGAGCGTTTCCGGAATCACACCTTGCTGCGAGTGGCGCTTGAAACCGGGCGTACCCATCAGATTCGCGTGCATTTAAGCGCGAACAAAATGCCGATTGTCGGTGATGGCGTCTATGGTGGGCGGCCACGAGTACCCGCAGGGATCAGCGATGCCTTGCGTGAGGCCTTACTGGCTTTCCCGCGTCAGGCCTTGCATGCCACCCGTTTGGGGCTGGTGCATCCTTTGACCGATGAGGACATGGAATGGGAAGTGCCGGTGCCGGATGACATGGAAGCCATCTTGCTCCTGTTGCGCGAGGAAGAAGCAGCCTGAGCAGGTGCTTACTGCCCGCTTTACTGCCAGACGTATGCATCCATCATCAAAGCGCCATAAGTAAAGCCGGGTGTATGGCGCGTTAGCCTGTCTGTCGGGGTGCTGGCACCCAGGGTTACAAAGAGCGGCAGTAAATGTTCTTCAGTCGGGTGCGCTTCTTTGCCATAAGGGGCGCATTCCCGGTAATCCAGCAAGGCTGCAGTAGCATGGCGTTGCAGCGCATCACCCAACCAGTCACTAAACATCTGTGCCGGGGCGTAAGGTTCCTTCTTTTCCTCACTGAGCCACCCGAAATTATGCGTGACGCTGCCCGATCCAATAATCATCACACCCTCATCACGCAGCGTCCGCAAAGCCTGACCCAACTGCCAATGCCAGCGTGTGCCTGCGGTGGGTTGCAGGGATAACTGCGTGACCGGGATATTGGCGTGCGGGTACATATTCAGCAAAGGTATCCAGGCACCGTGATCCAGCCCGCGTTCGGGTTCCAGTTTCAGAACAACCCCTATGCCGTTCAGGCAATCTGCTACCTTGCTGGCCAGTTCAGGTGCGCCGACTGCTGGATAGTCAAGTGCATCCAGTGCGGGTGGAAAGCCACAAAAATCATGGAGAGTCGTGGGCATCAGCGCGGTGCTGAGCAGGGGAGAGGGTGTTGCCCAGTGGGCTGATACCACCAGAATAGCTTGGGGCGTGGGTAATTCGTGCCCGAGTTTCGACCATAGTCTTTGGACCGGGTTATCCATTAAAGCAATATCAGGCGCACCGTGAGAAAGAAAAACCAGCGGAGCTCGCATCATGGTTGTTTCGACCTGTTACAACATTTTTTACATTATAGCGACGCTGTTTTGTTTAATGAAGTGTTCAGGCATTAATGCATTATTAACGAGTAGTTAACAATGCATGCGGTTATGATAATTGTGAGCGGCTTACTGCTATTCCGGCTGGGGCGGGATATGATGCATTGATTCTTATACCGATCAGATCACCCGCATTCATGAAGCACAGCAACTTTACCGGCAAACCTGAGTACAACAGTTTCGACGAACTGAGCGAGTTCCTGTCAGCCGGGCTTGAAGACCCGCAGAACAGGCAGTACCTCGCTAAAGCCCTGCAGTATGTGTTCGACGTTCAAGATCCGCAGGATCATCGCCCCTCTTCGCTGGACATTGCGTATACCCTGAAAAGTCTGGGGGTGGATGCACAAACGCTGATTGCCACTTTGCTGGCCGACCCCCGCTTGCGCGACAAGCTCGATCCTTTGTTTCTGGAGGAACAGTTTAATGAGCGCATTGCGCATCTGGCCCGGCATGTTAACTGGCTGAATACCTTCAAAGAAGCTGATTTGTCGGTTGACTATGTGCCCGAGCAGGCCGAGGCATTGCGCCGTTTGTTGCTGGCGACCGTTAACGATGTCCGTGCAGTCTTGATCCGGCTGGCCTTTCGTCTGCATCGCTTGCGCAAGCTCTATCAGGAACCCCGGCACACGCAATACGCAGTGGCCAAGGAAACGCTGGATATCTTTACACCGCTGGCCAATCGACTCGGGATCGGTGAGCTGAAATGGGAAATGGAAGATCTGGCCTTTCGCTATCTGGAGCCGGAACAGTACCTGTCGATTGCGCGTTCCATGGATTTGAACCGCGTCAAACGTGAGGCGCTCATCAGCGGTTTTGTGCGGCAGTTACAGGGGTTGCTGGCAAACAACCAGATTCATGCTCAGGTATATGGGCGTGCCAAGCACTTGTATAGCATCTGGAAAAAAATGCAGCGCAAGCATCAGGAATGCCACGAACTGGCTGACCTGCTGGCGGTGCGGGTGGTTGTCGAATCTGTTCCGCAATGCTATCAGGTGTTGGGTCTTGTGCATGGCCTGTGGAAACCTCTGCCCCAGGAGTTTGATGACTACATCGCGCACCCGAAGGAAAACGGTTATCAATCGATTCATACCGCCATTTTTGGCCCGGAACAGCAAATTATCGAAGTGCAGATGCGCACCACCGAGATGCAGGAATTTGCCGAACGCGGGGTAGCGGCTCACTGGCGCTACAAGGAGGGCAGCAGCCAGGATCAGGCGATGGAGAACACCATTCAGGCGCTGCGTAGCCTGCTGGAACATCCGGTGGATGATGATGCGTTGCTGGAGGAGTTAAAACCGGATTTTTTCAACGAACGGGTGTATGTCTTGACGCCGCGTGGTGCGGTCGTTGATTTGCCACAAAAAGCCACTGCACTGGATTTTGCCTATTGGGTACATACTGAAATTGGCCACCATTGTATCGGTGCCAAGGTGAACGGCCAGCGGGTGCCACTCAGTTACCCCCTGAAATCGGGTGAGCGGGTGGAGATATTAACCGACCCGGCTTCTCATCCCAAACTCAGTTGGCTGAATCATCACAAACATTACGTGACGACTGTCCGCGCCAGCTCCAGTATTCGCAGCTGGCTACGCGCGTATTACCGGGATACGGATAATGCAGAACTGATTTCCGGCGACAATCTGCCCGGTGTCGGCAGCCATCGAGTGAGCGCTGCACCCTGCTGCCAGCCACAACTCGGAGCCAGGATTATGGGTGTTTACCAGCCGGATTCATCCATTCTGGTGCATCGTGCGACCTGCCCGAATGCTTCAAAAAGCAAACACGGATTGCCGATTCTTGAGCTTGAATGGGGAGAGAAAACCGATAAAACCCGCCAAACCATCCACATCGAAGCCTTCGACCGCCAAGGGTTGCTCCAGGACATTACCACCCTGTTAAGTCAGACCCAGGTGAACATACTTCGGCTTAATTCAGCCACTGACCCGGCTGACCAGTCGGTCGTGATGGATTTGCTGATAGAACTGAATTCGGCGGATATGCTGAATTACCTGTTAAAACGGATGGAGTACCTGCCAAATGTATTCAAGGCTGAGGCAGTTGAGGGCGGGTGATTTTAGTGGGTGGCATCTCCTTTGTGCTATTCTCGCGCTTTTTTTGGAGAAGTTTTCTGATGAGTACCTTGCCTGCCTGTCCACAATGCCATTCTGCCTACACCTATGAAGACGGTGCCCTGTTCGTTTGCCCGGAATGTGCGCATGAGTGGCCACAAGAAACGATCACCAGCAGTGATGAGCGCGTGATCAAGGATGCGAATGGCAATGTATTGCAAGATGGTGATACGGTCAGCGTGATTAAAGACCTTAAGGTTAAAGGTTCTTCACTGGTGGTGAAGGTCGGCACCAAGGTCAAGAATATTCGTCTGGTCGAGGGTGATCATGATATTGACTGCAAGATTGACGGAATCGGGCCAATGCAACTCAAGTCTGAATTTGTGAAGAAGGTATAGTAGTTGATCTCGTTGAGTTTTATTCCAAACGCAGCAGGCGCTCACTACGCCATACCCGCACAATCGAGCATAAATCACCCTCCAGCAAGTAAACGATACGGAAAGGCGGGCGGATCAGTTCGCGTAATTGCGGGTTTTCAAATTCGGGTACAATCCGTCCGCTCAGAGGATGGTCGGTAATCTGTTCTGATTTCGATAATATCTCATCGACTAGCCGTTGGCCGACTTCCGGGATCTGTTCCTGCTGATACCAGTCCAAAATATCCTGCAGATCGGCCAAAGCTGATGCCGATAAAATGACCTGTGTCATGCCAGCCCCAATTTCTTGCGGGCATCCCCCAAGCTGACAGTGCGTCCTTCACGGACATCCAGCAAACCTTGCATCACTGCCCGCAGGAATGTCCGTTCTTCCTCTCCTGCTTCGTATTCACTCAGGCTTTGTACAACCGCTACGCCGCGTCCACGGCTGGTCAGCAAAACCGGGCGGTGAGTACGGGTAGTCTGTTTAATAATCTTGCCGGGGTTGATCTTCAGATCGGACAAAGGCACGACATCTTCAGAAAAATGGGCTTGCATCGTTTGACTCCACCAAATGTTAACAACACCTGATAATAGCACCTATTGAGGGCACCTTATAGCTCAAGCTTTGCGCATTTCCAGCCACAAATAATAAGCGGCATGATCAAGGTCAGCCCCGTCGTGCTGTTCGACCAGATCAGTAAAAGCCGCTTGCGCCTGTTGAGCCAGCGGTAAATCCAAACCGGCAGAATCCGCCAGTGCCAGCGCATTGCGGATGTCTTTCAGTTGCGAGGCCGAGCGCCCGCCCGGTACAAAATTCCGTGCGACCATGCGCCCACCGTGCAGGTCGAGAATATTGCTGTCAGCAAATCCACCCCGCAGGGCATTCCGCAGCAAGGCTGGCTCACACCCGGCGCTTTCCGCCAGTTTAAACGCCTCCGCCACCGCGCCAATGGTAATCGCCACAATCAGCTGATTGGCGAGTTTCGCGACTTGCCCGGCACCGCCTCTGCACCCTGCACACCCCCCGATACCGGCGCATCCAGATAACGTTTACCCTGTGTGTTGTTCCTCTTTGTTTCTATAAGGTTTCTATAGCTTGCGCAAGCGCTGTAATGTTTCCCGAATATCTGCCTGCGTGGTGAGCGGATTAAGCGTACACAAGCGCAGTACCTCGCGTCCTTTCAGCTGCGTCGAAGTCAGGCAGGCAAAGCCGCTGTCGGCCAGTGCCTGCGCCCGCCGCGCCTGTTCACCGCTGGGGGCATTTTTCAGGGCGAAGCAGACAATGCCGATTTGTGCTGGGGTCACCACCTCCCAGACATCAGGCGTTTCACGCAAGACCTGCTCACTGAATTCGGCCAGTTCGATGCCGTACTGAATAGCCTCACGGAAACGTGCTGCGCCATAGGTACGCAGTGACATCCAGAGTTTGATGGCGCGTGAACGCCGGGTCAGTTCCAGACTGCGGTTGCCGAAATTAACGACCTGTTGCGCCATGCCTTGGGTATCACGCAGGTATTCGGGGTACATCGCAAAGCAGCGCTCCAGCGCACCGGGGCGAGTGACCAGACACAAGCCCGCATCATAAGGCTGGAATAGCCATTTGTGCGGATCGAGCACCACCGAGTCAGCCAGCTCCAGACCCGCCAGATAAGCGCGACCCTGCTGGGTGAGTGCAGCGGGCGCACCGTAAGCGCCATCCACATGGAACCACAAACCCTGGGTGCGGCACAGCGCGGCCATCTCCAGCAAAGGGTCAGCGGCACCGGTATTGGTCGTACCGGCGCTGGCGACCACCAGCATCGGCGGGCGTCCGGCTTGCCGGTCTTCTGCTAACGCTGCCTGCAAAGTGGCCATGTCCATGCGAAACTGCGCGTCGCTGGGCAGAATGCGGATGTGTGTATCCGGCAAGCCCATTTGTTGCAGGTTACGCTTCAGGCTGGAATGGGTCTGATCCGTGAGATAAGCGACGCCGCTGCCGATTTCGTTACGTGCCACCATAAAAGCAGTCAGATTGGCGATGGAGCCACCCGACAAGACCACCCCCTCGGTGGCGGTGGGTAAACCCAGCAATTGCGCGATCCAGCCGGTCACCACCGTTTCAAGGGTCGCAGGGCCGGAGCCGCCACCCCACGAAGCGGCAATGGTATTGAAGCCGGTGCCCAGCCATTCACCCAGAATGGCGGCGAAGGAGCTTGGCCCCGGTACCCGGGCAAAATAACGCGGGTGGTCGCCGTGTTGCTGATGCGCTAATGCGACCTGTGCCAATAACTCCAGTGATTCATCCGCATCCATCGGCCATTCCGGCAGTTCGCCACCGAGTGCAGCCAGCAGCTCTTCCGGCTGGCCGGTGCGGATGGCGGGTTCTTCGTTCCGGTGGAGATGGCGGTCAACGACCATATCCACCAGTTTGTAGCCGAGGCGGCGCATTTCTCCAGCGTCCATGCCCAAAGTATCAGCGGGAAGGGTGTCGGGTGTGTTCATATCAGTATTTGCTCAGGGTATCTGCGTTGGTGGCCAGTGATTAGTGTAAATGTTAATGTTAATGGCCTGACTATGCCACAGTGATCAATGTTGTCTATAATGGCCGCATTATAAAAATACCGGAGTTAAAACATGTTTTCAGGCAAGCTGTTTAGCCACGCACCTGCACGGGTGAGGGTGACCGCTGTGATCTTCACCTTACTCATTTTCATGATTCCTTTAAACCCCGCAATGGCCAAGGGTAAATTACTGTATTCACCACAGCCTGTTCCACAGCGCGTGTTGTTTATCGGTAACAGTTATACGCAAAAAATCAGCCAGTTGCTGACAGAAATGCTGAACCGTTCTCCGTATCAGAAGACCGAATTTGAGTTTATCACCAAGGCGAGCAGTACCTTGCAGCAGCACCTGTCTGACAAGAAAACCCGCGAGCGCATTGCGACGGGTAACTGGACTCTGGTGGTATTGCAGGAGCAAAGCCAGCTACCGGCTTTGCCCGGTAAATACGGTGAGTCGTTTCAGACCGCAGTCGATACGTTCAGTGGGCTGATCCGGGCGGCGGGTGCCGAGCCAGTGCTGTACATGACCTGGGGGCATCGCGACGGCGACCAGATGAACAAGACGCTGTTTCCGGACTATCTTACGATGCAAAACAGCCTGAAAAAAGCGTATGACGAAGCGGCCACCCGCAACGAGCTGACCGTGGTGCCGGTGGGTGAAGTCTGGTCGCTGGTACGCCAGCAGGACGAACAGCTGGGGCGCGAACTGTATCAGGACGATAGCTCGCATCCTTCGGTGAAAGGTTCCTTTCTGGCGGCGTGCACCTTCTTTCGGGTATTGTTTCGTGATCCGCTGGATAATACCTATGTGGCCGACATCGTGACCAAACGTGAGGAACGACTGATCGAAACGGCGGTACTAATGACCCGTTAAACCGAACATGAGGAGAGATTGATGAGCAATGAAACTGTGACTGAATCTACACCGCTGAATGGACTGAGTGGACTGAGCGGGCAATGCCTGTGTGGTCAGGTGCGCTATGAAGTCGATAAAATTGAACCACTGATGGGGCATTGTCATTGCTCGATGTGCCGCAAGTTTCATGGTGCTGCCTTCGCGACTTTTGGCGAGGCACTGGCGGAGAATTTTCGGTGGGTAGCCGGACAAGAACTGCTGCAACGTTATCAGGCACCGAATGGCAGCGTGCGCCAGTTCTGCCGGGTGTGCGGCTCCAGCCTGACCTTTGCGGCCTCTGCCGCCGCGACTGATGTGGTTGAATTCAGCCTGGGCACGCTGGACAGCCCGCTGGAACAAATGCCCGACGCGCACATTTTTGTGGCGTATAAGGCGAATTGGGTGACGATTACGGATGGGTTGCCGCAGCATGCGGAAGAGCGAGGGTGAGTCGGCCAATAGCGCATGTGCGCTTTGACGCAAACGATCAGCCAATTGAACACTGGCTGGATGAGCATTTACGAGATGTTGCTGCACTGGCAACACAATATGCCAATACATTCAACAGTACCGACTGGGCGCATGTCGCCGGAATCTGGCACGACCTTGGTAAATACAATCCTGAATTTCAACACTACATCAGTGACAAGACCGGCTACGTAGCCGCCAATGCACATATCGAAACTGACCATGCCCCCGGCAAAGTCAATCACTCCGCTGCGGGTGCGTTATACGCCATACAGAAACATCCCGCATTGGGCAGAATTTTGGCCTATCTGATTGCAGGCCATCACTCCGGCTTACCCGACTGGGTGAAAGATGACGCTGATGGGCGTTCGCTGGAAGAAATCCTGCAAGACAGCATCCATCTGGACAAAGCCCTGCAAGTCCCCGTTCCAGCCGATATTCTGCAAACCAAAATGCCCACCTCTCCGCCTGTGGGTGGCATTGATAACGCTGCTTTGTGGATACGGATGCTGTTTTCTTGCCTCGTGGACGCGGACTTTCTGGATACCGAACGGTTTATGCAGGAAGACAAGTTCGACCAGCGCGGGCAATACCCCGAAATAGCCAGTCTGCTGACTCGTTTCAACCAGCACATGGCAAGCTTTGCAGCCAAAGCAGCCGATACCCCGGTCAACCGTTTGCGGACACAAATCCTGCGTGATTGCCGGGAAGCAGCGCCAAAACCACCGGGCATTTTCTCCCTGACCGTGCCCACGGGTGGCGGCAAAACCTTATCCGGTATGGCGTTTGCGTTGGAACATGCCATCCAGCACGGTAAGCAGCGCGTCATTTACGCCATTCCCTACACCAGCATCATTGAGCAAACCGCCAATATTTACCGCAACATTTTCGGCAACTGTGTGGTGGAACATCACAGCAATCTCGACCCCGATAGAGAGAATGCTCAAAACCGTTTGGCGGCGGAAAACTGGGATGCACCGATTATTGTGACCACCAATGTGCAACTGTTTGAATCACTGTTTGCCAGCCGCACCAGCCGTTGCCGCAAACTGCACAACTTGGCGAACAGCGTGATTGTGCTGGATGAAGCGCAATTGTTGCCGCCCGAATTCCTGAACCCGATTCTGGGGGTGATGAAGGCTTTGGTGGAACATTATGGCGTAACGTTTGTGCTATCCACGGCTACCCAGCCCGCGCTGCACACCTATCACGACCTGTTTGGCAAAGCGGTGGTGCAAGGGTTTGATGCCGAGCAAATCAGCGAAATCATGCCCGATCCCGCTACCTTGTTCGTGGCACTGGAGCGGGTAGCAGTCGAGTTACCCGCTGACTTGGTTAGCGAACGTTCGTGGGAAGATTTGGCAGAGGAAATCGCCGAACTTGATTCCGTGCTGGTCATCGTCAACACCAAACAGCAGGCGGCGGAACTGTGTCGTTTGTTGCCTCCTGATACCTATTACCTGACCACCAATCTGTGCGGGGAACACCGTTCCGAGAAGCTGAAAGACATTCGTCAGCGCTTGCAAGACGGCGAACCCGTGCGGGTAGTCAGCACACAGTTGATCGAAGCCGGGGTTGATGTGGATTTCCCGGTGGTTTACCGGGCATTGGCGGGGCTGGATTCGATTGCACAAGCTGCCGGACGCTGTAACCGTGAAGGCAAGCTGGCAGAACAAGGGCGCGTGGTGGTGTTTGTACCGCCACTCAATGCCAAGTTGCCAGGGCATCTGGGGCGGTCTGTCACCGTGAGCCGTTCCTTGTTGCCGACTTTCACCGCAGCGCCGTTACACCATTCGCACTTTCAGACCTACTTTGAGCATTTCTATGCACGGGCGGAGTCACGGGACAAACATGGCATTGTCGATTTGCTTGCCCAGAATGCGCGTGAGTTGAAAATCCAGTTCCGCACCGCTGCCCAACGTTTCAGGCTGATTGATGATGACGGATCTGCGGTGCTGGTGACATACGGCGATGGCGCAAAGCTGATTGAACAACTGAAATTCATCGGGCCGAAACGTAACCTGATGCGCAAGCTGCAACGCTACACCGTGACGGTGCGTGAACAGGTGAAGAAGCGTTTGGTACAGGCGGGCGATATTCGCGAACTTGCCAACCTGCCCGGCGTCTACGAGCAGATTACGCCCGGCCTGTATGACCAGAAACTTGGATTATTGATTGATGGTGTGTCACTATCTGCTGAATCCTTATACATTTGAGGCTTTGCTATTATGCAAACTTTTTGTCTGGAAGTTACGGGCGACTTTGCCTGTTTTACACGCCCCGAAATGAAGGTAGAACGGGTGTCTTACGATGTCATCACGCCTTCTGCTGCCCGCGCTGTTTTTGAGGCGATTTTGTGGAAACCCGCGATTCGTTGGCATATCCGCCGGATTGAGGTATTGAGGCCGATTCGCTGGATTAACTTACGCCGCAATGAAGTGTCTGGGGTTGTGTCTGCGGGGGCAGTCAAATCTGCGATGAAGCAAGGTAAAGGGAATCTTGGCATGTATGTGGAAGAAGACCGTCAACAACGGGCGGGTTTGTTCTTGCGGGATGTGCGTTATCGGCTGCACGCTGATTTTGAAATGCTGGACAACAACCCGGAAAATAATCCGCTCAAGTTTGCTGAGATGTTCAAACGCCGCGCCAGCAAGGGGCAATGTTTCAACCAGCCGTACCTCGGCACTCGCGAATTCTCCTGCGATTTCCGTTTGGTTGAAGCTGATACCGCGCCAGCACAACCGTTGCCCGAAACGCGGGAACTGGGCTGGATGTTGTATGACATGGATTTTGCCGATACCACCAACCCCATGCCGCGCTTCTTCCAGGCCAACATGCAAGACGGCGTTATTCACGTTCCGGCATGGGATAGTGAGGAGATACGCGGATGATCCTGCAAGCACTCTATGACTACTACCAACGCAAATCAGCCAGTGCAGATTCTGCTTTAGCCCCCGCCGGATTTGAGTACAAGGAAATCCCCTTTATTCTGGAGATTACGGCTGATGGCAAGCTGGCGCAGATTGAAGATACCCGTACAGGTGATGGCAAAAAGAAGCGGGCAAAGTCCGAACGTGTGCCACAGGGAATCAAGAAAACCTCGGGCGTGGCAGCTAACCTGCTGTGGGACAATGCCGAGTATGTGCTGGGTATTGATACTAAAGACAAGCCAGAACGAGTTAAACAACAGCAAGCCGCTTTTATCGAGCGTATCCAACAATTGAATATTGCAGAACAGGATGCAGGTGTCGCCGCCGTATTGGCTTTCCTTGAACATCTGGATCGAGAAGTATTAGAACAACAGGCACATTGGGAAGAGATAGCGACCACCAATCCAAATCTAAGTTTTCGCTTGCAGGGGCAGGTGCATCTGGTCTGCCAAAGCCGCAAGGCACAAGCAGCATTGGCAAGTGCCATGAGTGATGTTGATGCACAGGCAACGTGTTTGTTGACGGGTGAAACTGCCGAGATTGAACGTTTGCATCCATCGATTAAAGGCGTTTGGGGGGCGCAAAGTTCGGGCGCTAATATCGTTTCTTTTAATCTGGATGCTTTTCGTTCTTATGGGAAAAGCCAGAGTTTCAATGCGCCAGTCAGCAAGGAAGCCGCCTTTGCTTACACCACTGCTTTGAATCACTTACTGAGTAAAGATTCCACTCAGCGGATGCAGGTCGGGGATGCTTCCACTGTATTTTGGGCAGAGAAAGAACACCCGCTGGAAGATGATTTCACGGCTCTATGGGGTGCAGCAGACAGTAAAAAAGATGATCCCGACCGCAATACCAATGCCGTAAAAGCCCTGTACAAATCGGTGAATGAATACGGGCGTAACCCGGCTTTGGGTGAAGAAACCCGCTTTTTCATTCTGGGGCTTGCACCTAATGCAGCGCGTATCAGCATCCGTTTCTGGCATGTGGGAACGGTACGCGAAGTCAGCCAGCGGATTGTCGATCATTTCGACTATTTGGCAATTGATCGCCGTGAGCATGAGGCGGAATTTCTGCCGCTATGGTTGTTGCTACGTTCAACCGCGTTGCTGGGCAAAACCGAGAATGTTCCGCCGAATCTAGCGGGTGACGTGATTCGCTGCATTCTGGAAGGCTTGCCTTACCCACAAACACTATTGGCTTCAACGGTGCGGCGTATCCGTGCGGAGCAGGAAGTTACTTACCCACGGGCGGCTTTGCTCAAAGCCTATTTGAACCGACTTAATCCAACGGAGAATCTTGCCGTGTCACTTGATCTTGAAAATGCCAATACGGGCTACCGTTTAGGTCGCCTGTTTGCCGTGCTGGAAAAAATCCAGGAAGAAGCGCAACCCGGTATCAATGCCACCATTCGTGACCGTTATTACGGGGCAGCTTCTGCCACACCGGTCACCGTGTTTTCCACGCTGTTGAAACTGAAAAACCATCACCTGAGCAAGCTGGATAACAAAGGTCGGGTGAGCAACTTTGAAAAACTGCTGGGTGAGATTTTGGGCGGAATTGTGGATTTCCCAGCTCATTTACCCTTGGCGGATCAAGGCCGCTTTGCGATTGGTTACTACCACCAGCGCCAAGATTTTTTCAAAAAACGTGAAACCAAAGATTCCAACCAAGGAGACTCCGCATGAGCCTGCAAAACCGTTATGACTTCGTACTGCTATTTGACGTGAAAGACGGCAACCCTAATGGCGACCCGGATGCAGGCAATCTGCCGCGTGTCGATGCCGAAACCGGGCAAGGTTTGGTGACCGATGTCAGCCTGAAACGCAAAGTCCGCAATTTCATCGGACTGCTGAAAGAAGAACAGCCGCCGTATGAAATCTACGTCAAGGAAAAAGCGATTCTGAATAAGCAGCACGAACGCGCTTATCAAGCCATTCCCGGCGGTGCAGAAATACTGGCTAGCGATGACAAGAAACGCAAAGGCGGCGACAAGGTAGAAGAAGCACGTCAGTGGATGTGCCATAATTTTTATGACGTGCGTACTTTTGGCGCGGTCATGTCTACGGGCGTGAATTGCGGTCAGGTACGTGGCCCGGTGCAAATCACGTTCGCCCGTTCGGTTGATCCGGTGATTGCCAGCGAACATTCGATTACCCGGATGGCGGTAGCGACCGAAAAAGAAGCGGAAAAGCAGGATGGTGACAACCGCACAATGGGGCGCAAGTTCACCGTGCCTTATGGTTTGTACGTTGCCCACGGCTTCATTTCTGCGCATTTGGCCGATCAAACAGGCTTCTCTGACGGCGATCTGGAACTGCTGTGGCAAGCATTGGGTAATATGTTTGAACATGACCGTTCTGCTGCGCGTGGCGAAATGTCTACCCGTGGCTTGTATGTATTCAAGCATGACAGCAAGTTGGGTAACGCCCAAGCATTTAGCTTGTTTGAGCGTATTAAGGCTGAGTTGAAAGATAAGAGCGCGGTGCCACGTCACTTCAGGGATTACACGGTAACAGTGGACGCAGACAACCTGCCAAACGGAGTAGAACTGCTGAAATTGGTGGGTTGAGTAAATGGATTGCCACACAGTTTACTTCAGCAGCCATGCCATCAAACGCATGTTTGAGCGCGAGCTGAGCCGGGATGATGTTGTCTCGGCTATCGAAAAAGGAGAAATCATCAAGGATTACCCGGATGACACGCCTTACCCCAGTAATCTGCTATTGTGGTTCAAAGGGCAAGTGCCTGTGCATGGGGTAGTAGGGCGCAATCCTGATGATTTTTCATGTTATGTGGTAACGGCCTATATTCCTTCTGAGGCATTGTGGCAACCTGGATTCCGGGAGAGGAAATAGTTATGAAGTGTGTAATCTGCAAAATGGGCGAAACTAGCGTAGGTCAGGTCACTGTCACCTTGCAACGAGGGGAACTGACTGTGCTCATCAAGAATGTTCCCGCCCAGATTTGTGAAAACTGTGGCGAATACTATCTGTCAGATGACATCACTGATCAGGTCTTGAAGCAGGCAGAAGCTTCGGCAGCAAAGAATGCCGAGGTGGAAATTTTGCGCTTCGCAGCATGACTGAACTCACCCCCATCATGCTCTCGGCGCTGCAACACTACAGTTATTGCCCGCGCCAGTGCGCCCTGATCCATCAGGAGCAGACCTTCGACGATAACGTGCATACGGTGCGTGGGCATCTGGCGCACGAGCGGGTGGATAGCGGTGAAAGTGGCACGGAATATGGTGTGCGGGTGGAGCGTTCGTTGCCCTTGTACAGTGAGCGCTACGGGCTGACGGGGCGGGCGGATGCGGTGGAGTTTCTGGAAGATGGCACGCCCTACCCGGTCGAGTACAAGCAGGGCAAGCGCCAGAAAAAAGCCCATGATGATGTGCAACTGGTGGGGCAAGCCTTGTGTCTGGAGGAAATGACGGGCATGGCAGTGCCAGAAGGGGCGATTTTCCACCACAAAAGCCGTCGCCGCCGCGCTGTGCCGATCACGCCAGAATTGCGCGACTACACCATTGACTTGATTGCCAAGGTGCGGGCGTTGCTGGAGTCGGGGAAAATGCCGCCGCCCGTGGATGAGCGTGCTTTGTGCAAGGAATGTTCGTTGCAGGACAGTTGCCAGCCGGATATTGCAGGCAATCGGGCGCGTATCCGCCGCTTGCACGCTACTTTGTTTGAAACCGATGACGGTGGGGATGTGTGAAACAATTACTCAATACGTTGTACGTGTCCACTGAGGGCGCATACTTGCGGCTGGAAGGCGAAACGCTGGTGGTGATGGTGGATCAGACCAAAAAAGGTCAGGTTCCGCTGCATCATTTGGGCGCGATTGTGTGCCTGGGGCGGGTTAGCATGAGTCCGGCATTGATGGCGCGGAACATGGAAGACGGGCGCAGCATCGTGTGGCTGAATGAACACGGGCGGTTTCAGGCGCGGGTGGAAGGCCCTGTGAATGGCAATATCCTGCTGCGGCAGGCGCAATTCCGTGCTGCTGATAAGGTGGACATTGCGCTGGAAATCAGCAAGGCTTTCATCGCGGGCAAGTTGCGCAATAGCCGCAATGTGTTGTTACGCAGTGCGCGGGACAGCAAGGATGAGGAGGCCAAGGCGCAATTGGTACGGGCGGCTAAGTCGCTGGGGATCAACTTGCGCAATCTGGCTCATGCGGAATCGGCGGCGTCGGTGTTGGGGCTGGAAGGCGATGCGGCGCGGGTGTATTTCGAGCAGTTCAATACCATGATCAAGCCGCAGATGCGTGAGGAATTTGAGTACAAGGGGCGTAGCCGTCGCCCGCCGAAGGATGCGGTGAATGCGCTGATTTCGTTTTTGTATGCGCTGTTGCTGAATGATTGCCGCAGTGCGCTGGAAACGGTGGGGCTTGATCCGCAACTGGGGTTTTTTCATGTGGTGCGCCCGGGTCGGCCTGCGTTGGCGCTGGATTTATTGGAAGAATTTCGCGCGGTGTTGGGTGATCGGCTGGCGTTGACGCTGATCAATCGCGGGCAGTTGCGCCAGAAGGATTTCGATTTTCGCCCCGGTGGTGCGGTGATGTTGAACGATACCGGGCGCAAAACCGTGATCGTGGCGTATCAGGAGCGCAAGAAAGAAACCTTGCAGCATCCGGTGCTGGAAACGCAGGTGGAAATTGGTTTGTTGCCGTTGCTGCAAGCGCGGATACTGGCGCGTTATTTACGCGGGGATGTAGAGGCATACGTTCCGTTCCTTAACAAATGAGTGAAGCGTTGTATGTTGGTATTGGTGAGTTATGATGTTTCGACGCTGGAGGCGGCTGGGCGCAGGCGTTTGCGGCGGGTGGCGAAGGTGTGCCAAAACTATGGGCAGCGGGTGCAAAAGTCGGTGTTTGAGTGTCAGGTGGATGCGGCGACGCTAGTGATTCTGGAGGACGCCTTGCTGCGGGAAATTAGCCTGACGGAAGACAACCTGCGTATCTATCGCCTGACCGAACCTTTGGCAAAAAATGTGAAGGAGTTTGGTAAATTCAAAGCGACTGATTTTGAAGCGCCACTGATCCTTTGATGACAATAATAGTGTTTTAGATCATGGTGTTAGCATGGGAGATTATGGTATACTGATCCTGTGAGTATCTGACGCGAACCCTAAGCTATGGCTGATTTTCCGGGGGATTCGCGGAATTTTAACCTGTTGATTTCACTTGAATATAATGATGAACCCTCGCCGCGAGCCTTCTGTTTCAGACTTCCTTCCCCGGTTCGCGCAAACCTGTAAAAAAACTGTTGTATTTTACGCCCTTACATACGGGCAATTCTCCCGGCTTATTGGGTCGGGAGTGGATTGAAACAAACTTAAAGCAGCATTCTCCTGAATTCGTATTATATTCTCCCGGCTTATTGGGTCGGGAGTGGATTGAAACGCCGCTCGCTCTTTGGCTTCATTCTCTTCATGCATTCTCCCGGCTTATTGGGTCGGGAGTGGATTGAAACACAGATTGGCAGAAGCGGCGGCCTGCTGCCTGTGTATTCTCCCGGCTTATTGGGTCGGGAGTGGATTGAAACAAGCGGCGAATGATTATAGCTACGAGATAGCTAAATTCTCCCGGCTTATTGGGTCGGGAGTGGATTGAAACTGCTGATCAGATGCCCTGCCATCCGATCACCCACCATTCTCCCGGCTTATTGGGTCGGGAGTGGATTGAAACGTTGATCTGTTGCATCAGCCATCGCACGATAAGACATTCTCCCGGCTTATTGGGTCGGGAGTGGATTGAAACTCATGACCTTCGGCCTCGGCTGGATCGCCGCCTACAATTCTCCCGGCTTATTGGGTCGGGAGTGGATTGAAACCATCTGGAAAGCACTGCGCACCTGGCCATAATCCATTCTCCCGGCTTATTGGGTCGGGAGTGGATTGAAACATCAGCCTCTCGCTGACTCAATGCGCTATAGCCATATTCTCCCGGCTTATTGGGTCGGGAGTGGATTGAAACTTGTTCGAAGGTGTCAGAGACGGATTTTCTGGAATAATTCTCCCGGCTTATTGGGTCGGGAGTGGATTGAAACTTTGCGCGTATCCCGGTAATGGTAGTCGAATTTAATATTCTCCCGGCTTATTGGGTCGGGAGTGGATTGAAACATGTAGGTTTCCGGCATTGTGAACAATCGTAATGCATTCTCCCGGCTTATTGGGTCGGGAGTGGATTGAAACAATGGGCTGGTAAACCACTGTGCCTCGCCGATAAATTCTCCCGGCTTATTGGGTCGGGAGTGGATTGAAACGTTGTAATTG
The DNA here is from genome assembly GCA_964293125.1 of uncultured Thiothrix sp. GTDB lineage: Bacteria > Pseudomonadota > Gammaproteobacteria > Thiotrichales > Thiotrichaceae > Thiolinea. Next base: position 2,144 of record CAXYXY010000042.1, on the reverse strand, counting down.
AGACATGCCAGTCGCAGGTCGACCGGATTCTCCCGGCTTATTGGGTCGGGAGTGGATTGAAACGACATTATGTATCCAACGAGAATTAAGTTGATTAAATTCTCCCGGCTTATTGGGTCGGGAGTGGATTGAAACATCGGGTTTTATCGTTGCTCCCAATACAGTCCCGTTAGATTCTCCCGGCTTATTGGGTCGGGAGTGGATTGAAACAGCTATCTCATTCGCGTGATTAATGCTTGCAGCAAAATTCTCCCGGCTTATTGGGTCGGGAGTGGATTGAAACAATCTTGCCACTGGTAGTAAAAACTGATTTATTATTCTCCCGGCTTATTGGGTCGGGAGTGGATTGAAACGGCCTTGTAGTCAGGTTGTATATTGCCGCATGACAGATTCTCCCGGCTTATTGGGTCGGGAGTGGATTGAAACAGTTTGAAACTGCATATTGGAACGAGTAGCCACATTCTCCCGGCTTATTGGGTCGGGAGTGGATTGAAACGGCTTGGATATGTATGCAACGGCGGCATCTTTGGGATTCTCCCGGCTTATTGGGTCGGGAGTGGATTGAAACTAGCTTGTCAGCGCCTTGATACCCGTCTGCATGTATTCTCCCGGCTTATTGGGTCGGGAGTGGATTGAAACAGGCCTACCTGACTAGCTAGCGTGTTTTCATCGAGATTCTCCCGGCTTATTGGGTCGGGAGTGGATTGAAACACCTTGCCTAGCATGGACATTAAGCCATTGGTAAATTCTCCCGGCTTATTGGGTCGGGAGTGGATTGAAACCTGAACATACCTGTTACTGCGAGGTATTCGCAGATTCTCCCGGCTTATTGGGTCGGGAGTGGATTGAAACATCGGTAACCGCCAGTTTAAACTGCTGGAGCCGTTTATTCTCCCGGCTTATTGGGTCGGGAGTGGATTGAAACATCCAGATCTTTGAGAAATTGGTGAATTGACCAGTCATTCTCCCGGCTTATTGGGTCGGGAGTGGATTGAAACTTTGGTACTCATGTTGCGTAGACCCTCCGGCCAAATATTCTCCCGGCTTATTGGGTCGGGAGTGGATTGAAACACTAGCTGTGACTCAGGAGAAGCATGGACGCGCACCATTCTCCCGGCTTATTGGGTCGGGAGTGGATTGAAACGAGAGCAGGTCATCCTACTGCTTGAAACGGCTATGATTCTCCCGGCTTATTGGGTCGGGAGTGGATTGAAACCCATTCGTCTTTGCCTAGTTTTCCCTGTCTCAAAATTCTCCCGGCTTATTGGGTCGGGAGTGGATTGAAACAAAGCATCAACTCAAAAGACACGCTGCCCCAATCATTCTCCCGGCTTATTGGGTCGGGAGTGGATTGAAACGATGTGATGGAAGTGGCCTTCATCACTGGTCATAAATTCTCCCGGCTTATTGGGTCGGGAGTGGATTGAAACAAAGTAAGACAAAGCGACAAAGGAGTTTAAAACAATTCTCCCGGCTTATTGGGTCGGGAGTGGATTGAAACATCGTCATTTGGAGACTACGCCGATAGAAACGCATTCTCCCGGCTTATTGGGTCGGGAGTGGATTGAAACGAGTGCTTAACCGGCGTTTCACACGGAGCGTTCCGACATTCTCCCGGCTTATTGGGTCGGGAGTGGATTGAAACTACATAAAACTGATCCACTTAATAGTAACACAGAATTCTCCCGGCTTATTGGGTCGGGAGTGGATTGAAACATAATCGTTGATGATATACGACGCCGGAATACCTGTATTCTCCCGGCTTATTGGGTCGGGAGTGGATTGAAACTTGTGACATTGGGCGCGGATGGCGGTACAAGTGCATTCTCCCGGCTTATTGGGTCGGGAGTGGATTGAAACGAAAACCCATCGGATGCCAATGGCGACAACGTTTATTCTCCCGGCTTATTGGGTCGGGAGTGGATTGAAACGTTGATAGAGGTATAGTAATCTTACTGTATTACATTAGACATTATTTAAAAATACCGACCTAAAGTCCCATCAAAAAAACTAATACTTTCGAATCCGCTGTGCCGTCCTGAAATTATGGAGGCCGCAGGCCAGTTCAATCACCGTATCATCAAAATGCCAGCAACTCCCGCTATCCGCCCGAACTTGAATCTCACGTACTGGTTGCCGCTCTG